>JAFQPI010000006.1 GCA_017411805.1 Clostridia bacterium
CACGCTTATATTCGCTGTCGATCAAATAATCAACAACCTCTTTACCGTGCTCGTCAAGGGCGCGGTATTTTTGTAACGTTGTCCACTCGGTAGCAGTAGGGCGTTGAGCCATGGACTTGCATCCGATCAGCTCGTCAGCGGACACACCAAGCAGGTCGCAAAGACGCGCGAGCTTATCGCAATCAGGACGACCGATACCTTTCTCCCAGTTATAGATGACTCTTCCCGAACTCTCGCCAAGAGCTTCGGCAATGTCCTGCTGAGTCATGCCTTTTATATTACGGTACTTCTTTATTTGTTCGCCAATAAAGCTCATACGGATATACCTCCAAATTATATTACGGCTACATTTTACCATATAAAATTGTATTTGTCAAGAGAAAACTCCAAAAATATTATATAATCCTATTGACAATACAATATTATTGTGTTATAATGACGAATACCAAAGGAATTTGGAACAAACGGTATATATCCCTATGATTTTGGAATTTCGTGACAATTCACGTTGCAAAATCTGATATGCTGGAATCAAAGATAAAGCAGAAACGGAGGCAGGAGTTTATGGGAATGCGTTAAATTGCCGACTTTCGATTAGAAAGCAGGTTAAAGTCGCACCACTTTATGGCGTCGGCCTCTCACATCGGACGGCAGAGCCGACCGAATTTGCGAGCTTTGACGAGCTTTAGCAAGCTTTCGAGAGATGCACGGTTATAGGGCAAGGGGCACTTTTTCGGAGTAAGGTCACTTTATTTCGGCTTCTATGCCACTTTTTGCGTAAAAACGGCGGTTTGGGGCGGTTTTCGCGCGTCTAATCAATGTCACTGACAGAAAATATGAGGTAATATGCACAAATGGCAAAATCATAATCAGGAAGGAAAAAATATGACTTGGAAAAAGTTTTGGAAGCGAGTCAACGCTCTGCTTCGCGATAACCGCACGGTACTTCGTGAGGGGGAGAATATCGAAGATTGGGAAGAAGTTCAGCGCAAGCAGCGTGAGGAAGAAGCGAAAAGGCAGAAGAAGGAGCAAGAGATCCTCGCCACATGGTTTCTGCGATAAACGCAGGTTGGTTCAAACGATTCCTCCTGCGCCTCGAATTTGCTTTCCGTAGCACACGTGGAGAGAGTCACATTCCGCAAATACCGGAACACATCCGCAAAGAAATCGCCCGTTGCCTTTTGCCGGATATCGTTGCTTATTTTGAATCAGAGCAGGGGCAGAGAGAGTTTGAGGAGTGGAAAGCACAACAGGAAGCCGAGAAAAGGGAAAAGAGCGAGGTCGCGTGACCTCGCTCCTAAACAGCGTCAGTTTGTAAGTTTAATAGTAAAAAACAAATCCGAACTAATTTCGATTTACGAAATAGTTCGGATTTGTTACGTTTGGTGACCCGTACGAGAATCGAACTCGTGTTACCGCCGTGAAAGGGCGGTGTCTTAGCCGCTTGACCAACGGGCCTGGTAGCGGAAGTCGGACTTGAACCAACGACCATTCGGGTATGAACCGAGCGCTCTAGCCAACTGAGCTATTCCGCCACAAGTGCCTTGATATTATATCATAAACTGAACGGTTTGTCAATACTTTTTTGAAAGATTTTTTTATTTTTTTTGTTTTTTTGATAGTTGGTGAGAAGATGATCATTTTTATGACATTTTATTGCAAAAAGTTATAAATCCGATAAAAATATCGGCTATGTAATCTTTCACTCACGAAATGTTCATTAATTTGATGTATAATAATATTATCTATTATTTTGAAAGGCTGATTACGCTTTATGAGTAATCTTTATACATTTACGGGCGGCGTTCGTATTCGCGAGTCATCTTTTGAAAAGAGTGCCGGACTTTCGCCGATTAAAAATATGCCCGCGCCTGACAGAGTCAGGATCGCTTTGCGCAACGATACGAAGCTTTCCGTTGCCGAGGGAGACTACGTTTTCATGGGGCAGATGCTTTGCGAGGAATCGGATCCGATCCCCGTACATGCGAGCGTTTCGGGCAAGATCGCCGAGATCGAACTTGATCCCAATGGCAATGCTTTGGCTGTAGTAATCGAAAACGACAAAGAGGATGCAAGGGATCCCGAGATAATTCCTTTTACCCAAAAGCTGACCGAGACCTCTCCCGATGAGATAGTGGAGATCATTAGGCGTGCCGGAATTTGTGAGTCCGAGGATGGATTTTCGGTTGCCAGACGCATTGAATGTGCTCTCGGAGGTGCGCGCAGGCTTCTTGTTAACTGCACGGAATGCGAGCCCTTCCTTTCCGCCAGATACAGGCTTATTCTCGAACGTCCTAAAGACGTTCTAAACGGCGCAAAGATCCTTCTTCGCGCACTCGAGGTTGCTTATGCTGACATAGTAGTTGAGGAAAGCAGGCTTGATCTTATCAGAGCGTTGGAGGATATAATCGGTAACAATCCGCTTCTGCGCTTGCGCGTTACCGCAACAAAGCATCCCGAGGGAGATCGCAGACTTGTTATCAATTCTGTGACGGGTAAGGAACCTCCCGCGCGAGAGACCACGGCTCAGCTCGGATACGTTGTTTTCAGCGCGGAGGCGTGTGCGGATATTTTCCGCGCTTTTGCCGGAAGCATGCCTCAGATCGAACGTGTTGTCACGGTCGGAGGAGATTGTATACGCGAACAGAGCGTTATCTCGGTTCGCGTTGGAACGCCGCTATCCGAGATCGCTGAATTTTGCGGTGGTGTCAACGGTACGCCAAAGCGTATTGTTCGCGGCGGACTCATGAAGGGCCATGCTCTTTCCGACGGAGAATACTACCTATCGAAGGAAGATACGGCATTTCTTTTCCTTTCAAAAAAGTACGTAAAGTCGCGCTCAACGTCCGCCTGCCTCAGATGCGGAAAATGCGTTGAAAGCTGCCCGATGCATCTTTTGCCTCTCTATCTCGCAAAGCATGCCGAGAAGGGAAGAATAAAAAAGGCGTTGAATATGGGCCTCAAGAGCTGTATCGAATGCGGAACCTGTACGTATAATTGCCCGGGCGGGGTTGAACACGTTTACCATATCAGACATGCCAAGGAGCTTTATAATTTAAACAGAGCAAAGGAGGAGAGCGATGAATAATTCTATCGGATCATCCGCGCCTCATATCAGAAGCGGAAATAATGAATTCCTTTTCTCTCTTGATATAATGATCGCGGCGTTGCCCGCAATTATCTGGAGCATTATCGCATACGGTATGCGCCCACTTGCCGTGATAGCGGTAGCAATGCTCAGCGGAGCTCTCTTTGATTTGATCTATGCCGTAATCTTCAAGGGAGGTGCGCGCGTCTTCAATTCTGCAGTGCTCGGTATGATCATCGCGCTCTTTATGCCCGCGGGTATCAATTATATAATAATCCCGATCGCGGTGTTTATTGCCGTAACGCTTCGCCGTTTCCTCGGCGGTGTGATAAATCCGATCGCAGCCGCACTCGTTCCATTCTTTATCTTTACCGGAATGATGACTGCTCATACCGAGGCTTTCGTTAAGCTTGAGATCGGAGTTACGTCATATTGGGATCAAATGAACGAGCTCGCTGCTGAAACTCCTCTCGAGGTGCTGATGTCGGGAGTGATTCCGAATATCAAGATGCTTGATCTTTTCCTTGGAAATGCAACGGAAAGCATCGGCGCGATGTCTGCTCTGCTTTTGATCCTCGGCGGTATTTATCTTTTAGCTCGCCGAACGATCTCATGGCAAAGCTCTGTGGGATACCTCGGCGGTGCTATCGTCGTATGGTTCTTCCTTTTCTTTGACGGCGCGCATTACGAATATCTTGTTTATCATTTTTGTGCGGGCGGAATATTCCTTGGAGCCTTCTTCGGTGTGACGGAGCATTCCTCGGCGCCCGTCACTCAAACGGGACGCTTTATCCACGGCATCGGATGCGGCGCACTTACAATGCTTTTCCGAAAGCTCGGCTTTGCCGCAGAGAGCGTGCTTCTCTCAATGCTCGTCATGAGCATCTTCTCGCGTGTCCTCGATATGATCACTGCCGAGAGATACTTTGGCTACCATAGCAAGAAGATAGGAGAGAGGCTTGGAACGCTTTTGCCGAGCAGAACGAAGGAAGAGTGATCGGTGGTCAGAAAGTTGCGGGTTACTGCAATAATTTTGTACAATACATATAGTTTTTGTACTATACAATAACATAATTAAAAAAGAGCTCTCGGATATTTTGAAGCTAAACTCTTCTCAATATCCGAGATTGTTTTTTATAATTAACTTAAATCAAATTATTTGTCAGCACAATAGACTGAAAGTACCAATAAAATTATCATTCGCATCTTTCTGTCCACTGACCGCTGACAACTGATCATTCGGGTCTGATCACTATACTTCCGTCTCCTCATATATCTCAAGCAACCTGTTCTCGATCTCCTCGATCCTGGCGGAGATCTCAGCGGCGCGGACGTAGTCGGATGCCGCGTCACCGTAAAGCTCGGCTGAGAGATCGTCGAGCTCTGCTTCGAGCTCTTCTTGTTCCTTCTTAAGGCGTGCGAGTCTCGAAGCCTGCTTGCGTGCCTCGGCGGCTTCGCTCTTGCGGCGGAGATAGTCGGCTTTGTTGTCGGAAACCGTCTCGACGGGCTTTGACTGAACAGCCACGGGGACGATCTTGCCGTTTTCACGGTAAGCCTGCCATTCGTCCCATGCACCGCGGGTCTGTCCGATCGGAAGACTCACGAGCTTGCCCTGCTCATCAAAGCAGAGAAGTCGGGTTGCAAGACGGTCGATGAAGGCGCGGTCGTGCGAGACGCAGATGAGCGTACCGTCGTATCCTGCAAGCGCATCTTCGAGTGCTTCGCGCGAGCCGATATCGAGGTGGTTCGTCGGCTCGTCGAGGATGAGGACGTTCATCTTCGAGAGCATGAGCTTAACGAGCGTGAGTCGCGCGCGCTCGCCGCCGCTGAGGACGGATACGGGCTTGAAGACGTCGTCGCCTCTGAAGAGGAATGATCCGAGCGCGCCGCGCGCGTCCTTTTCCTTCATATCGGGATAGAGCGACCAAAGCTCCTCGAGAACGGTGTTGCGTTCCTCAAGACCCTGGTTTTCCTGATCGTAGTAGCCTATCTGCAGGTTGTGACCGTAGTCGATGACTCCGCCCGTGCAGTCAAGGTCGCCGAGCAGAAGCTTGATCAAGGTCGATTTGCCGCAGCCGTTAGGTCCGACGATGAATACCTTCTCGCCGCGCTTGACCTGAAAATTCAGATCGCGGAGAAGAGTTTTCGATGCGGAAGGGTAGGTAAAGGTGAGTCCGCGGACGTTCAGAACGTCGTTTCCGCTCTGCAGACCGCGCGAGAATTGCATTTTGACCGTGCGCTCATCCTTCTCGGGAGCGGAAATACGGTCGATCTTGGCAAGCATCTTGATTCTGCTTTCCGCTGCTATGATGTTGCGCTCGCGGTTCCAACGTCGCTGCTGCTCGATATAAGCTTCTTGCCTCGCGATCTCCTTTTGCTGATCCTTATACTGCTTTTCAAGGATCTCGCGGTCGCGGCGGCGTTGTTCGGCGCAGGCTGTGTAGCTTCCGCGATAGAGTTTTGCGCGTCCGCGCTCGAAGAGGAGGGTCTTGTTTGTGACCTTGTCGAGGAATCGGCGGTCATGCGAGACCGTGATGAGACAGCCGGAGTAGTTTGATAGGAAGGACTCGAGCCATGCGAGGGTGTCGGCGTCGAGATGGTTTGTCGGCTCGTCGAGAAGGAGAAGATCGGGCTCGCGGCAGAGACGGCGCGAGAGAGCGAGACGCGTGCGCTGACCGCCCGAAAGAGATTCGATCGGGAGCGACATCTGCTCCTCGGTAAAGCCCATACCCTCGAGGATCGAGTGACAGCGCGAGCGGAAGGTCAGTCCGCCGTCACGGGCATAGCGATCGTGAAGATCGGTGAATTCCTTCGTGATCGAGGCGTATTTCGGAACCATAGAAAGCTCGGGGTTCTTGGCAAGCCACTCCTCGAGCTCGGCTATTCGCTTTTCAGCGGCAAGATGTTCGGGGAAGGCGGCGTACATCTGCTCAAGCGCTGTCGCGCCTGTGTCAGCCGAGACCTCGTATGCGCTGTCCTGAGTCAGAATTCCGATCGAGGTATTTGCGGCGATGAAGACGCTTCCTTCGTCCGGCTTGTTTTCGCGGAGAAGAAGAGAAAGCAACGTGGACTTTCCGCAACCGTTCGGACCGACAATGCCGAGGCGGTCGTTCGTCTCGAGCGAAAATGAAATATTCTTAAAAAGCTCCCGCGCTCCGAAGGAGAGCGAGACGTCGTTAACACTGATTACCGTCATTTTTCTTTCCTGATTAAAATAATTACTTCTATTATAAGTTTCATAACTTCGATTGTCAACAGAAAAAGTGTAAATATTTCATTTTTGGAAAAAAAGACTTGACAAAGGCTCCAAAATGTGGTATTATATTGTCAGAAACAGAACATTTGTTCTATTTTAAGAAAAAGGAGGAGTCTCATTTGGACGAAAAGAAAAGGGAAGAAAAAGAGAGTCTGCGCTATGCTTCCGACGTGAGCGCGGAGGAACTGCGCGTAGCAGAGGAGTATCTTTCGAGCTACCGTCACGGCGCGAGGATGCTTGATTGCATGCGATACGGCAGAAATTTTATGGGAAGCGAGGTCCTGCCCGAGGATCCTCTGCTTTACTGGTCGGAGAATTACGAGGACATTGAAAGCAATTCGGACGGCGCGGACGAATCGATAATCCGCGCGAGAATGTACGGTGTGCGGCAATTTATATCCGAGCTGAAATGCGACAGCAATACTCGGCTTTTGCTTTATTGGCATTATGTCAGGGGCGTTTCGGTAACAAGATGCGCCGAGATGATGAATATTTCGCGCGCGGGAGCATTCAGAGTCCGTAAGCGCGCGCTTGAAGCCGCGGCAAGAGCTTTACGGAAGGTCAAAACGCTTGCGCGGATAAGCGATCTTTTGCCTTTGTGATTTTCTTTGAATAATATCTTTTGCGGTGGGAAAGATAATTCTGACTAATGATAACGGAGGATTTCAGAATGAACAAGGCTGCAAAAACTTTTTTGACCGCGGCGGGAGTCGGTACGGCGTTTTGCGCGACCGGCATCGCGCTTGCCGCATATAATTCGCGCCCCGCGAAGACCAAGCGCATGGTCAAGCGTGCAAGCAGAACCATGGAAAGCGTCGGCGGTATGCTAACAGCAATGGGACAGATATCGAAATAAAAATTTGGGGACATAAAATTTGTCCCCATTTTCTATTGACAAATTGTGGGGAATGTGATATAATATATTTAACAATTAAGTTAAATGTTAAATGAGGTCAAAAATGAGCTTGCAAAATACGATGCGTGCGCTTGCCGATCCTATCCGCCGTGAGATACTGAATATGCTCAGGTCGGGAAGGATGTCGGCGGGCGAGATCACGGAACACTTTGACGTCACTGCGGCGGCGATATCGAGGCATCTTTCGGTTCTTCGTGAAGCCGATCTGATCCGCGACACGCGCGAGGGAAAATATATTTATTACGATCTGAACGCATCGGTTCTCGAGGAGATAATGCTTTGGATCAGCGAATTGAAGGGTGAGGGCGCAAATGATGAAAATTAATAAGCTTAAATTGATCATCTCTACTATTGTAGTTCTTCTGCCGATCCTTTTCGGCTTGATTCTGTGGGATAAGCTTCCCGAGCAGGTGCCGACGCATTGGGGCGCCGACGGCAATCCCGACGGCTGGAGTAGTAAGGCGGTCGCGGTATTCGTACTCCCATGCGTTTTAGCCGTGCTTAATTGCGTGACAGTGACGGTTACCTCCAATAAACAGATAAGCGGAGATCAGAGCCCCAAGGTGATGGGGATCACTTACTGGCTTGTGCCCGCAGTTTCGTTGTTCGCAAACGGCATGACTTACGCATACGCGCTCGGCAGAGAAGTGGATATTATGTTTATTCTGCCCGCATCTCTCGGCTTGATGCTGATCGTTGTCGGAAATTATCTGCCCAAATGCAGGCAGAGCAGAACAGTCGGCATCAGGATAAAATGGACTCTTGAGGACGAGGAAAATTGGAACGCAACGCACCGCTTCGGCGGAAAAGTGTGGGTCTCCGCCGGCATTCTTTCGATCACTTGCGTCTTCCTCCCCGATTTTCTCATTTTCTGGGTACCCTTTGCGATTACAATGATTGCTGCTACCGCACCGATCGTTTATTCTTACGTATATTATAGGAAGTATAGAAATAAATAAAATAAAGCCCGACCGCAAGGCGGTCGGGCTTTTCGTTATGAAAACTGCGAATTATAAAGTCCTGCGTAGGTGCCGCCGAGTGTCATGAGTTCCTCATGGTTGCCCTGCTCGATGACGTTGCCGTCCTTGACGACGAGGATGGTATCTGCGTTCTGGACCGTTGAAAGTCTGTGCGCGATGACGAAGCAAGTTCTGCCCTGCATCAGCCTCAACATTGCTTCCTGGATCATTATCTCGGTTCTCGAGTCGACGTTCGAGGTCGCCTCATCGAGGATCAGCATCGGTGAATCTGCGAGCATTGCGCGCGCGATCGTGATAAGCTGCTTCTGACCCTTCGAGATATTGACGCCGTTGTCGGTCATAACGGTGTCGTAGCCCCCGGGAAGCGTGCGGATGAAGGAGTCGATCTTTGCCGCGCGTGCCGCCGCAACGATCTCATCCATCGTCGCGCCTTCCTTGCCGTAGGCGATATTTTCCGCGATCGTGCCGCCGAAGAGCCAGGTCTCCTGAAGTACCATCGTGTAAGCCGAGCGGAGGCTGTGGCGCGTGTATTCGCGGATCTCGTGACCGTCGAGGTCTATCGTGCCTTCATTGACGTCATAAAAACGCATCAGAAGGTTGATGATGGTCGTTTTGCCCGCGCCCGTCGGTCCGACTATAGCGACCGTACTGCCCTGCGGTACGTCGAGATTCAGATCCTTGATGATGATCCTGCCCGGAACGTAGCCGAATTTTACGTGGTCGATCTTGACCTCGCCGCGGATATCGTCGCTTTCGATAGCGTTTTCAACGTCGGGAGTTTCGGGAGCCTCGTCGATGATGCGGAAGATACGCTCAGCCGCAGAGAGCGCGGACTGAAGATCCGCAAGAATGTTGGCAAATTCATTGATAGGACCCGAGAAACGGCGCGAATACTGAACGAATGAGGAAAGATATCCGATCTCGATGAAGAACAGTGAGGTCGGCGCAACGGCACCGGTTATTGACAAGAGGAAGAATATGCCTCCGAACATGATTATCAGCGAGAGTGAGAGATTGTTGATGAAATTCGTCGAGGGACCGATCAGCGCGCCGTGGTAGTCGGCTTCATAGTAAGCATCGCAGGCGTCTTTATTGCGTTCGTCGAATTTTTCGCAGATGTGCGCTTGTCTGCCGTATGCACGGATAGTTTTCTGACCCGAGAGCATCTCCTCGGCGTATCCGTTGAGCTCGCCGAGCTTTGCCGAACGCTTTCTGAAAAGCGGACGTACGAAGGTGGTTCGCTTTTTCGTCAGCACGAGCGAGATCGGTACCGTCACGCAGAAAACGAGCAAGAGCATCGGAGAGATCGAAAGCATCATGATAACCGAGCCGATGACTGTTACGATGCTTGCGCAGATCTGGAGGAGGTCGTGAGAGAGAGAAGTATTGACTGTGTCAACGTCGTACGAGATATGGCTGATGATATCGCCCGTCTGATGCGTATCAAAGTAGCCGACGGGGAGAGTCAGCAGATGCTCGAAGATATCCTTGCGCAGAGAATACGTGATCTTTTTGCTCAGCCTTATAAGCGTAAGCGCGAGACCGAGCGACAGAAGTGCCGAGCCGACGTAGCAGAGAATAAGCCAGAAGACCTTTTCATAGATAACGTCGAATTTTACCTCGCCTTTCCCGATAATGGCATTGATCGCCTCGCCTGAAAGCTTTGGTCCGACAAGCGCGAGAAGATTTGCCGAGAGCATGAAAAAGAATGCGGTCAGGACGATATCCATATGGCGGAAAAGATATTTTGCGAGTCTTGCCAGAACTCGGTTGCGCGTTTTGGGGTCGAGCTTTTTGCCGCGCCCGGATGTGTTGTTGGGATTTTTTGCATTACGAGGGTCACCCATCATCATACTGCCGGGACCCATACCGCCGCCTCTATTCAAGGATAGCACCTCCCATCTGCGAATGGCTGATCTCGCTGTAGACCTCGCAGGTACGCATCAGCTCGTCGTGGCTTCCCGCGCCGATGATCCTGCCCTCGTCGATGACGAGGATGAGATCGCAGGACATGACGGAGCTTACGCGCTGAGCGACTATGACCGTAGTTGTATCCGAAAGCTCCGCGGAGATCGCGCGGCGAAGCTCGGAGTCTGTTTTGTAGTCGAGAGCAGAGGAGGAGTCGTCGAGGATGAGGATCTTCGGCCGGCCTGCAACGGCGCGGGCTATGAGAAGCCTCTGCTTCTGTCCGCCCGAAATATTTGCTCCCTTGGCGTCAAGAGGATGATCGTATCCGTCCTCATATGCTTCGATAAATGCGGAAGCCTGCGCGATCCTTGCCGCGCGGGAGATCTGTTCATCTGAAATATCGCGCCCGAAGCGAATATTTTCGCGGATCGAATCTGCAACTATGAAGTCGTGTTGCATCGCAACGCCGAACATGGAATGAAGTTCTTCTTCGGGGATCGTTCGAACGTCGCGCCCGTCAATGCGGACCGATCCGGATGAAACGTCGTAAAAGCGCATAAGGAGGGCGGTAAGAGTTGTCTTTCCGCTTCCCGTCGCGCCGATGATTCCAAGCTTTTGACCCGGCGCAAGCTTGAAGGAGATATCGTGTAGGATATCCTTGGTATTATTGTATGCGAAATTTACATTGTCAAACACGATTCCGCGTTCGCCTGCTCGGCGGGGATAGTCGGAGGAATCAGAAACGGGGAGACCTTCCTCGGTATCGAGCACCTCAGCGATACGCTTTGCGGATGCGTTTGCCTTGGACCAGATGACGAAGATACGCGTTATCGACGTCATTGCCATAGAAATGAGTGTGAAATATTGAATAAAGGCAATGATATTGCCGGGCTCGCTCATTCCGCCGTCAACGCGGTATGCGCCGACAAAAACAACGCAGACAAGCCCGAGATTCATGAAAAAGTTCATGACGGGATTTGCAGAGGACATGATGGAGTTGGTTTTGCCCTCAATGTCGGCGAGATTGCGGTTTACGGCATCATATCGGCGGTATTCGTAGTCCTGCTTTGTTAACGCTTTAATGACGCGGATACCCTGCGAGTCCTCGCGTACAACTCGGATCATACCGTCAACAGCCGCCTGTACCTTTGTATAAAGGGGCAGACCGCGCGAGGTGAGCGAGTAGACTGCGATGAACAGGAAGGGGAGGATGCAGATCATAACGAGAGTCAGTGAGAGATCAAGAGTTGCCGTTATCGCAAGACCTCCGATAAGGAGGATCGGTGCGCGGACACCCATTCTCTGCATCGTGTTTATGAAATTATGAATATTATAAGTATCCGTTGTAAGTCTCGATTCAAGGCTCGGGACGGTGAAATGATCTGTCTGAGCGGGAGAGAGGGTCATGGTGCGGCGGAAAAGATCGCTTCTCAGATCCTCTGCCATATCCTTGGCAAAGCGCGCTGCCATTCTGTTTGCCCAGACACTTCCGATGACTCCGAGAGCTGCGCAGGCGATCATGATCAGCGCCCAGATGACGATCTCGATGATCTTAGCCTTGATATCGGGAGATTCGATCTTGGCTACGGGGCGGATGACGTTGTCGATGATATGGCTGAGGATGTATGGCAGAGCGAGCTCAATGAGCGTTGCCAAGCATTTTACAGTCAGCGTGAACGACATGAACTTTGTATAAGGCTTCAGATAAGCGAGAACTCTTTTCATTCCGAGCCTCCTTTTTTGGGCTTATTGATGCTGCTCTCGAGGTCGCTGTAGGCATCGCTCGAAAGCTTGGCGTATTCAGCCGCGCGGGCAGCGAGGCGTTCTGTCATGTCCATGTACATTTCAAGCTCTTCTTCGGTAAATCCCTCGGTGATATAGGCATTCCAACCGCGAATAATCGAGCGGACCTCAGGCAGGATCTCCTGTGCCTTTTCGGTGGGATAGACGAGGGTTATGCGCCTGTCCTCCGAGGATTGCTCGCGGGTCACAAAGCCGTGAGCTTCAAGATAGGAAAGACTGCGCGTGACGTTGCTTTTGTTGATGAAAAGTCTGCGTGCGATCGCATCCTGGGAAATACCGGGATTACGGCAGACAGTCAGAATATAGGGACAATGCTGATCGCCAAGCTCGGTGCCATCGAGCTTGTCTGCTCTCCAGATGGCGGAACATCGGCTGACGATATTTATATAACGCATAAGCGATGGCATTTTTTTGCTCCTTTTGCTAATTAGTTGCGCACGCAACTGTTGATATTATTATACCATATTTTCGTGATTTGTCAAGGGGGAGAAGAAAGTTTTTTGATTGAGTGGAACTGCTTTAAAATGTGAAAAGAAGGGGCTGTCTCACTAAAAAATGTGATACAGCCTCAATTAGTATCAAAGTACGATAATGTAGTCAACTTTTTTCGGAAAAATGATATAACGAGTCCGTCGGTCCATACTACGTTGTTAATACTAAAGCTTGACGGTGTTATATACAAGGCATTTTTGGACTCGCTCTGAATGAAATGCAAACACATCATCCCCGTCTCTTCCCCTCATCCACCACTCGCG
>JAFQPI010000007.1 GCA_017411805.1 Clostridia bacterium
ACTTGAAGCAGCAAAGGGCCACACACCCGGAGCTGAAGCAGATTGTGTAAACGCCCAGACCTGTACGGTATGCGGCGAAGTACTTGAAGCAGCAAAGGGCCACACACCCGGAGCTGAAGCAGATTGTGAAAACGCACAGACCTGTACGGTATGCGGCGAAGTACTTGAAGCAGCAAAGGGTCACACACCCGGAGCTGCAGCAGATTGTGAAAATGCTCAGATCTGTACGGAATGCGGTGAGGAACTCAACGCAGCCCTCGGCCACACCCATGACCACTACGAATACGACGCAACTCACCACTGGAGCATTTGTTCCAAGTGCGAATCCAAGTTTGACGAAAAAGCTCACAGCTTTGACGAAAACAACGATTGCGAATGCGGACTTAAGAACGTAGTAGTTGATGCCAAGCCCGGCATGACCTACACGGTATTCGGACAGACCGTAACAGTTGAAAGCCAGCTTGCTTGCAAGCTCGGTTACTTGAACGGCTCGAAGTACGAGGCTGTTGAAGCAATCAAGAATTCAGATGGCAGCTACAGCTTCACTGCACCTGAGGGTGTTGAGAGAGTACTGCTCATCATCAACGGCGACTTCGATACGGACGGCGACGTTGATTCGAACGACGCAACAATTTTGGCAAAGTCCCTGCTTCCCTCCGATCATAAAGAGTACGCAAGCTTGAACGATGCACAGCTGTTCATTGCGGATATTAACGGCAATGGCAAAATCAACTCGGCAGACAAGACGCTGCTTGCACGCAGTCTGCTTGACAGTACACATAAGTTGTATCTGCCGCTGAGTTGGTAAAAAACTTGTTAGGATTTATTATTAAATATTTAAGGAGGATAATCCAAAACAATGAAAACGAAACTTCTTAAAGCCTGTTCGTTATTATTGGCAATCAGCATGCTGATAATTCCGGCAAGCATTGTTTCCGGAGCGGAGGGAATCTCCGATGTGGAAGCAGTAGGAACGAGCGTTGCTCTGGATGGAACGGAGAATACTGTTGCAAAAGTCGGTATTGCATTTACTGCTGACGTCTATTGCTACGGCATTCAGGGAACCTGGGATAAGGCGGCTACCAACAACGCCGATATTACATTGGGATCTATTGAGTTTTGCGGCGATGAAGCAACGTTTACCGATGATGATGACTACGTTTCTCCCACAACAGGTAATGTTATGTGGACGGATTTGGAGTTCATAGGCGGTAAGTTCTCAAAGGGCTCAAAGCTTCTGACAGCAACCTACATAATTCCTGCAGACACAGCTCCCGGCGAATACAAGGTAGGCTTCCTTTGCGAGGTATACACCGACGCGAGCGGCTTCCCTGTGGAGTTTGAGAATACTTACCTGGAAGCAACCATAACGGTAACTTGCGACCGACCCCCCGTTCTTCAGCCCGGTCAGGCATCTGGCTGTGACACCGACGGTTGGAATGATTACTACAAGTGCAATGTCTGCGGTAAGTACTATACCGACGCAGAGGGTAATAACCCGATCGACGACATTGAGACTTGGAAGACCGGCGACGGTAAGATCCCCGCGGGTCACACATCAACCGAGGTTACATACGATAACGTAACCGCAACCACCCACGACGAGTACTACGCTTGTTGTGGTGTCGAAAAGGCTACCGGTGTAGAACACATCTACAATCAGGAAAATAACACTAAGTGCCTTTGCGGAGCGGTTAAGCTTACCGTTACATTCAAGGGTGCAGCTCTTGCTAACGCTTATACTGTAAGCGGAAACGTTGTTAACGTAAAATTCGACATTGCTTGTAAGCTTGGATATTGGGATGCAACAAGCGGTAAGTACGTTGCAATTGCTGCCGTAGCAAATCCCTCCGGAGGTTATGACTTCACAGTTCCCGCAGGAGTAACCGAGGTTCTCTTGGTTATTAAGGGGGACGCGAATGCGACGGGTGGGCTTGATAGTGGTGACCTCCCCCGTATTAAAGCTGTTCTTATGGGCAGACTAACTCTAACTGCAGAAGAAATTTTTGCTGCCGATGCAAATGATACCGGAACCATTGATAGTGGTGATCTGCCCCGTATTAAAGCTGTTCTCATGGGCAGAACCAGTCTTGCATGGGGTTAATATCCATAGAAGTGGAATTGAAATATGAAAGGAAATGTTGGAATGAAACATTTTAAAAGAATTTTGATGTTATCTCTCGCTATTATGATGTGTTCACTGATTAGTATATCTGCATTTGCAGCAAATGATAATGGTGTAACATATTTAGCGACGATTGATAACCCGACGATCTCTGTGAGCAGCGAAGATCAGACTATTGCTGTTACGATCAAAGCGAATAAACCTGTAGATATCGATTCTATTGACATTGGCGTAGGTTTACCCTCTGGGTTAGCTTATGTAAGTGTTGCCAATACTGACTTGGGATTTAAGACTGGCGATTTTAATAAATCCAATGGAAGTTTAGTTTGGTATTATGAATATGATCAAGAGGCGGACTGGTTAACGACAGATTTATTGGCTGTTGTTACATACAAAGTGCCTGCCAATACGCCTGCTGGTGAGTATAAAATCGATTTTGAGATTAATAATATTACATCTGACTTTGGTACTCCCTGGGAAACCGGTGTTACCGTCTCTACTACCCTCACCATCGCTCCTTCCACCCCCGCACACACTTGTTCTCTTACTCATGTTCCTGAAGTAAAGGCAACGTGTATTGCCGGCGGTAACATCGAATACTGGTACTGCTCCGATGAAGAGTGCGGCAAGTACTACAGCGATGCAAACGGTGTGAACGAGATCACCGACAAGACGAGTGTTAACACCGACATAGACAACGATAACCACGTTGGAGATGAGGCAAGCGGTGGATTCACCTCCAATGGTGATGGTACACACTACGAGACTATCACCTGTAAGAGCTGCCATAACGCAAAGAGCACCGTACCCGGCACTTGCTCCGGCGGCACTGCAACTTGTACCGAAAAGGCTGTCTGCTCTTACTGTAACACCGCTTACGGTCCTGAACCCGCAGGTCACGGTAAGACCAATGGCTTTCGTTATAATTCTAATAATAACGGTACTCACGACGTTGTCTGTGATGATTGTGGTCAGACTACGGAAACGAATGTAAAATGCTCCGGCACTTCTACCGAGTGCGAAGGAACAGATACCTGTTCCAAGTGCGGCGGCACATTCGATCTTGCTCACAACATTACTTACGTCCCTGAGGTAATTCCCGAAAACTGTCAGCAGACAGGTCACGGCGAATATTGGTACTGTGACAAATGTGAGGCTTGCTTCGGCGACGCTGAGGGTTCTTACCAGCTCAATCCCGCATGGCTCTACTACACCGGCGAACACGTTCGTCCCGAGGGCGCAGCTGATTGTGCTACTGTGGGATGCGCGCTTTGCGGTGAGGAAACCTATGGCTTAGGTGAGCACGACACCGGTGTTCCTGCCTGCCAGACCGGAACCTGCTCCAAGTGTAATGAAACCATCACCGGCTACGGTTGCGTTAACTATACCACCCCCGCATGTATGGACGGCGTTTGCAACTACTGCGGCGGTTTCGTTGCCGGATTTGGTCACGAGAACGGCGCTTGGGCTGATTGCCTTGACGGCGAGTGCTCTTACGGTTGTGGTCTTGAATACCCTGCTACCGCTGAGCATAAAGACGATGATGACGACGGTTATTGCGACACCTGTTGGGGCCACCTGAACCACGACGTGGATCCCTGCGTGGGCGGCATGTGCTCCATCTGCGAAACCTATGTTGAACCCGCTCACAAATACTTCTACGCTTGCGATCAGTACTGCATGAACTGCGGCGAGAAGACCAATCCCAATGCAACTCACAGCATTACCCACGTAGAGGCTAAGCCTGGTACAGATTGTCAAACCTACGACGGTCACATGGAGTATTGGACTTGTTCGCATTGCGGTGGCGTATGGACTGATGAAAACCTGATGCACCAGACCAATATGATGAGCATCAAGGTTAACGGCAATCACACCTACACCTACAACTGCGATACAAACTGTAAGGTTTGCGAACAGTTGACAAGACCTGAGGCTAAGCATGAGGGCGGCACTGCAACCTGTACCAAGAAGGCAGAATGCTCGTACTGTGGCAAGGAGTACGGCGAGCTGGCTAAGCACGAATACTTCTACCCTTGCGATCCGTACTGCTGTATCTGCTACGAGTTGACTAATCCCGAAGCAACTCACAGCATTACCCACGTAGAGGCTAAGCCTGGTACAGATTGTCAAACCTACAACGGTAACATGGAGTATTGGACTTGTTCGCATTGCGGTGGCGTATGGACTGATGAAAACCTGATGCACCAGACCAATATGATGAGCATCAAGGTTAACGGCAATCACACCTACACCTACAACTGCGATACAAACTGTAATGTTTGCAAAGAGTTGACAAGACCTGAGGCTAAGCATGAGGGCGGCGAAGCAACATGTAAAGAAAAGGCTGTATGCCAGTATTGTAAGACAGCCTACGGTGAGCTTGCGAAGTGCACAAGCTTGACGGCCATTAATGGTAAGGATGCAACATGTAAGGAAAGCGGTTGGAAGGAATACTGGATGTGCTTCACTTGCAATACCCTCTATGCCGATAGTGATGCAACGAAAAAAATCGATGTTTTTGCAGATTGGAAATCCGAAGGCGGCGAAGGTTATATTGCGGTTAATCCCGACAACCATGTTGGCGGTGTGTCCTTCGTCTACGAGAATGTCACTAACACCACCCACGACAAGATCACTGTGTGTAGCGACTGTAACAAACGCACTAACACTGCCACTGAACCCCACAACTACACCACCGGCAACTCTGCTTACACCTGCATCTGCGGCAAGGTCAAGGAGTTCACCCTGACCATCTACGCCCTCCAAGTCTCCGGTGATGCTGACCCCGAAAACTGTCCTATTGAAATCACTGTTCCCTACGGTGCTCTGCTGAAGGATTACATCCCCAAAAATTGCGGAGCAGTATGGAATTATGCACCCATCCACGAAAAAGGTGAAACGGTTCCCGTAAACGGCACCCGCTATAACGGTGTTTACGCCATTGATGAGTGGTGCGACATGGACTGGAACGTGGTGGATATGGAAACAGCCACCATGCCCGCAGGCAATTTCGGGATCAGAAATGATTACTACTACACCGGTTGGTGGAATGTATTCTGGGATGGGGTAAATCTGGAATGGTCCGACACCGCTCTGGGCACCGCCTACCAGATCAACAGCTCCGAGGCAAAAGGCTGGCAGCAGATCGACGGCGATTGGTACTACTTCGCCTATGATGCTAAGCAGAGCCATTACTTCCGCGTTGAGGGCCTGACCCGCGTTCCTTATCCCGTTGACGAGGAAGGCAACCCCATCACCATCGACGGCAACAAATACGCTCCTAACCAGGAAGATATTGATTATGCAGCAAATAAGGGTATTACCTTTATCGATGCAACCGAGGCTTGGTTCATCTTCGATGAAGACGGCAAGTTCCAGAGCGATGTAAACGGAAAGTTCGAGGGACCCAAGGCAACTTGCTATGCAGTCAACGGTATGATTCCGTGGCACTACGGCCTTGCTAAGATCAATAACAAGTACTACTACTTCGTTGGTGACACTGTCAACGGCGGTAACAAGGTCGCAAACGGTCCCGTATGGATTACCCGTGCAAATGGTGTTGAGGGTCTTGATAACGGCGCTTGCTACTACTTCCTGGGTGGTGTGCTGGCTCATAACTTGACTGACATTGTGGATGGCAAGTACTATGAAAACGGTAAGCTCATGATGGGCGAAGGTCTTGTTAAGATCGAAGAAGGTAAGTACATCTACGTTCGCTCCAGCGGTCAGGTTGCTACCGGTATGTACTGGGTAACCAAGACCAACGGTCTGGTGACTGCTGCTATGTACAACTTTGGTACCGACGGTATCCTTCAGAGCGTTGAGGATCCTTCCGTAAACGGTCTGGTTGACGGCGTATACTACAAGAACGGTAATCCTTATTATGCAGGTCTGATCGTAATCGAAGGCGAGACTTACTACGTGAAGTCCAACGGCAAAGTTGCAACCGGCGACTACTACATCACCAAGGTTGACAACTACACTGGCGATCTGAACGTGAAGAACGGCGACAAGCTCACCTTCAACGACGAAGGCAAGCTGCAGCCTATGAAGGACGGTATCGTTGACGTTGACGGCGTTCTGTACTACTACGTGAACAATCACGTTAAGTACGGCGCAGGTCTGATCAAGTATCAGGGTAATATCTACTACGTACGTTCGAACGGTCAGGTTGCTACCGGTAAGTACTACATAACCAATACAAACGGTATGGAAGGCTTCGTAACCGGTCAGAAGTGCTACTTCGACGAAAACGGTAAGCTTATTCAAGACGGCGATTCTGCTCCTCTCGCTGAGGGAAGTAAGTATTTCGGCAGCTCAGACTGGGAGATCGTACCCGAAAATGCGGTATTGATCTTTACTCCCGAAAAATCCGGAAAACTGATTGTTGAAGTCACTGGTATCTCCTCTGAAATTGCAATTCCCGCTAACGGATTTTCCGTGGATGCATACGATGGCGAGGGATACGTCGGCGAGACCGCATGCGAAGGCACAGGCATCATTGAGGTTGAGCTTGAAGCCGGTAAACAGTGGGCAATCTACGTACGTCCTGCTATTGTAGGCGATGGATATTTTGCGTTCGAATCCGGAACGATTGAATATAGGATTACCTTTATTGCTGACTGATTATCGATCGGTTTATTCCCGATAAAGCTCGGGTGTTAAAACAAATATTAAAACAGATGCTCCATGCCCGCGGGCATGGAGCGTCTGTTCCTAACGATGTAAGACATTGATAAAAAACCGATGGAGTCCGTCGGTTTTCTATTGGGGTTTTATGCAAAATTTCAGAAACATGGTTAAATAATATGGGAATTAGAGATAAATTGTCAAGCGGCGTTTCGGCGGATGCGATCTTATTGACGTTTATAAAGCTTGTAACGACTGCTTTGGGCTTGGCGACAACCCGCTTGCTTTCAGAATATCTGTCCGTGCACGATTACGGCACGTATTCGCAGATCATGCTGGTAGTATCAACGATCGCTTCTGTGACTATATTCGGCATGATGGACGGTGTAAATTACTTTTATGCCGGAAAAAACGAGGAAGATGAAAAAGAATCATATGTGGCAACGATCTTTGCATTGCAGTGTGTGATAAGTTCTGTTGCCGGTTTGGTTGTTATGATTATGAATCGGAATATATGCGGTTATTTCGGTAATGAAGACGTTGGCATATATTTGATTTTTGCGGCAATATTACCATTTTTGCAGAATATTCTGGGAATGTCTCAGGTATTGTTTGTTTCAATTGGTAAGGCAAGGCTCTTGGCATACCGTAATTTGGCAATCTCTACGATCAGGATGATATCCGTTTTTATTGTAGTTTTTGCGGTGCGAAGTATATTGGTTATTCTGATCACTACCTTAGTAATTGATATCGGACAAATTGCTTTCTTTTGGATCATTTTGCGCAAGAATAGTTGCAGGCTTAATTGGAGGAAAGTGCGTATTAAGTACTTTGGAGACGTTATTCATTATTGTACTCCTATGGCAATTTTCCTAATCATAAGTACTTTAAACCGTGATATTGACAAATATCTTGTTTCAGCCATGACCGATACTGAGACATTGGCTATGTATTCAAACGCTTCAAAACAGCTTCCTTTTGATATTATTATGGCATCATTCTGTACGGTCCTTGTTCCATATATAACAAGATATATTTCAAACAAAAACAAAGAAAAAGCAGCGGAGCTATATAAATTATTTATTGAGATAGCATACGTATCGACAGGCATTTTGTGTTTTGCGGCATTATCTGCATCACCACAGCTTATGAAGTTACTTTATTCAAATAAATATACCGATGGATTAGCAATATTCTGCGTGTATATTTTTGTCGATTTGTTTCGATTTACAAATATTACTCTAGTTCTCAGCGCAGCCGGCAGAACAAAAAGACTTATGATTTTGGGAGTCGGATCGCTTGCGTTCAATGCACTGTTGAACATAGTTTTTTATAGAGTTATGGGAATTATTGGTCCTGCCGTGGCAACACTGGTTGTTATTGTAATAACAGGAGTTATTATGTTGAGCTTCAGTGCAAGTATCCTTGAAACCAGATTGTCAAAATTGTTTGACTTGAAATATTTGATAGTGTTTGTATTAGAGAGTGTAGCTTTGACTTTCGCTTTAAGTAAGCTCAGAGAGTATTTGCATGGTATGAATATACATTATTTTGCAATATTGGTCATTGTTGCAGGCATATACGGAATCACAATGCTTTTGCTTAACGGAAAAAGACTGCTATCTGATTTATACAGAGTCAACCGCGTTGGTTACGACGAATGAGTCTTGAGAATCTCACAGATGACAAAAACTATTATTAGAGTATAATCATCTGCAGTATAATTATTTAGTTTGGGGAGAGAAAATTCATGGGAAATATCTCAGAAAAAATAGGCAAATTGATTTATTATTCGATTGCTAAACATATGCCGGTATCATTTTCCGGAATAAAAATCGGGCAGAAGGCATTGAGAGCTTTTTGCGGCAAACTGATTTTAAAACACTGTGGTAAAAAAGTAAACATTGAGCAAGGTGCTTCTTTCTCATCCAAGGTTTCGCTTGGCGATTACTCCGGAATTGGTATTAACGCACGAATAAACGGTAGCTGTACCATTGGGGATTATGTTATGATGGGAGCAGATGTTGTTGTACTGACCCGTAATCATGCCTTTGACCGTATAGATATCCCGATGATGCATCAAGGATTCCAAGAAGAACGACCGGTGGTTATTGGCGATGATGTATGGATTGGCGACAGAGTAATTATTATGCCGGGAGTACATATTGGAAATGGAAGTATTATCGGCGCGGGAGCAATTGTGACGCATGATGTTCCCCCTTACGCGATTGTTGCAGGAGTTCCGGCAAAAGTTATTAGAACGAGGATATAGAATGAAAAATATAGACAAGCTTTTACTCCCCCTCATCCTCAAGGCGGGGAAGATCATGACAGGTGCGCATGATATTGAGGCGGGGGATGCCGTCAGCGAAAAGGGCGGCGACTCGGCAAACATGGTTACGGTTTATGACGTTGCCGTGCAGAATTTTTTGATGAGCGAGATCTCGAAGCTCATCCCGGGTGCCTGTTTCTTCGCGGAGGAGAAGGAGAACAACTCAGAGGATCTGATGCGCGATTATTGCTTCGTCATCGACCCGATCGACGGAACGACTAATTTCGTACACGAGTATCATTATTCTTGCATTTCAGTTGCCCTGTTCTCAAAGGGTGAGATCGAATTTGCCGCGATCTACGACCCATATCAGGACGAGATGTTTTCGGCTGTTCGCGGCGCGGGAGCATTTCTCAACGGCAAGCCTATGAAGGTCGCGGATCGCGATATGGCTCATTCTATCGTGGCTTTCGGAACCTGCCCGCATATGAAAAAGGACATGGGCGAGCAAAGCTTCCGTCTTGCATACGCACTTTACAGTGAATGCAGCGACGTCCGCCGTCCCGGAGCGGCGGCGCTCGACCTTGCTCATCTTGCCGCAGGCAGAAACGATATCTTTTTTGAGCTGTTGCTTTCCCCATGGGACTGTGCCGCCGGCGCACTTTTGGTCAAGGAAGCGGGTGGAGTCATTACGAATGCAGAGGGGAAAGAAATTGATTTTTCTGCGCCCTCGCCCGTGCTTGCAGCAACACCGCGAGTTTACGGCAGATTCATCGAGATCGCAAAGACTGTTCTTGCGGAATAAAAATTCACTCACCTGTGTAAGTCAGGTGAGTGAATTTTTTATTCTGCTTCGTATTCGTAAATCCTTGCGAGTTTTGGCGCGGAACGGCTATTTTCGTCATAGGTGACCGAAAGATATTCCTTCACGATACATTTTGCCAGCTCGTTGCCGACAACCTGCGAGCCGAGTGTGATGATGTTTGCGTGGTTTGAAAGTTCGGCGCGCTGAGCTTGATAAACGTCGTGAACGCAAGCGGCGTATGCGCCCTTGACCTTGTTTGCGGCGATCGAAACGCCGATTCCGGTGCCGCAGATAAGTATACCGCGGTCGTGCTTCTTTGAGGCGACAGCTTCAGCAACCTCGATGGCTACGTTGGCGTAGATCGTATCGTCGCTGCCATAGTCGCAGACCTCGTGACCGAGCCCTTTAACAAATTCAATAAGTTCTTTCTTCAGTGCCGCTGCGTTGGGGTCGCAGCCGAAAGCGATATTCATTTTAACTTCTCCCGATTCTTTTTATTGCGCGTTCTGAGTTCGGAAAGATCTGATTGTTTATGCGCAGGTATATTATAGCATAACCTATAGAAAAAAACAAGTATTTGGTTTGTATTCATTGAAAAATTCCCCGAAATATGCTATAATTAATCAACGACATTTTTCGAGGCAGAACAATGAAGATCTCACAAAGTGCGAAAAACGCGATATGTCTCGGCTCGCTTTGCTCGGTGGCATATTTCGCGGTTTACATAGCAAGAAATATTCTCAGCGCGGTTACGCCGCATATGGTGGCGGATGGATATACCGAGGAATATATTGGCAGTGTTTCCTCGCTTTATCTGCTTTTTTACGCCTTCGGACAGCTCATCAACGGCGCGATAGGCGATAAGATCAAGGCAAAGTATATGCTCTCCTTCGGACTCTTCTTCGCGGGAGTGACGAATCTCCTGCTCCCCGTTATCATCGAAAAACCGAACGCGGCAATGATAGTCTACGGTATGACGGGATTCTTTCTTTCGATGATCTACGGGCCGATGACGAAGGTGGTCTCCGAGAATACCGAGCCTATCTACGCGACTCGATGCTCGCTCGGATATACCTTTTCCTCGCTTCTCGGATCGCCCGCGGCGGGAATTCTGGCAATATTTTTGAGCTGGCAGAGCGTGTTCTACGTCAGCACCGGTGTGCTCGTTCTGATGGCGGCAAGCGTTTTCACTTGCTTTACCGTATTTGAGAGAATGAAACTTGTCAGGTACTGTCAGTATAAGCCAAAGGAGAAGGGCGCGGGTAATCTGAAGGTACTCTTTGAGAGACAGATCGTGAAATTTTCGCTGATCTCAATATTGACAGGCGTGATCCGCACGTCTGTTGCGTTCTGGCTTCCGACCTATTTTGCGCAATACCATGGATTTACAACGACCGAAGCGGCAAGTATCTTCACGGGTGCAACGCTTGCGATCTCGATGACGTCCTTTATTGCCGTTTTCATCTATGAAAAACTCGGTCATGATATGGATAAGACGATTCTGATCGGCTTTTCAGCGTCGGTCATCTTCTTCACGCTGACGTATTTCATCAAGACGCCGGTGATGAATATCATTTTCATAGTGATTGCCATAATGTGCTCGAATATGGCGGCAACGATGCTCTGGAGCCGCTATTGCCCGAGTCTGCGTGATACGGGGCTCGTCTCCTCGGCGACGGGATTTCTTGATTTTCTCAGTTATACAGCCTCGTCGATCGCTAATAAAGCGTTTGCCGCCGCGATCACGTCGATCGGATGGAGCAATCTGATACTTGTCTGGATCGGAATCGTTCTGCTCGGCGTTATCGTAGCATTGCCTTACAGAAGGAGGGTGCAGAATGTTGCATAGTATATTAAAAGGGAAAAATCTCTCCGTCTTCGGCGCGAGTATGTGCACCTACGACGGATATTCGAACAATATCGCGCATAACTCCACTATCGGAAAGAATAAGCCATATTACGGCACGCCTGAATCCGAGAACGTCAAATGCCGCGATATGACTGTCAATGAGACGTTTTGGGGAAGACTGATAGATAAATATTCGATGGAGCTCTGCGTTAATAATTCCTGGAGCGGCTCGAAGATACTCGATGACAACCCCGATGCGGCGGGTTGGAATACAAGACCCACCGAGCTTCATCGAAATGATGGCAGTGAGCCCGACGTGATCCTGTCTTTTATGGGGAATAACGATTTTTCTAAAGAACGTCCCGCGGGTGAGGTTACGGACGACCTTTTTGAACGCGTCAAAGCCGGGGATTTTGTTCCCGAGACCTTTGCCGAGGGATATGCCGTGATGCTCCGCAAGGTGACCGAAAGATATCCGCAGGCGAAAATGTTCGTATTCAATATGGCGTGGAGAACGGCAGAGAAGAGCGAATTGCTGATCAAGTACAACGAGATAATAGAGAAAGTTACTGCGCATTACGGAGTCTGTATCGTCCGTTTGACCGAAAGCAGGATGAGCGGTCTTGATTATGCTAAATATACATGCGACGGAAAGCTCCATCCGAATTCCGAGGGCATGGCTGTCTGGGCGGAGCTTATCGAGGAAGCAATGAAAAAATGTTATATAGGATGAGGTAGCAAAATGAAATGTACGGAAATATTCAATACGATCGACAGTTTGAACAGCGAATACGTAAAGGTTTGGGAGGATGTTTGCAATATCGAAAGTCCGACGAAATATAAGGCGGGCGTTGACGCTTGCGGTGAATATTTTGCAAAAATGGCTCGAGAGAGAGGATGGAAGATAGAGTATTTCCGCCAAGCGGTAGCGGGGGACGTCGTGGATATAACGTTGAATCCCGATGCGGAGGAAAAACCCATCATCTTCTCGGCGCATCTTGATACCGTCCATCCCGTAGGACTCTTCGGCAACCCTGCAGTGAAGATCGACGGGGATAAGATATACGGTCCCGGCGTTGAAGACTGCAAGGGCGGAGCGGTTGCGGCGTTCCTTGCTATGGACGCGCTCGATAGATGCGGCTTCCGCGCAAGACCCGTTAAGCTGATTCTTCAGACAGACGAGGAGGTCAGCAGCGTAATCAGCGGAAAGACTACGATCGCGTATATGTGCGATCGTGCTCTTGAGTCAGTTGCTTTCTTGAATCTCGAGGGTCATTCGGCAGGAAAGGCATGTCTTATTCGTAAGGGAACGATCACATTCACCTTCAAGGTCGAGGGAGTTGAGGCGCATGGTTCGCTTTGTGCGACCGCGGGTGCGAGTGCCATTCTCGACGCGGCACATAAGATCATAGAGCTTGAAAAGCTTAAGGATAAGGACGGTCTGACCTGTAACTGCGGCGTTATCAGCGGCGGAAGCGTGCCGAATACAGTTCCCGGCTACTGTGAATTCAAGGCAAATATCAGATTTGCAAATTCGGAACAGCTTGAGTGGGTGCGTGCTCATGTAAAGGCGATCGCGGATACTGTTCACGTTCCCGGATGCAAGTGCACGGTGAATGACCCCAAGGGCAGAGTGGCAATGGAGTATTCCGAGAAGAACGTGGCTCTGCTTGATAGGATGAATGAGATATTTACCGAAAACGGGCTCCCTGAGCTTGTGGCTTCAAAGAGCAACGGTGCGTCGGATGCGGCGAACGTAACTGCGGCGGGTGCGGCATGCATAGACTCGCTCGGCGTTCGCGGCGGAAAGATTCATAGCCCCGATGAGTTTGCGTATCTTGATTCGCTTGCGGAATGCGCAAAGAGACTTGCCGCAGTTGCCGTAAATATATAAAAATTTTTCCTAAATCTATTGACAACGGGCTTGGGTTGTGGTATACTGATTTAAAGAGAAAAAGGTATAAGCTTGCAATAGGGCAGGCGTTTCTACTAACCACCGATAAATGGTTGACTACCGTATTTTTGCGGCAGTCAACCTTTTTTTGTTTCAGGAATATAATGTTATCATTGATAACAGAACGGAGTCATTATGAAATTGATTATTGACGGATACGTTTATTGGGTGCGCACGGGGCAGTCGCTCCTTGATATTGTGCGCGAGCTCGGGCTTATCTCGGGCAAGCTATCAACCGACCCCATCGCGGCAAAGATCGCGGGAGAGGTTTTTACTTTGAATTACATACCTATGCGCGAAAAGGACGCGGCGCATGAGCGCGAGTCGATCAGAAAGGCGATGGCATCGGCGGACGGCGTAGTCAGACTTTTGCGCTATTCCGATCCGAGCGGAAAGGATGCCTACAGAAGAACCGCTCAGTTTGTCCTCTTTCTTGCCATCCGCAAGCTCTGGCCGAAGGCAAGAGCGAAGATGAATTGCACGGTGGGTTCGGGTATGTACATAAAGATCGCGGGAGCCGAGGACTTTTCGGCAGAACGGCTTAAAAGATGCGTCGAAGAAATAATTGCGGAGGATATTCCGCTGATCCGAAGAAGAATATCGACCTCCGAGGCGATGGATTATTTCACTCGTCAGGGTCAGTACGACAAATCGCGCCTGCTCACATACCGCGCATCTCCCTATCTCGACGTTTACGGATACGGCGATTTTATTGACTATTATTACGGCGAGATGGCTCCCTCAACGGGATTTTTGCGCGTTTGGGATATTTTGCCCGCGAAAAACGGTTTTATCTTTGTTTTCCCCGATAGAAACGATCCCGACCGTATCTCGCATTACCGCGAGATGACGAATTTTATGAAGGTCTATGACGAGGGAAAGCAATGGGGCGAGCTTATGCGATGCGAGACTGTGGCAGATCTTAACGAGCTTGTCGATTCGGGCAGGCTTCGTGAGCTGATACGCGTCAACGAGGCACTTCACGAGAAGAATTTCTCGCAGGTGGCTGACAGTATATGCGAGAGGGGTGCGAAGGCGGTCATGCTTGCGGGTCCTTCGTCATCGGGAAAAACTACCTCGGCTAACAGACTTGCAACTCAACTTCGCTGCCATGGAAAAACGCCGATCCTGATAAGCCTTGACGATTACTACCTCGATCGCGACAAGATCGCGCCCGGCGAGGACGGAAAGGTCGATCTTGAGCATATCAATACGATAGATACCGAGCTTTTCGGCGAGCAGCTTACAGCGCTTCTGCGCGGAGAGGAGATCGAGCTGCCAAGCTTCAATTTTAAGACGGGCAGGCGTGAATGGCGCGGTAAGGTATTAAAGCTTGACGAGCGATCGGTGATCATCGTCGAGGGTATCCACGCGCTGAATCCAGTACTGCTTCCGAATGAGCTTGAAAAGAGGGCGGTCTTCAAGATATTCGTAAGCCCGCTCTTGCCGCTCAGTCTTGATGATCACAACCGAATTCCGACGAGCTATCTTCGCCTGCTCAGAAGGACCGTGCGGGACCACGATACTCGGAATTCGCCGATACAGCAGACGCTTGCCATGTGGGATTCCGTGCGCCGAGGGGAGGGAAGATGGATCCTGCCATTTCAAGAGGAGGCGGACGTCATCTTCAATACCTCGACACTTTATGAGCTTGCGGTGCTGAAAAAGCATATCTACCCGTTGCTTTGCGCCGTAGAACCCGAGGAGGAGTGCTACGAGCAGGTCCGCGCGATGGTAAAGATACTCAACTATATTCACGAAGCCGACGTTGACGATGAGATCCCGCCGACAAGCATCGTCCGCGAGTTTATCGGAGGAAATGCGTTTTACAGATGATCGGCGAAGATTAAGAGGGGTTTGTTTTTTTAAAACAGCAGAGGAAAAGTTTTCGTCCACCTTTTTCAAGAAGCTTATGCTTGCCTTTGGCAAGCTACGACTCTGTCTCGGCGGCTGAACACCGCCGTTTTCCTTCGGAAAACCGCCAGAGCCGCACGGATTCCTAAGGCGGGCCCCCACCCCATAGGTGGGAACTTAAGAGAGTCAAAGTCTCTCCCTCCACCGCGGTCACGCGGAACGACGGAGGGAGAGATATAGTATGCTTAAGTTCCCACCTATGGGACCCCACCCTGCATCCTCCCCGTGAATGAACCGGGGAGGGAAATAGCGCATCAGCTGATATTATGCTTTTTGAACATCTTGAGTGCTTGAAGTCAAAAAAAGAAGTTCACAAAGATATTTAAGACTCAAAATCAATAATACTCGCCGTCTTTAGGGTGTTTTTCCTTCTGCAGCTCAAAATATTCATCAAGTCCGCTGACCTTGACGGCGGGGACGTAGGTCTTGGCGTAGGTGTAGACGGTGTGCGTTTCGAGCTCCTCGGTTTCGATCAGCTTGTAAAAGACGTAAAAGGGAACGCCGACTGTGTCGTAGTAATTATTATCCTTACCGAAAACGTATTCAAGCCCGACGTAGTCGTAGCCCTCGAAATCGACCTTTGCCTGTTCCGCCATACAAAGCTTGCAGGTGTGTCCGCCGAAAACGTAGCCTTTGTAAAGTAATTCTTCGGCTTCCTCGAGCGTGAGCATCTTTGTGCGCGCGATCTCGGGGCAGTAGTCCTCGGTATTTTTGCGGAATATTCTCAGATCCATATTTACATCGTATTGATGCGAGATGCCGCCGTATATTGTCAGAAAGTTGTCGTAGTTGTAATAATCCTCGGAATATACTTTTGAATAGTTTTCTGTCGGATGTGTTATGCCGTTATAGAAGGTGGAGCCTCTGGTTCGAAAATCATGGTAGGGCAGTTCGATCCCGAACAATTCGCAAAAGATGTCCCTAACGACCGAATGCGAGGCATAGCGTTCTTCTTCGCTCATATCCGCATTTGAAATGAGATCCTTTCCGTCAAGTTTCAGCGGAACGGCATCTTTTTTGTATTGGTAATTGCTGTAATCGAACGAAATATTATAATAATCCTGTCGTTGTTCGATCTCGATCTTCAATTGCGAATCTTTTCTGTTTTCTTTCTTTGATTGGTATTTTATTACGATGCTGTCTGTGAATGTGGTGTCATGATATTCGTCGTAACATTCAAGCTCGCAATCGAAAAGATCTTCAAATTTCGGGATAATACAGTTTGCAAGTTTAAGGAGTTCGTCTTCGTTAAGCTCGGAAAGCTTTGTATCATATATCGGTATATACTCGGTTTCGGGAATTTTATAGATACGCAGTTCCTCTGGCGATTTGACTCTGATCTTCTGATAAGCGTTTGTACTCACGCCCATGGTGTCTCTGTGCATAATCTTCTCGATCTCTTCTGCGGAAAACATCGCGCCGTTGACCGTCGGCACATGTCCCGACATCAGAAAACCAACGATAACCGAGCTGCAAAGAATGAGGCAGAGGCATGCGGCGATGAGAGTGCGCCTTGCGGCAGGGGAGAGAATACCTTTTCGCCTCCGCTCGGGTGCGGCTTCAAGTATGAAACGGCGGTCTATGTTGCCCATTGCGGTGAAAATATCATGTCCCGTCATAGCGCAAATCCCTCCTTTTCAAGATGTTCCTTGAGCTTTTGCCGTGTGCGGAGCAGGAGCATCGCGACCGTGCTTTCTTTCATGTAAAAATCCTTTGCGATCACGGCGATCGAGTCTGCGTACCAATAACGGCAGACGAAGATCCTTCGTGCTTTTGTCGGAAGCTTTTCGATAAATCTGTTCAGCGAATCCGAAAGCGCGGTACTTTCGCCGATATCTCCTGTGCTTGGTATGCATTCCTCAAGCTCAAGGATCGCGATCGAAACACCCTCTCCGCGCTTTTGTGTCTGCCTTGCATTGTATACGTTGAAGGCGAGCTGACGGCTGATCATGCCGACGTAGGGCTTGAGTGGATCGGGGCGGTCGGGCGGAACGCGGTTCCAGACCTTGAGATAGGTGTCATTGACTATTTCCTCGGCGTCCTCGTTGTTTGAAAGAATATTGAATGCGATGTAGTGGCAGTATTTGCCGTATTTTGTGTGAGTTTCGGCAATCGCGCGTTCGTCGCGCTGCCAATAAAGCTCCACGATCTGTCTGTCTTCCATTTTTATTCTCCTTTCCGGCTCCTTTCATATAATAAAACAAGAAAAAAGTGCTTTACATCACATCTTTTTGATAATTATATCATATATTTTTATTTTATGCAATAAAACATTCCCCGCTGCAATGTGCAACGGGGAAAAATATAAATTATTCTTTGGAGGTATCTGCGGTTTCGGGCTCCGGCTCAAAACCGATAAGCTCGCAGATCATTTGAGAATAATCACTTTCGAGTGAGCAGTATTCATACTGATTTGCTCCGTGCGTAAAGTAAAGCTCTCCGTCTTCATGATACAATTCGGTAAGCCATACGATATTGCTGTTTTCCTCAAAGCGGACGAGCAGGTAATAATAAGTATATTCCTCCCAACTTTTTCCGGGCATGCCGTCTTCCTCGTACTTATATACACTTTTGAAGTTCCGGCCCCGGGATGGATTCGGGGTTTCGTAAGAGTCTGCTATAGAATTCAGAAAGTCACGGAATTCTTTGCGGGAAAAGACTTTGATCTCCTCACTTACGGAAAGGTTGTACTCCATGGGCTTGCGCGCAAAGTCCTCTTCGGAAACTTCGTTTGCGTCGGTGGGCGTAAAGGGCAGATACCCCGAAAGCAGAGTGATGCTCTCTATAGTCCAGTCCTTCATGGGAGTCGGTGCATCGGCACTTTGGTAGACTCCGAAGGTCACATACGGTGCGCCAATAAAGAAGGAATATTCGGTTACGGAGACGAACTCTGAGGGGTCTGCGTCATCGATCAGGGAGAGAAGATATTGGGTGTTGCCGTCTCCGAATTCCGCCTCCCATGGGGATGCCGAAAAATATGACAGCTGAGGATCGGCAAGAGAATAGTTCTCGAAAAATGACTCGATAAATTCACGGTAAAAATTGTCGGAATGATCCGGAAGCTCGGTGACGCGGCAAGCTGTGCATGACAGACAGATCAAGACAGACAGCAACAGCAAAACAACTCGTTTCATTTCATGCCACCGATATATTTCTTGATCGCCTCGAAGGATTCTTCGCTTATGACGTGCTCGATCTTGCAAGCATCCTCCGTGGCGATTTCTTTATCGACTCCGAGAGAGACGAAGAGCCCGGTTAAGATCGTGTGTCGCTCATAAAGGCTCTCTGCGGTCTTGACGCCTTTTTCTGTGAGTGTGATAAAACCGGATTTATCAACCGTGATATATTCGCCCTCCTTAAGGATACCGATAGCGCGGCTGACGCTCGGTTTGGAGTATCCCATGCTCTCAGCAACGTCGATCGAACGCACCGAGGTCGATTTTCGGGTCAGTACGTATATTGTCTCAAGATACATTTCGCCGGATTCGGCAAGTCTCATTTCGGATACCTCCTTTTGCTTTTATATTATAATGATAACATATTTACGCAGAAAATGCAAGGGGATTGAGGAAAATAACTATTGACTTTTATTTGGAATTGTGATATTATTATAATGAAATACTATTATAGGAGGCGCAAAATGATCGTTTATCACGGAAGCGATACAGTTGTAGATTATCCCAAGATCTTAGATGCTAAACGTCCGTTGGACTTTGGCGGTGGGTTCTATGTTACAACGAGCGAATGGCAGGCAGAACAATGGGCGGTTAAGGTTGCATACAGAAATGCAAGCGACCATAAATGTGTGAACTCCTATGTATTTGATTACCAAGCTGCCAAATCGGATTTGATTGTTATTGAATTCAGTGCGGCGGATGAAAAATGGCTGGATTTTATTTGCGCAAATCGTCAGAAAAAATTTACCGGAGATTATGACATTGTTATCGGACCTGTTGCGGACGACAGAGTATACCGTGTCGTTGTTGAATATGAAAACGGTGACGTTGACAAGGAAACGGCACTAAAGAAATTGAAAACCGAGCAGTTATGTGATCAGATACTTTTTCATACCGAAAAATCACTGAAGTATTTGAAATATGCAGAAACGGAGGTAGTATTATAATGAATGAACGAAGTTTTGAGACTCTTCTGTACAGTATTACCGCCAATGTTGTTCAAAGGCTCATTGAGATAAACGGATGGTCGGAAAACGAGTCTATGGCGCGCTTTACACAGTCTAAGCTATATTCATTCCTTGAGAAGGAAGAAACAAAAGTGTGGCAATACAGCTCGTTGATGCTCGCAGAACTTTTTAACGATGAGCGCTCGGGCAGATTAGTGTTCCCTGAGGTGTAAAATGAGCAAGACACTGGAATTTAAAGTATTTTGCTTTGAAGCATACCGCGCTGAAAAGAAGCTCAGCGGACGTGAGGCTATGAACATTTTTATTAAGTACGGGGTTCTTGATTACTTGGAAACCTGCTATAATGTTCTTCATACCACAGGACGGGACTATATTATTGAAGATATAGATCTGTTTATATCCGCAAGGCAGAGTGCATAAATTGCTATCCGCAGAAGCTTTTCTGCGGATTTTTTTATTTTCCCTTGACTTTTCCTTTCTTTTGTGATATCATTATGATGTATGCAAAAATCAAACCAAATCTCGAAAGGGTTAAGAAATGAAAAGAACATTTATTGCTGACGTCAAGCCCGGTGAAAAGGTAAAGATCGCCGGTTTTGTTGAAAACTGCCGCAACAAAAAGGCACGCGCCTTCCTCGTTATCCGTGATATCACGGGCAAGGTTCAGGTCTACGTTGAGAAGGAAGGCAACGACGAGCTCGCTGCTATCGTTGATCAGCTCACCATCGACTCTGTCGTTACCATCGAGGGCGAGTGTATCGCTAATGAATACGTAAAATTGGGCGGAAAGGAGATCATTCCCACCTCTATCCGCATCGAATCCATCGCGGACGCGCTCCCCATCAAGGAAGACTCCGCTATCGACTCGCGCCTTGACTACCGTTGGGTAGACCTCCGTACCGAGCGCAACACTCTCATTTTCCACGTTCAAAGCGAGATCACCGCGGCTCTCCGCGATTATCTCCTTCAGAATAAGTTTACCGAGCTTCATTTCCCCAAGATCATCGGCGCGGCTTCTGAGTCGGGCTCCGAGGTCTTCAAGCTCAACTATTTCGACCGTGACGCTTATCTTGCACAGTCGCCTCAGTTCTACAAGCAGATGGCAATGGCATCGGGTCTCGAGAGAGTCTTCGAATGTGCGCCTTGCTTCCGCGCTGAAAAGTCGCACACCAACAAGCACGCTACAGAGTTTACCTCCTTCGACCTTGAATTCTCCTATGTTGAGTCCTTCCATGACGTTATGGCTCTCGAGGAGGAGATGCTCACCTACGTTCTCGGACGTGTAAAGGAGAAGTACGGCGAGGACATCGAGCGCATCTTCGGTCTCGAGGTTGTTGTTCCCACCAATCCTTTCCCTGTTCTTTCCGTTGCCGAGATCTACCGTCTTCTTGAGGAAAGATACGGCTACACCTGCCCCGAGTCCGAAAAAGGCGACCTTACCACCGACGCGGAGCGTATGACTCACCGTCTCGTTAAGGAGCTTTACGGCCACGAGTTCCTCTTCGTTACCGATTTCGCACAGGACAAGCGTCCCTTCTATCATATGAGAGACGAAAACGGCGTTCCTCAGGGCTACGACCTTATCTGGCGCGGCGTTGAGATCACCTCGGGCGCACAGAGAGAGCACCGCTATGAGCAGCTTTGCCGGAACGCGGCAGAGAAGGGACTTGGCGAGGACGTTAAGTTCTACACCGAGTTCTTCCGTTACGGCTGTCCTCCCCACGGCGGCTTCGCTATCGGTATCGATCGCCTGACCATGCTCTTCCTCGGCATCCCGATCAAGGAAGCTATGTTCCTATTCCGCGGACCCGACAGACTTCATCCTTAAAAAGCCACTTGTAAAACTTCGTTTTACAAGTTAGAATCGCGCGGCGCGCGGACTCGCTTTGCTCGTCTGAAAAACAAAAATAATAAAAATACTTGCCGCACTGACCCGCTCAATGCGGCAAAAACTTTATTTTCTTCTTTTTGCATAAAGCTATTTACTTTTGTATAAAAATATGCTATAATATTATCAAACGAGAAATTGTCAAATGTTCGTTTGATAATGTGCAAAAGGAGGTTGCGATATGCGTTTTATCGGAAGAAAAAAAGAATTATCCGAGCTTGAGATGCGTTATTCATCGGGACGCTTTGAAATGGGCGTGGTATACGGCTCCAGGCGTATCGGAAAGACCAGATTGATAAAAAAATTCGTTGAAAATAAGGAATCATTCTATTTTCAGGCAAAAGAATCAAATGAGCTTGACAATAGGACCGCTTTTTCTGCTGCAGTCAATAAACTTATAGGTGTACCGTATAGTTTTGTATATCCGAGCTATACGGAAGGCTTTGATGCGCTTCTGAAATATTCCGCCGGCAAGCCTTTTGTTATTGTCATTGATGAAATTGCCTTCATAGCGCAATCAGACAGAGGTTTTTTATCCGAGCTGCAGTACAATATTGACCACAAATTCAAAGATACTGAGATCAAGCTTATCCTTTCCGGAAGTACTATCTCGTTTATGAAGGATATTCTGAAAGATAAAAGAGGACCTCTTTTCCAAAGAAGTACTTTTAGTATGAATGTCAGAAAGATGGTCTTTAGCGAGGCGTTGGAGTTTTTGGATGGTATCCCTCCCGAGGATGCGATAAGATATCTTTCTCTTTTCGGTGAGCGTCCATTCTATCTTGAAATGATTGATAAATCAAGGTCATTTGAAGAGAATCTGATGAACCTGCTATTCAACCGATTTGGCAATCTTGTGGATGCTCCGGATAAGGTGTTGCCGAGCGCATCGAAGGATCAGAATACTTATAATACGATCTTAAAAGCGATTGCTCACAGAAAACGTACCAATAAGGAAATCGCGGAGTATATCGGAAAGGAACCAAACTACGTTGCGGCGTATCTGCCAAAGCTGATAGATAATGAGATCATTGAAAAGCGCGAATCCTTTAACAGAAATCAGAAAATGAATTATTATGAGATATCGGATAATCTCATTCGTTTCTGGTATCGTTTTGTATTTGACAACCGCGAAGAGATACAGTTGGATATGGGAAAAGTCATTTATGAAGCAAACCGAGAGGAGATTTCACTTTTTATTTCATTAGGCTTTGAGGATGCGGTATTGAGTTATCTGACAGAAAAGAATGTCAGAGGAGAACTGGACTATTATTATGAGGTTATCCGCGGATATAAGGTAGAGAACTCGAAGCTTGGACGATCCATTGAACTTGATGGCTTGGCAAGAGGCATAGGTAACGCGAAGGATCGTTTGTTGGTCGTTGAGTGTAAGTATCGAAACAAGCGTTTGTCCCGTGCGGTGCTTGAACACGTCAGAGAGAGCGTATCCGTATTTGAGGCGGAATATTACGATATATATCTATTTTCAAAATCCGGATTCAATGAAGACGTTCTCTGCCTTGAAGATCCCTTAGTCCATCTGATAACACTCGAAGATATGGTAAAATAACTATAAAAATATGATGGGATAATGATCCCACAGGAGTTCCAAATGAGCACTACTGAAAAGAACAAGAAGCTGATCCCCGAGCCTCCGGCTCATATAAAGGTTTTTAATACCCGTCGTAAGCCGAAGAGGAGAAAATTTCTCCCTTGGGTAGCGCAGACCATCATCTGTTGGCCCGATCTCAAGAAGAGAAACGCAAAGCTCATCCGCACGAATATGGAAGAGCTTGACGGCAAGCCCTATCTCCTTCTCATTAACCACGCTTCGAAGGTCGACCTCAATATGATGTACAAGGCGACTCATCCGCAGCCGCTCGTCAACGTCATGACGCTCGAGGGTTTCCGCGACTTCACATTGCCGCTGATGGATCTTCTCGGCGTTATCGGTAAGCGTAAGTTTATCCAGGACCTCAATCTTATCAGAAATATCAAATACACCATAGAGGAGCTTAAAGCGATCTTCGTGCTGTTTCCGGAGAGCCGTTATTCGCTCGACGGAACGACCTCGTATCTGACCCCCTCGCTCGGAATGCTCGTTCGTATGCTGAAGGTTCCGGTGGCTGTGCTGACTTTGCACGGCAATTTTGTCACGCATCCGCAGTGGAACAAGAAGAATAAGCATACATACGTTGAAGGCGAGATCAGACCCGTAGTCCTCCCTGAGGAGGCAAAGACTCTCTCTTCCGACGAGATCAACCGCCGTATCCGCGAGTCGTTCGTCTACGACGATTATAAGTGGCAGTATGAGAACAAGGTCGTTATCGACGATCCCGACCGCGCAAAGGGACTCCACGCGATCCTATATAAGTGCCCTCGCTGCGGCAAGGAATTCGAGACCGATTCAGCGGGCACAGAGCTATGGTGCAATGCATGCGGTGCAAGATGGGAGCAGGACGTATACGGCAGACTTCACGCCACCGACGGCGGCGAGACCGTTTACGAGCATATTCCCGATTGGACAAAGTGGGAACGCGAGTGCGTCCGCGAAGAAGTCCGTAACGGCACATACCGTTTCGAGGACAACGACGCGCGCATCGAGACTCTGCCGAACTGGACGAAGTTTTATAAGCATGGCCACGGACGAGTCATTCAGACACTCGAGGGCACGCGCGTTGAGGTTGATTCCTATTACGGCGGCGAGCCGACGGTCCTTTTCCGTCCCGCGCTCGACCTCGATTCGATGCATATTGAGTACGATTACCTCGGCTGGGGCGACTGCATAGACATTTCGGTTCCGAAGGACTCATTCTGGTGCTATCTCTCAAAGCGAGATCAGATCACAAAGATCTCGTTTGCAACCGAGGAGATCTATTTCCTTGCCAAAGAAAAAGCTGAGGCGAGAAAGAAAACTTCGGGTGAAAACTGATAATAAATATTTTATTCTCCCTCCGTTCATGATAGAGCGGAGGGAGAATTATTGCTTACGACAATATTCGTGTTAATGTGCCAATTTTACAGTAAAAGCCATAACATCAACAAAAATTGATATTTATGTGAAACATAGTTGAAGTTTGTCAAGTATAATATAAATTGGTAAAAACTGAGTACCAAAGAAAGTGAGAACTTCAATGGCAGCATATTACATTCTTTACAATCCCCATGCGGGCAACGGATCGAGCGAGTCGACGGCAAAAAAGCTCCGTGAGAGCGGAAAGTACGAGCCCTCCGAGGTCGTTTCTATGACGGATATCAAGTCTTATTCCGAATTCTTTGCGGACAAAGCAAGTGCTTCCGTAATTCTATGCGGCGGAGACGGTACGCTCAACCGCTTCCTCAACGAAGCCGACGGCGTTAATCTCGGTGACGTTTACTACATGGCTTCGGGATCGGGCAACGATTTCCTCCGTGACCTTGACATAAGCGAGCAGACTGAACCCATCTGCATCAACAAATACATAGAAAACATTCCCGTTTGCGAGGTAAACGGAAAGTGCTTCAAGGTCCTCAACGGCGTTGGTTACGGTATCGACGGCTATTGCTGTCTGACGGGCGACGACATGAAGGCGCAGAATATTCAGAAGATCAATTATACCGCGATCGCTATCAAGGGTCTATTCGGAAAATACAAGACCTGCGGCGGAAGCGTTACCGTTGACGGCGAGACGCGCAGATATAAGAGGATCTGGCTCTCCTCCGGCATGAACGGTCATTACTACGGCGGAGGTATGATGCCCTGTCCCGAACAGGACAGACTTAACGGCAAGGGTATCGTTTCATCCTGCACCTGGCACGACTCGGGCAAGCTCGGCACCCTGATCAGATTCCCCTCCTTTTTCACGGGCGAGCACGTGAAGCATAAAAAATACATAGACGTCCGCTCGGGCAAGAAGATCACGGTCGAATTCGATTCTCCTCGTCCTCTCCAGATCGACGGCGAGGTAGTCAAGGACGTCACAAAATACAGTATTTATTACAAATAATTCTTAAGATTTTCTTAAATCTCCGATTCGAGTATCGAATTGGAGATTTTTCTATTGACAAAAGTTTCAAAAATATGCTATAATAGCGCGAAATCAATGAAAAAGGACGCTGTTATGCTTAAGCTTATTGAAAATTTCTTCACACACAAGGACTTCCTCGGCGGCCTTGACCTGCCGGGCAGACTTTTTTCGCCGCTTCACATCATCTTTTCTCTATGTCTTCTCGCCACGGTCGTCATTATCGCGGTCGCGGTTTCAAAGAGGTCAGAGGAGTCGCGCCGACGGATACTTATGACACTGTGGATCGTTTTTCTCATTCTTGAGGTGGTTAAAACTACTTATGAATCGCTTGGCGGAAGTGAACCGAGATTTGAGGTCGGTGGAATCCTGCCCCTCTATCCCTGCAGCGTTTACCTTTATTCGTTCCCATTCTGCTTTTCGAAAAAACGCGCGGTACGTCTTGCGGCTTGCGGATATCTTTTTACGATGGGATTCCTCGGCGCGGCGGTAAACTTCGTCTACCCCGTAAACGTGCTCTCAAACTACTCCTGTATCTCCTTTATGGGCTTCCATACACTCTTTTTCCACGGAACGATGCTCTTTACAATGCTCGTTATGTTATTCTCGGGCTATCACCGATATAACCACATCGAGAAATTTTCCGAGCTGATCCTTCCCGCACTGCCAATGCTGATCGTCTCGATCCCCGCGAATATCATCAATTTCTCTCCGATAGGATCGGATTACATGTTCTTCAAGGCAAATTCCTTCTTCCTCCCCGCCATTTTCGGCAACCTTTCGGACGGCGTAACGACCGTCATCGCATATCTGCTTTACGCGATATTGCCGGGACTATTCTATCTGCCGGGATACATTATGAATGCAAAAGGCAGAATGCAAAATGCAAAATAAAAAAATGGACTGAGTAACTCAGTCCATTTTTGTTAGATCTCCATATCCTCAACAAGTCCGCCGTCGACGAGGCTTTTGATGAGATCGAGCTCTTTTGCGATCCATTTGCCTTCCGATTCGGGCATACCGGCAACTACAGCCTCGTGGTTTGCGGGGTAGGCAGATACTGTAACCTTACGAGGCAGAAACGCCTTTGCGAGCGCGATACTGCGCTTCATATGCGAGCGCGAGGTGACCACGATCACGCTGTCGATCTTCTCGAAGCGGAGCTTGCGATTGATCTGCAGGGTGGCAAAGATCATATTTTCCTTTGTGGTCGTTGCTTGGTTTTCGAGGATGATCGCCTCCTCGGGCACGCCGTTCTCCATAAGGATGCGCTTCATATAGTGCGATTCGCTGATCATCTCGCCGTCAACCTCCCATTTTACGCCTCCGCTCGGCATAATAAAGGGAGCTCTGCCCGATTTATAGAGCTCTGCCGCCGCAAGTGCGCGGGGAAGGGCGTTGTTCGGGTTGCCTCCGAGAAGGATTGCAACGGGCGCGCTCATGCCGTCATCAACGATCGAGCCGCAGATGAATTCCACCTTTGCCTCGAAGGGCATCGAGGCGATATCTTCACGTGTCAATTCTGAAAGTTTCATTTATGCAAGTTCTCCGTTTTCGTTGATCTCTGTGATATTGCGGTAATAGTAAAGTCCTTCAAGCGAGCGGCGGTCCGCTATCTTTTTGGGTTTGCGGAAATGCTTAATATCGGTTCTGTAATAAACGCCGTCGGGGCTCTCGAGCCTTTCGATGACCGTTCTGCAGGCACCGCATTCGTGACCGCTTTCGGTCTCTGCCATATTCTTGCCGCAGAAGGGACAGAAGTCGTGCGATGCGTCCGCGTAGATCATGGCGCGCAAAAGCATCTGCTGGATGCGGCGGAAGGAATCTATATCGTAAATGCTCAGCCGTAGGCTGTCCTCGCCGTTTGGAGTGACGCGGATGACCTCGTCAGCCTCGATCGTAGGTTCGCTCTCGGTCGGACAGAGCAGGATCTTATAGACGCTGTCCTTGATCACGACGAGCATAATCCCGCCGTTCTCGGCGCGAATATTGAGCTTCCATTCGCCAAAAGAGGCATGTTGATTGATGTGCTTGAAATCTATCGTTTGATCTCTGTCGAACTTAAAGTTGAAATGTCCCGCGGCGAAGACGCATAGCATGGAGCAGAAGATCGAATATTCTTCTTCCGAAATCCCTTCCTCAGCCGAGCAGGAAAGCGAATCAAGCCCGATATCCGAAAAATATTTGGCAAGCGAATAAAGTTTTTTGTAGTCCTTATGCGAGCGGAAGATATTCGTCTTTTTGAGAGCGAGCTTGGTGTTCTTCTTGCGGCATTTTTTGTAGACGGGCATCGAAAGGCGGGGAAGCAGCGCATGCTCGATCACGGTCAGTTTCTCAAAGCATCGCTCGATGGGCAAAAGGTATTTGTCGTAGTCGCGCAAGTATCCCGTGTGCAGCTTGCCGAGCGCGAGGAAATATGACGGATGATTCTCTCGCTCAAGCAGATTGAAGCGCATCTCGCGGTTTGCATATAGCATATCGCGCAGAGCCGAGAGATTTTGCGAGGCAAATCGAAGGATAGTGTCAACAGTACGCGCGAAAATAATATTCTCATAGATCGCGTAGTCATCCTCATGGCGGATGGTCATAAGCTTGCGCGGGATAAGATTGTCGTCCTTGATATTGCTCCAAAGCTCGCTGTGAACAGAAATATGCGCCAGCGTTTTGCTGTTGACGACTCTGACGGCTTCCGCGGGCAGTATTTCGCCCGAATCGCGCAGACGGATTATCGGCGCGGAAAAGATCCGCTTCAGAGAAGGGAGCGCCCAGGTGATCTTATCAAGTATCTCGTCGAGCGCCGTAAAATCAAGATCCTCACGGAGAGCAAAGAGATTTAGTCCTGTTTGCGTTGCGGCATCAAAATCATGATAGCCGGCGGGCGGCGACGAGGCGTATGAGCAGAGGGTACGGTATCCTTCAAGCGGATTTAATACAGCATCGGGCATTTTATCAGTCCTCGCCAAGGCTCAGAACGAAATCGCGGCAACGGAAAAGACCGAGTCTTTCAAATTCATCCGCAAGCTCATCCTTATTATCAACGCTCTTGAATTCGAGCTTGGATACGACCTTTGACAGCAGGATCCTCTCAAGACCGTCCGAGATAGCCCGGTCGGTGCCGCCGAAGCATGCGGCATAGATTCGGACAAAGTCCTCGATCTGATTTGCGATACGGTTACCGAAGGAAATATTATAGGGTGCGAGGAGCGATTCGACTTCTCCGATGACGGAGGAGGATTCGATATCAAAGTAAATATTAGCCTTTGCCTCTGCAAAAAGATTTCTCAGATCAGTGGTGGAGATGAATTTCTGCGGTATCGGTTCGCCCGTGGCACGGATCTTGGGCGCACGCTTATTGAAATTCATGGTGTGAGCACGGTCATAGACCTTGTCGCTGATCTCAAAGGTGCTTTCGTCTCGGTTTGCAGTACCGATGAACCAAATATTTGCGGGGATCTTGATCGTCGTACCCTCATAAAGACCCATATAGCGGTATCTTCTGCCGTCGTATTTGCGGTAGAGGGGAGTGCCGAGGAGCTTGATCTCGCGGCGATCCTCCTCGTGCTCCATCAGCGAAAGAAAATCCGAGAAATAGTATTCGATTCTCGAGAGGTTCATCTCATCGAGTACGATGAAGGTGGGACGGTCGGGGAAGAGGCGGGCGCGGTAGAGTGCCTGAGTAAACTTTTTGGGCGTGAAAACGCGGCTGAATTCGTTATAATAGCCGAGAAGCTCGTTTTTATCTCGCCATGCGGATTCGACCTCCACAAGGTCGCAGGAGCCGTGGATCGCCTCGGCAAAGATCTTCGGTAGGCTTGTCTTACCCGTACCGCTCATACCCTGAAGGATGGTGAGTCGGGTTGTTCCGAGGCCGGCTATGAAGGTTGCGATATCCTCGGGAGTGTAGTAAAGATGCAGGCGCGAATCGCGGGCATAATTAACTACGAAATTGACAAGCTCGGGGAGCGAGGGCGATTCAAATGAGGATTCGTGCGCTGCCTCAAGCTCGAGGCGCAAGGGCTCGAATTTTCTGTCAATTTCGGTAAATGCAGGGCAGGGATCGTGGTCGCCGGGAGATAAGGGAGCCGAGCTGTCATCGGCGATCTGCTCCTGACCCGAGGTAGGATCGTAAATTGCGGAGCTCTGACCGATCGCAACGATAAGCTCGCCCTTCGTTCCGCGTGTATAGGGCTTACGGAGCAAGACAAGGCAGAGAACGCCGAGCGCGGCAAGGAAGAACCAATGAGAGGGGCTTTGGATATCGTAATTGAGCCCGATCGACTCGGGATCTATCAGATCGCCGAAGCCGTATTGATTGAGCTGGTAGGAGATCCATGCGTTGAGGATATCGGCGTTGATCTCCTGCGCGATCGAAAAATACTTGCCGAAGAGTCCGACTACGAAGGTGGTCAGCGCGCCGCAGATGATCTCAAACAGGGTCAGCTGATAAAATAGTCTCGATCTGCCCGCAAGCGACGTGAGCGAAAGAAGGAAGAAGGCTACGTTTGCAGCAACAAAGGCGAGGACGAAGAAAACGAGAACCTGCAGTCCGCCGGTTGCCTCGATCTTTCCGGTGAGAGCTTCAAGGCCATTGAAGTAAACGTCGCCGATCTCGATGTCGAATTTTACCCAAAGAATGTCGCCGAGCGCACAGCATACCGCAAGTGCGGAAATGATAGCACCGTAAAAGAAGAGCTCGATACGCGCGCCGACGGAAATATTCTTTGGCTTGGGGGCTTCCTCTGTGAAGGAGACGAGTCGGGTCAGATAGGCAAAATAGATCGTTACGGCAAAGCAGAGCCAGAATCCGAAGCCCGAGTAGAAATCATAATGAACCGTAGCCGAGCCGGCATTTCTGATAGCGGAGAAGAGGATGCTGGTCAGATAGAAGGCGCCGTTTACAAAGGTTGAATAAACAAGTACTGTCTGTACCGCTCCGAAGAATTTTATATCGGTATCGGAGTAATGTCTGATAGCCGAGAAAAGAAGGCAGACTCCAACGACAGAGAGAAGACATACGGCTATGAAGATAATGAGCGATTCAATCGTAAAAAGATCGCCTTCAAGCGAAATATCGCCGTCCGCAGAGATCTTTCGGCTTTTGAGGATATCAATACCTCTGATCGCGCCTTGCTGTTTGTCACCGTATTCATCAAAATACGTGGCGTTATAAAAGGGCGCGAAAAGAAGAGTGAAGACTAACAGCACAGAGACTACGCTGAGAGCCAAAACCGTCAATCTTCTTGTGCGGTCTGAAAAAGCGGGTATAGTGATCGTCTTGCCCGCGTTATTATCTTTTCGGTTTTGTGTCATAAGCATGTCCTCCGTAAAGTTATAATATAATTATATCAATAAATAATAGTAAAGTCAAGGGGTTTGCAATTTACCCTTAAATAATAAGACAGAAAAAAACGCCCAAAGTTTCAAGATCTTGGGCGTTTCTCTCTTTTGTACAAAAAGGAACTGTATTTTTTGTTTAAAATGACTATCAAAGCATATGCGCGCGAAGCTCCTCGGGGGAGAGCGGCGAAAGATCTGCGGGCGCGATATCGAATATCGTCTTGCAGCCGCATAAGCCTCTTTTATGCATGCGGTCGATAGCGCGCGCGCAGGCAACGAGGACGCTTGAGGTAAATTCGGGATTTGAATCAAGCGCAAGCGAGAACTCGACCGTGTGGCTATGCTCGCCCGAAAGCCCGGTTCTGCCGCTTCTTATGACCGAGCCGCCGTGCGGGAGAGCGGAATGCTTTTCCTTAAGCTCGTCAAGCGAAATAAAGGTAACCGTGGTATCGTAATCGGCAAAATAATTCGGCATATTCTTGATCTCGGACTCGATCCGAGCGAGATCCGCGCCTTCTTTTGCCACAACGTAACATTCGCGGGTGTGCTTCTGCCTTGTCGTAAGTTCGGGACATTCACCCGAACGTACCGACTCGAGAGCCTCGGGGACGGGAACGGTATACTGCCTTGCGTCGAGGACACCTTCGATGCGTCTGATGGCATCGGAATGACCCTGGCTTACGCCGCGTCCCCAAAAAGTGTAATCCTTGCCCTCGGGAAGGACGGAGGAAGCGTAAAGACGCGCGATCGAGAAGAGTCCCGGATCCCAACCGCCCGATATCATTGCAATATGTCCCGAAGCTTGTGCCGCCTTATCTACGCGGGCAAAATGCTCGGGGATCGCCGCGTGGGTATCGTAGCTGTCTATGACGTTGAAATGCTCGGCGAGGGTATGCGTCATCTTCGGCAGATCGGTCGCGCTTCCTCCGCAGAGGATGAGAACGTCGATCTTATCCTTGAAACCCAGGATATCGTCGGCGGAATAGACGGGCGCGCCCGCGGTCTTCACGCTTGCGGGATCGCGGCGGGTAAAGACGGCGACAAGTTCGCAGTCAGGGTGGTACTTCACTGCAGCTTCAACTCCGCGTCCGAGATTTCCGTATCCGTAAATTGCTATTTTCATCTTAATTACCTACAAGTTGCGCAGATTTTGCGCCGTTTACAAGTGATTTCATATCGTACATTCCGGCGTCACAATTTACAAGAAATGCCGCCGCGGCAAGTGCGCCCTCGGCAAAAAGTGCGCGGGAATGTGCCTCGTGCTTGAGAGTTATGGTTTGATTCGGCGTGCCTATCATGACCTCGTGCTCGCCGACGATATTTCCCATTCTGATCGCGTGGATACCGATCTCACTCTGCGTACGCTTCCCCTGACCGCTTCTGCCGCAGTTGACTGTCGCCTCGGGGCGGACGTCACAGAGCGCGTCTGCAAGCATCAGAGCAGTTCCGCTCGGAGCATCGACCTTGCGGTCGTGGTGCTTTTCGATTATTTCGATCTCAGCCTCGGGGAACGCCGCAGCCGCCTGCTTTGCAAGCTCAACGAGGAGCGCGACTCCGAGCGACATATTTGCCGAGAAGAATACGGGAATAACCTCTGCCGCCGCCGCGATCTTCACCTTTTCCTCGGGCGTGTGACCGGTTGTGCAGAGGACGGTCGGGAGCCTTCTTGCCATTGCAAAATCAAGGAGCGCGGAGGTGACCGTATGATGCGAAAAATCAACTATGCAGTCGATCTGCGCATCGGGGACTTCGGAAAAATCCTTATAGATCACGTATGTCTCGTCTCCCTTCTTGAAGGGATCGACACCGCAGATGCATTCGGCACCTCTGTAGCCCGATTCGCAAAGCGCGAGGACCTCCCGTCCCATATGTCCGCAGATTCCGTTAATTAAAATTTTCATTTCAAGCTTCCTTTAGATAAGATTTTCTGCTCTCATGAGATCAAGAAGGACGGCTTCCTTGTCCGCACTCATGGGAGTCAGGGGTAGGCGGAGATAATTCTCGCCAAAGCCCATAGCCGCGCATGCTGCCTTTGCGGGGATCGGATTGACCTCCGAGAAGAGGGCGTTGATAAGCGGTATGTAATGAAGCTGCATCTCTCGCGCGCCATGGACGTCGCCCGCGAGAAATTTCTTGCAGATTGCCGAGGTCTCGGCGGGCAGAATATTCGAGAGGACAGAGATAACTCCCTTGCCTCCGAGCGACATGATCGGCACGATCTGATCGTCGTTGCCCGAATAGATATCCATCTTGTCGCCGACGAGAGAAGCAAGCTCCGCGATCTGCGAGATATTTCCGCAAGCCTCCTTGATAGCGACGATGTTTTCGTGCTCTGCAAGACGAGCTGCGGTTGCGGGGAGAAGATTGCATCCCGTGCGCGAGGGTACGTTATATAATATGCAGGGCTTCGAGGAAGCTTCCGCGATCTTGAGGAAGGAGAGCTCCATTCCTGCCTGAGTTGCCTTGTTGTAGTAGGGTGTGACGAGGAGCATTGCGTCCGCGCCGACCGCGCAGGCGTATTTGGTCAGCTCGATTGCGTAGTTTATATCGTTCGAGCCCGTACCCGCGATGACGGGAACGCGTCCCGCGACTCGCTCGACGCAATACTTGATAGCCGCCTTGTGCTCGGCGTCGTCAAGCGTCGAGCCCTCGCCCGTAGTGCCGACTGCAACGAGAGCGTCGATGCCCTTATCTATCTGGAAATCGATCAGATTGCCGAAATTATCAAAGTCTATGCCCGATTCGGTAAGGGGAGTAACAAGCGCGGTTGCCGCTCCTGTGAAAACTGTTTTTTTCATATCTTTATACCTCTGTAATAATATACTAAATCTTTGATTTTGTCAAGCGGCGATAAGCGCGCGATATTCACTTGTAAAACGAAGTTTTACAAGTGTCTAAATGAAAAAAGGCAGCCACGAAAGCTACCGCAAATACTCTCCCGAAAGAACGGGAGGGTTTATCGGATAGCTCTCCGCAAGAGTAAACTCGAGCGACAACAGAACGGATATTTTCCGAACTGCCAGCCGAACGCCCGCCACAGCGCCGACTTCGGCACCCGCGCCTTTCCCGCGTGACTTTGGCAGTCGTTTCTTCGCGGTACTCTTCACAAGGTGCGCCTCTATCAAACATTTTTTACATTTTATCATATTTTTTGAGAAATGTCAATACCCAAAAACAAAAAAACGTATTCTTACGCGTTTTCATAGCCTTCCGACTTCTTGACAAAGCGATACTAATATGATAATATAATAATACGAAAATGATCAAACGCGTGATCCGTCAGTTTGAACAAATCGCAGATGTTGGTTTTGTGCAAAAAGACGAAATTAATTTTTTTAAAAAAATCACGCAACTTTTTTGTGCCGAATGCGACTAATTATGCAAAAGGAGGAATTATTATGAAAGACGAACAAATCGTTGAGATGTTCTGGGCGCGCGACGAAGACGCGATCAGACAGACAGAAATAAAATATAACGACCTTTGCCATTACGTCGCAAAAAGCTTTCTGGCAATTCATGAGGACCGCGAGGAATGTATAAGCGATTCCATGCTCGCGCTATGGAACTCAATCCCTCCCGAGAGGCCGAAAAGCCTGCGCGCTTATCTTACCTCGATCGTGCGGAAGAACGCGATCAGCCGCTCCCGTGCCAACAATGCCTGGAAGCGCGGAGGTCAGATAAACACCGCTCGCGCCGAGTTTCTTGAGGTGCTTGACGATGGGCGCGAGCTTTCATCCTACTATGAATCCCGCCGCGCGGGCGAGGTAATCAACGCCTTTCTCCGCAAGCTCAGCCGCGATGACAGACGCATTTTCGTAATGCGCTTCTGGTTCGATATGAGCTACCGCCAGATATGTGAGCATACGCGATTCAGCGAGACCAAGGTCAAATCCTCGCTCAACCGCACTCGAAAAAAGCTCGCCGCAGAGCTTGCACGGGAGGGCATTACGGTATGAGAACAGAAATGATTTTCAAGGACGCAAGACTTCTCGAAGCTCTCGATTACCTCGATCCCGATTTCATCGACGAGGCAATCGATATTATGCGTATTCCGCCCGCAAAACAGAGCCCCGAGCGCGACCGCAGGACCACGATCCTTTCGGTCAAGCTCATTGTTGCGCTTGCAGCTTCGCTTCTGCTTATCAGCGCGTGCATTCCCGTAGTTTCGAAAATAATCCGCAATTATTTCTCAAGTCCCGGCGGTCTTCTGTCATCCGACACAGAGGAGACTCTGTACGCTCCCGAATCGGATGGGTCTACTGCCAATGAGGAAACGACCTCCCCCGAGCCGATCGATTATTCAGACGTTGAGAATCTCCCCGAGCTCTATCGCGCGGTTCTCAAAAACGAGATGGGATATTATATGCGCTATCTCAACGTCGAGGGAGAGAGGTTCATTTCCGATCCTCCGACGCAATACGCGCTTGCTTCTGATCTCAGATACGCCGCAATTGACATGGACGGCGACGGCGGGATCGAGGTTGCGGTCAAGACCGCTCATCTTCAAAGCGATATAGTCATACTGCATATAGAGGGCGACCGCGTTTACGGCTTTGACTTTAATTTTACTCAGCTTGAGGAGATACAGGATGACGGAAACTTTATCTGGAGCAATTTCAGCAACAATACCACAGGCTTTTCCGCTATCTCCTTTACCGGAGGCTACGAATACAAGCTTCGTGAGATCTGCTCAAAGAGTACGAGCATACTGAACGTCAAGTACTATGTCTCCGGCAAGGAGGCGACCAGCGAGGAATACACCGCCGTTTACGACAAGCTTTCCAAAACCGAGGTCATCTGGTATCCGCTCCGGAAGTATTATCCCGAGACCACGACTCAGGAGGATAACATCACCGCTCCCGCAGACGTCGAATACGACGGCAGCCGCGGGCTCGAGTACAGGATCAATTCCGACGGCAGGACGGTCACTCTCGTCGGCTACGGAAGCTGCAAGGACCGCGACGTCATCGTTGCCACTCTTTACGATGGTAAGCCCGTGACAGTTATCGGCGCGAGTGCCTTTGAGGATTGCCGCGCGATAAACAGCGTAGTTCTGCCGGAAGGTCTGAAAGTGATCTCCGACAAGGCCTTTAAGGGCTGTGACGTGCTCAAGAGCGTAATTATCCCGGACGATGTAAAGAGCATCGGCAAGGAGGCTTTCAAGGAGTGCAAGTATCTGAACAGCATAGTCATCCCCGAAAGCGTTACCGCCATATATGACGGAGCCTTTGCTTATTGCTCAAAACTCATATCTGTCACTCTTCCGAGCCAAGTGGATCACTTCGGCACTCATATGTTCGAGTGGTGCACAAGTCTCACTTCGATCGCTCTCCCCAAGGGAACCAAGCTGCTTGACTGCACGTTCTACGTTTGTCAGTCTTTGCGCGACGTGTCGCTTCCTTACGGAATAACAGGTATCGGAGCGCACAGCTTCAACGGCTGCACCGCGCTCGAAAGCATTACTCTCCCCTCAAGCGTTGAAAAGATAGACAGCTTCTCCTTTGCCGGTTGTGATAAGCTGACCGATTTTAATTATAACGCCGTTCTTTCAAGATGGATCGGAACGGTCCGGAAGGAAGAATATTGGAATCAGGATTCGCCCTTCGCGGCAGTGCATTGCCTTGACGGAGATATAAGACCCGATTCGCTGACGGAAGAAGAGGCTCTCAAGCTCGTTGCCGATCATCTCGGGCTTAAAACCTACAACTCTGATCCCGATTGGCTTTGGGTCAGAAAATATCCTTCGACCTCGTCGCCGAAATACAGGATCGCGCACAGCGTAAAAAAGGATGGAGCTTATCCCGTGGTCGCGCAATATGAGATCGATATTTATTCGCTTGAGATAACGCCCGTCGGTTTTGATCTCTCGGATATTCCCGATGCGCTCTGCGACGTTGTTACCAACAAGAGGACCTTCTTCATCTATTCGGATAACCGTGAATTCTATCTCAAGGATTTCGGTTATCCCGACGAGATAGCGTACAGCTCTTTTCTCAATTATTGCGTGATGGATATGGACGGTGACGGCAAGAGCGAGCTTCTTATTGATGGCATGAACGGCATTCTTCTGCTCCATGACAACGGCACAAGTGTGCGCGGATATATTATGGGCATACATAACGTGTATGCAAGCGGTGCATATTCCTGGAGCGAGCTTACCTCAACGGGAAAAACGGGTATCGAGAGGATAGTATCCTTTACCGAAGACGGCTATAAGACCGAGGAACTTTGCCGCACGGAGCAGGACGAGAATGGAAACGTGAAGTACTTCATCGGCGAGCACGAGGTCGGCGCGGACGAGCATTTTGCCTTCGTAGAGTCACATTCAAGCTATAACGCCGATTGGCGCGAGCTTGATTATTACCCGATCTATATGAAAGTTCCGAATTGATAAGGAGATTATGATGAAAAAAGCAATTATCTTATGCTTAATACTGCTTTTGCTTTCTGCCTCTCTTTTCGGTTGCAGCGACAGTGGCGGCGAGAATGGCACGGAGGAAAACAGTGAAATTGCCGAGGCTATGACGGATCAAAGCTTTTCCTCGCCCTTTTCAAGCGTCAAGGAAGAGGATTTGAAGCTTTCGGACGATGTTATCAGAGATATTCTGTCGGATGTTCCTTTGGATAGATATGAGATCTATCCCGATCGTCATATTATCCCGCTTTCGGCGACTCTCTATGATGGCGACAAGGCGACGCCGATAAATATAAACGACCCGCGTCTTATCAGCCTGATAAATTTCTATAATAATTCCGTTTATCACGGATACTATTCGTATACGCAGGGCGTCCTGAGCACGTCGGACCTTGAATCTGCCGAGAGCGAATCTAAGAGGCTCGTTCTGACATACGCCCCGTACGGGGAGGAATTGGCTACCTTGTATGATACGATCATTGTGACCGAAAAATGGTTTGTGGCTGTATGCCATGACGTTCCTGCTTACGATGGCGAGTATCCCGATACCGCATTCGGTCATATTCCGCTTTATAATTACTACGATTGGCTTGAGCTGTTCGATTTTTAGGAGTTTTATGATGAAAAAAGCAATTATCTTTATACTCTGCCTGATCCTCGCCGTGCTTTTGGTCTCCTGCTCGGAGCCCGTGAGCGCAGAGGAGGCTTACGCAGACGTTATTTCCGAATACACCGAGCTTCTTCAAAAGAAGCAAAATGGCGAGTCCGTACCCGAAGAGTCGGACGACCCGATAAAAAACGCGCTCCTCTCGGCTGTCAACTCCTGCAAGGATCCCACGCAGATGGGCTACGCGACCAAGGATATTAACTCGGACGGCGCAGAAGAGCTCTTCCTTACCTCGAAAGCCTACGATTTTTACGCTCTCTTCACCCTCGACGGCCGCAAGCCCGTGCTTCTCAAGGTTTTTGAGGGTGGGAGAGGCGCGATAGATTTTGACGGTGTTATATATAGCTGGGCGTACAGCGAAACAGAGGTCTCTTATTATAACCGCTACTATCTTTCGGAGAATGGTCTTGAGGGATTTGAGGTTTGGCGCAAACCGAGTGCAGATGGCAAATTTGATTATTCTTCCGGCTTTTACGGCGAAGAAAAAGAACTGACCGAGAGTGAGTATAATTATTATATCAATACTTACAACAAATTTAAAAGAGCCTCAATGAAGGATCAGACCCGTATAGCAGGTCTGCGAGTTCATCTGCCCCTCAGAGAGGAGGCGGAGTCAAGCCTGCCCGTTGCCGATATTTCGAGCTACGAGGGTATCCTTGAACTCTATCGGACCGTGGTCTCATGCATGAAGGATTATTCAAATGCCGATTATATGGCGGGAGTATATGACGAAAAGCTGATCTTCCCCGACGACGAGTCCTACGAGATATACAACCGCTTGCTCGACACCTGCCGCAAGCAACGCAGAATATATTCCTACTCGAGCACCGAGTATATGCCCGATGCCGATAACGCATACGGCTACGCTCTGAAGGATATCAACGGTGACGGAGCGGAAGAGCTGATCCTTCTGAGCGACAGATATTCAGTCGGTGCCGTCTTTACTATGAAAAACGGCACGCCCGCTCTGATCTACGATTCGCATTTTGGCGGCGTTACTATAGGCGGCAACGGAGAGATACTCGTCAGCATTTATTATAACGACAGGCACATGGAGTACAGATCCTACATAATCAACGGCAAGAGCGAGCTTGAGCTTACCGATTTCGCGGGATGGATTTATTCCGTAGAAAGCCATTACTATGCTCTCGCGGACGGTAAAATTGTTGAATCCAAGGAGAAATACGACGCTTCCGTAAAGCTGATACAGGAGCGCGAAGAAGCAGCGCCCCATCCCATAAGGGAGTTTGATTTTATTCCTCTTCATGAGATCGAAAGGATCGACGCCTCATATGAGAGCAAGGAATTCAGCTATTATGGCTCGTTTTATGACGAAAACCTGATAGTGTTTTCAAATATAACCGAGGATTCCTTTGATTTTTCATTCAAATACGTTTATTCTTATCTTGCTGACCCGAATGATACCGACTTTACAACCTACGAAGCTGAGATCAGCGCCTCGGCGGCGTGGGACGGAAAGGGATATGCTTTTGACAGCAGCACAGTAAGCGGCAGAATATATTTCGGCGTCGGTATCTTATGGCTTGATATCACCGAAAGCCGAGAGGAAAATATCAAATGCGATCCGATTTTTTTGAAGCTTATTGAGAAATAGAACCGATGTAGCTGAAATTGTATCTCTATGCAAACGTAAAAATAGGGGCTGAGTCGGAATTTTAATGACTCAACCCCTATTTTATGATTTATCAGTCTATAGACTTATCGATATTGAATCTTGTGATCTTACGGGAGGTATTCTTGATGAATTCCTCCTTACGGATCTTGACGAGACCGACCTTTTTATAGGGTGCCATATGGGTGTTGGCAACCTTGACGTGCTCGTCGAAGTATTCCTTTACGTCAACAACGCCGTCGTTCTTAAGCTGTTCGTAGTCGGGGAAGATCTCGGCAACGATGACTTCGCGTTCGGGATTCGACTTGCTCTCGCCCGCGTAAACAACGACTTCGAGAACGCCGCGGATACGCGAGATCTCGGTCTCGATCTCCTCGGGATATACGTTCTTACCGTTCGAGAAGATGATGAGGTTCTTCTTGCGTCCCGTGATGTAGAGCCAGCCCTCGTCGTCTAGCTTGCCGTAGTCGCCGGTGTGGAAGAATCCGTCAGCGTCGATAACAGCCGCGGTTGCCTCGGGCTCCTCGTAGTAGCCCATCATTACGTTCGGACCCTTGACGCAGATCTCGCCCTCGCCGTTCGCGTCGGGCTCATAGATGCGGACCTCCTCGCCGATGATGGGAAGACCTACGCTTCCGTTCTTCTGCCACTCGTTTCTGTTGCAGGATACGAGGGGAGCGCACTCGGTGATGCCGTAGCCGTTGAGGACGGTGATTCCGATCGCGTCGAAGAAGTCGATGATGTCCTGGTTGAGAGCCGCACCGCCGCAGATGATCATCTGGAGCTTGCCGCCGAAAGTCTCGTGAACCTGCGCGAAGAGAGAACGGCGCTTGTCGATACCGATCGCGCGGAGAGCCTTGGATATCTTCATACCCATCTTCAGCTTCTTGTCCGCACCCGTTTTCTCGGCTGTTGCCCAGATACGGCGGTAGAGGGTCTCAACGAAGAGGGGAACGAGGACGAGGTGGGTCGGCTGCTGCTCCTTGAGCTCACCCAGAAGGTACTTGATGCCCGAGGTGATGTAGATCTCACAGCCCTGCGCGTAGTGACCGACGTAGTTGACGGTCGAGCCGAAGGTGTGGTGCGGAGGAAGGACGTTTAAGGTCTTACGGGTGATGTCAAAGAGGTACATGCCCTGCGTCATATCGGATACGATGTTGGTCTGCGAGAGCATAACGCCCTTGCCCTTGCCGGTGGTTCCCGAAGTGAACACGATGGTGGCAAGGCGGTCGGGATCGATCTCGTAGTCGTAGTAGGAGTTGTCACCGTCCGCGAACTTCTTGCCGCCCGCCTCAATGAGAGAGGAGATCGCAAGATCGCCCTCGCGGAGGGGATCGCCGTTCATGCAGACGTAGAGCTCTGCCTTGGTGTTTTCCTTGAGGTAGTCGAGCTTGCCCGCAATCTCTGCGCCGTAGAAGATGGCGTAGCATGAAGCTCGCTCGATGGTAGCGGCGAGGTCGGGGGCGGGCATCTCCTTGTCAAGCGGAACTGTGACGGCACCGATCGCCATCAGCGAGAAGTAGGTGTAGATCCATCCCACGCTTGCGCCGCCGACGATGGCAACCTTTTTATCGCGCAGGGAGAGAGCGATCTCCTCTGTTCCGAGATTGCGGATAATGTCGCGTGCCTCGGAGTAGGTGACGCTCTGAGTCTCGGTGTCACGGGGGCTCACCTTATAGGAGATAGCAGGCTTGTCGGGGAAGTTTTCAGCCGATTGCTCGACCATTACTCTGAAATCGCGGAATACTGTAGTTTCATAAAGCGGATATGCTTTCTTTCTGTTCATATCAAAATCCTCCATAGGGGCTGTTTTTTGTCACTCTAATTATACAATTTTTATTGTCAATAGTCAAGATACTCTTGAGAAATCGTGTAAATTCTGCGTAGAGTCGACTCTACCGACAGTAGAGTTGCCGCTTTATTTGGGTAAAATGTGTATTTAAAGGCAATAACTGCTGAAGTGCGCCATTTTTGGCAATAATAAACTCGGAGGTGGCGCATGGAATATTTTTTGCTTTCGGTCGGACTTTTTTTGCTTATCAAGGGAGCGGACGTATTCGTTGACGGCGCGTCGGCGGTCGCGGGAAAATTCGGAGTGCCCTCGTTTATGATCGGACTTACCGTCGTTTCGCTCGGAACGAGCGCACCCGAGGCGGCGATCAGCATATCGGCGAGCATTTCGGGATCGGGCTCGATCTCGCTCGGCAACGTGATCGGATCGAATATTTTCAATCTGCTGATGGTTATTGGTGTAACGTCACTTTTCACACCGCTCGGGGCGAAAGAGGATCTGATCAGGCGCGATATGCCCGTGAATATTATTGCCTCGGGCGCGCTTGCGATAGTCATCCTCGACGGTGTAATCGGGCGGATCGAGGCGATTTTTCTGCTTGCCGCGCTCGGAGCATACCTCTTTTTCGTCATCAAAGGCGCGATCGGAAGCCGATCTGATGACGGTGGACAAAAGCAGTATCCGTGGGTATTGAGTATTCTGATGATCCTCGGCGGACTCGCGTCGATCATGTTTGGCGGTGACCTTGTTGTTGATAATGCCAGGATAATTGCCGCGAATTTCGGAATGAGCGAGCTTCTGATCGGGCTGACTGTCGTTGCATTCGGCACCTCGCTTCCCGAGCTTGTGACCTCGATCGTGGCGGTAAGGAAGGGCGAGACGGGGATCGCGGTCGGAAACGCCGTCGGCTCCTGCCTTTTCAATATCCTCTTCATCCTCGGAATCACGGGAGTGATCAAGCCCCTGCCTGCGGGGAGTGAACTCATCGCGGATACGGTTTTTCTTGCGATCGCCTCTGTTATCGTGTATATCTTTGCCGCAAGGAAGAGAAGCATCGGCAGGCTCGACGGCGCACTCTGCGTCATTCTTTACGCGATCTATACGGCGTTTATTATTATGAGAGCGTTATAAAAACTTGCAAATCCCGTCATTTTGTGCTATAATAAGTAAAACAACACCATCGGAGGCGCAAAATGATCTATTTTGCAAACTGTCATCTTCATTCGGATATATCGGATAGCTTTCTTTCGCCCGAGAAGCTTGTCGGGATCGGTAAACAGCTCGGGCACAAGGCACTCATTCTGACCGACCACGACACCGTCAAGGGCTCTCATAGATTTGACGTCGCCTGCCGACGTGCGGGGATATACTCGATGCTCGGAATCGAGTTCATCACGAAGGGGCTCGGCACGGGATTCCATCTTCTCGGCTACGATTTTGACGCAGAGCATCCCGCAATGCGCGAGCTGATCGAGCGTTGCTCCTCTCGTCATAGAGAAAGATGCCATCTGCTTTTCGAGGAATCGCTGAAAAACGGCAGTCTCCGTCCCGGAGTGACCTGGCAGGAGGTGCTCGATGCCTTCCCCGAAAACGATTTTTACTATTACACGCAAGTTTTTACCGTCCTCGAGCGCAAAGGTATCTACGAGCACGCCGAGCATCCGCAGTTCATCAAGGATGCATTTACGATCCCGAAGGAGCGCGAGCCCGAGATCGAGGCGGAGATCGGATTCTTCACACCCGATATCGAGGAGTGCATCCACATGATCCTGAAGGCGGGCGGAGTTCCCGTCATCGCGCATCCGCACGCAAAGCAGGAGTATATGGACGATCTCATCAAAATGGGAATCAAGGGCATTGAGGTCTACCATCCCTCGATCACGGAGGATGAGCGACCCGACTACGACGCACTTTGCCGCGAGAGAGGACTCTACGTCACGGGCGGCACCGACCACGCGGGTACTATAGGCGGTTTCGGCGACATCTTCCCGAAAAAGAACCGTCCCGACGATTGCGGCGGACTGGCGGAGGACGATTTCTTCAAGCTTTACCGCAGAGAGCTCGGATAATTTTCGACAAAAGCTGTCACACAGCGAGAAATACCGACATAATATAATATCGAGGAGGCAAAAGCCCCTCGGCAGAAAAACAATATTATGGAGGTATACCATGAATAACAGCTGTCTTTGCGGACTTTTCAACAACAACGAGTGTCTCATCTGGGTCATCATTGCCGTTCTCGTAGTTCTCGCGCTTACCTGCAACACCGGTTGCGGTTGCGGAAACTCCTATAACACCGGCTGTGGCTGTGGCTGTTGAATAAAATCGGATAATTAAAAATAACCCTCCGAGGCTCTGCCTCGGAGGGTTTTGGTTTTATTTCCGATAAACGATCTTGCCGTCGACGACGGTGACGTAGGATTCCGCGCCGACCGACGTGATGGGGTCCGCGGTCCAGATAACAACGTCGCCGTCCTTGCCTGCCTCGAGACTTCCGACGCGATCGGCGATCTCGAGGGCGCGCGCGGGATTGATCGTGATCGCGCGCCAAGCGTCCTCGTAGCCGAGGCCTGCCTCTGCGGCAAGACCCGCGCACATGGGAAGATGCTGGAGGGGGATGACGGGAGCATCGGTGATGATGCTGACTTCAACGCCCGCTTCGGTGAGAACCGCGGGGGTGTTGAAGGACTTGTTGATGAGCTCGACCTTGCTCTTGTTTCCGAGGGATGGGCCGACGAATGCGGGATAGCCTTCCTTTGCAAGCTCGTCCGCGATGACGGAGCCGTCGGTGCAGTGGTCGAGCGTGAGCTTAACGCCGAATTCCTTGGCAATGCGGATCGAGGTGAGGATATCGTCCGCGCGGTGAGCGTGAGCCTTAAGCGGGATCTCGCCCTTCATAACGGGGATCATTGCCTCAAGCTTCATATCGAAGACGTCCTTGCCCGCTTCCTTGTCGGCAAGATATCTGCGGCTCTTGAAAAGAAGCTCGCGGAGAAGCGCGGCTGTTGCCATTCTTGTAACGGGACTCTTCTTGCTCTGACCGTAAACGCGCTTGGGATTCTCGCCGAAAGCGCATTTCATAGCCGCGGGATGCTTTACGATCATATTGTCAACTCTGTTGCCCGCGAGCTTGATGACCGCGAATGAGCCTCCGACTACGTTTGCCGAGCCGGGACCCGTACAAGCCGTGGTAACACCGCCGCGTATCGCGTTGCCGAAAGCCTCGTCCTGCGGATAGATCGAGTCGATCGCGCGCATATGGGGAGTGATGGGATCGACACTTTCATTGTAATCGCGACCCTCCCATCCGACAGCCTCGTTGTCAAGACCGATATGGCAATGTGCCTCAACGCATCCGGGAGTGACGAGTCTGCCTTCCGCGTCGATGACGGTGGCGAACTCGGGAGCTTCGATGTTTTCTCCGACAGCGATGATCTTGCCGTCGTCTCCGATGAGGACGGAGCCGTTTTCAATGTCTGCGCCAACCATTGGCTTTACGTAACCGTTTTTGATAAGAATCATGATATTTCTCCTTTATGCGTTTCTTGCTTTGGATGCGTTGCGGCTGTATGCCGTATATTCCGTTACGTTCGGTATGCTTTCGCCGTCGATCTGAACGGCGCAGGGGCGATCAAAGCGGACGGTGACCTCGTCGCATTTGACGATCTCGATATATTTTGTATGACGGACGTGGGTGCCCTTGAAGATCTCGGGGAATATTGGAACGATGCGCGGGCGGGAAAGGTCGTGCACGATGAGGAAGGTGATCTTGCCGTCGGGATCGAGTCTGTCCTGATCGGGAGCGATCTTCATGCCGCCGCCGAAGTAACGTCCGTTTGTAACCGGAGCGAGCCATACGCGCTTGTAGGTCTTTGTGACTCCGTCAACCGTGACGGTGGCGTTGCAGGGCTTGAAATCGTAGAGAAGACCCTTGAGGGCGATCCCGGTATAATTGATCGCCTTTTTCTTCTCATTGCGCTCACGGTTGCCGACCTCGCAAACGTAGCCGTCAAGACCGAAGCCGACGTTGTTGATGAAGGTGTATTCCTTGCCGTCGATGCGGACGAAGGGGAGATTCTTTATGTACTCGGTGAGCTCGAAGGGAGCAGCACCGCGCTCGAGTCCGAGGTCATTGAGAAAGTCGTTGCCGCTTCCGGCACCGTAGTAGTATATGGTCTGTTTTATGTGAAGTCCACGGGTGTCATTGATGAAATGGTGCAGCGTACCGTCGCCTCCTGTAAGGATGACGATGCAATCGTCGTCGCAGGAAACGAAAAAGTCGTAGTAGCTGCCCATCGAGGCAACGTCGACGTATCTTACCTCGCCGTCAGTCAGGATGGCCTCAAGCGCGTGTGCCGCCGCCTCGGCTTTGCCGTTGTTTGCAAGGGGGTTGTATAAAACACAATAATTCTTCACGTGTCTTCCTCCGAAATACTCAATTAATATATTATACCTTGTCTTTCGGAATTTTTCAAGAACTTTTTATCAATTCTTAAGATTTTTTGGAAAAACAGAGGAAAAAACGCAAAATGCAGAGTGAAGAATGCACTCTGCATTCTTCACTCTGCATTATATCACATTCCCGAATAGAGACAATGGCGGAGTCTCGGGTGGACGTAGGCTTCCTTATTGTTGAGCATATGCTGGGCGTAGAAGAGGGAGGTCTTCGTGTCGGGGTCGATGACCATGAATGAGCCTGCCGCGCCGTGCCAGCCGAATTCGTTCGGGGACGAGATAGTTCCCGCCGCGGGGTCGATAAATGCGCGGACACCGTAGCCGTAGCCGTAGCCGTCGAGCGCCGCCCATTTCTTGTGATAATCGGCGAGCATTTCGTCGGTAAGGCAATTTTGATGCATCATCCCCAGCGTGTATTCCGAAATGATGCGCTTGCCGAGTGCGCTGATGCCGCCGCAGGCGAGGGTGTCGATGAATTTTGCGTAGTCGGAAACAGAGGAGATGAGTCCCGCGCCGCCGCTTTCGTACTCGCTGCCGAGGACGTACATATTCGACATCGGCGTTTGCTCGGCAACGCCGCGTTTGTCATTGAAGCGGTACTGCGGTGCCATTCTTGCCTTGACCGAATCGGTCATAAGGAAGGTCGAATCGACCATTCCGCAGGGCTCGAAGATATTCTTTTTAACGTATTCGCCGAATCTCATGCCCGACATGACCTCGACAGCCGCCGCGAGAACGTCGTGGCATAGGCTGTACTGGAAGCGGTCGCCGGGGTGGAAATCAAGCGGCATTTTTGCGATCGCGGCGATCGTCTCGCGGGTTGGACAGCGTCCGCCCGTGCGGTCGGAGATGTCCTGAATATAAGCGGAGGTGAGGTTGTAGTTGAGTCCCGCCGTCATCGTGAAAAGGTGGCGGAAGGTGATGGGACGATCCGCGGGGACGGTGTATGTGCCGTTCTTGACGCGGACTTCGGCAAACTCGGGGAGCACGTTCGAGACGGGATCGCGCATAAGGAATTTGCCCTGCTCGAAAAGCTGAAGCGCCGCGATGCAGGTTACGACCTTGGTGCAGGAATACATATAGTAAAGCTCGTCGCCGCGCAAGGGCTTGCCTGCCCTGTGACGGTAAAGCTCTTCGTGGTTACGGTAAACGATAACGTCCGCTGTGGGAATACCGTGGGCGGGGAGGGAGTTGATGAAGTTTGTGAGATTTGTAAAGTCCATTTTATGCTCCAAAATAAATATAGTTCAATGCAAAGTGCAGAATGCAGAGTGCAGAGTTAAGGTAATTTTTCGCCGAGGCGAAAAATAATTATAATGAAATCCGATTCACTTCCTCCAATCGCTTGCCTGTTATCTCCGCGCGAATTCTCTCCGCCGCAGTCGGGTCAAGCGAATCGGTATAGGCTCGGCAATCGGCGACGATGCCGTTTTTTACCTTCAGCTTCAGGGTAAATTCAGCCTCGTCGGTACGGTATTTTATCTCGTCGGTAAATTCGGGGTCGTAATCAAAGAGCCATTCCCGCGATGCGAAAAACTCGGCTCGGTCGCGGTAGAGGGATTCCTCGGGCATCGGTCGGGAAGAGAAGCCGCGTGCGAGGGCGTCGGCAAAGAGCGCGGGAGTGATATTCGTGTTCAGTTCTCGGAGATTTACCACCCTTGAACGAACCGATTTTATGCCTTTGGCTTCAAGCTTGGTATTTGATACGGTAAGATAATTCGAAAGCCTGTCCGTATCGGACGCGATAAGGACGGTGCCGTGGTGGCATTTGTTTTTGCCGATGCTATAAAAAGCGTTGCCCGAAAATTTTCTGCCGTCGGCTTCGATATCGTTTCTGCCCGTGGGCTCGGCATCAATGCCGAATTCGGCGCAAGCCTCGGAAATGACGGCAAGCTGCGCGGGTACGTCGTGGTCATCCTCGTGCGAGATAAAGCTGAAGCAGAGGTTGCCCGCGTCGTGAAAGACCGCGCCGCCGCCCGAAAGTCTGCGAGAGAGGAGAACGCCGCCCTCCTTCATCCGCTCAAGATCGCATTCGGCTCTCGAATTCTGATTTTTGCCGATAACGACGGTGTCCGTATTCTGCCATAAAAACAGTATCGTTTCGCCTCGGCGAACATTTTTCGTCAGATATTCCTCGGCGGCAAGATTGACGTATGGATCTGTTGTATTTGATCTGATAATGAATTTCATATTCCCATTATACACCGAGTGAGCTCCTTTGTCAATAAGCTTTTCCGAAAAAAGCAAATTCGTCATGTAATTACACAAACGGCGCAAAAAATGCCGAGCTCAAAATCGAGATTTTTCTTGACTTGTTACATTATCTATGATATACTCAATCTGTAGTAACACAAATCCATGTAATTACATGAAAAGGAGAAAATAAAGATGTCGGTTATGCCGAATAAGGAAAAAGCACTTGGTATGTACCGTAAGATGTATGAGATCCGTCAGTATGAGGAAACGGTAAAGTACCTCTTCTTTGAGGGCATCATGCCCGGAACGATTCACCAGAGCGCGGGAGAAGAGGCTTCCGCGGTTGGAATTATCTATGATCTTCGCCGCGAGGACGTCGTTTACTCGACCCACCGTCCCGCGGGTCACGATCTCGCGAAGGGCATTTCTCTGCGCTCGATGATGTGCGAGATGTTCGGAAAGGCGGACGGCTGCTGTAAGGGTAAGGGCGGCGCGATGCACACGGGCGATTTCTCGATGGGCGTTCCCCCCGCAAATGCGATCGTAGGCGGAAATATTCCGATCGCGGCAGGCACCGCGCTTGCATTCAAAATGCAGAAGAAGGACAACGTCGCCGTTTCCTTTATGGGTGACGGTGCGACCAACGAGGGCGCGTTCCACGAGGGCATCAACTTTGCCGCAACCTGGAAGCTTCCCGTAGTTTACGTTTGCGAGAACAATCTCTATTCCGCAACAACCTCGATCAGACTCACCACTCTTCTTGAAAATCCCGCCGCAGACCGCGCTTCCGCTTACGGAATCCCCGGCTACGTCGTTGACGGAAACGACGTCCTTGCAGTAAACGAGGCTATGGCGAAGGCTGTAGAACGCGCAAGAGCGGGCGAGGGTCCCACCATCCTTGAGCTCAAGACCTACCGCAAGTACGGTCACTCGAGAAACGATGCCTGCGGCTACAGACCGAAGGACGAGGAAAAGCATTGGCTTGAGGACCGCGATCCGATCAAGACTTTCCGCGCACGCATTCTCGAAGAGGGTGTAGCAACGGAAGAAGAATTGGTTGCTATCGAGGAAGAAGTAGATATCGCGATCGACGATTCGGTTGAATTCGCAAAGAACTCCCCGTTCCCGACTCTTGAGTCGGCGCTCGAGGACGTTTACGCAGACTAAGGAGGTAGTGAGATATGGCAATTATGTCAATAGCAGATGCTCTTAAGGCGGCTATAGCTGAAGAAATGCGACGCGATCCGAGCGTTTTCGTGCTCGGTGAGGACGAGGATATCCCCGGCGGTATGGGCGGTGCTTTTACCGTAACCAAGGGTATCGGTGACGAATTCGGCAGACTTGAAAATATCGGTGGCGAGATCAAGGACGGAAGATGTATCAACACTCCCATCTCCGAGATCATGATCGGCGGTGTTTGCGTAGGCTCGGCAATGTACGGTATGCGCCCCGTTGCCGACCTTCAGTACTGCGACTTCCTTTTCTGTATGATGGACCAGCTTGTAAATCAGGCGGCTAAGATGAGATATATGTCGGGCGGTGCGGTCAGCGTACCGATGGTTATGCGTTGCCCCTCGGGCGCAACGAACCGCGGCGCACAGCACGCGCAGAGCCCCGAGACCTATTTTGCACACGTTCCGGGACTGAAGGTCATCTGTCCCTCGACCGCTTACGACGCAAAGGGTATGATGAAGCAGGCTATCCGCGATAACAACCCCGTTATCGTCTTCGAGCACAAGCTCCTTTACGGAAGCAAGCGTAAGGAAGCGGGCGCGCTCGACTCGGCGGGTGAGGTTCCGGACGGCGATTACACGGTTCCCTTCGGCAAGGCGGCTATCCGCAGAGAGGGCACCGACGTCACGATCGTTGCAAATCTCCTTATGAGCTACAAGGCGCAGGAGGCTGCGGCTGAGCTTGAAAAGGAAGGTATCTCCTGCGAGATCATCGACCCCCGTTCGCTCCTCCCCTTCGACTACGAGACCGTAGTTGAATCGGTAAGAAAGACGGGCAAGCTTATGATCGTTCATGAGGATACTTATAATTACGGATGGGGCGCGCAGGTAGCATCCTACTTTGCCGAGAACGAGATATTCCTTCTCGATGCTCCCATCGTCCGCATCGGCGCAATGGACACTCCCGCGCCCTTCTCGCCCATCCTCGAGAATTACGTCATCCCCTCGAAGGAGCGTATTATGGAGGAAGCAAGAAAGCTCGCAAAGCTTTAAGGGAGGCACAAAATGGTTAAAAAGGTCGTTATGCCCGCGGCGGGTCAGACCACCGATATCGCAACCGTGACCAAGCTTATGGTCTCGGTCGGCGACAGCGTCAAAAAGGGAGACGTTCTCCTTGAGGTTGAGACCGACAAGGCTGTTCTCCCCATCGAGAGCTTTGCCCGTGGATTTGTAACCGAAATATACGTAAATGAATTTGATCAGGTCGACGCGGGCACGCTGCTGCTTGCGATCGGCGACGCGGCTGACCTCGAGGCGGCAAAGAACAAACCCGCCGAGGCACCCGCACCCGCAGTCGAAGACGATGACGACGAGGACGATTTCGTTCCCGTAATGCCGAAGTCTGAGTCTGCTCCCGCACCCGCACCCGCTCCCGTAAAAGTCAGCGTTTCGGGCAAGGCTATGCCGAACGCGAAGAAGCTTGCATCAGAGCTCGGAATTGATCTCGATAAGATCATGCCCTCAAACGGCGAGTTTATCAAGGCTTGCGACGTCAGAGCGGCTGCCGAAAATATTAAGAAGCCCGAGATCGCGCCCGCAGAGGACGTCATCCCCACCGCGCGTATGAGAAATACCCTCTCACGCCGCTGGGAGGCGTTCGTTCCCACCTTTGGTGTCAGCGTTACCTGCTCGGACGAGGCTTATTCGAAGCTTGCGGAGAAATCTCCCGCGGTCTCGCCCGTGCATTACGTTATGATGGCACTTTCGAGACTCGCGCAGAGATACCCCATCCTCCGCGCGCTCAACGACGGCGGAAAGCTCCCCCTCTCGGAGGGCTCGGATATCGGTCTTGCTGTATTTGCCGAGAACGGAACCGTTACCTCGGTCGTCGAATCTGCTGAAAAGCTCGGCGCGAACGCGATCGCCGAGGCTTGCGAGAAGAATCTAACCCTCGTTGCAAAGGGCGACCTCTCGAGCGTCCGTCCCTGTCCCGTCAGCGTTTACGACGCGACAGGATATAAAGTCGACTCCTTCACGGCACCCGTCTGCGCACCCGGTGTTGCCGCCTTCGGCATCACACTCGGCGAGGGCAGGGTCGCTGTCAGCGGAAGCTTTGATATCCGCGTTATCGAGGGCAACGTCGGCGCGTCGATCATGTCCGATCTGCGCGACTTCATCGAAAATCCCGTGCTTATGCTGATATGAAAAGCTTCGAATTAATAATAATAGGCGGTGGTCCGGGCGGTTATACAGCCGCCCTCGCCGCCGCGCGTGCAGGAAAGAGAGTTTGCCTTTTTGAGAAGGACTCGCTCGGCGGAACCTGCCTGAACGTCGGATGTATTCCGACAAAATATCTTCTCGACCGCGCAAATGCGCTTGAAAAGATCCGTTCGATGACGGAGGAGGGCGTTCTCCGCGGCGCGGGCGAGTATTCCTTCAAAAGAGTTATGAGGGGCAAGGCACCCATCATCGAAAAGCTCACCTCGGGCATCGCCTCGATGCTCCGCTCGGCAAAGGCCGAGGTCGTGAGAGGTACCGCTTCATTTAAAAATGCCAATACCGTCGTCTGCAACGGCGAAGAATACTCGGCAGGCGACGTCATTATCGCAACGGGCTCATCAGCGATAAAGCTTCCTTTCCCGGGAAGCGAATACTGCATCGACAGCACGGCGGCTCTCTCGCTGACAAAACTGCCGAAAAAGCTCTGCATAATCGGCGGCGGAGTCATCGGACTCGAGTTTGCTTCTGCATTCTCGGCTTTCGGCTCGGATGTGACCGTCATCGAGATGATGGATTCTATCCTCCCGCGCGAGGAAAAGTCGGCGGTCGATCTGCTCGTCCGCAGTCTCACCGCGAAGGGAATAAAGATCAAATGCTCTGTGAAGGTCGAAAGTGTAGAGAAGATCGAAGGAATCTATACTGTTCGCACGTCTTCGGGCAATATTGATGCCGATTGCGTTATTTCAGCCGCGGGAAGACGCGCGAATACAGAAGGTCTCGCGCTTGAAAACGCGGGAATCACGCCCGAAAAGAACGGTACCGTCGCCGTAAACGAATATCTTGAAACCAAGATTCCGCATATCTACGCGATCGGTGACGTCATCGGCGGCTATATGCTTGCCCACGCGGCATACGCCGAGGCGGAGGTTGCCGTTTCGAATATTCTCGGAAACAAAAAGGAGCTTGACCATAGGATCATGCCCCGTTGCGTTTATACCATTCCGCCCCTTGCCGCTGTCGGCGTGACCTCGGAGAACGGCGCGCTTGGACGCTTCGACTACCGCGGAAACGGTTTTGCCGTTGCCGAGGGTGAGAGCGGATGCGTTTTTGCCGTTATGGACAGAGAGACGAAGAGGACGGTCGGATTTACCGTTGTCGGTGCGGCGGCTCCCGAGATGATCGCGGCGGCTTCGATTGCCGTAGAGCGCGGATATACTCAGGATGATTGGCGCGCGCTCACGGTCGCGCATCCCTCGCTCTCCGAAACGCTCCGAGAGGCGGCGCTTTCGGTAAAATTCTGAAAAGGAAAGAGAAAAATGACTACAGTTTATATTGTACGCCACGGCGAGACCGATCTCAACCGCCTCTACCGCTTCATCGGAAGCACAGACCATCCTCTTAACGAGAGAGGGATCGCGCAGGTCGAGACTCTACGCGAGCCGATGTCGAAGTTCCATCTCGACCGCATCTATTCGAGTCCGCTGAAGCGAACGATGATGACGGCTGAAAGGATTCAGAACGGCAGAGATATCGAGATCATTCCCGTCCCCGACATCAAGGAGATCCATTGCGGCGGCTGGGAGACCCTCAACCGCGATGAGATCGAGGCGAAATGGCCGGGTCAGATCGAGCTATGGGAAAAGAAGCCCGATCTGCTTCATATGGAGGGCGGCGAGACTTTCCTCCAGGTTCAGGAGCGCGCAATCCGCGGAATTATCGACATTGTCAACCGCGAGAGGGGCAACAGTATCGCGATCGCTTGCCATATGCTGACGATCCAGCTTATTATGGCAAAGCTGCTCCGTGTTCCGATCCGCGACGTATGGGAAATGGTCAGACTTGAAAATACCTCGATCACGACAATGAATATCGAGGACAACGGCGATTTTGAGGTCGTCCGTTGGGCGGATGACAGCCATCTTCCCGATGAGCTCAAGAACGCGAACGTAAAGATCGCGGGAATCCATAACACAAGCTTTGACGCAAAGTACGACATCACCGACGTCGAGGGTAAGCATCACTTCGACGGATTTGCTATCTGATCCACTTGTAAAACTGCGTTTTACAAGTGAGACGCGCGCTTATCGCCGCTTGGCAAAATCAAGGATTTTGCCGGCTCCCCTCGGCGCGCGGACTCGCGTGGCTCGTCTATAAGGTGTTTTTTCGTAGGCAAAGCCCACGAAAAAACGGATTTTATCGGATTATTCCGATTAACTGAAAATTCGAAAGGATAATACAATGAACAAGAATTTAGTAGAAGGCAAGATCGCCGTTGTAACCGGCTCGGGTCAGGGCATCGGAGAGGCGATCGCGCGCAGACTTGCGGAATTCGGCGCAAGCGTAATTATCACAGATATCAACCGCGAAAAGGGTCAGGCTGTTGCCGATGATCTCAATGCGCAGGGCTATACCGCGGCTTTCAAATACTTCAACGTGACCGATTTCGATAATCTCAAGAGCGAGATCGAGGATATGAAGAATATCTTCGGCAGGATCGATATCTGGGTCAACAATGCGGGGCTTACGGGCACTATGCGCGTTGACGAGATCACCCTCGAGCATTGGGACAGAATGCAGACCATCGACATCAAGAGCGTATTCTTCTGCACTCAGGCGGTCTACGAGATCATGAAGGAGCAGAATTACGGCAAGCTCGTGCATATCTCCTCGATGGCTGGCGAGCGCGGCGGACGTTCATCCTCCTGCGCGTACTCCTCCGCAAAGGCTGCTGTTCTCAATATGTCAAAATGCTTTGCTCTCTCGGGCGGTCAGTATAATATCACCTCAAACTGCGTTTGCCCCGGCAGAACTCTGACGGCTATGGCGCAGGGTCTCTCCTGGCTTACCGACCCCAAGGACGATCCAAAGCTTACCATCCCCATGGGACGCTTCGGCACTCCCGATGATATTGCAAACGCCGTCCTCTTCCTCTCCTCCGATCTTTCGTCCTATATCACGGGCGACGTGATCGACGTAAACGGCGGACTCTATATGAAATAATGAAAAATGAATAATGAATAGTGAAAAATGAATAATAAAAGGAAGATTTCCGCGCTAAGCGCGGAAATCAACCTGAATTATTCATTATTAATTATTCACCATTCATCATTCATTATCTTTTTAATATTACGCTGTTATGCTCTGTAAGCACGGGCGGGAAGACCATCCGCTTCGGCGCTCCGCCGGGGGATGATATGCGTTCGAGAAGGAGCTCGGCGGCTGTTTTGCCCATAAGGATCGGATCCTGCTCGAAGGTTGTAAAGTCGATCGGGCAGGGCATATAGTCGCGGCTGTAATCGTCGTTGCAGATGACGCTTATGTCGTCGGGCACGCGGATGCCGTCCGCGCGGAGTGCATCGACCATTCCCGCCGCCATAAGACCCGTCGTTGAAAATACGGCGGTGAAGCGTTTTTCCTGCGGCATCGCAACGATCTGCGCGCCGAATTCGCAACCGCTTCTGTATCTGCGGTCGCCGTAAAAGAGGTAGCTTTTGTCGATTTTGATACCGTACTCGCGCATTGCATCGAGGTAACCCTGAGTTCGGTCGCGGCAAGTGACCGAGGTGGAGGGCCCTGCGACGTGCGCTATGCGGCGGTGTCCGCGGTGGATGAGATATTCGGTGGCAAGATAGCCGCAACGGTAGTTGTCAACCGTGACGACGTCGGTATCGACAGACCGCAAAAATCGGTTTACGAAGATCACGGGTGTTTTTATCTCTCCAAGGAGATCGACAAGCCGCTTGCTTTCGATCGCGTTGAGCAGAAAAATGCCCGAAAAGCCGTTTTGGGCGGCGTATTTCAGCGCGTCGCATTCAGCGGAGGTCTCGTAGTCGCTGAGGGAAATGACGGTTCTCATACCCTCTGCGGCAAGCCGCTGGCGGATTCCGTCGATGAATCCGAGGGTTATCGGGTTGTGGAGCTGACCCGCGATGACGAGGACGGTCCCGCTTCCGCGAAGCTCGGCAGAGCGTCTGCGCGGACGCTTTTCGTATCCGCTTTCCCGGACGGCTGTGAGCACCCTTTCTCTCGTCTCGGGGGAAACGCAGTCCTCGCCGTTCAGTACGCGTGAGATCGTCGCGGTCGATACTCCGATCTCCTTTGATATTTCAAGTAAAGTTTTGCCCATCTGTAATACTCCTTTTGTTTACATTTTACATTAATTACATAGAAAAATCAAGTGTAATTTCATGAAAAATCAAGAAAAGAGGCTTTTTATGAAAAAAAGATTATTGGTTTTCTCGGTTGACGCGATGGTTTTCGAGGATCTTGAGTACCTTCGCGAGAAGCCGAACTTCAAAAAATACCTTTCGGGCGGCAGCGCCGTCGAGCGCATCCGCTCGATCTATCCGACGGTAACCTACCCGAATCACGTCAGTATGTCGACGGGCTGTTATGCCGATAAGACGGGCGTTTTCTCGAATTATAAGTTTACTACCGACTCGAAGGAGGACACCTGGCAGTGGTTCGCCGACAGCGTGAAGGTCAAGGATATCTTCACGGCGGCGAAGGAAAAGGGCTACAGCACCGCATCGATCTTCTGGACCTGCACGGGCTGCCATCCCGATATCGACTACCTCATCAACGAGTACTGGATGCCGAAGAAGGGCGACACGCTTGAATCCTCCTTTGCCGATGCGGGCTCATCCCCCGAGGTAATTGAGATCATCAAGAGCCACGCGGACCTTCTCCATCCCGATTACGTCAAGGGCGGCAGAAAGAATTTTATGATCCACCCCTATGACGACGAATTTCTCGTTGCCTGCGCGGCGGATATCATCAGAAAATTCGCGCCCGAGGTGACCTTTGTTCACAACGGACAGATCGACGGCATCAGACATACGCAGGGTGCTTTCGGCGATCATCTTTATCCCGAGCTCGACCGCGTTGACAAGCATATCGGTCAGATCTGCGAGGCGCTCGAGGATGCGGGCGTGCTTGAGGAGACCGATTTTTTCCTCGTCAGCGACCACGGTCAGCGCGACATCAAGCGCACGATCAAGCTAAACGCGCTCCTTGCCGATCACGGACTTGTTGACGTCAACGAGAAGGGCAAATGCGTCGATTACAGAGCATATTGCCTCTCGAACGCGATGTCCTCGCTCGTTTATCTGAAGGATCCGAACGACCGCGAGCTCCACGACCGCGTTTATAAGCTTCTCTGCGACCTCCGCGATGAGGGTATTTACGGCTTTTCCGAGGTCTTTACACGCGAGGAGATCGCAGAAAAGGAGCATCTTGACGGCGATTTTTCCTTTGTGCTTGAATCCGACGGATATACCTCCTTCTCGGATAGCTGCCGGAGACCGCTCGTGGCAAAGCTCGATCTGACCGATTTCCGATTCGGACGCGCGACCCACGGATACCATCCCGATCTCGGACCTCAGCCGACGCTCGTTGCTAAAGGACCGCATATCAAGGAGGGCGTGGTCATCGACCGCAGACCGATCGTTGACGAAGCACCGACCTATGCAAAGCTGCTCGAAGTCGATCTTCCCGATGCGCAGGGAAGGGCGATAGAGGAGATATTGAAGTAGGGTATAGTCTCGCTGTGCTCGAGTTAAGATCACGCTTCGCGTGAGTTAAGATCGGGCTTGCGCCCGAGTTAATGTTCGCCATAGGCGAAGTTAAAGGAAAATTTCCGCCCCAAAGGGCGGAAATTTTTGATTTTATTCAAATTTCGTGCATTCCTCGCAAACGTACCAGCCGTCGCCGTCGTCGTGGCAGATGACGTACATCGTTCTGCCGAGTCCGATCTTAAAGCCGAGTTCGACGTTTACGACTTTCTCGCCGTCCGCGTTTTTGGTCACGTTTCTTTGGTAGCTGTTGAATGTGATATCATCCTCGTTAAGCCCAAGCTCGGCGTATTTGTCGCTTTCGATAAGATAAGCGTAAGCAAGCTTATATTCCTCGGAGTCCTTTGTCGCTTCGAGAACGCCGAGAACGATGCCGAAGATCGAGGCGGTGAGTATCAGGATGAAGGCGACCGAGGCGCAGATGATGGCGATGATCGCCTTTTTGCTGAGGCGAGGGAGCTTTATGTTGAATGAATTCGGATCTGCTTCTTCGCTTCCTTCTATATAATGCCCCGCCATAAGCTCCTCGGGGCGGACGCCGAGTATTTCCGCAAGCTTGAAGAGGACCTCGACTCGCGGCTTTGAAGAGCCGTTTTCCCACTTCGAGACAGCCGCGGCGGTAACGCCGAGCTGTTCTGCGATATCGGCTTGGGTCAAGCCCTTTTTCTCGCGGAGCATACAGACAAAATTGCCGAAATTGTAATCGTTCATTTGAGTTTCCCTTTCTTAGAGTACCTCAATTATAGCCGAAAACGCGCGAAAAGTCAAGAAAAAGCATATTGAATATCGGTTGATATTCACTTTTTGCCGCGAAGACGCTCCATAATGCGGTTGCCGCCCCTGCCGAAATAGTCGTGCAGAGTGAGATATTCGGCGTAGAGCGCGTCATAGCGAGCAATATTATCCTTGTTCGGGTAGTAGATCTTGAAATTGCTGTCCGACATTGAGTCGATCGCGTTTTCGATACCCGCGGCGGATGCGGCATTGATCGCGGAGCCGAGGGCGGGTGCTTGCGCGCACCAGCTTGCCTTGATCGGAAGACCGATGACGTCCGCGTAGATCTGCATAAGGAGTGGATTTTTTCCTACGATCCCACCGCAGGCGCGGATCTCATCGACGGGAACGCCGCTTGCACGGTATTCCTCGATCACTCGCCGGGCACCGAAAGCGGTTGCCTCGATGAGGGCGCGGTACATCTGCTCGGGTCGGGTCGAGATCGTGATGCCGATAAAGAGCCCCGAAAGATAGGGGTTCGCAAGGCAGGATTTGTTACCCTTGAGCCAATCGAGAGCCATAACTCCGCCCGCGCCCGGCTCGAGAAGAGATGCCTTTTCTGTCAGAAGCTGTTGGATTCCCATTCCGCGCTCGGAAGCCTCTTTTTCATAGTGGGCGGGAACGCAGTTTTCGGCAAACCAGCCGAATGAGTCGCCGACGCTCGTAAGACCCGAGGCGTAGCCCCATAAGTCCTTGCGGTAGATGTCGGGAAGTGAAGCGGTGACGCCCGAGACCGAATGACCCTCGCGGCTCATCAGCATCATTCCCATAGAGGTGCCTATGATCATGATCATTATGCCCTCTCGCGTGATACCGAGGGCGGAGATCGGCGAATAGGAATCGGCTGTTCCGACGGAAACGGCAATTCCCGCTTGGAGCCCGAGGATCTCAGCCATTTCGGAGCAGAGCGAACCCGCGCGCTCGCCCGGGAATGCGATGACCTTTTCGGCAAATCCGTCGGTAAGCTTATTCGGCAGTTCCGCAAGATCTTGATGAATTGCAGACAAAAATTCCTTGTCGGGGTATCCGTTGTCATAAAAAGCCTTTGCCTTCATAAGCGGGAGGCTGAAGGTCGGAGTGCCCGTCAGAAGCGAGCTAAGGTAGTCCATCACCTCAACGAAAGCCGTAGCCTCGTCGTAGATCTCGCGGTCGCGCTCAAATACCTCAACGACCTTCGAGAGCAGACATTCGGGCGAGACGGTGCCGCCGTACCACTCGGGGTAGGGACTCTTCTGCTCGCGGCAGATGCGAAGGATCTTTTCTGCCTGGGGCGCGGCGCCGTGATGCTTCCACATCTTCATCCAGGCGTGCGGACGGCTTACGAAAGAATCCTTCTCGCAGAGAGGAATGAAATTTTTATCGATCGGAAGAACTGTACTTGCCGTGGTGTCGATCGCAATGCCAATGATGTCCGCGGGATCGCACTTTGCCGCAAGCTCGCGGACGACCGCGATCATCGATTCGCGAAAATCTGCGGGGGACTGCAGGCAAAAATCACCTTGGAGCGGCGTTCCGTCGGGCAGAGCCTCGCTCATGACCGCGTGCGGGTACGCCATCGAAGCCTCCGCCGCGATAGAGCCGTCTTTCACGTCAACGAGCACGCCACGGCATGAAAGCGACCCGAAATCGAGACCTATTGTGTACTTTATATCACTCATTTTATTGTTTCCTTTTGATTTGGTGACTTTATTATAGCGCAAAATGGGGGAAATGTCAAGAAGGAGGAACGAGTGAGGAATGCAAAAATCAGAATGCAAAATGCAGAATGCAGAATGCAAAATTGAGGTAGCTTTTCGAGCGTTGCTCGAAAAGCAAATACGATAATTCTGTTTTGTTTTAATAATCCTTTGTCAGGTTTAAACCTATAATAAGTAAATAGAAAAATCGAGATGTAATGAAGCAAAAACTTCAAAACATCCCGATTTTATTATTTATTTTTTTGCAAAACTTCAGTTTATTACAATGCAATAGCCGAAGAGAGCCGAACACATAAGGTTTTCATCGGCAAATATCCGCATATACTGCAGAAAAAATCCTCGTAAGATTAATATCTTGCATCGAATTTTTTCTTTGTCTATCCGAATATTTGCTCGATGAAAACTGCTTCGCACTCTCCGGCGAATAAATTTTTGATGGATTTTGGTGGGATGTAGGGAAGCAAGGTATTAACCTTGCGAGATATATCAC
>JAFQPI010000008.1 GCA_017411805.1 Clostridia bacterium
AACCGTGGACAATGAAATTGGCGAGTTTGCTTCTGATCCGAACCGATTGAATGTTGCGGTATCGCGTGCGGTCGATCAGTTTATTGTTGTGACAGATGGAAACGATAACGATACAACTTCACCGATTCACGAATTGATCGGGTACATTCAGTATCACAACCACGAGGTTATCAATAGCGAAATACATTCGGTGTTTGATTATTTGTATCATAACTATGCGGATGCACGAGAAGATACAATGCGAAAATACGGCAGAGTATCTGAGGTCGATAGTGAAAATCTGATGTATGCCGTCATTCGCGAAGTGCTTGGCAAAAGTGACTATTCCAAATATGACGTGGTTATGCATGTTCCGCTCCGTATGATATTGAGTGATTTAACTAAACTCAATACGCGCGAGTTGACATTTGCAACGAATCATTTAACACATGTGGACTTCTTGATTTTCTCTCGTCTCACGTATCAACCGATATTGGTCGTAGAGGTGGATGGATTTGCGTATCATAACAATGAGAAGCAGCGCGAGCGTGATCAAGTCAAGAATGCAATATTAGAGAAATATAATGTTCCGATTTTAAGATTAAGTACCGTCGGAAGCGAAGAAAAGCAAAAACTTGAATCCGCACTTGAAAGCATGAATGTTACTTAATTGATAACTAATCCCCATAGGTCTGGACTTCTCCCATCTTCTGTGGTATATTGTGTGTTACCAAGCAAAGGAGGTAACACGCATGGCAAAGATTACGATTGAAGAGCTGTACCGCGGTGATAAATACGATATCATGAGCGCGGTGACGGCAAAGGCATTGCAGCTCGGCATTGACGAGCGAACCGAGGAAGGTCGGACATGGATCGAGATGGAGCTCGTCCGTCAAACTCTGATCGCAGTAGAAAAAATGAAAAAGAACGGTGACTGTATTGCCGAGGAAGAACTCGGTGTGCGGTCACCGTTTCCTTATGCGGAGGACGGCGATGAAAACGATTGACGAGCTCTGGTACGGCAACGTCTCGCCCTTTGAGCAATGCACTCGAGGTGACAAGCGGCTGAAGGAGCTACTTAAGTTGGTAGCCAGGAATCGCGAGGAGCTGGACGGTACGCTTACGGAAAAGCAGAAAGAAACGCTGGAAAAATTCGAAGAATGCATGAACGAGATGCACAGCATCACCGAGCGCGATGCCTTCTCATACGGCTTCCGCTTGGGCGTGCGGTTAATGGCTGAAGCCTTCATTCTGCCGTTAGGTGAAGATGAATGAGTTACCCCCACGGCAACAGAAAAGATTGCCGTGGGGTTAACTTTGGCGTTTTGAGAACTTTGCGATACCAGCCCTCTCCATTTAAACGATTAGGATTGAGTCACTATAGTCAAAGAAAAAGCCTCCGGCAGAGGCCATATGAAATCTGCTCTCAAAAACTTGCACAGAATTTCAAAAACAACCATCAAAAATACTAATGGGATTTTAACGGCGTTTCCAAAACCTTGAAAATCCTATATAAATATGAAGAAACCCGCGATTTTCCTAAATTTCTATAATCGTGTAAATGGAAGGACAGGTTCTCACTCGCAGAAAAGCAAATATTGTCCGCCTTCTTCTGCCGAGCGTACCTGCTAATGCCATAGGTATCTTGAATTCAAGCCCGATTTATGTTATAATAAGACAAATACGAAACGAAAGGGGGATTGCTATGAAGAAAAAGATACAAGAACACTACCGAATTATTTCCCTTGATGGTAGCGACGTCTATAAGCTATCTCATCCGTCCCACATGTACGGAAAACTGACCGCTATGAAGGACGGAGAAATCGACTATTCCAAATATAACGCAACACTCGACGTGAGCCTTGACACGCAAAAGCTTGCCGAGATCTACCCGAAGCACGCGAGTGAGATGGGTGTGCCGTTCGTTGAAGATTTGGAATTCACGTGCGCCATCATTAACCTTTCGTTCGATTATGCAGTAAAACTGTTCGAGCAGAGCGGCAACCGCTTCATTCGCTTCGGCCACACCGTTATGGACGAGGACTTCCGTGACCACATCTGCATTCGTGAGATTGACGGCGTACCGACGCTGATAGCCGTGGAGCTTCCGCATTATAGTGTATCGGAATACGCTCCCGTGGAAAATCCCGTCGAGGCTTCCGTGCTCGGCAAATACTTCATTTACGATGATAAGGCAAAAGCCTACCGCAGAAGCAAGACCGCCATCCCGACAGCCGTAAAGGCGGAGCAGGTGCGTGATATTCTGTACCGCGACGGCTTTGATATGGACGGCATCCATTACGTTCGCTACAAGAGAAGCGCGGGTGCAAGCCGCGGCGGACGCTGTTTGTTCATCGCAGAACCCCTTTATGCGGATATGATGAAATGGAGTGCCTGCGGACTTTCGCTTGAAAACGTTTCGGACTTAGCATCGTGGGAGGCGTATACCTCGCTGACCATGAGCAGTATGAAGAAGACCATCAGTCTTCCGAAGAAAGCAATTCTCATCATCCCCGACAGAAGCAGTATCTTCAAGACACGCGCTGTCTGCGTTGAAAAGGATGCGAAGACCGAGCTAACGGCTGTCGAAAAGGCAACCGAAGTCGAAAACGTCATTTGGGATGGCCAGGGGCTTTTGGATGTCAGCGTATTTGAGGACAACGAACTTGAAGACAAGGGAATGGTACTTCTCCGAAACCGCTTCTTCAAGTCCTGTGCCTTCTGCACTCGGCTTCAAGATTGGTTCAAGGATAATGATATTACCCAGATCCGTCAGCTCGGCGGTTACACCACGGCACGCAAGGTATCGGATATCAAGCTGGTCATCACCGAGAGCAGTTTGAAGTATCTGAAATTCGTTCCCAAGGGTAAATCTCTTGAAGAAGGTTTTCGCACGTGGCTGGACAACGTGTACGAGGGCAAGGACACCTCTGCCTTCGGCGTGGTCAAAACGGATCAGTTGCCCTCCAACATGGGCGGCGCCATGACCTATACCAACTATCAGCTCTTGAATACCGTTCCGAT
>JAFQPI010000009.1 GCA_017411805.1 Clostridia bacterium
GCATAGGTATTACCCCAAATATGAACTCATAAAAGCCAAACAGCTCGGAGATCGTTGTGACCTCGGAGCTGTTTTCATCTGTATATAAAGAAAAATCCGACCATCTTTTCGATGATCGGATTTTCTCTTGTCCCGTACCGGCTTTCACCCATTGGTCAATTTTTGTCACTTTGAGCGAAAAGCCTTGATGTGTCGGGGTTCTTCTTACCACCAATTCTGCGGTATCACTTCAATCTTGAACAGCCATCCTGAGTAGTTACAGCCTATATACAGATTGCCGTTCAAGCGGTACATATGCTCGGGCTCCGCCGTCGAAAGTCCGAAAATATTTGCACTCGAAATAAGATTTCCGTCCATATCCTCGACAACCATCAAATGTACCGCTCTGCCCTTAATATAACGCGGGTCGTAAACATACTTGCCGTCCGAATAAAGCCCCTGCGTCATAAGAGTCTGATCCTTGCAGATATGCGAGGATAGCTTATTGAAATTTTCGTCAAGAAGCATGATCTCAATACCGATGCCCGCAGCGACGTACTGATTCGTCTCGGGCAAATACTCAAGTCCTCGGATACCTACGGGCGCAATAAAGTCCCCTTGATATTCAAGCGTATCGGCATCAACAAAGGAAAGGCGCGTCCAGCCTGCGTCAAGCGTCGCTACGACTATTCTGTTATTCTTCGCGTCATAAGTCAGATCGTTTGTATGAAGCAAGGGAAGCCTTTCGGAATATTTGATCAGCTCTCCCGTTGAAAGATCGTATTTGGAAATAACTCCATACTCTACTCCGTCATCGCCCGTCCCCATCATACCTGCGTAAACGTATTTTCCGTCGGTGCAGCCGCCCTGAACGGTGCCGGCGCCGTTTTTATTCTGGAACTTCAAAACCTTTTCTGTTGCGGCAAAGGCGATTTCCTTTCCGCTCGACACAAACTCTTCGATGGTGTATACTACGTCATCGCATGGCTCTGAAATATACTCAAATCCGCACTCGACCGAAACGGTAACCCGTCCGCTTTCATCAACAGATGCAAAATTATTAATAAAATAATCGAGAGCAAGGTAGCACTGATACCAACCCGTTCCGTTGATAACTATCTTGCAATCCGTCGCCATAATGCCAAATCGGTTTCCGCCGGCTGCGGTGAGTTTTTCCTTAAGGGCAGCAGAAGCGTCCCTGTTGGTGTCTCCGAGGATGATTTCCTTTGCGTTCGGGTCGACCTTATAAACCAATGCGAGGATATCCGAATTGCTTTCGATATTGCAAGAGAATCTTTCGTTAAATTCCTTATAAAAAGACGTAAACAGATGCGATCTGACGCCGTCCATTTCATCGGGACGTATGATTTCAAACTCGGTCTTACCATCAGCAACAACCGTCAGAATCTCTTTTTCCTCCTCTGTAGTCGCATCGGTATTGATCGATACGGGCTCCTCTCCCTCGTCTACGGGGGCGCAGGCTTGCAGCAGCATTGCAAAAATGACAAATAACAATATTATAAATCTCTTCAACTGTTTTCTTCCTGTTTTTTTCGAATATTATAACATAAAAACTCAATAAAATCAAGCCGCATCGGTTGAATTATCATAGAAAATATGATATAATTATTTTAATTCTCTTCGCGATGACAATAATTATACCGCCGAAGAAGAAGCACTAATTTACGAAAAAAACAACTACAACCCCTGACTGAGGAAACACAATGAAAAATTTTAATTTCAGATATGCGACGGAGAAAGACGCCGCGCTTGTCCTTGAATTTATCAAGGGAATTGCTACTTACGAAAAAATGCTCGACGAGGTCGTCAACACCGAGGAATTGATCAAGGAAGTCGTTTTCGGCAAGGGAAACGCCGAGGTCATCTTTGCTCTTGAGGACGGCAAGGAGGTCGGGTTTGCGCTCTTCTTCCACAATTATTCCACCTTCGTCGGACGCTCGGGTATTCATCTTGAGGACCTTTTCGTCTGGCCGGAGCATCGCGGCAAGGGCTACGGCAAGGCTCTCTTCTGCGAAGTTGCAAGAATTGCCAAAGAACGCAAATGCGGCAGAATGGAGTGGACCTGCCTAAATTGGAACGAGCCGAGCATAAAATTCTATCTCTCGCTCGGTGCGGTTCCGATGGATGAATGGACCACCTACCGTCTGACCGAAGATAAGATTGCAGAACTTGTGAGGTAAAAGACAATGTACAAGCTTTATATGGAATTTGAGAATCCCACCGCCGAGATGTTCGGCAAACGCCGTTCGGTTCAGGGAATGGCTATCCACGGCGACACCGCTTTCGTACTCTATCACAGCGGAGTCGCGGGCGCATACGATCTCGTCAGCCGCGATCCGAAGCCCGTCGGCATCTTCAAGCTCGGTTCGTACTGCAAGGACGAGGAAGACAAGAGATATGACAATCACGCGAACGACGCTATGTTCGGCGCAACTATGCCCGGAGAGGATTTTCCTCTGATGTACGTTACCGCGGGCAACAGCGGTGATGCGGATGAAAAGGGTTGGCTCGCTTACTGCGCAGTCGAGCAAATCCGTCTGCGCGACGATGTTTACTCGGCTGAAACGGTTCAGCGGATTTATTACAAGCCTACAGAAAAAGACGGCGAGAAATTCGAGATACCCGGTTGGGGCTGGCCCGCGTCGCTCGTTGACGTCAAGAACGGCTTCTTCTATCTCCACTCTGCTCGTTACCGCACAAAACGCGAGATGTATCGCCCCGACAACGAATATATCGTAACCAAATTCCGCCTTCCCGATCCTGCCGAGGGTGACGTCACCTTCACCGCGGACGACATTCTCGATCAGTTTTTCCTTCCCTTCAATGCTTTCGCAACGCAGGGCGGAACGATCTACGATGATAAGCTCTACTACTCGTTCGGCTTTGGACGAGAGGACACGCCCGACGCGCTCAACGTCATTGACCTCAAGGAGAAAAAATACGCCCTTTGCGAGGATCTTTCGACAGCACCATTCTTTGATCAGGAGGTCGAATGTGTCGGATTCTACAAGGGCAGAATGCTGATTAACACCCAAAAATGCAAGATCTACGAAAGAGAGGAGTTTAATTTCTGATGACTTTTCACGATTATGCTATCGCTCACGCAGAGGAGCTTACTAAGCTTACCTGCGATATGACTCTCATCCCCGCACCGAGCGGACATGAGAGAAAGCGCGCAGAATACTGCGCGGAATGGCTCAGAAATGCAGGAGCCGAGGGAGTTGAGATCGACGAATTCTGCAACGTAGTCTGGAAGGCTTTCCCCGGAAAGAGCGGAAAATGGATCATCTTCTCTGCTCACACAGATACCGTTTTTGACTTTGACGTTCCGCTTGAGATCAAAAAGGAGGACGACAAGCTCTATTGTCCCGGAATCGGCGACGATACCGCAAATCTCGCGGTTCTGATGCTCGGAATGAGATACCTTATCGATAATCCGCCCGTGGATAACGAATACGGCGTGCTCTTCATCGCAACCGCCTCCGAGGAGGTCGGAAGCGTCGGTATGTACAATTATCTGACCAAGAACGGTACCGACGATATTCATTTCTGCTACAGCTTTGACGCCTCTATGAAGCGAATCTACACGGGCACGGTCAACTATTACAATCACCGCGTCACCGTCCGCGCACCGGGCGGTCACGCTCTCGGTGCATTTGGTACTCCGAGCGCGATCGAGGAGCTTTCAAGAGTCATTCTCGACACCTCCGCAGCCTGCCGTGAATATATCGCCGAGAACAAGCTTAAGCGCACGACGATCAATGTCGGGACTATCAGCGGCGGAAACCGACATAACATCATCGCCGCCGAGGCTCACGCTCTGATCGAGCTCCGTTCGGATAAGTACGAAAGATACGAGGTTCTCGCATCTCTCCTTGCAAAAGCCGTAGAAAAATACACGACGGAGCAGGTCACTATCACAAACGAGATCGTCAGCGACACGGCGCATTGGAATACAGTTCCCGACGAGGTTATGAAAAAAATCGGCGAGGAGCACGGAGAGATGCTGCAGTCGCTTGGCATCAAACCGAGATATTCGTCGGCTTGCACAGATTGCCGTTATCCTATGAGCCGCGGCATTCCCTCTCTCGACGTCGGTCTATGCATGACCTCGTATCCGCACAATCTCGGCGAGCTTCTCTACCCCGATTCTCTCCCCACGGGGCTTGAATTCTTGCTGATGATCTTTGAAAGATATTTATAAGGAGATGTACCATGCTTGAAATCGGAATGAAAGCGCCCGCTTTCACACTTAAGGACAAAAACGGAAACGACGTTTCGCTCTCGGACTTTCACGGCAAGAAGGTAGTTCTCTACTTCTATCCGAGAGACAACACGCCCGGCTGTACCCGTCAGGCTTGCGCATTTGCGGGAGCCTACAAGCAGTTTGAGGCAAAGGGCGTCGAGGTCATCGGCGTCAGCAAGGACAGCGTCGCCTCTCACGTTAAATTTGCCGAAAAATATGATCTTCCCTTCGTTCTCCTCTCCGACCCCGACCGCGTCGCCATCGAGGCTTACGGCGTATGGCAGGAGAAGAAGCAGTACGGAAAGGTCGCATTCGGCGTAGTCCGTACGACCTTTATCATTGACGAAAACGGAAATATCGAAAAAATAATGCCAAAGGTCAAGCCCGACACAAACGCGGCTGACATACTTGCAGAACTTTAAGGAGGATTTAAATATGTATACCATCTACGTTTACTTCATCTGCCACGAGGGCAAGCGCGAGGCGTTTGTCGAAAGAATGAAGACCGAGGGCGTGCTTGATGCTGTACGCGCAGAGGACGGCTGCATCCGCTACGACTACTACTATGCTGATAAGAACCCCAACGAGCTTCTTCTTATCGAGGCGTGGGAATCGAAAGAGCATCAGCAGGTGCACATCAGTCAGCCCCATATGGCAACTCTCCGCACCTTCAGAAATGATTATATTGCGGAATCAAAGCTCGGTGAATTTGAATTAAAATGATTTACGATCTTGAAGCGGCGCACAAAGCTTCCTTTGATAACAGAGCCGCGCTTGAAGCCGAACAAAAATGCGGTTGCTTCTACTGCAAAAAGATCTTTTCTTCAAGCGATATCGAGGATTGGATCGACGAAGGTAAAAGCGGCACGGCGCAGTGCCCTTATTGCGGCATCGACTCGGTGATTGGTGAAAGCTCCGGTTTTGAAATCACCGAAGACTTTCTCCACAAAATGCGTCTTCGTTGGTTTGAAAGCGGCGCGGGAAACTGTATATCCACCACCTTCGGGGGAATTTACCTGTTATGTGACGGCGAGATCGAAACCTTACGCCACTTAGCCGTTGCTCCCGAGTCGCCCTTTGCCGACGTCAGCGGTATTCGTAAGATCGAATATGATTACAACTCTGACGGTGGCATGCACGAGATCTGCATTTGCCTCAACAATCCCGAATGCGACGCGCTCTCCGATACGGGCGAGCGTTTCGATGCCGTTACCGCCGATCTCTGCGAGGGACGGATCACGCTGGCGTTCATCGAGCCCGAAAAACTCGATCTTGAAATTGAATTTGCTCAAAACGGAATCATTCTGCACACCACAGAGAAAACCGCGTCGCAGACCTTGACCTTCGGCGTTTGCTGGATCGACAAGCTTCCCTCCCCCGACGACGTTCAGACCTGGCTTGGCGCAGACGTAAAGTAAAATTGAAATGAAAAAACAGACGAAAAAACAAACGTGATGCGTCTGCTTGACTCGAAAAAGGTCAAGTACGAAAAGCATCTTTACGTTGACACCGACGCGATCAGCGGAACCGAGATCGCGGAGGTGCTTCATCAAGACCCCAACCACGTTTTCAAAACGCTTGTGACCGTCGGCGCATCGAAGAATTTCTTTGTCTTTCTCGTACCCGTTCACCGCGAGCTCGATCTCAAAAAGGCGGCACGCGCGGCGGGCGAGAAGAATATCGTGATGATAAAGCAGAAGGAATTGCTCCCGCTGACCGGATACATCCACGGCGGTTGCTCGCCCATCGGTATGAAAAAGCAGTTTCAGACCTTCATCGATGCCACTGCCGCCGCTCACGAAACCATCCTTTTCAGCGCGGGCAGGATCGGCTATCAGGTCGAGATCACGCTTGAAGAGCTCCGCAAGGTGCTGAAATTTGAGTTGGTCGACATAACGGTATAAGGAGCAAGAAATGAATTTCACAGAAATAGCTAACACCCGTCAATCCTGCCGCAGTTACGACGCGGAAAGAGGCGTCGAGCAGGAAAAGCTTGACGCGATACTTGAGTCGGCGAGGCTCTCTCCCTCGGCTTGCAACGGTCAGCCCTATCTTATGACGGTCTGCCGCGGTGAGTCGGCTCGCGCCGTTGCAAAGGCTACTCAGGGTATGGGAATGAACAAATTCGCGTCCGATGCGCCCGTTCTGATCGTAATTTCCGAGAAGCCCTACGTCGCCTCCGCCGCGCTCGGCGCAAAGGTCAAGGGCAACGACTACCGCTCGATCGACATCGGCATCCTCGCGGCATACATCACCGCCGAAGCCGCCGCACAGGGACTCGGAAGCTGTATTCTCGGCTGGTTCGACGATGCGAAGATCCGCGAGATCTGCTCCCTCGACGCACCCGTCAGACTCGTTATCACCGTAGGATACCCCAAGGAAGGCGACAAACTCAGACAGAAAAAGCGCAAAGATATGGGCGAGCTTGTTAAATTCTTTGACTGATAATTACAAAGAATAATCACGAAAGGAGAAGCTTATGTCGTCATACAGCGAGCTTATCAAAAATTTTGAGCGCATACGGGCGTACATGCGCGAGTTTTACGTCTACGGATTCAAGAGCCGTGATGATTATAACAAAAAGAGCGCGCGTTCATACGATGATGAGCGTCGTCGGATGGAAAGCATACTCGGAGACCACATGAGCTTCCTCCGCACGCCCGAGGGAAAAAACGTTTTCATCTCGATCGACAGCCGCACCTCGCGCCACAATCCCTTCTACAAAGCCTGGAAATCAAAAAGCTTCACCGACGGTGACGTCACCCTTCATTTTATCATCTTCGATATTCTCCACTCTCCCGAAATATCTTATTCCATCCCCGAGTTAATGAGGATCATCGACGAGGAATATTTGTCTTATTTCGATTCGCCCATGATGTTCGACGAATCGACTTTGCGCAAAAAGCTCAAGGAGTATTGCGAGGAGGGTATTTTGATCGCCGAAAAGAAGGGCAAGCGCATGCTCTACCGCCGCGCGGAGGATATTTCGCTTTCCGAATACAATGATCTGCTCGATTTCTATTCCGAAATTGCGCCCTGCGGCGTTATCGGCTCATTCCTGCTCGATAAAACGAAGCCGCATAAAAACGCCTTCGCCTTCAAGCATCACTACATCACGGGTGCGATGGACAGCGGTATTCTCGCCGCGCTCTTTACGGCAATGCGCCAAAAGCGTGTTGTTACAGTCACGAATCACAGCAGCCGCTCCGATGAGCCGAGAAAAAATCGCATAATCCCGCTCCGCATTTTTATCAGCACACAAAACGGCAAACAGCATCTGATCGCCTATCATCCCGATTTCAACTGCTTCCGCTCATTCCGCGTCGATTATCTTTCAAACGTAAAGCTTGAGGACGTAACTCCGCGCTTCGACGAGCTCCGTGCGATGCTTGACAAAATGCAGGGAAACATGTGGGGCGTAGTTCCAAACCGCGGCAGGCGCGGTAAGGTACACACAGAACAGGTCTCCTTCACCATCAAGGTGGCAGAAAACGAGGATTACATAGTAAAGCGTCTCTACCGCGAAAAGCGAAACGGAACAGTTGAAAAGCTCGATGACTCAACCTACCGCTTCACGGCAGAGGTCCACGAGACAAGCGAGATGATCCCGTGGATACGTACCTTCATCTGCCGCATCGCGCAGATGAACTTCTCGAACCGCACCGAAGAAAACAGATTCAAAGCCGATCTTGAAGAGATGTATAAGATGTACGGAATAAAGGAGGATGAATTATGATATTCAGCGAGCTTTATTCCGCCTATTACAATTCGGTTGCCGAGATCATATCAAAGCTTATTGACGGCGAGAGAGACGAGCGTGTGCTGCGGAAGATCGTCTCCGAAAAGGCTTTCGGTGAGAGCGCAACGACAATTCTTCCCTCGCTTAAAAGCGGAAAATGGCAGCTCGTACGCCACGATATGAGCACGATCCTCAAGCACAAGCCGACAGTTCCTCTTACAAATCTTCAAAAGAGCTGGCTCAAGGCGGTCTCTCTCGACCCGAGAGTCAGACTTTTCGGCGTTTCCCTCAAAGGTCTTGATGACGTTAAGCCTTTATTTATTCCGGATGATTATTACCTCTACGACAAATACTGCGACGGCGACGACTTCGAAGACGAGGGGTATATCAGTAGATTCCGTTTCATCCTTTCGGCTATTCATGACGGAGTGCCTATAAAGATCAATATGGTCAACAAGAACGGTAAGGAAGTCTACGCCAAGTGTATGCCCCTGCGTCTTGAATACTCCGAAAAAGATGACAAATTCCGTCTCATCACCGACGGTTGCAAATATCTGCATACAATCAATCTCTCGAAGATCCGTTCCGTCGGTTACTGCGGCGAATCATTCAAGCATATTGAACGCGAGGTACGATACGATACGGTAACTTTACGCATCAAAAACGAGCGCAACGCGCTTGAGCGGTGTATGCTCCACTTTGCGCATTTTGAAAAACGTGCCGAAAAAGTCGGAAAGAATGAATACCTGCTTCACGTCAAGTTTGACCACAAGGACGAGTCGGAGATCGTTATCCGAGTTCTCTCGTTCGGTCCGCGCGTCAAGGCAGAATCCCCCGACAGCTTCGTTGAGCTGATAAAAAAGAAACTTTTGGCTCAAAGAGAACAAAATTTAAGATAAATTAAACCGCTGTCATCCTGCGAACAGGAAATGACAGCGGTTTTAATTTGGAATATTTATAAGCAAGTGCAAACAACGCTTTCTCGGTGAGGCAATGCAAAGGACGAGCACACTTGTCGTTCGTGCAAAACAGACTCGGCTCTCCTCATTCACCGCTCCCCGCGGTCCCCTTTCCCCGCTGGGGAACGTATAAGGACATCTGCAAACTTCTTTGATTTTCAGCGAACATCGGATAATGCTATAATTTTGTTTGGGCAGATCGGAATATTTTATTTTAATCATTTTGCACTCGTAATGGAGTTTTTGCAAACTTTTTTAATAAAATATTCCGTCTTACTATGCAAAATTATCTTGGTGAATAATATTCGCTGCAGAAACAAAAGATGATCGCTGCACCCTTTACGTTCCCCAGCGGGGAAAGGGGACCGCGAGGAGCGGTGAATGAGGAGAGCACCGTCTGCACTGCATAGTCGATAAGAAATTATTCTTAGTTTTCTCAAATTTCTAAGAGTTCGCAGCTTTTTTTCCGTGCAAAACGGTCTCATTAATGGTAAAATATGATCGTAAGGCAAAGGTGGATGAATCACCGAGGTGCGCAAGGGGTTCCCAAAGCGTATGCCGAAAAGTCTTACTCTAAAAAAGCCTGTTAAGCTTTTAACACCGGAGGGTGCAAACTCGTTTTCGCAGGTTCGAATCCTGCCGTATACCGAAAGGGTATATGCCTGTGGCTTAGGACGTCCTACGGGACAAAAACGTTAAGGAACGTTTCTCAGAATCGCAACCGTTCGAATATACCGACAGGGCTTTGCCGGAGTGCGGATACCGCGACGGCGCAAGCAGGGTCAAAAGTCTGACTTTCCGCCCTGCAAGCTCCCCGCTCAAGCTCTCCGCCGCCCAATCGGTATGAACGGTTGCAAAACAAAAAACAAGGAGGAGGGCATGTTGAACTTTTTTCAAAGACGCTCGATAAGATCATTTACCGAACGTATGACCCGAGCATTTCCGCTCTGTCTGCGAAATGATGTAGAACAGATATGTAAGAAAATTATAATAGTCAATAACAGATTTCATTATGACGACAGCACCAAATGGCTGCTTTCATCCGGTGAAATAATAGCCATCCCCTACAGAATCGTGCTCAAAGAACCGAATAACTCATTTGAAAGCTCGCTCACACAAACGCAAAAAAACATATATCATTGCATTATGTCAAGAAACTCCGACGGCTATATCCGTGAAAAACACATAAAAGCTCTGCTTGAGAAGGAACCGCCCGAATGGGCAATACCTTACATCATTAAGATATGCGACGAATACGTTGTTGAAATCCTGCAAACGGTTTACGATGCGATAAATCAGCGCGATTGCCGAAAATACCGCGAAATTTGTTCGCTCAATTTTGATTATATAAAGCGTGCGCATACACGAATGATCAGTTATTGGAATGAATATTATCGGTGGGATTGCTACAGATACAAAGACTATATCGGCAAAAAGCTCTACCGAGATTGTTTCGGATACACTAAAACGGGGCAAAAAGAAATCAAATTGGACTGAAAGGAAGAATCATCATGAAAAAGATCATCATCAACGAAAACCAGAGAGGTCTTCTCTTCAAGAACGGAAAGTACGTAAAGCTGCTCGGCGCAGGCAAGTATTACGTTTTCGGAGGAAGAGATATCGAAGTATTTTCAATCGAAAGCCCTCAATTTGCCATCGTTTCAAGGAAGTGCAATATAGAAACTCTTCTCGCCGATAAAGATTTTGCAAATTCTGTCGAGGTCGTCGATATCGGGGACGAGGAATATGCGCTTCATTACGTAAACGGAAAATTTTACTCGCTTCTCAATTTTCAGGGCAAGTGGGCTTTCTGGAAGGGTACAAACGTGCATGAGTTCAGGAAGATCGACGTATCCTCGCCCCGCATTGACGGATCGGTTCCCGAATACATCTTCGCAAAGATCCCCGAAGCTCGTTACGTCAAGATAGAGGTAGCCGAGTACCAGAAGGCGCGGGTCTGCTTCAACCGCAAGCCCGAGTGCATCCTCGATGCGGGTACTTACTACTTCTGGAATAACGGAATCAAGGTAGACGTTGAATACGTCGACACCCGTCTGACACAGATGAACGTCACGGGACAGGAGATTCTGACTGCGGATAAGGTTTCGATCAGAGTCAATCTGATGGTCAACTACCGAGTTGCCGATTACGAAAAGATATTCACCGAGGTCGATGACTACGCCGAGCAGATCCACGTTGCCGCACAGCTCGCACTCAGAGAATATGTCGGCAAATACAAACTCGACGAGATCCTTGAGCGCAAGGACGAAATGTCTCGGTTTGTATTTGAAAGGCTCAAGGAGAAGGAGGGAGACTTCTTCGTCGAGATCAGGGAAGCGGGTGTCAAGGATATCATCCTCCCCGGCGATATCCGCGAGATCATGAACACGGTCCTCGTTGCCGAAAAGCGCGCGCAGGCAAACGTGATCACACGCCGTGAAGAGGTCGCATCCACCCGTTCTCTGCTCAACACCGCAAAGCTGATGGACGAAAACAAGACGCTCTACAAGCTCAAGGAGCTTGAATTCGTCGAGAGGATCTGCGAGAACGTGGGCAATATCAATCTCGGCGGAAGCGGAGATATCGTCACGCAGCTCGTCGGCCTGCTCGATTCAAAGACTTAAAGGAGAAACAACATGAAACTCAATGAATTCAAGAAAATGTGGCTAAAAAGCTTTGCGGCTCCCTTATACAATACTTCCGAAAACAAAAACATAAGATATATATTAAACGCAGAACCTTATATCTGGCATCTTTTCTCTTGGAAATACCTTCCCGAAGGAAGCTACCTTGTGGGAGATGAGGCGAGAGCCGCATTTGACAAAATCAGAGGACGAAAAAAAGAAAATGCCATATACATTGAACCCTTCGGTGGAAAGCAATCATTTGCACTCGATCCCAACAACACCCATTCTGATACGCTTGAAGTTCATGTGGAAATATACGTCGCGGCAAAAGATTTTTCATGGACTTATATCAAAACCCACGAGGGAGATTGCTGCGGTCCTTACTACTGCGACAAAGAATTGCTTTCACGCTATTTCGAGAAAGGAGAAAAATTATGATAGAGATCACAGGCAAGCACAATATTGCCAAGTGTTATACAAATACAATCGAAGACGGCGCGATCGAGCAGATCAGAGCCGTATGCGACATGGAGGAATTTTCCGGTTCAAAGATCCGCATAATGCCCGACGTTCACGCGGGCAAGGGATGCACCATCGGCACGACCATGACTATAACCGACAAGATCGTTCCCGCGATGGTCGGCGTTGATATCGGCTGCGGTATGTACACCGTCGTGCTCGGCAAGGTCGATATTGACCTTGAAAAGTTCGACGAAGCCGCGCATTTCATCCCCTCGGGCAGAGACGTCTGGGAGGGTCGGGGCGAGCGATTCGACCTCACCGTTCTCCGCTGCTACAGATATCTCAGAGACGCAAAGCGTCTCGAGCGAAGCCTCGGTACGCTCGGCGGCGGCAATCACTTCATAGAGATAGATGCGGATGACGAGGGCAACAAGTATCTCGTCATCCACTCGGGAAGCCGAAATCTCGGCACGCAGGTTGCAGACTACTATCAGTCGGTCGCCGTCGATCTCAACATCGGAAAGGAAGATTATTTCAACCGACGCGAAGAGATCATCCGCACCTACAAGGAATCGGGACGCAGAAGCGAGATCCAGGACACCCTCAAGGCTATGGAAAAGGAATGGGAAGCAAAAGAGCCCACTCTCCCCGCCGACCTCTGCTATCTCCACGGCAGGTTCATGGAGGACTATCTCCACGACGTTGATATATGCCAGAGATTTGCAAAGCGAAACCGCGAGCGAATGGCGGAGATATTGCTTGAGAAATACGGACTTGTCATGCTTGAAGCCTTCCATACCGTTCACAACTATATTGACGTAGACGAAATGATCCTCCGCAAGGGTGCGGTCTCGGCAAAGACAGGCGAAAAACTCCTCATCCCCATCAACATGCGCGACGGCTCGCTCATCTGCGTTGGTAAGGGTAATGAGGATTGGAACTATTCCGCGCCCCACGGTGCGGGCAGACTCATGTCGCGCTCTATGGCATTTGAGCGTCTCACGATGGCTGAATATGAGGCAGAGATGGCGGGCATCTACTCAACCTGTATTCTTCCCGACACTCTCGACGAATCGCCCATGGCTTACAAGAGTATGGATGAGATCGTCGAAAATATCGAACCCACGGCGAAGATCGTATGCCGCGTTAAGCCTATCTATAATTTTAAGGCTTGCGAATAAAAATATAAGGTTCTTAAGCATTTACATTTATTCAAATTTGCAATAAATAAAGGCTCGCGGGCTCCTTCACCGTCGC
>JAFQPI010000010.1 GCA_017411805.1 Clostridia bacterium
ATTTTGCATTCTGCATTTTGCATTATTCCTCCCCGTTCCTCTCAAACCCGTGAATGAATCCGCTTGGCTCTGCGGAGCAGATGTCGCCGGCGATGATGCGGTTTTTGCGTACGATCAGATTGGCATAGATCTTCTCTCCCTCGTGCCCCGGGTATTCCGTGACCTCGTAGGTATACCGCGTAACAGTCTTGCCCTTGTACTTCGTAAGGTCAAGCCCCTGCGCCTTCTGCAATTCATTGTAGCCGGAAAAAACGCGGTCGAAATCGTCTGGCAGAGTCAGCTCCACGCTTTCGATCGGTTCGCCCGAGACCTTGTATCCGAACTGCGCGAGGAAGGCGATTCGATCCTCGTTCGTATCGATCTTGTCATAGCTGATCTTCGCCGCCGTGTCGCTGTAATCCTCTGCATCGTAGGCGGGGACAAAGATGATCAATGCCGTCAGCGCGCCCGCGGCAAGGATCAGAAGTGCAAAAAAGCGCAGAGTGCTCGCTCTGAACGAATAAATAAACATAAAAATATCCTCCCATCAAACATTCACACATTAGTTTGTATTCGTGGGGAGGATATTTTATGCATGTTCGCGCTCAAAATTATACTTGACTCGATGTGTTTTGACCGAATGCACCATTCCGAGCAGAAGGTACATCGCAAGCGTCGATGAGCCGCCGTAGCTTATGAAGGGAAGCGTGATTCCGATTACGGGGAGCATCGCAAGGCACATTCCGACGTTCTCCGCCGTCTGCACGACGATAGCCGCCGCAACACCAATGCAGATAAACGCGCCGCTGTCCTTACGTGACGTCCGCGCGATCATAAATACGCGGATAACTACGATCGCAAGGCAAACGAGTACTATGATACCGCCGAGCGCACCGAATTTTTCGCAGAGAGTGGAAAAAGCAAAATCGTTCTCGCAGGCGAAAAGATTCTTGTAATAGTCTCCGCCGTGAATGCCGTTTCCGAAGAATCCGCCGTTGGCAAGCGCATTGCGCCCCATTATCGCCTGATAACCGTATTCCTCGGGGTCAGCATCGGGATTGAAGCCGTAGATGATTCTGTTTTTCTGATAGTCGGCAAGAAATTCCCAGACGTAAGGGATCGCAATGAAAAGAGCGACACCCGCGCCGAGGAAGTAGAAAAGACTGAGACCCGCGCAAAAGAGCATCAGAGCGACGATTCCGCAGTAGACGAGCGCAACTCCGAGGTCACCCGAGATCAGGATCAGACCGATTATCACGCCGGCGTGCGCACCGAGACCGAGAAGCGAAAGCGGATGATTTATCCTGTGCTTGACAAGGTCGAGGTGCTTCGAGAAGGTGACGATAAAGGTCCCCTTGACGAATTCGGAGGGCTGGATGCTGATGGGACCGATTATAAGCCAGCTCTGGTTCGTTCCCTCGGCAACTCCGTAGACCAGAGTAATTCCGAGCAGCCCGATCTCCGCGATAAGGAAGGGGATCCAGAGCTTGTTTACGACCTCCTGATAGTCGACCGTTGAGAGGAATACCATGACGCAAACGCCTGCGAAGGTTGCCGCTGCCTGCATCTTCAAGAGTCCCATTCCCTCTTTATCCGCGATCGAATACATCAGAAGCAAACTCATAATCGACAATACGGAGGTGCAGATAAGCAGACAGATATCAAATTGCTTGAGCCTGTCCTTGATTCCCGTGCCCGTAGACAAGGATTTCATATCTTCACCTCCGTTTACATTTATATGTTTTCTCTCCCTCAGTCAGGCTACGGTGGAGGGAGAGATTAAAATTATTTATCTGCGATCACTCTTCTACGCCGTCCTGCAGGTACTCCGCGATATCGGACTTGGTAAGTCCGAGATAGTCGCAGACCTGATCGCCTACGCGGACGAGCTCAAGGCTCTTGACAGAATGTGAGTCGGTACCGAAGGTAAACTGACAGCCCGCCTTCTTTGCGTTCCGGAACACACGCATAAGCTGATTCTGCTCGAGGTCCATACCGTGCTCGGTCACAGCCGCGCAGTTGATCTCGCAGTACGCGCCGATAGCCTTCGCGCGTGTGAAGCAGTCGTAAAGCACCTCATCGGGGATCTGAATGAGGAAGGAATTCTTGATCTCATTCGGGATTCCGCAGAATGCGAAGGGATGCGCGATCGAGGTGGGCAGAGTTGCGCACATCTTGATAAAGGTCTCGTTTGCGCAAAGATCGTTGAAGCTCTTGACAGCCGCGGCGGTCATATACTTACCAAGGTCGGTCTTCTGCTCGGTTACGTACTTTTTAAGGTGCGCCTCCTGGAGCGCATTTGCCATGACCTTTACGGTATCCTCTGCGAGATAGGGCAGAGCCGCCGCAACGTCGGAGGCGATCTTCGCTCTCATCTCCTGAATTTCGGGAAGATCCCAAAGTACCTGGTTTCTCATATGCTGATGCGAATGAGGAATGAGCATGTAATCGAAACGCTTTGCGCCCTCGATCGACATTCCGAGTCTGTCGTGGCAATGGAAATACTCACTCTCCGCGCCGAAAAGGCACTTAAGAGTCGCGGGTGCTTTAGCAAGAGAAGCCTTTGCCTCCTCCGCCTTTCTGATGGTCTGCTTGCTGTACCAATAGGACGCGCCCTTTACGCTCTCGTCCCAGATGTGGTTCGAAAGACCGAATATCTTGTTGCCGAGCTCGACTTCCTTTGCGACAAACGCATCGGTTGAAGCTGTCGGATCGTTGCAGCAGGCAGAGAAAGTGTTGTGATTGTGTACGTCGTGGAGGATTTTCATGGTAAAACTCCTTTTTGATATAATTCTTTTTCAATATTCTATGTTAGAAAAAGCAAGCTCCGAAACTGAACAAATTACAATCTCGGAGTTTGATGGATTTCACTCGATATTCAATTCCGTGCTAACAAAGGTGCTCTGTCTCTTCCCCTCATCCACCGCTTGCGCGGTCCCCCTTCCCCGCCGGGGAAGGTCTTTTAGCAAGTGCGAACATTTGCTATAGAGATAACGCAACACGTGTATTCAGCAAAAAACTTCAGAACAGATTTGCTTATACCGAAATTCAGAAATCTGAACGAGACTATAAATTTACCTTCCCCGGCGGGGAAGGGGGACCGCGCAAGCGGTGGATGAGGGGAAGAGACGGAAGCAGAATGTTCGCACTGAAATCACCACGAGCCGGTCATCCGATCTCTTCCTCACTCATATTTAAATTTTCAATTAATACTGACGTCCCCAGACGACCATATGCTTCGCGGGCTTACCGCAGCATACGCAAACGTCGGAGATATGTTCCTCTTCAAAGGGAATGCAACGCGACTTGACGCCGCCGGTCTCGTCCTTGATCTTGTCCTCGCACTCGGAGCAGCCACACCACATTGCGCGAATGAAGCCCGACTTGTTCTCTGCGATATCAAGGAATTCCTCCCAGGTTGCCGCGTTCGAGGTGCGGTTTTTGAGGTTCTCGAGAGCGCGGTTGTAGAGCTCGTCGTGAACGCTCTTAAGTCCTGCCTCAACCGAATCCTCGATTCCGTCGAGGGAAACGAAGCTCTTCGCACGGCTTACTCTCGAAACGAGAACGCAGGAGTTGTTTTCAATGTCGCGCGGACCGATCTCGATACGAAGCGGTACGCCCTTCATCTCGTACTGAGAATACTTCCAACCCGCGCTGTTGTCGCTGTCGTCAACCTTTACGCGGAATTTTGCCGAAAGCTTATCGCGGAGAGCGTAAGCGGCATCGAGAACGCCTTCCTTATGCTGTGCGACGGGAATGATAACTACCTGTGTGGGCGCGATCGCGGGAGGAAGGATGAGTCCGTTGTCGTCGCCGTGAGTCATAATGATCGCGCCGATCATACGGGTCGAAACGCCCCATGAGGTCTGATGCGGATACTTGACGGAATTGTCGCGCGCGGTGTACTTGATATCGAAAGCCTTGGCAAAGCCGTCGCCGAAGTAGTGAGTTGTTCCGCCCTGAAGCGCAACGCCGTTGTGCATCATAGGCTCTACGGTGTAGGTCTCAACGGCACCCGCGAACTTCTCCTTCTCGGTCTTCTGACCCTTGACTACGGGGATAGCGAGCGACTTCTCGTAGAAATCGGCGTAAACGTCGAGCATACGGATGGTCTCCTCGCGTGCCTCTTCTTCGGTCTCATGCATGGTGTGACCCTCCTGCCAGAGAAACTCGGATGTGCGGAGGAAGGGACGGGTGGTCTTTTCCCAACGAACTACGTTGCACCACTGATTATAGAGCTTGGGCAGATCGCGGTAGGACTGAATGATATTCTTGTAGTGCTCGCAGAAAAGAGTCTCGGAGGTGGGACGGACGATAAGACGCTCGGAGAGCTTGTTCTGTCCGCCGATGGTTACGATCGCGCACTCGGGAGCAAAGCCCGCAACGTGATCTGCCTCCTTCTGCAGGAGCGACTCGGGAATGAACATGGGCATATATACGTTCTCGTGACCGAGCTTCTTGAACTCGGCGTCAAGGATGCGCTGGATATTCTCCCAGATCGCGTATCCGTAGGGGCGGATGATCATACATCCCTTAACGCCCGAATAGTCAACCAGCTCCGCCTTCTTAACGACGTCGGTATACCACTGGGCAAAATCTGTTTCCATTGATGTGATAGCATCAACCATCTTCTTGTTGTCAGCCATTTTAAAATTCCTTTCGCTGATGTGATTAACATAAATATACATAGTATATTATAAAACAAAATCAACGATATGTCAAGATAAAGATTGATTTTTGAGGAGATTTCAATGTTTTTTTATCATTATTCCTCTCTCCCTCCACCGCAAGCGGTGGTTACATAAATAAATTCCAACCTTGACAATAATTCTGTTGTATGCTATAATTACATCAAACCGCAAAAAGGAGGCTCAACATGGCAAGGATCGATATACTGAATATCCATTTCGATTCCGTAACCGCAACCGAAGCCTCCGATCGCATTTTTTCGGAATGTAAGAATAAAAAAGCACTCCCCTTCACCGTCGTAACCCCCAACCCGATTATGGTAATGAATGCGCAGAAGAACAAAAATCTCTTCGCCGCTCTGCAAAATGCAGATCTTTCACTCGCGGACGGCATCGGTGTCATCTCGGCGGCAAAGCGGATGGGTACGCCCTTACCGGAACGTGTCACGGGCATCGACACGGGCTGCGCTGTCCTTGAAAAGCTTGCAGAAATCGGCGGTAGCGTCTATCTTCTCGGCGCAAAGCCGGGAGTTGCAGAGCAAGCATCGAAAAGACTGACAGACCGCCTTCCCACTCTTCGTGTAGTCGGCGCACATCACGGGTATTTTGATGATGACGAAGTGATCATTTCCGATATAATTAATAAATCCCCCGATCTTCTCATCGTCTGCCTCGGCAGTCCCCGTCAGGAGATATGGGCTCATGAAAATAAGAAAAAACTTGCGGGTGTCGGTGCAGTGATCTGCCTTGGCGGCGCGCTTGACGTTTGGTCGGGAAGTATCAAACGCGCACCCGCCGTCTTCATAAAAATGCATCTTGAATGGCTTTGGCGCATAATGCGCGAGCCAAAAAGGTTCTCCTCCCTGCCGTCAATGGTCAAATTCCGCTGTCTGACGCAAAAAAGTCGCCAAAAACAAGCCAATAATAAGTGAAAATATTGGAAAATGTTATGAAATTGATAATTTTTGCTCAAGACTCTTGTAAATTCTAACAAAATAGAGTATAATATATAAGGCAAAAATCGGGTGAAGAACCCGAAGTTCTACGGAAAAAATATAATTATATAAAACGGAGGAATTCCAAAAATGTCAGTAAAAGTCGCAATTAACGGTTTTGGCCGCATCGGTCGTCTCGCATTCAGACAGATGTTCGGCGCAGAGGGTTACGAAGTCGTAGCTATCAACGACCTCACCAGCCCCGCAATGCTCGCTCACCTTCTCAAGTATGACACCGCTCAGGGCGCATACTGTGGCAGAATCGGCGAGAACAAGCACACCGTTGAGTCCACCGAAAACTCCATCATCGTTGACGGTAAGGAGATCACCATCTACGCAGAGAAGAACGCAGCTGACTGTCCTTGGGGCGAGCTCGGCGTTGACGTTGTTCTCGAGTGCACCGGCTTCTACACCTCTAAGGAGAAGAGCCAGGCTCACATCCAGGCAGGCGCAAAGAAGGTTGTTATTTCCGCTCCCGCCGGCAACGATCTTCCCACTATCGTTTACAACGTAAACCATGACGCCCTCACCGCTGAGGATACCATCATCTCCGCAGCTTCCTGCACCACCAACTGCCTCGCTCCCATGGCTAAGGCTCTCAACGA
>JAFQPI010000011.1 GCA_017411805.1 Clostridia bacterium
CCAAAAAATCTCCGACCCGCAAGCCTTAATTTTTAGATGATTTTGGGTGCGGAGAACGACGCAAGGTATCAACCTTGCTAGGACGACAAGCCCAAAAGCATCAAAAAGTAAGGCTTACGGGCTGGTTTGGATTATTCTTGTCACTCTAGCCGTACGGGAGTCGAACCTAATTGCCTCACGGCGATTACTTTTCGCGTATTTCGGCGTGCTTTTACTCGCAAGGTCTAACCAATACAAACAAAAAGCCTTGAAAGATCAAGGCTTTTGTTATAAAAAGGAATTAATTTCGGACAAAGTCCGATTATTAAATCTTCGTCAAATTTTGGGAAGGCTTGCGGCTGCGATCGACTGACCGACGCGGCGGCTGCTCTCATCGGGAAGATGGATCGTGATCTTTTCAGCAAGCTCGGGATATTCTTCCGCAAGGACCTTCTGCGCGGTCTTGTAAAGGATGCTTCCGCCCTCGCCCGAAGATACGCGTCCCATAAGGAGGACGTGCTTTATATCGTAGAATATTGAATAATATGCCACAGCATAGCCAAAATAGGATCCGATCGTCTCGTATATCTTAGCAGCGCGCTCATCACCCTCTGCCATAAGCTTCTGAACGACCTTGAGCTTTTCTGCGGGAGATGCGCTCTCGTCAAGCTCAATTCCCGCTGCGGGAGCAAGCTTGATTACGGAATCCTGCGAGAAATACTTAACCCCGCAACCGTAGTCGCCCGACCATTCATCAACCATAGCTTCCTTGTTGTAGTCCGCGGGAACAAATGCGAGCTCGTTGAGCCAGCCTGTGATATTGCCGTTTCCATCGACGTATCCGCCGGCTTCACTTGTACCCATTGCAACGCCGAGAACGTTGGTATCGTCAAGATCCATTGCGCCCGCGAGAGCCGTAACGTCTCCGTCATTTGCTACCTCGATCGGTACTCCGCCGAGTTCCTTTGCAATATCGGTATAGATATTCTTAACAACCTTTTCAAATGCCTCAGGATTCTCGTTCTTTACCTTGAGGAAGAGTGATGAGGTCATAATTCTGTTTCCGATAACAACGCCTGCGGTAGATACACCGATACCGTCAACCTTCGGCATCTTGGAAGCGGCTGTCTTCATAGCATCCATGATTCCGTCATAGTGATACTTAGGATCATTCTGAAGCTTTGGGAACCAAACGACTTCCTCGGAATAAACAGCTTCGCCCTCAACCACCGCGCTTACCTTGCGGTCGCTTCCACCTGCGTCAAAGCCGATGCGGCAACCGTCAAGATGGCGTCCGACAGGGGATGCGGTCTCTTTTTCTACAGGTGCCTGCTCAAAGGGAACGTGGATGACCTCAAAAGGAGCCTCGTAAACGCCCGACATAAAATCGTTATCAAAAGCTCTGATACCTCCCTCGGAGTAATCTGCTTTGATCTTGTCAGCTATGAGCTTGGATCCTGCAATAATTATCTTATAACCGCCGCGTATCCAAAGGAGAGTCTTTACTATTCTTTCTACAAACTCGTGATTCTCCTCGTCATGTCCGGTTCCGTCCTTGAATACCTCAATGGTAAATACTGAGGTAAGTCCGTCGTTTCTCTCAAGTCCAATGGTGAGCGGCTCGCCGCCCTCTGCCTTAACTGCTGCTTCAAAATCGCGGTATACGACCGCCATCGGCATAAAACCGGGATCGAGCGGTGCTAAAACTTTAAGCTTCATAAATCGTTCTTCCTTTCTTTATGGTTCTGATCATATTGATGTTTTCATCGGCAATGATAATGTCTGCATCCTTGCCTGGCTCAAGCGAACCGATGCGATCGTCACAACGGATAGCCTTTGCGGGATTTAGGGATGCCATTTTGAAGACCTCGTATACGGGAAGCGACGTATGATCGAGAACGTTCTTAACTGCACTGTTGAGTTTCAGAACGCTTCCTGCTATCGTACCGTCGGCAAGTCTGCACTCGATTCCTTTGAGGAATATCGGCTGTCCGCCAAGATCATATTCTCCGTCGGGCATTCCGCCTGCGCGGGTACAGTCGGTAATCAGCACCATCTTATCTCCCTTGACCTTGGATACTATTGAATAAAGCCCGGGATTGATATGGAAGGTATCGGCAATAACCTCGACGGATACGTTTTCCGAAGCAAGTGCTGCGCCGACAACACCTGGATTTCTGTGTGCAAGCGCAGACATAGCGTTGAAAAGGTGTGTTGCGTGATTAACGCCGTCCTTTGCCGCGCTCATGGCTTCCTCGAACTTGGCATCCGTATGTCCCATGGAGATCAAGACGTTTGATTCTGCCGCAAGCTTCTTGATACATGCATGTCCCTCGTCCATTTCAGGCGCAAGGGTCACCGAGGTGATGATATCTGCATTTTCAATGATGAAATCGGCATCGGGTTTAAGAATGTTCTCCTCTGCCTGCGCGCCCTTTTTCGAGGGGTTGATGAAGGGTCCCTCGGCATGAACTCCGATTATTTCCGCACCGTCCCAGGTCTTGCTTTCCTCTTTAAGAGAGCGTACCGCGTTAAGCGCGGCGATAATCTCGTCCTTGGAAACCGTCATCGTTGTGGGAAGAAACGAAGTAACTCCGTTTTTGGCTACACCGTAAGCCATCTTTTTGATTCCCTCAGGATTTGCGTCGCAGGTATCCTCTCCGAGATATCCGTGGATATGGATGTCAATGAGTCCGGGAGCGACGTAGTTGCCGCCGGCGTCGATAACATTCGCGTCTGCGGGCAGCTCGTCAACTATACCGCATATCTTCCCGCCGTCACTATCAAAGGCGAGAGATTTGCCGCACAAGACCGAATCGGGAAGTACTATTTTACCGTTGGTTATGTATGTCAATGCCATAGTATGTAACTCCTTAAATACAATTTCCTTACGTGCATAGTATAGCAAAACATAATGAATAGTTTTTGAATTTTTTTTGAATTTTTTATATCGTATCTTTATTTCATATCAAGTTTATGATAAAATACTATTAATTAATTATTCACACAGTATTGAATTGCAGAATGGAGATATAAAATGTACATTATTAGTATTGTTATAGAAAAAGAGCGGACCGAAGCAGCATTGTTTGATAAAGAATACAAGCTTCTGTTAAAGAAGACAGGGGAACTCGAGGACGCAGCAAAGCTTTGCGGTGCTTTGATCTCCGAGAGCGGTATTTCACACGCAGACATCGATTACGTGGGGATTGCCGCTGACAGTTCTTTGGTTTCTCCGTGCTCGGTCGCATCCGAGCTTGAAAAGAGCATCGGCTTAAAGTGCCTTCCCACGACTCTTACAGATGCAAGAGCTCTCGGCGAAGCATACGGACTTGAGGATGCAAGCACTTTGGTAATGCTCAAAATTGACGAAAAAATAGAATGCGGTATCATAATTGATAAAAAAGCATATACGGGAGCCAACAATCAGGGTAAGAGCATTGCTCATACGGTTATCAACTTTGACGGATTTGAGTGTTCCTGCGGAAACCGCGGTTGTTTTGAAGCGTATGCCTGCAACTCTGGACTCAACCGCATTGCAGCTGAATCGGGTGTAGACGGCGCAGGAGCTCTCACGCACAAGCAGCTCTTCGAAATGAATACCCCGGAGGCAAAGCAAGCGCAAATGCTTTACGTCAAATATCTTGCAACCGGTATTACAAATATTATCAATCTTTTCCAACCCCGTTATCTTGTACTTGACGGTCCCTTTACAGAGGTTGGAGATGCGCTTATGAATCCGATGATGGACATAGTATTGCGTGAGCAGTATACACACAGCATGTCGAACAAAGGCGAAGTCAGATTTGCTGACGTCAAGTCGGACACCGCGCTGATCGGCGCAGCATTGTTGGGAAGATAGCCGTACGTGAGTCGAACATAATTGGTTTTGTCGGGCAGATTTTCCCGATAACTGCAGTTCTTTCCTTGATAATATTAATATATGATCATCGAAAAGAACCTTGTTCTCGAAAAAATCTGCTCCGTCAAAACTGCTCGCACCTCACGGCG
>JAFQPI010000012.1 GCA_017411805.1 Clostridia bacterium
TACGAGCTTCGAGACGGAGATAAATCCCATTATCTCGGTAAGGGTGTTACCAAAGTTGTCGCAGCGGTAAACGGTGAGATTGCGAAGGCACTTGCGGGCAAGAACGTATTCGAACAAGAAGAGATCGACCGTCTTATGATCGAGCTTGACGGTACGCCAAACAAGAGCCGTCTCGGAGCAAACGCGATCCTTGGAACGTCGCTTGCCTGCGCAAAGGCAGCCGCCATAGCAAGAGGTGTTTCATTATACCGATATATCGGTGGGGAAGAAGCTCACGTGCTTCCCGTGCCTATGATGAATATACTCAACGGCGGCGCACACGCGACCAACAACGTAGACATCCAAGAGTTTATGATCATGCCCGTTTCCGCACCCACGTGGAGTGAGGCTTTGCGCAGCTCGGCAGAGGTATTCCATACTCTGAAATCGGTATTAAAGGAGAACAATATCCCCGTAACCGGTGTAGGCGATGAGGGCGGATATGCGCCCATGCTCGAAAAGGATGAGGATGCATTGGCGATGATCGTGACAGCCATAGAAAAGGCCGGATATATTCCGGGCAAGGATTTCAAGATCGCGATTGATGCGGCTTCCTCCGAATGGTTCGACGAAGAGCTTGACGCTTATCATCTCCCTAAATCGGGAAAAATGTTGAGTCGTCAACAACTTGTGGATATGTGGCTTGAGTTTGCGGAAAAGTACCCGATCGTTTCCTTAGAGGACGGTATGGGGGAGACAGACTGGGCAGGCTGGGAAATGCTCACCAAGGCTCTTGGAGACAGGGTACAGCTCGTAGGCGACGATCTGTTCGTTACGAATACCAAGCTTCTCCGTGAGGGAATTGAGCGCGGCATCGCCAACTCGATTCTGATCAAGGTCAATCAGATCGGAACGCTGACCGAAACTTTTGAAGCTATTAAAATGGCACGGGAGGCGGGATACACCGCAATCGTGTCTCACCGCTCGGGCGAGACCGAGGATACGACCATAGCGGATATCGTTGTTGCGGTAAACGCGGGTCAGATCAAAACTGGTGCGCCAAGCAGAAGCGACCGCGTTGCAAAATACAATCAGCTGATTCGCATTGAGGAGGAGCTGGAGGATCGTGCATCCTATCCCGGTATGGATGCGTTCTATAACCTAAAAAAATAACGAATATAGGAGGTAAAAATGAGCTCGGATAAAGTATATATTGCCATAGATCTGAAGTCGTTTTATGCCTCCGTTGAGTGCATTGAGCGTAAATTAAACCCGATGACGACAAACCTTGTCGTTGCGGATATGAGCAGAACTGAAAAGACCATTGGACTTGCCGTATCCCCGTCACTGAAATCCTTCGGTATTCCCAGTCGCCCCCGACTGTTTGAGGTCGTCCAGAAGGTGAAGGAGGTCAACAACGAGCGTAGGCGCAAGGCAGGGAAGCTTGTAGGTGAGTCCTACAACATAAACGAGCTGAACGAAAATCCATCGCTGGCTGTCGGTTATATCGTAGCGCCGCCAAGAATGGCGCATTATATGGATTACAGCGCCCGTATCTATCAGGTTTACCTCAAGCACGTTGCTCCCGAGGATATACACGTCTATTCCATTGACGAGGTGTTTATTGACGCCACGGGGTATTTGAAAACTCGCGGTATGAATGGGCACGAGTTTGCCCGAATGCTGATCCGTGATGTGCTTGCCACAACGGGAATTACCTCAACGGCGGGTATCGGTACAAACCTATATCTTGCCAAGGTTGCGATGGATATTAAGGCAAAGAAGATGCCCGCTGATGAGGATGGCGTCAGAATTGCCGAGCTTGACGAAATATCCTATCGCAAAGAACTGTGGGATCACCGACCTCTCACAGATTTCTGGAGAGTAGGAAAGGGATATGCACGCTCTCTCGAGGCAAACGGAATGTATACGATGGGTGACGTTGCTCGTTGCTCCATCGGCGGCATGTTTGAGAGACGCAATGAAGCACTGCTTTATAAGTTTTTCGGAGTTAACGCCGAGCTGCTGATCGACCACGCTTGGGGATACGAGCCGTGCACGATCGACGTAATTAAGTCCTATAAGCCGGAAACCAAGAGTCTTACGTCAGGGCAGGTGCTTCACTGTCCGTATGAGTTTGAGAAAGCAAAGCTTGTTATCCGTGAAATGGCAGACCTTCTTTCGCTTGATCTTGTGGAAAAGGGACTTGTAACCAATCAGGTGGTTATTACCGTTGGATACGATATTGAAAACCTGACAGACCCGAAACGGAGCAAACTTTATAAAGGCGAGGTCACAACCGACCATTACGGCAGAAAAACGCCAAAGCATTCACTGGGAACGGCAAACTTTGCGTACACTTCCTCTACTAAGCGTATAGTTCAGGAGGTGTCCGACCTCTTTGATAAGATCGTAAACCCCGACCTGCTTATTCGAAGAATGAATATTTCGGTCAACCGTCTGATTGCCGAGGGAGAGGTAATGGAAGAATCTTCTGGCAGCGAGCAGCTTAGCATCTTCGTCGATTACGAGGAAGAGGAGCGCAAGAGGACCGAAGAGAAAGCGACTCTCGAAAAAGAAAAGCAGATGCAGACCGCCATAATAGACATCAAGAAGAGATACGGCAAGAACGCGATCCTCAA
>JAFQPI010000013.1 GCA_017411805.1 Clostridia bacterium
GCAGACTCGTGAGCACGTTCTCCTTGCTCGTCAGGTTAACGTTCCTCAGATCGTTGTATTTATGAACAAGACCGACCTCGTTGACGACGAAGAGCTTCTCGAACTCGTTGAGATGGAGATCCGTGACCTCCTTTCTCAGTACGACTTCGATGGCGACAACACTCCCATCATCCGTGGTTCTGCAAGAGCTGCTCTTGAATCCACAAACACAGACATCAACGCTCCCGAGTATGCTTGCATCAAGGAGCTCATGGATGAGGTTGATGCTTATATTCCCACCCCTGAGCGTAAGGCAGACCTCGACTTCCTTATGCCCGTAGAGGACGTATTCTCCATCTCCGGCCGTGGTACTGTTGCTACCGGTCGTGTAGAGCGTGGTACTGTTAAGGTTTCCGACACCGTTGAGATCGTTGGTCTCACCGAGGAGAAGAGAAACTGCGTAGTTACCGGCGTTGAGATGTTCCACAAGCTCCTTCCCCAGGCAGAAGCTGGTGACAACATCGGTTGCCTCCTCCGTGGCGTAGCTAAGGACGAGATCGAGCGTGGACAGGTTCTCTGCAAGCCCGGATCCGTTAAGCCCCACACCAAGTTCAAGGGTCAGGTTTACGTTCTTACCGAGAAGGAAGGCGGTCGTAAGAAGCCCTTCGTAACCGGTTACAGACCTCAGTTCTACTTCAGAACCACCGACGTTACCGGTACCATCGAGCTTCCCGCAGACGTTGAGATGTGCCGTCCCGGCGACAACGTAGTCTTCGGCGTTGAGCTCATCACTCCTATCGCATGCGAGCTTGGTCTCCGTTTCGCTATCCGTGAGGGTGGTAGAACCGTTGGATCCGGTGTCGTATCCGAGATCATTGAGTAATTATTAACTTAACTTAATAATTCGATTTATAAAAGATCGGATGCACTCCGGTGCATCCGATCTTTGCAAATGAATAAAATAATAATATCTTTGGGGACGGTGTAATTCCGTACCGGCGGTAAAGTCCGCGAACATTATGCTAAGAGCATAGTGCCGACAGGGTGAGATTCCCTGACCGACAGTAAAGTCTGGATGGGAGAAGATATACATAGCGATACCTTCTCTCCATTAATTAATGGAGGATTTTTTTATGGCAAAAAACTACAGACACTACATACGCAAGCTCGTTTTATGCGCAATGTTTGCCGCGATGGCATACTGCGTTGCGTTTGTATTCAGAATCAACGTAAGCTTTCTCACCTTTGACGCTAAAGATGCTATCGTTTGTATCGCGGCTATGATCCTCGGACCCGGTGCGGGTGCCGTTATCTCGCTGCTTGTAGCAACGATCGAGCAGATAACCGTCGGCGATACGGGATTTTGGGGATGGCTTATGGACTTTGCTTCCACAGCAACCTTCTCGGTCGTCGCGGCATATATCTATTCAAAGAGAAGAAATATCTCGGGCGTAGCGATTGCGCTCGCCTCATCGGTAATTGCAACCGTCACGGTTATGATGCTTTGTAACCTATTGATAACACCGATCTATATGAAGGTCGAGATCAAACAGGTCATTGAACTTCTGCCGACACTTCTGCTACCCTTCAATCTTACTAAATCCGTACTCAACGCGGGTCTCGTTCTCGCTTTATATAAACCTCTTGTTACTGCGCTTCGAGCAGTCAATCTTGTCCCCAAAAAGGAAAATGCTTCGGGAGAGAAGCAGTCCTTCTGGAGCGTTCGTTCGCTCATCTTTGTATTGATAGCGATCGTGCTTGTTTCGGCTTCGATAATCTATATGATCTTCGGACTCGGCGGACACTTTGAATTTAGTTGATATCTTAAACAGACCGACACGTTCGGTCTGTTTTGTTTACAAGATAATGTTGATTTTTGCCTTATATTGGTGTATAATAAGCCTATCAACTTAAGGAATTGGAAAATATGAAAAAGAATTTTTTACTTAAAGCCATTCTATGGGTGATTCAGGGCTGTATTGTCGGAATCGGCGCGATCCTTCCGGGCGTCAGCGGAGGAACGCTCTGCTATGCGTTTGGCATATACGATCAGCTCCTCGAGGTCCTTTCAAGTCCCTTCAAGGGCATAAAGAAGCATTGGAAGATGCTGATCTTCGTCGGCATCGGCGGTGCGCTCGGATTTGTCGGCTTCGCGGGAATTACCGAATGGCTGCTCTCGGTCAATGAAGCTGTCGTCCTCTGCGTATTCGTCGGACTTATCGCGGGCACGATCCCCGATCTTTGGCGCGAGGCTGGTGAGAAGGGAAGAGGCAAGGCATCGATCATCTCGCTTGTTATCAGCTTCGTTGCGATCACCGCGGTCTTCTACGTCTTTAAGAACGTGTGGACGCTTACGATCGAGCCCGGACTTGTCGGCTGGCTCATCTGCGGTCTGCTTTGGGGCCTGAGCTTTATCGTTCCCGGATTCAGTTCTTCGACTCTTCTGCTTTTCTTCGGAATCTACGAGCAGATGTCGCACGGCATTTCTCACCTTGATTTTTCGGTTCTTATCCCCCTCGGATGCGCAATGCTCGCAACACTTCTGCTTCTCTCGAAGCTTATGAAGCTCGTTTTCGATAAATACCATTCGGTCGCATCGCATTGCGTAATGGGATTCGTTATCGCAACGACGATCATGATCCTTCCTTCCTTCGCAACGACGATCGGTAATATCATTTCCTACGTCGTAGCGATCATTTGCGGCGCAGTTGCATCATTTTTCTTCAATATTCTCTGTCAGAAGATCAGATCGAAGGCAGATGCAGAATAATATGCCGAAAAGTATTGACATTTGTATTATTTCGTGATATAATATATTGCTAAATTAAGTGAACATAGAGATCTTATCAAGAGCAACCGAGGGACAGGCCCTATGAAGTTGCAGCAACCTGCAAAACCGCGTGGTGCTAAATCCTGACAGATGAGTTTTTGAGGCCTCGTCTGAACGAGGTCTCTTTTTTGGAAAGGAAAAATTATGGAAAAGAAACGTAGACTTTTTACATCCGAGTCTGTTACCGAGGGCCATCCCGATAAGATCTGCGATATGATCTCGGATGCAGTCCTTGACAATCTTCTTGCTCAGGACCCTATGTCCCGCGTTGCTTGCGAGGTAAGCTGCACCACAGGTCTCATCGTCGTTATGGGTGAGGTCACCACGAATGGATACGCCGATCTTCAGACGATCGCGCGTGAGACCGTCCGCGAGATCGGTTACGACCGCGCAAAGTACGGCTTTGACTGCGACAGCTGTGCGGTTATTTCGTCTCTCCACGGTCAGTCTCCCGATATCGCTCTCGGCGTAGACAAGGCTCTTGAGGCTAAGAACGGCGAGATCGCTGACAAGTATGATACAGGAGCAGGCGACCAGGGACTTATGTTCGGCTATGCTTGTAACGAGACTCCCGAGCTTATGCCCCTGCCCATCTCTCTTGCACACAAGATGGCAAAGAAGCTTACAGACGTTCGTAAGGAAGGCACTCTCAAGTATCTTCGCCCCGACGGTAAGACTCAGGTCACCGTTGAGTACGAGGATGATAAGCCCGTTCGAGTCGATACTGTTGTCGTATCCTCTCAGCACGACGCGGCTGTAACGCTCGAGCAGATTCGCGAGGATATCCTCGAGTACGTTATCAAGCCCACAGTTCCCGCAGAGCTTCTTGATGAAAATACCAGGATCTTCGTCAACCCCACCGGACGCTTCGTAATCGGCGGTCCTATGGGCGACAGCGGACTTACCGGACGTAAGATCATCGTTGATACCTACGGCGGATACGCACGCCATGGCGGCGGTGCTTTCTCGGGTAAGGACCCGACAAAGGTTGACCGTTCCGCTTGCTATGCCGCAAGATACCTTGCGAAGAACGTCGTTGCCGCAGGACTTGCAGACCGCTGTGAGATCCAGGTAGCTTACGCTATCGGAGTTGCTCGCCCTGTATCCGTTCTCGTTGATACCTTCGGCACAGCAAAGGTTGACGAGGACAAGATCGCTGATGCACTCAACCGCAACTTCGACCTCAGACCCGCCGCAATCATCGAACGCTTCGGTCTCCGCCGTCCCATCTACTCTAAGCTCGCGGCTTACGGTCATATGGGAAGAGAAGATCTCGATGCTCCCTGGGAACGCCGCGACCTCGCAGAGGTTCTTAAGGCAGAACTTCTCTGATTATAATTTTCACAATATACCGCACCCCTGAATATACTGCTTTGGGAGGGGTGCGGTATGTTGGTTTTGGATCTTATTGTTTCGGGATTTGCGGCGTGGGGACTCTTTTGCGCTATGAAATTCATAGCCGACGGCTTTATGACCCCGAAGGACGCCCGTCCGAGACCTATCGTCAGATTGAACGGACGCGAGAATATCAAGGATGTTGCTGCGCTTTGCGAAAATGCGAGAAAGGCGATCATATGCAACCGAGGAGAGATACTGCTTCTGATGCCCGAGGAGGGCGATGCTTCCCGCAGACTCAGGCGAGAGCTTGATTCACTCGGGCTTTTCGACGTCCGAATAGTTTATGAAAAGGAAAGGCAAAATGAGCAATAGAAACGAATACGGCGCAGGCGGCTTTGACGGCTTTGTTGACAGCCTTTCTTTGGGCGGAAGACAGGAAGCCGCCAAGGACGATAAAAGCCGTCAGAATCAAATAAAGGGCACCGTGGAGGGAATTCTTTATCGCAACGACGATAACGGATATATCGTTGCAACGGTTATCAGCGATGAAGACGAACTTGTAAACATCGTCGGTATCATGCCGGGCGTTGACGAGGGTGACCGCGTAACAGTTTCGGGCAAATGGGAAAACAACGCGCGCTACGGTAAGCAGTACCGCGTGCTTGAATATACGACCGAAATGCCGACCGAGGCTGCGGATATCGAGCGTTATCTCGCGTCGGGCGCGATCAAGGGAACCCGCGCAAAGACCGCGAGAAAGATCGTAGATGAATTCGGTACCGATACCGTAGACGTTATAGAAAACCATCCCGATTGGCTTGCGCGCCTGCCGGGTATTACTCCGAAACGCGCGATGGAAATATCCGAGGAATTTAAATCAAAATCGGATATCCGCGCGACAGTAACGTTTTTCAGAGAGTATTTCGGTCCGGCGACCACTATGAAGATATATAAATGCTTCGGAAAGCATTCCGTCAGCATCGCGCGCGATAATCCTTACCGACTCTGTGAGGAAGTTCGCGGCATTGGATTCGATAAAGCCGACGCAATGGCGCAGAAGCTCGGTCTTGCGCAGGATTCAAACGAACGAATCGGCGCGGGAATCGTATATATTTTGAGCTTTAACGCCGCTCAGAACGGACACACCTGCCTTCCGCGCGAAAAGCTTGTAGAAGCGGCTTCCAGTCTGCTCGGAGTGGCCTCCGAAGCTGTATCGGCTGAGGTGGACAAGCTTGTTATGAAGGGCAGACTTTTCTCCGAAAAGGTTGAAGAGGACACCTATATCTACGAGTCCGTCCAGTATAAAAACGAAAGATATATCGCCGAAAAGCTCCGACGGATCAAGCGCGGCTCGGCGCCTCTTGATTTTAAGGATATCGAAGCCTTCGTTCGCAAGGAGGAGGCGCAGAATCGCATCGAATATGCCGACGAGCAGAAAAAGGCAATATTCAACGCAATGACGAGCGGTGTTCTCGTGCTCACGGGCGGACCCGGTACGGGTAAGACCACCGTAGTTACCGCGATCATAAATATTTTTGAATGCCTCGGGCTCGAGGTCGCGCTTGCCGCGCCCACGGGACGTGCCGCGAAGCGAATGACCGAAGCCACCGGGCGCGAGGCAAAGACGATACATCGCCTGCTTGAGGTCGATTTCGGCGAAGGAGATGCTTCATCGAAGCGCGATGACAGCGCACCTCTCGTTTTTAAGCGCGGAGAGAATAATTATCTTGACGAGGATGCAATAATCATAGATGAGGCGTCGATGATAGATACCGCGCTTATGACCGCGCTTCTCAAGGCTATCAGACCCGGCGCGAGGATTGTCCTTATAGGAGACGCCGATCAGCTTCCCTCGGTCGGAGCAGGCAGAGTTCTTTGCGATATACTCGATTCGGAAAGTCTCCCCTCAATCAGATTGTCGAAGATATTCAGACAAGCCGAGGAATCGCTGATTGTAACGAATGCGCACGCCATCAACCGAGGTGAAATGCCGAGGCTTAACGTCAAGGACAGAGATTTCTTTTTCATGCCTCGCGAAAACGATGCGCAGATAGCGTCTACTGTTGCAAGCCTTTGCGCAGAGCGTCTGCCTCGCGCTTACGGTGACCCCGAGGGTATTCAGGTCATTTCGCCGACAAGACGCGGTAATTCGGGCACAGACAAGCTCAATTCCGTTCTTCAAGCCGCGATCAATCCGCAGGGAAGAGGAAAGAAGGAATATAAATTCAGGGATACCCTGTTCCGCACGGGCGACAGAGTCATGCAAGTGCGAAACAATTACGAGCTTGAATGGACACGCTATGGCAAGCTCGGTATGGGCATATTCAACGGCGACATCGGCAAGATCAAGGATATCAATATCCACGAAAAATATATTGAGATCGATTTCGATTCGCGCGAGGTCTTTTATGATTTTGCCGACCTCGAGGATCTCGAACTTGCTTATTGCGTGACCGTCCACAAGAGCCAGGGAAGCGAGTATCCGACGGTCGTAATACCGCTCGGAAGCGTGCCTCCGATGCTCTGCACAAGAAATTTGCTATATACAGCGGTGACACGTGCACAGAAGCGTGTTATTGTCGTTGGCTTTGAGTCAACAGTCGAGTCGATGGTGGGCGGAATGCGCTCCGCGTTGCGCTATACAGGACTTTCAAGGAGACTTGCGGAGGTGTCTGAAAAATGAAAATGTACCCGATAACCAGGCTAAGACTTTGGCTTCGGTGTCTTGTATCGGGCGAAAAATGCATTGCATGCGGTGAGATGAATACGCGTGGAGAGGGACTTATGTGCCGCGATTGTGAGAACGATCTTAAACGTTCGCATCTGCTTATCTGCCGCGAATGTAATTCCTTTGCGCGCGATTGCCTTTGCGCTCCTTTGATCATGAGGAACAACGGCGTTGACGTGCTCGTAAAATATGCCTTTTACGACTCGGAAATGCGTGATTCCGCACTTAACAGGATCATCAAAAGACTCAAACGTATTCCGGATGGACTTGCTTTCGCGTATTTTGCGGCGATCCTCTCGCAACCGATCGGGAGACTCGCAGCCGCACGTTCGTTCACCGTGGAGAATACAGTTGTAACGCATATTCCGCGAAGCCGTAAGATGATCGCGCGCGACGGACACGATCAGGCAAAGCATTTGGCGCAGGCGATCGCAAAGAGATCCGGCTTCCGCCATAAGTCGCTTCTGTGCAGACTCAAGCACGGAAAACAGCAGAAGTATCTGAATATTGATGAAAGAATTGAAAACGTAAAGGGAATGTTTTCAATCAGAAAACCGAGCGAATTAAAGGATAAGAACGTAATTCTCGTTGACGATCTCGTGACCACGGGAGCAACCGTCAGCGAGGCGGCGAAGCTCATCTATGAAGCGGGAGCGGCTTACGTCGCATGCGTTTGCCTCGCGAAATCGGATAGGTCAAAATTTTAAGCAGGTGCTGCGGTGCCTGCTTTGTTTTGATTATTTTTGTCACTCTAAAAATCCGAAGAAAATTTTATAATATTTTATGAAAACGGTTGCATTTTTTCGTCGAATATAGTATAATTATTATGTATTAATATAAAATAGCGGAAGTGTGCCGTTATATTGCAGAGAGAAAATGCGGCACAAAGCCGCGGAGATCATAGATGTTGAATTTATCACTCAGAAAGGATATAGGAATCGACCTCGGGACTGCGAGCTGTCTTGTCTACGTTAAGGGCAAGGGCATCGTACTCACCGAGCCTTCTGTCGTTGCTGTGGATCTTGAAACAGACGAGATAATCGCAATAGGCAGAGAAGCGCAGATGATGATCGGCCGTACTCCCGCAAATATTATTACGGTGCGCCCTCTGCGCGACGGAGTAATCAGCCAGTACGACAGGACTCTTGAAATGCTTCAGCATTTCCTGCGCGCGGCTTGCGGACCTCTTATCATACCGCCGAGAGTCGTAATATGCGTTCCCTCGGGAATCACTGAGGTTGAAGAGCGTGCGGTCGAGGATGCCGTAAGAAATGCGGGCGCACGCGCGGCGTACCTTATCGAAGAGCCTGTTGCCGCGGCGATAGGCGCGGGAATAGATATTGCCGCGCCGAGCGGAAATATGGTCGTCGATATCGGCGGCGGAACCACGGATATTGCAGTTATCTCGCTTGAGGGCGTGGTTGTTTCCGAGTCGATAAAGGTAGCGGGAGACAAGTTTGATGAGGCAATCATACGCTATGTGCGGCAGAAATACAACATTCTTATCGGCGAGAGAACCGCAGAGAGTATCAAGATCCGTCTCGGTACGGTATTTAAACCGACGCGTCTTGAACAGATGGACGTAAAGGGAAGATGCTTGGCTCAGGGGTTGCCGAAGTACGTTACGCTTAATAACTATGAGATGCTTGAGGCTCTTCTCGGACCTATCACCGCAATCATCGACGCTATATGTCAGGTTATCGAGCGCACGCCTCCCGAGCTAGTTGCCGATATAATCAATAACGGTATAGTTATGACGGGTGGCGGCGCATTGCTCCGTGGATTCGATAAGCTGATTACGGATCTGACGGGTATTCACACTTACGTGGCGAAGGACGCTATCTCGTGTGTTGCGATCGGAACGGGCAAGGCACTCGATCACATTAATATACTCAGTGAAGGCTCTCTCAACTTTACCAGAGCGCAGAAACGTAATAACCGCTGAGACTTGGAGTATTTGAATGGATAACAGAAATAATTTTAAACACGGAAGAAGACCTCTGAATCGCGAGGGCGCGGCTGTGCGCGAGGTTGCAGAGGGAATTATTTACGGCAGAAATCAGGTGCGCGAGCTTCTCAAGACCGACCGTGCGGTTGATAAGATATATCTCAGAAAGGGTGACCGCGAGGGCTCGGTTCTGCAGATAATCGCTATGGCGTCTGAGAAGGGGATCCCGATCGTTGACGTTGAGCGAGAGAAGCTTGATTCGCTTTGCGGAGGCGGAAACCATCAAGGAGTTGCCGCGATGGCTGCCGAAAAGGAATATTGCGAGGTTGCGGACATCCTCGAGATCGCAAAAGAGAGGGGAGAAGAACCCTTCATCGTGATCCTTGACGGCGTTGAGGATCCTTACAATCTCGGCGCGGTTATACGTTGCGCCGAATGTGCGGGAGCTCACGGAGTAATAATTCCCAAGAGACGTGCGGCGGGGCTTACTCCTGCGGCTGCAAAGTCTTCAGCAGGTGCGCTCGAGCATATGGCTGTTGCTAAGGTGGTCAATATCTCTGCCGCGATCGAGGAGCTGCAGGAAGCGGGCGTTTGGGTCTATGCCGCCGAGGCAGACGGCGAGGAGTTTTACGGAGTCGATATGAACCGCGCAGCTGCCTTCGTTTTCGGAAGCGAGGGAAGGGGAGTATCGCGTCTGGTTTGCGATAAATGTGATTATAAAATATCGATACCCATGTACGGAAAAGTCAACTCGATGAATGTTTCAACTGCGGCTGCCGTTGTGCTGACCGAAGCCGCAAGACAAAAGCATTCGGCAAAATAATAAAAGGTGGATTGAATTATGGCAGACGATAACAAGAGAAATGCGTTGTTTTCCAAGCTGTTCTCAAAGGATAAGAAAAAGAACGATCATCCCGAGGCCGATGATATCGCGGCACTTGACGAGATGATGACGGAAGATTCCGCGCGGACCGTTAATTCGGACGGGAACAGCGGAGCACAAACAGAAGACGATTACTCCGCGTGGCTTTCGGAAGCTATGTCTGAAGGCGCGGATACCTCGGATGAGGATATTTCCGATGCTTTGGCTGAGCTTTTTGGTGACGAAAATGCAGAACCCGAGAACGAGAGCGGACAAGCCTTTGATATTCCCGTTTTAGAGGATTATACCGAGGGAACTCCCGATGTACTTGCGGCAGATGATAACTATGCTTATTCTTCCGACGAAGATACTTCAGGTGCTCAGCCTTACGTTGCGCAAGATGCCGAAGCGGAGGAGGAAGCATTCGCGGATAATGCGGATGAAGACGTTGTTCTGCCCGAGTCTCTTGAGTACGAGGACGATGAAGCTCCCCTTATCGAGGAAGAAACCATAGAAGAGCCTCAGAAGCATGAGATAGACGAGGACACCGCCACTCTGCTAACAGCTCTCGGCTATTCCGGTGCAAATTCAGATCAGATCATAAAAGCAGATAAGCACAAGAGCATAGAGAAGAACAGAACGACGGATCTTTCGTTGGCATACGGCTATGAGGGCAAGGAATATATGTCGCACGCTCAGACCTCCGCGGTAAAATCCGCATATGCCCGCGACCGTTTAAATATGATCGTAAGACTCGGCGGTACCGTTCTTTTCGCAATTTTGCTTTTCGTATACGATACGTTCGGAAAGAATTTCGGCGGAGTGCTTTCGGCTGAGGCGTATCCTGTAGTGAATATTCTGATCTCGCTTCAGCTCCTTATGATAGCGGCAGCATTTTCTGTAAAACAGCTCTTTTACGGTGTTAATTCGATACTGAAGGCAGATCCGATAGTACACTCGGTCAGTGCATCTGCAGTTATAATTACCGTGCTTTATGACGTAGTTCTGGCAATAGTCGCCCCCGCTTCATTCACTCTTTATAATTTCCCTGCGGCTATCTGTCTCATCCTCGGTGCGGTTCATGATTATTTTGTGCTTGAGCGCGAGATATACGTTTTTGACAGGCTTTCGTCTTGGCAAAGCGTTGCTACGCTTGAAAAGGTTGATGCCGCGTCGCTTGCCGATGAACTCGGAGAAAACAGAGTCGGAGACGTTGAGAATAAGATAGGTCAGGCTTTCCGTATGAGAAAGGGTGACTTTGCAGAGAATTATTTCCGACATATCAATCGCCGCAATCCTATGGCGAAAATGCTTAATTTCATAATTGCTCCTGTTGTTGCGCTTTCTCTCGTTGTATTCATTATCTTATTGGCATCCGAAAAGACGGCAATAGAATCATTTAATGCTTTCCTTGCGGTCAATCTCTTCAGCTTGCCCACCTTTATGCTTGTGGCAATGAGCTATCCCTTCTATACTCTTATAACCAAGAATCTCAACGCAGACTCGGTTATTTTCAGCGAATCGGACGTGAGTGAATACAAGAGAGTTGATACCGTAATTTTCGAGGAATCAGATCTTTTTGACGATGCTTCGCTCACGATCAACCGCATCTCGGTATGTGATAAGAACCGTATGCAGGATGTCTTTGATATCATGTGCGGCGTTTCCGCGTTATATGACCGCATCGGCGGAAGGATCGCAGGCGCGTTCAGAGCATCAACTGCCGAAGGCGATATTCCTGCGGACGTTACAGTCCTTCACGTTGAGGATGGCGGATTTGAAGGAATTGCGGGCGGCAGACAGTATACGGTAGGCTCGGATGCTTATCTGACGTCAAAGGGTATCTCGGTTATGAGATATTACGATGATAAGTATATCGCATCCAATCCCGGCGGTGTTGTACTTCATATAGCTGTCGACGGTGCGGAGGTGTTCAAGCTATATCTTACTTACCGAATTTCGGATAGCATGCTTTCCGTAATCAACGAGCTTTCTCTTGCCAAGACAAGAATTATTATGCGCACGATCGATCCCAATATAAATCTTGATCTTATCGCACGCATACTTACCAGTACCTTTGACGGCAAGCTTACCCTTGTCAGAAAGCCCTACAAGGAAGGCTTTGAGTCCACTTCGGAATCTGATAACACAATCGAGGGCGGCGTGCTTGTAAACGGTGAGAATCCCGAATCCATCCTTGACATTGTTAAGGCTTGCAGGCTCTTCGGTGCTTATTCAAAGCTTAACGTCAATATCAGCATAGTGCTTTTTGCGGCAGGAGTTCTGCTTTCGGTATTCCTCGGAGTCATCGGCGCGATTGTTGGAATGTCTTCGCTCTATATAGTTCTTTTCCAGTTGATTTCGGTAGTACCGAGCTTTATTCTGGCAAATCTCTTACTTAAATAAGGAAAAATAAAATGTACGATAGTTCACTTTTGCGCTCTGTTCAGAAGCCCGGCAGATACTCGGGCGGAGAATACGGTCAGATCATCAAGGATAAGGAGAGGATCAAGGCGCGCTTCGCCTTCTGCTTCCCTGATTCCTATGAGATCGGTATGTCTAACCTCGGTATGAGAATCCTTTACGGTGTTCTCAACCAAAGCGATGACGTATGGTGTGAGCGCGTATTTGCTCCATGGCAGGATATGACCGCCAAGCTCCGCGAGAAGGAGATCCTTCTCAAGGCGCATGAAAGCGGCGATGATGTCCGCGACTTTGATTTCCTCGGCTTCACTCTCCAGTATGAGATGTGTTATACCAATATCCTCAACGTCCTTGAGCTTGCGGGAATCCCACTTTCGGCTTGTGATAGAGGAGAGGATCACCCCATCGTTATCGGCGGCGGACCCTGCGCGGTCAACCCCGAGCCCATCGCGGAGTTCTTCGACCTCTTCAATATCGGAGAGGGCGAGGAGATGCTCCCCGAGATCGTTGCACTTTACGTTAAGATGAAGGATCAGGGCGCAACAAAGAAGGAGTTCCTTCTTGAAGCCGCTCGCACGATCCCCGGCGTTTACGTTCCGTCTCTCTATGACGTTGAGTATAACGAGGACGGTACGGTCAAGTCTTATACTCCCAATGCCGAGGGTGTACCTGCAAGCGTCAAGAAGCGCATAGTTGCCGATCTTGACACAATGTATTTCCCCGAGGCGGTCGTTATGCCCTATCTCGAGACGGTTCAGGACAGGATCATGCTCGAGGTCTTCCGCGGCTGTATCCGCGGTTGCCGCTTCTGTCAGGCGGGAATGATCTATCGTCCCGTCCGTGAAAAATCTCCGGAGACTCTGCTTCGTCAGGCAAAATGCATCTATGAGGCAACGGGATACGAGGAGATCTCGCTCACGTCGCTTTCAATCTCCGACTATACAAAGCTTCCCGAGCTTACCGACGGGCTTATAGAGTGGACGAACGAGAAGAAGGTAAATCTCTCGCTCCCCTCGCTCAGAATCGACTCCTTTACAAAGGAGCTGATGGAAAAGGTCGCATCGGTCAGAGCATCCTCGATTACCTTCGCGCCCGAGGCGGGAACACAGAGACTCCGCGACGTTATCAATAAGAATGTCACCGAGGAGGACCTTATGCGTTCGGCTTCGATCGCATTCGGATCGGGCAAGGAGCAGGTCAAGCTATATTTTATGAACGGACTTCCCACAGAGACCGACGAGGATATCGAGGGCATCGCAAAGCTTGCTAAGGCGACAGTCGAGCAGTTCTATGCAACTCCCGGACACAGCCGCCGCGCGCCCACCGTCAGCGTCAGCGTCTCCTGCTTCGTCCCGAAGCCCTTCACGCCCTTCCAGTGGGAGGCGCAGGATCCCGTGGACGAGCTCGTCCGCAAGCAGCAGCATCTTCGTTCTTGTATTACCGACCGCAAGATCAAGTATCATCACCACGACGCCCGCGTTTCTCATATCGAAGCGGTCCTCGCCCTCGGCGACAGAAGACTCTCAAAGGCGCTTCTGCTTGCTCACGAGCGCGGTTTCGGCTTTGATGCATGGGACGAATATTTCGATGCCGAGGCTTGGATGAAGGTCTTTGCCGATTCGGGTATTGATACCGCGTTTTACGCAAACCGTCGTCGTGAGGATGATGAGATCCTTCCTTGGGATATTATCGACGTCGGCGTAACAAAGGAATTCCTCCTCCGCGAGAAGAGGAAGGCATATGAAGAAAAGACCACGCCCTCCTGCCGTGAGCAGTGCTCGGGTTGCGGCGCAAACTGTCTGGGAGGTAAGGATACATGCTGTCCGAATTCAAAAAAATAAGCGATTATCCGATCCTTGAGACACCGGCAACGATCCGCCTTTGCTTCTGCAAAAAGGGCGCGCTTCAGTATATCTCGCATCTTGATCTCCAGCGCACCTTCCAGCGTATCCTCAGCCGCGCGGAATTGCCGCTCTGGTATACGCAAGGCTTCAATCCGCATCCCAAACTCGTTTTTGGACTTCCGCTTCCTATAGGATGCGAAAGCGTCTGCGAGATGGCGGACATCAAGCTGATGCGCGATATTCCCGCAGAGGACATCCTCGCGCGCCTTCATAAGGCAACCGTTGCAGATCTCGATTTCTTCGCCTGCTACCCCGCAGAGCGCAAGTTTGCCGATATTGACGGAGCACTTTATGAGTATTTCATAGACTATGATTGTGACGACGAAATGCTCGGTAAGATCGATCGCGTGCTCTCGAATTCGCCGCTGACGGTCATGAAACATACCAAATCGGGTGAAAAGGAAGTCGATATCTTCCCGCTCATCAAGAGCTTTAAGCTCGAAAGATCTGAGGGGAAGCTCAAGATCACCGCGCTTCTCGCCGCGGGAAGCAATCAGAATCTCAGCCCCGAGTATCTCCTTGAGGCACTCCGCAAGAGACTCATCTTTATGCGCGCGGAGGAGAATTATTCGATCAAGCGTCTGTCGATCCACGATGCTAAGGGTAAGATCTTCAAGTGATCCGACAAGATTTTTGATACTTTTATGATATCATTAATAAAAACGAAAGGAGAAGGGTATGGATATTGTTGAGATAAGGCAAAATATTGCCGCGAATATTTCCGCTATGCGAAACGCGGCGGGAATGACGCAGGCTCAGTTTGCCGAAAAGCTCAATTATACCGATAAGGCGATCTCAAAATGGGAACGCGGCGAGTCGGTTCCGGATATCGCCGTTCTCTGGAAGATCGCGGATATGTTCGACGTCACGGTTGATTGGTTGATCTCAGACCACGGAACAACCGCGCAGACTCCCGATGCCGAAGCCGTAAGAGCAGGGAAGAAGAATCGACTTCTGATCTCGCTTCTCTCGTCCGTCGGAGTCTGGTTTATAGCCACGATCGTATTCATCGCAATGCAAAGCGCGGGCGCAGACCGCGTGTGGCTTCCCTTTATGTGGGCACTTCCTGCAACCTGTATCGACCTGCTTGTATTCAATGCCATATGGGGCAAATATAAGATCAACTTCCTCTTTATCTCGCTGATAATCTGGACGATAATTGCCGCGACATATATTACTATCGGAAATTGGTCGCTTTGGTATATTTTCCTGTTCGGTGCGCCGCTTCAGGTAGCAACGATCTTCTGGTCGCAGATAAAGATCATCATCAAGCCTAAAAAGAAAACAGAAAACCCCGCCGAAAATGCGGAATAAAACTATGCCGCGGTCGAAGCAGAACCGCGGCATATTATTTTGGAGGAATCAAAATGAAAAAGTACCTGCTCCCCGAATCGGGAAATTTCTACAAAGCCAATCTTCATTGTCATACCGTCTTGTCCGATGGCTGCCTGACCCCCGAAGAAGTCAAGGAGATCTATAAAAACGAGGGCTATTCCGTCGTTGCTTATACCGATCACGACATTCTCATCCCGCACCACGCCGAGCTTTCGGACGATGAATTTATTGCCCTCAACGGCTGGGAGATCACCTTCACCGAGCCCGAAGTTGATCCCATCCGCAAAGTTAAGCGCGTGTGCCATATGTGCTTTATCGCAAAGGATCCCGACAACACACGGCAGGTCTGCTGGTTCCACCGCAAGCATTTCAATAAGAACGAGGATAAGGCAAACCTCGCGGACGAGCCCGAGTTCAAGCCCGAATATACCCCTGAATCGATCAACGAGTCGATCGCAAGGGCAAAAGCTGCGGGCTTCTTCGTTACATATAACCATCCCACCTGGGCGCAGGAGGATTACACCCGCTATACCAAGTACCACGGTATGGACGCTATGGAGATCTGCAACTACGGCTGTCTTTGCCTCGGCTATCCCGAGCAGAATGACAAGGAATACGACGATATGCTCCTCGCGGGCGATCGCATAGGCTGTCTCGGAACCGACGATAACCACAACAAGCATCCGGGCACCGTAAACTGGGATTCTTGTGGAGCATGGACCTGCATCAAGGCAGATAAGCTCGATTATAAGGCTATCACAGACGCCCTCGCAAACGGTGATTATTACGCATCTCAGGGGCCTGATTTCGTCGATATTGCATACGAAGACGGTAAGATTTCGGTTAAGACCTCTCCCGTTGCAACCATCTCGTTCAGCACAGGCTCGCGTCACGCCGCACTTTTCGGCAACGTCGACGGCACACCCATTACCGAGGCAAGCTTTGAGCTTAAGCCGACCGACAACTACGTCCGCGTCACGATCCGTGACGAAAAGGGCAAGCCGGCACATTCGAGAGCATACTTCCTTGACGAATTGAACTGATGAACTATAAACGCACAAAACTCGCCTGCTATTCCGCCTACGTTACGATGGCGTCGGCGTTCGCGCTGCCCCCTCTGCTTTTCGTGACCTTCCACGATATGTACGGCGTTTCCTATACGAACCTCGGAACGCTCGTTCTGATCAATTTCTGCACACAGCTTACGGTCGACCTGATCCTTTCCTTCTTTTCAAAGTATTTCAATGAAAAGTTCTTAGTCAGAGTTATGCCGATCATAACCTCGCTCGGACTTGCGTTTTACGCTTTCTCGCCTCTGATCTTCCCGAACTCGGTCTTCACGGGATTTGTGATCGCAACTGTGATCTTTTCAATCTCCGCGGGACTTTCCGAGGTACTTGTCAGCCCCGTCGTTGCGGCTCTACCCTCGGATAACCCCGGACGCGATATGAGCTTCCTGCATTCGCTCTACGGCGTCGGAGTGACCGTTGTCATCCTGATAAGCACGGTTTTCTTCAAGCTCTTCGGAAGCGAAAATTGGAGCTATCTGACGCTGATCTTTGCCGCTTTGCCCATTTCCACCACCGTGCTCTTCATGATCTCGCCGATGCCCGATATGACTCCCTCGGAGACCTCGAATGGCGGCGAAAGATCGAAGAAATACGTGGTCGGACTCGCCCTCTGCGTGGCTTGTATCTTCTTCGGAAGCTGTGCCGAGAACACGATGTCAAACTGGGTCTCGAGCTTTATGGAAAACGCTATCGGAATCGATAAAGCTCTCGGCGATATCCTCGGAACCGCAATGTTTGCGATCCTTCTTGCGCTGACGAGAATGGGATACGCGAAATTCGGTAAGAGCATCACTCCGATCCTCTTTGTCGGAATGATAGGCGCGGCAGCCTGCTATCTCATTGCGGGACTTTCGACCAATTCGGTCGTCGCACTTATCGCCTGCGCTCTGACGGGTATGTTCACCTCGATGCTATGGCCCGGCGCGCTGATATTTATGGAAGAAAAGCTCCCCGGCGCGGGAGTTGCGGCTTATGCCCTTATGGCATCGGGCGGAGACCTCGGCGCATCTATCGCACCCCAGCTTTTGGGAATAGTCGTCGATAAAGTGACCGCATCCTCCTTTGCCGCCAACCTCGCAACTCAAACAGGCCTCACCGCCGAGCAGATCGGCATGAAATCGGGAATGCTCCTCACAACCGTCTTCCCGCTGATCGGTATTGTAGCACTTGTGATTACGGTTAGGTATTTTAAGAAGAAAAACATATGAAATAAAGCCGATCGGGGAGTAAAATCCTTGATCGGCTCTTTAATAATAATCGGAAATCTCCGAGCCTTGGCGAGGAAATTCACCGCAATTATTCATTATTCATCAGCGAAGCGGCTTCATTATTCATCATTCATTAATGCCGTTGAATGAATAATGAATGATGAATAATGAAAAATGAATAATTAGTATTGACATCCCAACCAAATTATGCTATAATCAATATGGTGAATCGGGGACGGCACCCATAACAAAAAACGGAATTCACGCGCTTAATATCTTAACTTCAATAACTAGGGGGCGACACCCATCGAAAAAAACGTGATTGTTGTTGACAGCCAAGGTAATGAATATGAAGCGACCTACCCCAAGCGGGCTAAAGGTCTTGTAAAAAGTGGCAGGGCACGCTTCGTAGGAGAAAATAAGATTTGCCTTGCGTGTCCGCCAAAAGATAATTTGGAGGATAATAAAATGTCAGAAAATATCAATATCACCGCAGAACAGAAAACCGCAGAGCTTACCAAATCGGAAGTCTGGGCGCAGATCATCAAGCTTCAGGATCAGTTGGCATCTTTGAGTGAAACGATGAACGCGATTATAGAGGTAAATGATAACTCTGAATGTGTGGCTAGGGAAAAGATCGAGGTTATCGCGACCGTTTTCGACAAACGAGAAAAAACGCTCTATTCGATGCTTGACTTCTACAAAACCGTGTATAACGATCTGTATCAGGAACAGAAGAACGCAAAAAAAGAGAAGATCGAAACAGTTCAAAGCATTTGGTACAAGTATCTTGTCGAAATGGATGGCTGGTTCGATGAAGATGCTATGGCTGAAGCAAAGAACTACGTTAGATCACAGATTGATCTGCTCGTAATGGATATTATGGCAGATAAGATCTAAAGCTTAAAATTTTGAGCCGATCGGGGAGTAAAATCCTTGATCGGCTCTTTTTGATAAAAACAGGAACACTATGTTCGTACAAACTAAACGGGGGTGCAGGGGCGAAGCCCCTGCAAGAAAAAACGATGTCATCCTGAGGCGCGTCCGCAGACCGCTTGGCGCCGAAGGATCTCGTGCTGACCGAGTTGTTCCTCGGGCAGCGCGGAACCGGCACAAAGGAGTTTGATATGAATAACAGTAACACTTTAGTCAAACGAATATGTATGCACTATCAAAAGATAAAATCAAAAATGCACTCTATATTCTGTCTCTATAACTACTAACACAGTGCTTTGTCAACATTTTTACGATTATTCACAGCGTACTTTTCCGTACAGGCACCGCGCCGCGCTTGTAAATGGGCGCGTCACGAGATTCTTCGGCAGCCAAGCGGCCTGCGGGCGCTGCCTCAGAATGACATCGCTTTTTCTTGACGGGGGCTGCCGCCCCCGTCACCCCTGCTTGCGAGTGCTAACAAAGCGTTCTGCTTTAATAATCTATTATGATAGTAAGATTCAAGGTTGCTGAATTATGTTTTTAGCCTTCACGTTCGCCATCGGCGAACATATCGTGTGAAACATATCGTATGTCAATATATCGTATGAGCGCAGCGAATATATCGTGTTTACCAAAGACGATATGCCGCTTCGCGGCGCGATATACCGTTCGACAAGGCGAACATACGATATATTTACCTTGCGGTAAATACGATATGCCCGCACGTCCTTTCGGACGCGCGGGCGTGATCAATATTTAGCTATAACCTATTATTTCATCTCGATAAGAGACTCATCCCACATATCGGGAGCCTCGTATCCGAGGAGGTTCACAACGGTAGCGGCTACGTTGGAAAGTCCGAACTGACCATTATCAGCCTTGACGCTGATCCTGCCCTCGCCCGATGCGTCGTAGATGATGCAGGGAACGGGATTGAGGGTGTGCGAGGTCTTTGCCTTGTAGGAGCCGTCCTTGTTGGTCTTGGGAGCCCCCGTCTTCTTGTCGAGCTCTGCCATTTCGTCTGCGTTACCGTGGTCAGCGGTGATGACTGCAACGCCGCCGAGCTTGTCTACAACTGCGAGGATACGCGCAAGCTGAAGGTCAAGAGCCTCCATAGAGCAAACGGTAGCGAGGAGCGAGCCTGTGTGACCGACCATATCGCCGTTGGGGAAGTTTACGCGGAGGTAACGGTACTTGCCCGACTCAAGGCACTCGATGAGCTTGTCGGTGATCTCAGCGCACTTCATCCAGGGTCTCTGCTCGAAGGGGATAACGTCGGAGGGAACCTCGATGTAGGTCTCGAGCTCCTCGGAGAACTTGCCCGAGCGGTTGCCGTTCCAGAAGTAGGTTACGTGACCGTATTTCTGTGTCTCGGAGATAGCAAGCTGGGAAATGCCGCTGCCTGCAAGGTACTCGCCGAGGGTATTGGTGATCTCGGGGGGAGAAACGAGGTAGCGGGAGGGAATGTGAAGGTCGCCGTCGTACTCGAGCATACCTGCATATACTACGTTCGGATGACGAACTCTGTCAAACTTGTCGAAAGTCTCGCCCTCGTCGAAGGTACGGGAGATCTCAAGCGAACGGTCGCCGCGGAAGTTGAAGAAGATGAAGCTGTCGCCGTCCTCAACGGTACCGACGGGCTGTCCGTCCTTTGTGATAACGAATGCGGGGAGATCCTGGTCGATAACGCCGGTCTCTGCGCGGTAGGTCTTGACAGCCTCCTCAGCGGATGCGAACTGTCTGCCCTCGCCGAGAACGTGGGTCTTCCAGCCGCGCTCAACCATCGACCAGTCAGCCTCGTAACGGTCCATGGTGATCTTCATTCTTCCGCCGCCGGACGCGATGCAGATGTCGAGATCGTCGGAACGGAGAGAGGTGAGGAACTCCTCGAAGGGAAGGATGTAGTCGAGAGCAGAGGTCTCGCCTACGTCACGTCCGTCAAGAAGGATGTGGATGCGGATCTTATTTACGCCCTCTTCCTTTGCGCGTACGAGCATAGCCTTGAGGTGGTCGATATGCGAGTGTACGTTACCGTCGGAGAAGAGTCCGAGGAAGTGAAGTGTAGAGGAGTTGGTCTTTACGTTGGAAATGAGGGTCTGCCAGGTCTCGGAGGCAAACATCTTGCCCGACTCGATAGACTGAGTTACGAGCTTTGCGCCCTGAGCGAATACCTGACCTGCACCGAGAGCGTTGTGTCCAACCTCGGAGTTACCCATATCGTCGTCGCTGGGAAGACCGACTGCGGTACCGTGAGCCTTGAGGGTCACGCAGGGATAATCCTTGAGAAGCTTGTCAAGAGTGGGAGTGAACGCGCGGCTTACTGCGTTTGTAGGTCCTTCGGGAGCAATTCCGACACCGTCCATAACGATGGTCAGTACGGGACCATTAACGGGAGCATAAGCGGCTTTTTTGAGTTCTTTCATTGCAAAAATTCCTTTCGTTGCATAGAAATATTTATAACCTTATATAGTATACCTATTTTTCCCGAAAAATCAAGTACTTTGTGTAAAATTAGAGGAATTTTTTTCTGCGACAACGGATTTTTTATTAAAAAATTAATTTGTTAATAATCAAGCCATTGACTTGTGGCTCAAAAGGGGGTATAATTATAGTAGGTAAATATTTTCTTATCGAAAGGATGAATATAAAAATGTCAGAATGCACACACAACTGTTCAACCTGCTCGGCTAATTGCTCCTCGCGTAAAGAGCCGCAGGATCTCCACGAGCCGCAGAATAAGCTCAGTAACATTGGTCACGTCATCGGCGTTGTCAGCGGAAAGGGCGGCGTAGGTAAGTCGATCGTAACCTGTATGCTCGCCGTGCTCCTTCAGCGCAAGGGATACAAGGTCGGCGTACTTGACGCAGATATTACCGGTCCCTCGGTTCCCAAGGCTTTCGGAGTCAAGGGCGAGGTTACGGGCAGCGAGGACGGAATGTTCCCGCCCGAGACCGAAAAGGGCATTAAGATGATGTCTGTCAACCTCCTTCTCGAGGACGAACGCCGTCCCGTTATCTGGAGAGGTCCCGTTATCGCGGGAACCGTAAAGCAGTTCTGGAAGGATACCATCTGGGGCGACATCGACGTCCTTCTCGTCGACTGCCCTCCCGGAACCGGCGACGTTCCGCTTACCGTATTCCAGAGCCTTCCCCTTGACGGCGTAGTGATCGTTTCGAGCCCTCAGGAGCTCGTTTCCATGATCGTCGGCAAGGCCGCAAATATGGCGAATATGATGAACATCCCCGTTCTCGGACTCGTTGAGAATATGAGCTACGTTCTTTGCCCCGATTGCGGCAAGCGCATCAATATCTACGGCGACAGCCATATTCTCGAGATCGCGCAGAGCTTCGGCTACGACGTTCTCGCGCAGATCCCGCTCGACGCAAAACTTGCGTCTCTCTGCGACAACGGCAAGATCGAGGAGATGGACAGCGATTATCTCGATATCGCGGCTACAGTCATCGAGCACAGACTCGGACTTTCGGAATAATGCCAGAATTCCTCAAGAAAATTACAAAGAAGCAATGGCTCGTAATAGGGCGGAACGCGGTGATCCTCGTTCTGCTCTTCGCCCTGCTTTTCGCGGTTGCGGTAATGTCGCTCAATGCGGCGATTATTTCGGTGACCGAAGACAGAATTCTTTCGCTCGGTACCGCATCACAACTTGGCGGGATAGATTGTATCCTCGTTCTCGGATGCCACGTCAATTCGCAGTATCTTGCCGACCGTCTTACGGTTGCATTTGAACTTTACGATGCGGGTGCATCCGATAAGCTTCTGATGACGGGAGATCACGGTAGAGAGGTCTACGACGAGGTCAATCATATGCTCGCGAAGGCGGAAGAGCATGGGATCGACAGAAGCAACGTATTCACCGATCACGCGGGATTCTCAACCTACGAGAGCATCTACCGTGCCAAGGAGATATTCGAGGCTGACCGTATTATCATAGTTACTCAGGAATATCACCTCTACCGTGCTCTTTATATCGCGGAAAAGCTCGGTATTGAGGCATACGGCGTCAGCTCGACGCTCCACGGCTACGGTACGCAGGATCAGCAGAATATCCGCGAGACTCTGGCTCGATTCAAGGATTTCTTCTACGCGCTCGTCAAGCCCGAGCCGACCTTCCTCGGTGAGGTCATACCGATCAGCGGAGAGGCTTATCCTTCGCACGATTAATTCCAATTGTAAAACTGCGTTTTACAATTGATTCGCGCGTTTATCGCCGCTTGTCAAAATCGAAGATTTTGACAGCTCCCCTCGACGCGCGGACTCGCTTTGCTCGTCACAAAGGTGTTTTTTCGTCGGCAAAGCTGCCTAAAAAACGGAATTTATTAAATGTTACCGATTCTAAGAATCGGCTATAAAAGTACATAATAAAGGAGACTCAAATGGTCACAGTATCCTTTCCCGGCCTTGGAATAGGCGAATTCAGCTTTAATAAGGTTGCTTTTACGATCCCGATAGGCGACGGCATCCAGGTACGTTGGTACGGAATCATAATGGTAACCGGTATTATTCTCGCATTTCTTTATGCAAATTACAGATCCAAGCACGAAGGAGTTGATTTTGATACCCTTCTTGACTATGCTATTTTCACCGTTATCAGCGGTGTAGTCGGCGCACGCCTCTATTATGTCATAACCTCGGATGAAAAATATACTTTTGCCGAGGTATTTCAGATCTGGAACGGCGGTATCGCCATATACGGCGCGATAATCGGCGGCGCGACGGCTTTGCTTTGCGTTTCGCTCTATAAGAAGATCAAATGGCAAAAGGTGTTTGATATGGTCTGCCCGGGCGTTATGATAGGTCAGATCATCGGAAGATGGGGCAATTTCTTCAACGGTGAGGCTTACGGAAAATACCCCGACGTAAATCCCGAGGGTGCGCCTCTGTGGTTTATGCGAATGGAGCTTAAGCATGAGGGCTGGTCAAACTCCTATCTTTGCCAACCCACGTTCCTTTATGAATCCCTTTGGAATCTTGTTGGCTTCATTATCATAAACGCTCTTTATAAGAAGAAAAAATACGACGGACAGGTCTTCTTGATGTATATTACCTGGTACGGATTTGGAAGAATGTTTATCGAAGGTCTTCGCACGGATAGCCTTATGGTCGGCAAATTCCGCATCTCGCAGGTCGTTGCTTTCCTTTGCTTTACTGTCGGTTTTGCATTGCTCGTATACCTTGGCGTTCGCGCGTCGAATCGCGCAAAGCTTGCCTTGGCTGAGGGTGAGGTATCTGCATACGGTGAAATGCTGAGTGAAGAAAAGACTGAAGAAAAGACTGAAGAAAAGACTGAAGAAAAGGAAGAACAGAAAAAAGAAGCTTCCGAGGAGGAAACAGATGTCGGCAATACTGATTGACGGCAAGCTCGTCAGCGCCAAACTCCGCGCCGAGGTAACCGAGAAGAGAATAGAGTTTGAGAAAAAATACGGCAGAAAACCCGGACTTTGCGTTATCAGGGTCGGCGAGGATCCGGCATCCGTGGTTTACGTAAGAAACAAGCTACGCGCTTGTGATGAGGTTGGATTCGTATCAACCTGTAATATCCTTCCCGAATCTTATACGACCGAACAAGTCATAGCCGAGGTAGAGAAGGTGAATAATGACCCCGCGGTCGATGGTCTTCTTGTTCAGCTTCCTCTGCCGAAGCATATAGATGAGGCAAGGGTGGTTGCCGCTGTCGCGCCCGAAAAGGACGTTGACGCCTTCGGAAAGCTTGATGCGGGGCATCTGTGCCTTGATGAAGGAAACGTTCTTCCGTGCACTCCTGCGGGCATTATGGAGATGCTCAAGCATTATGAGATCCCTGTTGCGGGCAAGGAATGTGTAGTTGTCGGGCGTTCAAATATCGTCGGAAGGCCTATGGCGGCACTTCTTCTTGCCGCTGACGGAACAGTTACTATCGCTCATAGCCGCACCCCCGATCTCGGATCGGTCACAAGACGCGCCGATATCCTCGTCAGCGCAGTCGGACGCGCAGGTCTTATCACTGCCGATATGGTCAAGCCCGGCGCGGCTGTTATTGACGTCGGCATGAACAGAAATGCAGAGGGCAAGCTTTGCGGCGACGTTGATTTTGATTCGGTAAAGGACGTTGCCGGATATATTACCCCCGTCCCCGGCGGCGTTGGACCTATGACGGTTACAATGCTTATATGCAATACACTTTACGCTGCTCAGAATTTACAAAAATGAATCAATAAATAAAGCTCCGAGGCCTCGCCTCGGAGCTTTATTTATTGATTAGATGAAGTTCTTTTTGTAGTAGATAATAAGTGCGATAAGTGCTGCGAAGATGATTACGATTACGATGACCCAAATGTAGAGAAGCGAAGAAGAATTCTTTTCTTTTTTATCATTCGAATCGCCGCTTGTGTTTTCATCAGCCGTTGTGTCATCGTCGGGAGAGGAGGTAACCTCAGCGGGACCTGTCGGATCTTCGGGCTCGGTAGTAGCCTCGTCCGTAGTGATCTCGGTGCTTTCATCCGGCTGAGTTGTTATGTCCTCAACAGTGGTGTCACCCGGGTCTGTTGTAATATCTCCGGTTACGGGAGGTTCGTTAGTGATCGGAGGATCGATCGGAGCTGTTGTATCTTCGGAAGTAACTCCGCCGTTTACCGTTATGGGAAGAGTGATATTATAGCCTCTGAAGGTAAAGATGATCTCCTTGGTATCTTCTGTGATGATCTGGGGAGAATAGGTGTAATATCCTTCGGGGATTATCTGTGAGGCGAGAGTCCTGTCCTTGTAGATAAGCATGATCTCGATTCCCATGGGAATGAATTCCTCGCCGACCTCATATTCGGTCTTTATCGGCTGTCTTGTGATAAAGAGGTTTTCAATCTCAGCGGGGGTAACCGTGATCTCTATAGGATAGGTATATTCAACGCCCTCGTAAACGTAAACTGCGTAGATGATGCTCTTCTCGGTAGCGTTTGAATGAAGAATGATGGTGGAACCGAGCTCGGGCGAGAACGTGAAGCTGGAGGGAACGATGCTTGAACCATCGTTGAAGATAAGGCTGAGAGCGAGTCCGTCGGGATTGAAGATCTCGCCTTCCGCGTATTGAAGCTTGGTAGGCTTGGAGGTAGCTATGAGAGTTACCGGCAGCTTTTCGTTGACCGTGATCGGGAAGGATATCTCGCAGTACTTGTCCGTACCGTCGTTAGCGGAGATCTTTACCGATGTGATATCGGGTGTAAGAGGCTTGTCGAGTGCGGGAGTGAATGTAAGGATGCGGGGATCGACTACGATCTTGGTTCCGTCGGACATGTAAGCCTCAATAATGATGCCGGAAGTATTGAGAAGACTTCCTTCGAAATACGTCATTACGTCGGGAACGCCCGCAAGATTAAGGGATACGATGTAAGCTTCATCTCCAACAGAAATGGAAAGATTTGTGCTGGCTCCGAAATAACGGATGGTAGCTGTCTTATCTGCGGCTGTAAGAGGAGAAGAAACGATAATGTCGTACTCACCTGCGGAAAGCAACTTTCTTGTACCGTCGGTGTAGTTGATCCCGATCTCAAGACCGGTGGGATCAAAGAGCTCGCCGATTTCGTAGTGGAGCTTATTGGTTTCTGTGATGATGTTGATGCTGCCGATCGGGAAAGATGTCTTTGCAGCGATAAAGTCCTTGAGATCGTAACCGTTGTGGCTTCCCGTGAGTTTGCTTCCCGCAACGACTGTTTCGGGCGCGTTGAAGATTGCCTGATCAGTTACGTCATAAGAATGAAGATCGGAATAAAATGCAACGACCTTGATGTCGGAGACGTTGAATTTCTCTCCGTAGTAATATGCGCTCTTGAGACCGCTTATAACGTAGTTTACTATGGGAAGTACGTTAACCTCACATTCAACCTTGGCAGAGTCTGCTGTAACTGTGATCGTGGTCTTTCCCATATCGTTGGGGGTAACAAGAACGGTGTCGCACGTTACTGTATAATCGGTAATAACCTGAGATACTGTCTTCATTCCGTCATAGTACGCGGTAACGGTAATGCCGGAAACGTTCGAGAAGGGAGTTGACTCATAAAGCTTGACGTTCTCAATGCCCGTAACTTCCAAGAACATGATGGGGGTTACGGTAATGTTTACCGAGTCGGAGAAATTGGTAGTTCCGTCGTTGTATGTGAGGGTAAACATCTTGGTATAAGCAGAGAGGGGCGAATCAAGAGAAGGGTAGATGGAGCAAAGCGAAAGATCAAGAGGAGCTGTTGTTCCGTTCGAGTAGATTACGTTTGCTGAGAATATCGAGGAATCTACCTTTTCAAATGCGAGGAACTGGGTCTTTGCCGAAGCAAAGTCGATTCCAACGATAGTGGGCTTTTCGGGTTCGATCGGCGTAACCGTTATTCTGAAATTGTAGTGCAGCTTGTCATATACAAAAGTTATGTACTTGTTTGCGGGAGTAAGGGGAGCTGTCTGCTCAAATAACAATTCGGGAGATTCGATAAGCCATTTAACCGAGTTATCGGACATAATGACCTTACCAACATAATTAGCTGCGGAGAAGTATTCGCCTTCAAGGTAGTCGGATTTTGCGCCTTCGCTCTTTATTACGGTTAAGCTAACGGGATAGGGAGCGGGCTCGGGGGTTGTAGTTTCTTCGGGAGGCTGAGACGTAATATCTTCAGCGGGTTGAGTGGTAACCTCGCTTGCCGCAGTACTTTCTTCAGCGGGTTGAGTGGTAACCTCACTTGCCGCAGTACTTTCTTCAGCGGGTTGCGATGTAGTATCGCCTTCAGCGGTACTTACGTCAACAGGCTGAGAGAGTGCATCGCTTTCCGCAGTTGTTTCGTCCGCAAAGGCGGGAAGAGCACAAAGCGTGAATGCACAGAAAATACAAAGAAGCAAAAGTAACAGTTTAACGTGTCTGTTCATTTATATTGCCACCTTTCATAAAGTATAACTATTCATATTGTATTATACCACCTTGAGGGTGAATTGTCAATGATAATTTTGTTAATAAAGCATTGTAAAAATCGTATTTTTTATAAATGAAAAAAGAAAAGGCCACCGCTTGCGCGATAGCCTTTTCTTGATGCGCAAGAATTAGTCTGCGTAAACGCTGACCTGCTTCTTGCCACCAGCCTTGTGCTCGAACTTGACCTTACCGTCGATCAGAGCGAAGAGAGTGTGGTCGGTGCCCATGCCAACGTTGTTGCCGGGATGAACAGCGGTGCCTCTCTGTCTGATGATGATATTGCCGGCGATAACAGGCTGACCGTCGGTCTTCTTAACGCCAAGTCTCTTGGACTCGGAATCACGACCGTTCTTGGTAGAACCTACGCCTTTCTTATGAGCAAAGAACTGTAATGAAAGTCTAAGCATTTCAAGTTTCCTCCGTTAAGTTTTTCCGCCAGACGTGCGGATGCGGTGCGTCGTAATCAGATGTAGTCGCGGTCGACGACTTCGACATCAAGGAAATCTCCGTATTCAAGCGTAAGATCGTTGAGCTGGTAATAGTAAGCCATGAAAAGCCCCGATACCGCGTATCTCTTGCGCTCGTCGTCTTCAAACTCGGGAAGAGCGGCCTTCGATGATACCTTGATCTTCGTTGCGCCCTCGTTTACATCGTAATCGATGTTTGAAGCATAAGCGATCTCAACCGTGTTGACGATAAGCATCGTCATAGCCGAGAGAGCAGAGCAGAGGATATCCTCTCCCGCGTCGCCGTAGCCCGTGTGACCCGTTTCCTCGAAGCCCCAGAATGTTCCGCCGCTTCTGTAAAATACGACTTTTGTCATTGTTTTAAATTAGCCTACGATCTTGGTGATCTGAACCTTGGTATAAGGCTGTCTGTGACCGATCTTCTTCTTCTCGTTCTTCTTAGCCTTGTACTTCATGACGTAGATCTTCTTGTTCTTACCCTGAGCAAGAACGTTTGCAGTTACGCTTGCACCTTCAACGGTGGGTGTGCCTGCAACGAAACCGTTGTCGTTCGACAGGGCCATAACCTGATCAAAAACAACCTCGCTGCCTTCTTCTGCGCCGAGCTTCTCGATAAAGATGATATCGCCCTCGGTGACTTTGTACTGCTTTCCGCCAGTAGTGATAATAGCAAACACTGGAAAGCACCTCTCTTTCATTATAGACTCGCTGTACCTTCGGCGGCGTTTTTTGGACGCACTTAAAAGAGCCGATTTCAAGCGGCATATTATTATACAACGGAACTTGTCTTTTGTCAATACCTTTTTAGAAAAATTATTACTTTTTCGGCAATTTTATTGATTATTTTTGCGTTCCTTCGCCAATTTATCCGCGATTGCCATGAGCTCGGATTCAAGCTCATAGTCTGAGGGATAGGGGTAAGTGTTTTTTAGCTTGTCAAAAGCGATCAGGGCTTTGCCTGCTTTTTCGGCGTCATATTCGATCAGCAGAGCTCGGACGTAGGTGGTTCTGATAACGCCTATGTTTTTTGCAAGAGCCTTTTCGTACTTTTGGTATGTCGGAGTAAGAAATCTTTCGTATGTCTCGGGACGGTTATCGGTGAATGCCTCACAGCAGATGAGATTGTCTGTGAGTACCGTGCGGGTCACATCGTTTAAAGCATAGTTGCCGGAATCCAGGAGCGCGGTCAATTCGGTCTTTGCATCTGCAAATCTGTGCAGATCGAGAAGTCTGTCGCATTTTGCAACGATGATGTGGGAAGCCAAAGGCTGAGTCAGATCCTCGCCCTCGTAAACCTCAAACCACTCCTCGGGCATAGTTCCGAGTCTTCTGTTGTCGCCGAGAGCCTCGACCGTCTTCATCGAGAGCCAGAATCCGCGCAGAGCGGTCTTGCTTTTTGAAAGAGCTACGGTATTGCTTCCGTCGTTCGGCACCTGAAGCTCGAGCGGAATTCCGTTCTGAAGAGCGGTGGAGAGTCCCCATATCGCGTTCATAAGGAAGAACAGATCGAGATATGGTACGTTGACGGTAAGTCCCAGCACAAGGAATATCGCCGCAAATATAAGATTGAGAAAGCTTCCGCCGAGATTGTAGAGCACGTAGGGCATCTTGCCGTCAACGAGCTCGGGCGGAGACATAAGGCATTGACCTCCCGTACCCGCGAGGGAATAACGCTTGAAGCGGAGCTTACCCTCGATGCTGACTATCATAATACTGCCGAAACGGATCGAGCGGAATTTGTAACCAGTCATAAGACCGAAGATCATATGCCCGCATTCGTGGATGATTATCTGCAGATAAAAGGTCATAAAATACATCAGCATACCGATTACATAAAACGATCCGCTTCCGTTGCCGTAACCGAAAATTCCGATCAGAACACCGAGCAAGAACGCCGCAGACAGGAAAATTGCAAAAAATACGACAGTTGATAACGCTTTTTTGAATTTATACTTTTTATTCATCTTATCGCCTCTTTTTGATTGATTTCGACATCATTATAGCACAAAATATAACCTTTGTCAATCAAAAATCCCCGCTGCTGCGGGGATGGATGGCGTATCAATAAGGACGTATGATGCTGCTGATAAGGCTGTGAAGAAAACTCCACATAAACACTCCGCTGACGAAAACGGCAATCACGGTCAGCAGATGGAATACGAGCTGAAACCTTTTTCTCAGATGCTTGAAATTTTTCGCGTAGACGGTAACGATTCCGATGCAGATAAACAAGGACATAAATCCCGCCAGAACGCTGAATGGATAAGCGATAGGAGACCTGCCTGCTTCGTTAAAAGCGTTTATCGAAATAAACATGATTGCGCAGTAAAAAACGAGCGCGCCGAAAAAGCCGAGCATCGCGCTGTATACGTAAAAAATGTAATTCTTGCCCCAAAATGGAATCTTTTCGTTCAGTTCTGCTTTCATATCGGAAACCTCCTTTACTTTCTGATATAATTATGAAGTAAAAAGGCGGAAAAATCTATATTGTAATGTAAAGAGAATATAAATAAAAATAAGCTCGCAAAGATGGCTTTGCCGTGCGGGTGCCAAAAAGACCGACGGCAAAGCCGTCGGTTTGCAAAAAAATAACGGGAATTTCGCCTTTGGCGAATATCCTTCGGCTTGCCGCTTACAAGCGAGCTTGACGCGCTCTGCGCCGAGGATGCGAACCCATTTTTGCTCGCAAGCTCGCAAAGATGGCTTTACTGTGCGGGTGCCAAAAAGACCGACGGCAAAGCCGTCGGTTTGCAAAAAAACAACGGGAATTTCGCCTTTGGCGAATATCCTTCGGCTTGCCGCTTACAAGCGAGCTTGACGCGCTCTGCGCCGAGGATGCGAACCCATTTTTGCTCGCAA
>JAFQPI010000014.1 GCA_017411805.1 Clostridia bacterium
CTACAGAGGCATACAGCAAGGGCTGTATTTATGATGGCGACCCGGAGGGGGCTCGAACCCACGACCTCCAGCGTGACAGGCTGGCGCTCTAACCAACTGAGCTACCGGGCCATCATGGTGGGAACAATAGGGCTCGAACCTATGACCCTCTGCTTGTAAGGCAGATGCTCTCCCAGCTGAGCTATGCTCCCATGATTTTTGCGCCTCATCGGCGACGGGTATTATTATACCACAAGCAAATCGATTTGTCAACACTTTTTTGAAAGTTTTTTTGATTTTTTTCACTTTTTTTTGCTTTTTCTTGTTTCGCCCAAAAAAGTGGTTAAAAATTGGGGGATTTTATGTTAAAATCGACTAAACCCCCTTTACTTTTTCCTTTTTTGAGTGTATAATATATATTACATAATTATGCTTATGCGAAGAAAGGTGAATTATGACCGCAAAAAAACTTTTTTACGCAATATTTTTTTTATTTGCAATTTTAATTGTTTTTTCTTCCTGCTCGGGCGGTGCCGAGCTTTACCGCGTTGAGGGGGAGGAATATATTTACGTTTTATACGGCTCTCCGAATGCGATCACAAAGATCGTACTTACCGATCCGGAAAGCGGTGGGGAGGTATCCTCGATAGAGCTTGATTACCGCGTCAACGAGCCCTGGCTTTCAGACGATAAGGAAAATTACGGATTTACTCTCCGCGATCTTGACGCAGACGGCGACGAGGATTTTACAGTCAAGAAAAACCGGACTCCCGGGGAAGAAAAGTATCTCTTCTATTTGAATAATGGTGACGCCGGATTCAAGCTCGAGGACGAGCTTTCGGGAGTTAAGGCACCCGAATTCGGAGACGGAACAGTCAGCTTCAAGACCCGAAGCCGCATAGATCAACCGACCTATTCAAATGAACCGCCGGTCTATGAACTGAGAGAGGATGAGTACGTGTACGGTTGGAGCGAGCACGGCCGTCTCGAGGTTCGAAAGATGAATCGCTTCAGCTATTTTTCGGAGACCGATATTTATTGCTACGCGGTTTATCTTCCAAACGATGACGGAGAGCTTGAGGTTGATGATCAGAAATGGATCTATCCCGAAAAGCTTTCGGAATACGGCTTTGAGCCGCTTGAATAATTTTTTGAAAAATTTCGGATTTGGTGAAACAATTTGCGACAAAATCCGTCATATATAATGTAGTACAATACACAGGAGAATAAGAATGAGCGAAAAGAAAACAGCAATCATCATCGGCGCGGGTCCTGCGGGACTGACAGCAGCATACAAGCTTCTTAAGGAGACCGACCTGAAGCCCATTATCCTTGAAGAGAGCGAATATATCGGCGGTATTTCGCGTACCGCACGCCACAACGGTAACCGAATGGACCTTGGCGGACACCGCTTCTTCTCGAAGAACGAGGAGGTCAACGAGCTTTGGCGCGAGCTTATGCCCCTTCAGGGTGCACCTGCTTATGACGACAAGAAACTCGGAGTAGAGAAGGAGCTTGCCGCGGGCGGCCCCGATCCCGAGACAGAGGACAGAGTATTCCTGCTCCGTAACCGTATCTCGCGCATCCTCTTCCTCCATAAATTCTTCGACTATCCGATCTCGCTCAAGCCCGAGACCTTTAAGAATATGGGCTTTGTCCGCACAATGAAGTCCGGATTCGGATATCTCGGAAGCTGTATCGTCAAGAAGCCCGAGGATTCGCTTGAGAATTTTTATATCAACCGCTTCGGCAGACCTCTCTACGAGATGTTCTTTGAGGATTATACCGAAAATCTTTGGGGACGCCATCCCTCGCAGATCTCCGCCGATTGGGGCGCGCAGAGAGTCAAGGGTCTCTCGCTTATGAAGGCGGTATGGAACGTACTCTCAAAGCCCTTCCGCTCGAAGGACAAGGTTGAGACCTCGCTCATTGAGCAGTATTACTATCCCAAGCTCGGTCCCGGTCAGCTTTGGGAGGCACTCGCAAGCGACATCAAGGAGATGGGCGGCGAGATCATCATGAACTGCTCGGTCAAGGATATCAAGCTCGAGGACGGAAAGGTAAAGAGCGTTGTTTCCGCCGACGGACGTGAATTTGAGGGCGACGAGTTCTTCTCGACCATGCCGGTTCGCGATCTTGTAAACGGTATGGGCGATGCCGTACCCGCTGACGTTCACCGCATCGCCGACGGACTTCCTTACCGCGACTATATTACAGTCGGTCTGCTTGTTGACAAGCTCCTTCTTGAAAACAAGACCAAGGTAAAGACTCTTACCGGCAACGTGCCCGACTGCTGGATCTACGTTCAGGAGCGCGAGGTCAAGCTCGGCCGTCTTCAGATCTTCAATAACTGGTCTCCCTATCTTGTTGCCGATCCCGAGAACACCGTTTGGATCGGTCTCGAGTATTTCTGCAACGAGGGCGACGAGCTCTGGGAGATGAGTGACAAGGATTTCATCGACTTTGCCATCGCAGAGCTTGCCAAGATCGACGTTATTGATCCCAAGGACGTCAAGGATTCGACACGTATCAAGGTAAAGAAGGCATATCCCGCATATTTCGATACCTATTCCGAATTCGATACAGTAAAGGATTACCTTTCGGGAATCGACAATCTCTGGTGCCTCGGACGTAACGGTCAGCACAGATATAACAATATGGACCACTCAATGCTCACCGCTGTTGAGGCTGTCCGTTCGATCGCTAACGGCAGCCGCGATAAGGCAACCGTATGGGCTGTAAACACAGAGAAGGAATACCACGAGGAAAAGTCTGAGAGCGAGAATAAATGATGAATTCGGATATTTTTATCGAAGGAAGAGAGAAGATACGCGGAGTGGGCGGTAAGCTTTGGTTTAAGATCCTTTTTGCCTTATTGGCTTCGCTGCCCATGATCGCGGCTCTCTACCTTGCTTTGTATTATATTTACGGCCCCGGTGAGGGATACTTCCACTCCGACTGCACCGATACGCTCTATTGGGCGAATGCGGCACTTGAGGGAAACGGAATTTTCGACGATCAGTATAACTATGCCGCTCTCCTTCCGTTCTCGACGGTATGGATCATGCAGCCGCTGATCAAGATCTTCGGATTTGGCATTACGGCTCATAATCTCGGCATGGCGATCTTTGCCATACTCTTCGCGGGAAGCATCTACTTCTGTGCGAAGAGCGCGGGCTGCTCTCATCTCTGGAGCAGTACCTCGGTTTTCGCGGTATTCATGGTGCTTTCCTGCTCGGACAAGCTCCGCGAGATGATGTGGGGACATACGATCTATTACAGCCTTGGAATCGTTCTGCTCTTTTACCTGCTCGGTCTGGGAATGCGTCTTGGCAATTCGATCGAGAAGGGAAATAGAGTAGGTGTAGTGATATTTGGCGTGCTTCTGCTCGGTTTGTCGATCGGAAGCGCGACGAACGGCATGCAGGTCCTCGTCTTGACTCTGCTTCCGGCTATTGCCGCGTTTGTTGCCGAAAGGGTATTTGCGGGCAACGAAGGAATTATTTCCAAAAAATCATTTCCTGCCTTTGTTTCTGCTGCCGTTATGGTTGCGGGAACGATCATCGGACTCGAGGTCTTGGTTAAGATCACGAACGACGGCGCGATATCCGCGGGATATGCTGCTGGATATTCGGGCTGGTCGGACGTTTCGATATGGCTCACCAATGCGCAGAAATTTGTAAACCACTATTTCTCGCTTCTCGGAGTGAATATGAAACAGAACGCGCCGCTCTTTGACGGCGAGTCGATAAAGTATTTCTTCCGTATTATCGTAGGCATAGTACTTCTCGTTATGCCGATCGTGATCCTCTGCCTCTACGGCAAGCTCAAGTCGCGCGGCGTTAAGATTATGGTATGGGCGCATTTCGTGCTGACTGCGGTCGTGCTGTTCGGTTACGTTTGCGGCGAGCTGAGCGCGGCAAACTGGAGACTCACTCCCATCATCGGAAGCTCGATAATGCTTTGCGTTTGCGGCTTGCGCGATCTTGTTTCCGATTTCGGACTTTTTAAGGTCGAGGAGAAGGCGGAAGTGCCCGAGGCAACCGAAGAGGACGCTGAGCTTTATGATGAAGGTAGTACCATGTCTGCTGTACGCGAGGCAAAGATCTCGGGAAAGAAGACGGCTCAGGTCGTTCTTTCGCGCGTTTGCTCGCTCGTACTTGCGGTCCTTATCCTATCCTCGTACGTTTTTGCAAAGGAGATCGATGCAATACCCGCCGATTACGGAAGGGATAATACAAACCACCGCCTTGCCGAGTTCCTCGTATCTGAGGGGCTTGAATACGGTTATGCGACCTTCTGGTACGCGCAGGCTATCACCGCGCTAAGCAATTCCGAGGTCCGCGTTCGCAATATGGACACCAATGAGCGCGACGGCGTTATCGGACGTCATTATCAGTCAAGCCTTAATTGGTATAACGACCAGGAGGGCGTTGAGGAGTATTTCGTCATTCTCTCATCCTCCGAATACCAAAAAGTCTCTTCGACAAAGTCTTGGCAGAGTTGGATGGACGAATATTATCTCCGTCATTATGAAGACCCTAACGATGCAAAAGGGTTCCGGATATACGTTTTCTCGGAGAACGTATTAAGCTATTTCGGCTCGGACGCAAGAGCCGGGTAAGATATGATAACGCCGACGGTCAGGGTGCCGTCGGCGTTAAGAATCTTATTAATATTTGTAATATTTATTTATAATTTTATACCGCGCAATTCACATATTTCGTGTATCATCTAAGTGTGAAAAAACATTATGCAAAGGAGGACGAACAATGGAAAGATATGTCGCCCGAAGAATTAATTACCCCATATGTGTCATATTGTGTCTTCTTTGTTTGTGCCTCACTTTGGCGGGATGCCGCGGAGACGGCGGCGAGGTCACAAGCGGCGTGCCGACCGATCCCTCGTATGATATTACAACAGAGAGACCCGAGATTACAACAGAGACCCCGGACTTCACTACCGAAGCTCCCGAGGTCACGACGGAGAGTCCCGAGGTCACGACGGAGAACACCGCGGACGATACGACTTCGGGTAATACCGAGGAGATCACCACCGAGCCCGAAGTTCCCGAAACCACGGAGGAACCGAAGCCCGTCTATATTCCCGTACTTGTTTACGGCGCGGACGGTGAATCGAAGACCTTTTCTGTAGAGCTCGGAAAGACTCTTTCTGCCGATGCTCTCAATAGTATTATTCTTCCTTCGGATACCGATACCGTGAAGGTCGTCTTCCTCGGTTGGGAGTATTCTTTGGAGAAGGATGGAGAAAGAAAGCCTTACGATACGTCGGATCCCGCCGCCGTTACCGAGAGCGGAATGCATATTTATCCCGTTCTTGAGTACAGCTATCTTGTAAGCTTCAGCGCGGGAGAGGGAAGCTTTCCCAAGGATTCGGTAACCGAATTCTTCGTTGAATCGGGGAAGACCGTTAAGATTTCCGAGCTTATCGTCAAGCTTCCTTCTAAAGGTGCCGACAAGGAGTATACATACTCGCTTCTCGGATTTGATATCAATGGTAAGTTGCTTAATGTCGATGACGAATTGACTGTTGAGTCCGTGTCTCAGCTTACCGCCGTTTACGGCAAGACGGAGATCGAATATACCGTTCATGTGCATACCGAGATCGGAGAGCTTCCGGACGGAGGAAAAAGCTTCGTTTTCAAGGGTAATTATAAGAATGCGGAGGCTTTCATCGAAACCTATCGCAATTATTCATATAAAGACGTTTATTTCGACGATTCGGTATATAGCTTTAAGGAGATCCTTGTAATCCAAGATGGCAGAGAGTGGTCTTTGGAGCTTGTATGGAATTGCGAGATACTAAAGTATTCCGTTACTTTGGATCACAATGACGGAAGCGCGCCTACGGTTAATTATATTATCGCGAACGGTAATATAATGCTTCCGACGGATCCCCGCCGCGAGGACAAGGAAAGATATTACGATTTCGTCGGATGGCGAGATGAGTATGGATACCTTTATAATGGTGGATATGAGGTCACGGTTACGGAGAATATGACCTTCAAGGCGGAATTTGCTCCCGGAGAGCGAAAGGTCTATACGGTGGTTTTTGATACCGAGATCGGAGTTTTTGAAAACGGTTCGCCCGCGGTAGTGCTTCAAGGTTATTACGGAGAGCCTCTGACACCTCCCGCACCTCCCCATATTTCAGAGCTTACCTTCGGAGAGGTCGTTTACAAATTCGCGGGATGGGACGGCGAGGTAATTGAAGCGTTTACCGAGAACATATCATATACAGCTGTTTATACCACACCGCATCCGGTTTATCATCTCAATTTCTACGTTGACGGTGAGCTTTGGCTTAGTCTTCCTCACTATGAGTCTACTATTCTCTCTGCTCCCGAAAGACCTGAGTATACAAAGGGATTGATCTTTTCGGGATGGCTCGATCTGCCCGAAAGCATGCCCGGGTACGATCTTGACGTGCATGCGGCAACAAGACCCGCGGAGGTCATATATATCCTCGACGGAGATATCGTCTCTCGAAATAACGCAGAGGTCGGAAGCATCGTTACTCTTGCGGCTCCTGCGCAAAAGTACGGACATACGGTAAGCGGATGGAGCACGGTTGACATAGACGGTATCAATGATTCATCATTCGTTATGCCCGAGAGAGACGTTTGCTTCAGCGCCGTGTCAAGCCCAAAGCCGCACACGGTGAAATATATCCTTGACGGCGTTACGGTTTATACGGACAGCGTTCTTTTCGGCGATATATATACAATAAGAGGCATAGAGGTCAGAGTCGGATGTCTGTTTACGGGATGGAAGATCCAGGATTCGAATCTTAATACCGAAGTCGGACTTATCTCCATTCCCGATAATGATATCGTCTTTATCGGCGGATTTGAAATATGCTCGTATAACGTGAACTATTATCTTGACGGAATACTGCTTTATACCGATACTTACCGCTACGGAGATACGGTTACTCTTCGCCCCGATGAGATCCAGGAGGGCTGCAGCTTTGCATGGAATACCGCGGCGGTCAATATTTCAACGGGAAGCTTCCGTATGCCGGCGGGCGATATAGATATTCACGGCGCGTTTTCCGACGGTGACAATAAGCTGATATTTATTATCGACGGTGAGGAATACGGCACGCTCGGAGTCAGAGCGGGAAAGACTGTGGACGTTTCCTTCGCCCCCTCAAAGATTGGATATACGTTTACGGGTTGGAGCTGCGTCGACATAGACGTATCATCCGGAAAATTCGTTATGCCCGAGGGTGACGTTATACTTCGCGGAAGCTTTATCCCAAATGCGCATACCGTTACCTTTATCGATATGGCTACAGACGTTGTTATGGGTATGAGTCAGCTTGACTTCGGTTCACCCTTCACTCTGGGTGACAGAGTGTACTGCGACGCGGGAAGAGTCAGCGTAGGTCTGGTGCTTCTCGAAGGCGACGTGATCAGAGAGGGAGACGGATTTATCATGCCCGATTCCGAGGTCGTTTTCGGCATCGTATGGGAGGAATGCCTGACTCTTGAGATCGAGGAGGGATATTGGGTTCCTTATTACGATCATCTTGAGTACGAATGCGAGGGATGCCGATTTGACGAAGAGACGAAAACCCTCTATATCTCGGATCCTTCGGTCAAGGTAGCCGGATCGAGCGAGGGAATAACCGTTGTTTTTGATTATCAATAATAAAAATATCAGCCGCATCGAAAGATGAGGCTGATATTTTTTCAGTCAATTTTTATAGTGATCTCAAGTCCACCGCCGTCTGGGTTTTTGAGCATTGACATAATATATTTAGCGATAAAGGATTCTTCAATATAGAGTTCCCATTGCTCAAGCCCCGCGCTGTATTCCGATTTATCAATGGGCTTTCCCTCGAAATATGCCGAGTTGATCTTTGCGTAGGTCTCTGCCATGATCGCAATATTTTCTTCGGATATTCCCGATCCCGCCAGCGATTCTGCCGCCTGTTTGCTTGCAATTTCCTCAAAGAAGCTTGTAGCGTATTTTGAAAAATCGAGCAGATCAGCGTTATCAAAACCCATTTTGTTCGCGTAAGCCGATACGTTCAGAGACTCTGCTCGGTAAGCAAGCTCTCGTCCATCGTAGGATATCATTCCGTAGTGTGTGCCCGTAATGGCAAGAGAAGAGGTTGCGATCTCGGGGACGGACTTATTATCGACGATACTTTGGAGGTGGATATGACCGCTCAGATTGCATACGACACCGTATTTTTCATACAGAGAAATGAGTTTGTCTGCGTTATAGAGCTGATATCCGAAGGAGAGAAGCTCGCTGTGGGCATAGATGTTCTGATGAGATACGGTTATGACGTCGATCTTGTCAGCTTGCGCCGCCTTCAGTTTCTCTTCGACCCAATCAAGAGTCAGGTCTTTGGCGTAGCATTGACCGTAAATATTTGTGTCGAGCATAAGGATCCAAAGCTTTTCAGCCGCCTTGTAAATGAAGCTTTGTGAGGAAGGATCGCAATCGATTCCGTCCGGCATAAGCTGCGCGTATAGCTCGATGAATCCATCGGAATCGAGAGCTTCGGCTTCTTGGGGCTTCTCACCCGAGTAATCGACGGCTGTTTTATCAACGTCGTGATTTCCGGGAATAATGAGGACGTCGATTCCTGCGTCCTTGACCGACTTGAGCTTTCCAACCAGCTCCTCATGGCTGAGACGTGCACCGCTCAGGGTAAGATCACCCGCAAGAATGAGTGCCTTGGGCTTCTTTTCGATGATCTCGTTGATAAAGGCATCTGTGATCTCGGATATGTAATGGACGATCTTACCGTCACGTGAATACTGAACTCCGTCGAGATCGCTGTTTTCGTCACCGAGCAGAGATGGGGATATATAATGGATATCGTTTGCGATGATGAATTCGATCGGCTCATCAAGCTTTTTTCTGCCGCATGAAGCAAGGATGGGAAGAAGAATGACTGCTGCCAAAAACAGCGCGATATATTTTTTCATAAGTCACCTGCGTTTTTGTTCTATTATACCACATATTTCCGCGCTTTTCAATCATTTGTCTTGACTTTTCCTCCGAATGATTGTATAATCTTAATATATTGTTTTGGAGGTACTCCCATGTCCGAATTCAAATTCCAGGCCCACAGAGGCGACAGCGTTTCATATCCCGAGAATACTCTCGTTTCATACCTTGCAGCAGTTGAGCAGGGTTACAAGATCGTTGAGATGGACTGCAAGTTCACCAAGGACAACATCTGCATTATGCTGCATGACGGCACTATTAATCGAACCTGCCGCCGCGATGACGGCACCGCCTTCGAGGAAAAGATCGCGTCCACCGCGCTGACCCTTTCCGAGATCAAGGCTCTCGACGCGGGACTTTTTAAGGGCGAGCAGTTCCGCGGAGTCAGAATTCCCACTCTTGCCGAAACTCTCGAGACCCTCAAGGAGACGGGCGTTGATATCAAGCTCGACAATGTCTTCCAGAGCTTCAACGAGGAGCAGTTTGAGATCTTCTGCGAGACGGTCAAGGCGGCTGACATGGAGGAAAAGGTCGGCTTCACCTGCAAGACTCTTCCTTATTTCGATTGGCTTGCAAGAAAGTTCCCGAAGGCGCAGATGCACTATGACGGTCTTATGACGAAGGGGGCTCTTGAGCACACACGTGCGGTTGCCGAGGGCAGAGTAACCTATTGGATCCCCTATCAGAATAAGTCGACCTCTTGGTTCAAGGGCAGATTTGCCGATCCCGAATTCTGCGAAGAGGTACGAAAGTACGGCAATATCGGTATCTGGACGATCGGTACTATGGAAGAGCTTTCCGAATCCGTCAAGGTCTTCGGAGCGGTAGCCGCGGAGACAAACGGTCAGCTCAAGCCATATATGCTTGCGGATATATAAATTACTTGACAAGCGCGCGTATTTGTGATATAATTGATTATTATTTAGTGAAATGAGGTGCAGTTGATGCCTATTATGATTCCCGAGGGTTATTCCTCGCATCTGACAGCAAGACAAACGCAAATTGCGATCAAGAAGATCAAGGATTTCTTTCAGTCCAATCTTGCAAATCAGCTCAATCTGCGCCGTGTTTCGGCTCCGCTTTTCGTTGACGCCTCATCGGGTCTGAACGATAACCTCAGCGGACGCGAACGTCCCGTAGCATTTGATATGGGATATTCGGCGGGCGAGTTTGAGATCGTTCAGTCGCTTGCAAAGTGGAAGAGAGTCGCGCTCAAGAAGTACGGCTTTGCTCCCGGCGAGGGACTTTATACCGATATGAACGCGATCAGACGCGACGAGGAGACCGACAATATCCACTCTGTTTTCGTTGATCAGTGGGACTGGGAGAAGATCATTCGCCCCACGGAGCGCACCGAGGAATACCTTCAGCGCACCGTCCGTTATATCTATGATGCTCTCCGCCAGACCGAGAATTACATAGCCGACGACTATAACTTCATAGGTCATTTGCTCCCCGAGGAGATCACGTTTGTTTCCTCTTTCGAGCTTGAGGCTAAATATCCGACTCTGAGCGCAAAGGAGCGCGAATACCGCGCAGCAAAGGAGTACGGTGCCGTATTCATCTCGAAGATCGGCGGCGCAATGCCTATCTCGGGCAAGCCGCACGACGGCCGCGCGCCCGACTACGACGACTGGGAACTCAACGGCGACATCATCGTTTACTACCCCGTACTTGATATGGCTCTCGAACTTTCGAGCATGGGTATCCGTGTTGACGCCGAATCGCTTCGCCGTCAGCTTGATATCTCGGGCTTTACCGACCGCGCGAAGCTTCCTTACCACCGCGACCTGCTTGAGGGCAAGCTTCCGCTGACGATCGGCGGCGGTATCGGTCAGTCGAGAATGTGTATGTTCTTCTTGCGCAAGGCTCATATCGGCGAGGTCCAGGCATCCTGCTGGCCGAAGGATGACGTGGAGAGGTGCAAAGAAAACGGAATAATGCTTCTTTAATAAGAAAGAGCGAGCTCGTTTGAGCTCGCTCTTTGTTACGTTAATTAAACTTCTTAGAATTTTCTTCTCTTATCGTGTCGAAATGTCTGGAGCGGACTCTTCTGAACGCCTCGCAGGTCGCAGCCCACGCGCGCTCGCAGCATTCGCTCTTGTACGTATTCGACTCGCTTCCGCGGAATGCCCAGGAAATGAGTGTGCGTGCGCCCGCGTCGTATGCGGCGTCTGCGGCAACGATGATCTCGTCCTCGTGTCCGCGGGGAATGTCGTAGCCCTGGATCCAGATGTGATTCTGTTTTCCGATCGCGCTTGTCTCCTCGATAATTTGCTTCGAGGACTTGTAAACGTACTCGTAAGGATCGCGTTTACCGCTCTTGGGATGCCAGTAGGGGTCGATTCCGAAGTCGTTGAGGGTCGGGATGGTCATTATCTTCTTCGCGTAATCAAGGGTGTGGAGCATTACGCAAACGCTGTTCTCGATGCCCATCGATGCCGCGTAGGAGCAGACGGTGTCAAAGTAGCGGAGAAGAGAATCAATTCTGAATTCGCGCATCTCGTCGGTCATTTCGGTAGGCATAGGATGACCGTACTTTTCTTCAAATAGCTTTTGACAGGTCGGGCAGCAGCAGGAGAAAAGCTCTCCCTTCTGCTTGAAGTGGGGCTCGTCCCAGAAGATTTTCTTGCCGCCGAAGGATGCGACAGCTTCGATCCAATTTTTTGTGAAAGATACGAACGCGGGCGAGTTGTAGCAGGCGGAAACGGGGTCGATCGAGCCGTCCGAGTAGACCTGATGTGCCTCGGGATGGTACTGCAGAAAGTGCGATTTGTCACCGGGAGGGCCTCCGATGCCCCAGTTGTCGATCCAGACCTCGAGTCCGTTGTACTCCGAAATCTTGCATATCTCATTCATTACGCCAAGGTGGCGGTCCCAGTCGTTGTGCGAGAACATATGGACGACGACGTCCATATTCTGACGCGCCATTTCTGCCATATCGTCTGCGACGTGGCGCAGTATTCGGTTGCCGTGGTAAGCAGCGCCGGTTCTGATTCTTTCCATACCCAAAACTCCTTTATTCTTCGTAGTCATCATAGGATTTCATTCCCTGCATCTTCGAGATCGGCTTGAAGCCGTCGATCTCGCCGCGCTGTATCGCGCCGAAGATTCGGTAACGCAGACCCTTATTATTGCGTTCGATCGAGGCGAGAAGCTGCTTCATATTCTCGCGCTCGGTATTGCCGTCCGCGGGACAGGTCGAGGTTACCACGGGAAGATCGGTCTTGGACGCAAAATATCGCACGTCCTTTTCGGGCATATAGATGAGGGGGCGGATGACGGTTATATCCATTCTTGATAGGTAGGTCACGGGCGAGAACGTGCCGATGCGACCCTCAAAAAAGAGGTTCAGCATAAAGGTTTCGACTACGTCGTCAAAATGATGACCGAGCGCCACTTTGTTGCACCCTGCCTCCACAGCGGCGGTGTTTAAAGCTCCGCGGCGCATTTTGGCGCAGAGAGAACAGGGATTCGGCTCTCGTCTGACGTTGAAGATGATTTTCGATATCTCGGTCTTGACGATCTTGTACTCAACGCCGAGCTTCTCGCAGTATTCGGCAACGGGAGAGAAATCCATTCCTTCGAGTCCCATATCGATGCTGATGCCGATGATCTCGAATCTCTTCGGATAGAAGCGTCTGAGCCCCGCAAGGGCGGTCAGGAGCGCGAGAGAATCCTTGCCTCCCGAGATACCGACGGCGATCCGATCGCCGTCCTCGATCATATTGTAATCGTCCACGGCGCGGCGCGCGTGGCTGAGAAGTCTTTTGGTCTCGCTCATTCAAAAAGATACCTTTCAAGAGCCGCCACGTCGTAAAAGCATACGTCGGCGTTATTTTCCATAAATTCACGGCAAAGCTTGCTCGGCTGTGCCCAGAGTGCGGCGGCAAAGGTTACGCCCGCGTTTCGCGCCATATCGTAGCCGTGCTTGAGGTCATCTATGACGATAAAATCGGAAAGTTCGAGTGAATACTTTTTCGCTATCTCAAAAACGGCGTAGGGCGAGGGCTTGCGCTTGTCCGCGCCCGCGTCCCAACCGTAAATTTTATTGGGAGCGCAGTTGAAATTCGCCTTCCAGTCGCGGAGGATGTTTTCGGTCTCGGAATGCGATGCGACGCAGAGGATTCCGCCCTCGGCGCGATGACGCTCGATTATACGCGCCATACCGGGGCAGGCATGGGGCGTGATCTCGCGGACGAATTTCTTCCAGTTGTTATATTCGTATTTCATTTCCTCGCCATCAAGCGCGAGGATCTTTGTGCAATATTCAAAAAAGCCGGGCTCGAAGCAGTAATCCATAAATTTCTCATACTCCGGATGCATATCGGGGCGCAGATGCGAGAGCGTGTCGAGCAGGGCGGGATAGTTGACCTCGGCGGTGGAGTTTACCGTTGTGTCGTCGTGGTCAAGGATCAAACATTTGTATTTCATATAATTTCTATACGTCAAATGACGTCTTTTCATAAATTTTTTCTATCCGCTCGGTGCGGATGCGGGGATTTACGATCTCATCCGTGTAAAGGAAGAGGGGCGGCTCGAATTCGAGCAGCGGAGCGCCGCCGGATTTCGCCTCTACGAGGACGAAGGCGGGCTTGGAGTTTGTGTCCGCATAAACGGTGCACATCTTCTTGGGCTCAAGCTTTGCGGCTCTCATAGCCTCAAAAAGGTCGACGAGTCTGTCGGGGCGGTAAACGCAGACGAAGGTTCCGCCGTAGCGGAGAAGTCTTGCCGCCGCGGCGCAGAAATCCGAGATGCCGCCATGGATCTCGTGGCGCGCCGACTGACGGATCGAGTCGGGACTTTCGGGCCCGGGATGCGCAAAATAGGGCGGATTAGAAAAAACGCAGTCGAATTCGCCGCCGAGATCCTTCGGGTGCGCCTCGCGGATATCTATATTTTTTACGGTGACCTTATCGGAAAACGAGTTGAGTACGACGTTTCGCTCGGCAAGAGCGGCGCTCTCGGGCTCGACCTCAAGAGCGGTGACGTGGTTGAATTTATCAAACGCCGCCGCCAGAAGCGTGACGACTCCCGTGCCGCATCCGAGCTCGCAGGCTCTTTTGCCACGGCGAAGTCGCGCGGCAAGAAGGTAGGAGTCGGAGCCCCAGGCAAGACCCTTACCGTTCGATATCATTTTTACTCTGTCGCCGACGGCGACGATCGACTCATTTTCCGAAATAATCAAGTTTTTTTCCATAATTCTGTTCCTTAGGGTCAAAAAAAGCGGAGCGTGTACTCCGCTTTTTATGTGTGACTGAATTAATTACTCAGCCTTGGGAGCCTCAACAGGGCAAGTATCTGCGCAAGAACCGCAGTCAATGCACTTGTCGGGGTCAATTACGTACTTGCCGTCCTGCTCGCTGATAGCCTCAACGGGGCATTCCTCAGCGCAAGCGCCGCAAGCGATGCAATCATCAGTGATCTTGTATGCCATTGTGACACCTCCGTATGTTGTGGTGGCTATATTGTATCACAAATTAAGTGAAAATGGAATAGGTTTTTCAAAAAAAGTTTGAAAAAAATCAAAAAAATTTTGGAAAGGTATTATTCGTCGTCGGAGACGGCGGACTTTTGGCTCTCTGCTTTTGTAATTACACGGATGGTACTCATATGATAATTCTTTGGAGCTGCATCCTGCTTATCAATAAGCTTGACTTTTACGTTGCCGGAGATGGGGAAGATATCCATAACGGTGCCGCGTCCGTCGGGCGTGTCTACTATAGAATCCGCGGGAGGCATGAGGGCGATCTCACGCTCGTAAGCCTCCTGTTCATAGCGCAGACAGCACATAAGTCTGCCGCAAGTGCCGGAGATCTTGGCGGCGTTGATAGAAAGACCCTGCTCCTTTGCCATCTTGATCGATACTTGAACAAAATTCGGAAGGAATCCCGCGCAGCATAGCTTGCGTCCGCAAACTCCGAAGCCGCCCACCATACGCGCCTCGTCACGGATACCGATCTGTCGCAGCTCGATTCGGGTGCGGAATACCGATGCAAGATCCTTGACAAGGGCGCGGAAGTCAACGCGTCCGGCGGAGGTGAAGAAGAAGATGAGCTTTGAATTATCAAAGGTATATTGAGAATCTACAAGCTTCATATCGAGCCCGTGATCCGCGATCTTCGTAAGACAGATCTTGAAAGCCTCCTTCTGACGGCGGCGGTTATCCTCATGATGAGCCTCGTCCTCCTTGGTTGCGGGGCGGATAACGGGGCGGAGAGGAGCAACGATCTGATCCTCCGAGACTATACGGTTTGCAATAACGACCTCTCCGAATTCAAGTCCCTGAGCGGTCTCAACAATGGCGTGATTTCCAACGGTGAATTTCATATCGCAAGGATCGAAGTAATAGACCTTACTTCCGTGCTCAAAACGAATGCCGATGATCTCGGGACCCTCGATGACCTTGGGCTCGGATGGAACAACGTCGGCAAAAACCGAATCAAGAGTGGGATCGGGAGGCATGGAATCAAGATAGCTGTCGTCGATCTTTCCCAAAGAGAGAAAATCCGATTCGGATTTTGAACGCGAGGGGAGAAAATCAAGATCGTTTTCGGGAAGAGAGGTCAGAAGTTCTGCGGGCTCGCGGGTCTTCTGCTTGTCTCTTGAACGGTTGCGGCTCTGATTTCTTTGCTGATTCTGTGCCTTTGGCTCAGCGGACTGAGGCGGGGGTGTCTGCTCCTGCACTGCGGGACGGCTTTCCTGCTCGGGGCGTCGATTCTGATTGTGATTCTGATTATTATGATGCTTTTTGTTTCTGTTTCTGTTGTTCTTATGAGGCTGACCCGATGGTTGGTTGGCCGGTGCGGCAGTTTCAGCGGGAGCTGCTGCCTCGGATTTTACCTGCTCGTTTGACTCCGGGGGCTTCTGCGGCTTATTTTGCTTGCTTCGACTGTGATGGTGCCTCTTATGATAGGGCTTCTTTCCGCCCTTGTTTTCCGAAGGCGCGCCGCCCCCGGGCTTTTTATTGTTGTTTTCGATGTTTTCCAAGTTATATGTCTCCTTAGTTTAACATTCCGAAGCGCGAGAGCATCGAAATGAGGGTGAGTCTTGTGTTCATGTTGCGCTCGAGCGCGGAGATCGCCTCAAGCAGAGCGTCCGAAATGAGAAGCAGACGGCGGAGTGAGAATGAGTCCGAAAGATCTGTCGCGCGCTCGCGGTCGGAAAAGAATCTCAGAGGCGCATCCGAGTCGCGTTTGAGAAGTGTCAGATCTCGCACGGCGAGAGAGAAGGATTCGAGCTGATCCTTTGCCGTTTCGCGCGATTGCGTGCAGACTTCTGTGAGGTGAATGAGAAGTGCTGAGCTTTTTGCGGGGTTTGAAGCGAGAATACAGAATTTTTCGGACGCGCGGCGCATCTCGGCAATTCGCGCGGCTTCCTTGCCCGAAAGCAGATCGGAGGCAAGCCCCGCGGAGCCGTTTGCGCTCATGATGATATCGTCAAAGAGAGCAGGATCGCTGCGCTTTTTGGTTTCAAGAGAGGGGTCGGATGCGAGCATTGCGCGCTCGGTCTCCTCGGGCGAGAGCGGTTTCATTCTTATTGTCGGCGCGCGGCTCTTGATAGTTTCAAGAAGGAGAGCGGAATTCTCGCAGAGAAGCAGGATGAAGGCGTATGCCGGCGGCTCCTCGAGTGTGAGGAGAAGAGCATTTTGCGCCTGCGCGGTCATAGTGTGCGCGTCGTTGATAATATAGATCTTTCGGTCGAGGTCGTTCGGATAGATGTGGATATCGCGGCGGAGATCGCGGATAGCGTCAACGCCGACAGAAGCCTTTCCGTCCGTGCCGATCTCTATGACGTCGGGGCAGATTCCCTTTGCGATATTGCGGCAGGAGCGACAATTGTCGCAGGGAAGAGCCGATGCCGAGGGACTTGTCCGATTCTCACAGACGAGAGCCTTGGCGAGCTCAATGGCAAGCGTGCGCTTACCCGTACCGTACGCGCCCTCGATGATGTAGGCGTGGGGCAGATCGGGATCCTCCGAGAGAAGCGATTTTGCAAGCCGCTCGCAAAGCTCGGAATTGCCGATTATCTTCGGGAAAACCTCTTTCAAAACCACACCGCCTTTCGATACAAAGTTATACATAATATATTATATCATTAAATTGTTGATTTGTCAAGGAGAAAGTGGACAGTGGTATTTTTAGTGCCTTTTTCTTTATACGATTATAAAATAAAATAGCGAAAAAGTTTTGATCGAACTTTTTCAAAAGTTCGCGGATTCTTAAGGCAGCGCCTTGAGCCGCACTCCGCAGAGCTCGAAAAACTTTTTTCGCTCCTTCACTCTAAAAACGAAAAATTCTGCGCCCTTTAATAGGGACCCACCCCCTCGCTCCCCCTCCCCTGAACGGGGCGGGGGACGCCTCGTTCCTGCGAAAATTATATTTACGAATAGAGATTTTGTCGATATCCATGTAATTTTGCATCTGCAAATCGGGACCTCCCTCCCGCCCTCCCTCCGTAAACCGGAGGGAGGAGTTTAAGTGCGCGAACCATCAATTACGTTTTCTGTCGATTTTCAGCTGAATAAATAATGAAACTCCGCCTTTTGCACCCTACCGATTGAGTGAAAAAGACGGAGTTTTGAATTAATTTTTAGTTTTAATACCCTCTGTCAACTATGCGCCATTCTTCGCCCTCATTTCTGACGAGGATCCAGTTAAAATCTTCGTATTTTTGTCCTGCGCCCATCGTTGGATTGTCCGAAAAATAGCTGATATAGAAATCCGAAAGAATGACGATGACCTCGTCTGCATCGTTGCGGTCTGCCCAATCCTGATACGAGTCAAGCCATTCGTCGCCGATATAGGAAAGCTCGAGAAGAGTCCAACGGTCTTCTATCTCAGCGATGTTCTGTTTCACTATATTTATTGCGGCTTCAATGTCCTCGTCCGAGTAAACGTCGGAGCTATATTCGGGAATTTCAACGAACGATACTACTGCGTGGCTGCAGGAGGAAAGCGAGAGCACTATTGCGCAGAGCAGAAAAAGTGAAAGAAATTTTCTAAAAATCATACTTTGTCTGCTCCTTTACTCCTTGGGTTTGGGGTCGCCGATCTTCCAGATCACACAGAAAATTTTAGTATCGTGGTCTACATTTATTCTGTGAGTCTCGTTTTCAAATACATGTGTTGCCCCCAACTGGTCTGTTTTCGTATATCCACCGTGTAGCATCATGTATTCTTCTATGACAGACATGCCGTCAGTATCGGTCATCAATATCTGTGGGGAATTCTCTATTTCAACGTAATCTGTATCCGCAACGCAAACGCTTGCCATTCCGTAGAGTACGGCGATGAAATTCGGCGTTTGAAACTCTTCGTTTGATAGATAAGTCCCGAGAACTGTTGTTATAGCCAGAGCGGCTACAAGAACGATGATAACGATCTTAGATGAACTTTTCATAATTTTACCTCCTCACGCCATAAGTCCCATCACGAAGCAGGCGAAGCAAACACCGATGACAACGATATCGAAAGCCTTGAGTCTGACTCCGCGGCGGTAGATGATGTAGCTGACGGTCGAGAAGATCATGGCGAAGAGAGAAACAATACCTCCGCCTCCTTCGAGCGCCCAATAGAGCAGCATTGCGGAGCATACGGGAATGAGTAACTTGTAGGATACCGCTGTGTTCGATATCTCCCCCGCGCTTTCTGCCCTTTTTCTGCCAAAGAAGAAGAGAGTGCCGAGGCAGAAGACGATTGCAAGCACGGAGACTACGATCGTGGTAATTACTATACCCTTTACATCTTCGTAAAATCCGCTGAAGCCTGCAGCCGCGTCACCGTATGCTTCACTTATGACGCCCAATGGGTACCAGGCGATACCGAAAAATAAGACGTCGAGGTCAAAATTCTTAGCACTGATGTCAAACATATCGTAAAGAGTAAACATGATCGGGCAGAGAATATGCTGCCAGGATAGAGCCGTGATCGTGCCGTCGACCGTTGAGTTGCAGAGAGAGAAGAAAAATGCGTTGAAGCAATAGAGAAACAGCGAGTAGAGCAGGGAAATTAAGAAGAAACCCCACAAAGGCACAAAATAGAGCTTATCGGCGCAAGGCGCAAGCCTTATAGCGTACCAGACGAATGAAACGGTATAAGCGATCAGAAATTGCAGATATCCGTTGATCAGGTTGACCGAGAGCATGGATACCCGCGAGATCGGGAAGGAGAAAGCCGAGTCGAGATATTTGCGGTTGTTGAAGGCGGACATTTCGACCATCGGCAGACCCGTGCAGAGGATCGTGAGGATAAATACGTGTAAGCCGAGTCCGGGGCGGACGTACCAGTTGTAGGTATGGCCGTAATACTGCGAGTGCAGATAGGCATATTCACGGTCTCTGTGGTATTCGTCAAGAATACCCTGCGTCAGAAGCGTTATTGCAACCAGGCAGATAAAGGTGATGATCGCAAAGCGGATCAGAGTAGATCTCGAATGCTGCTTGAAATATCTTATAGTCATTTTCATGATCTGCCTCCTTTTACGTCGGTGATGAAGACGTCCTCGAAGCTGAGCTTTTCGCGGTCGATGACGGCGGGATTCAGCGCAAGGAGAGATTCGTAGAGCTTTTCGGGGTCGCCCTCAAGGGTGAGGGTGACGAATTTGCCGCGTACGTCGATGTCGCGCACGTTGAGATGCGAGAAGATAGCGGGGTTGGGTGCCTCGGTGAATGCGAGGGTATAACGGCTGTACTTTGCCGCGTGTTCCTCGAGTGAACCGTGCGACTTGATCGTTTGTCCTTCGATAAGCGCGTAAAGATCGCAGAAGGTCTCGAGCTCTGAGAGAGCGTGGGAGGAGATCACGACCGTCGAGCCGTTTTCCTCAACCGCGCGGTTGAGCTCGTCGATGACGGTCTTCTTCGTGAAGGCATCAAGACCGTCAAAGGCTTCGTCGAGCAGGAGATATTTGGGTCTTGCCGAAAGCGCGAGAGCGATATAGAACTGACGGCGCATACCCTTTGAGAAATTGCGCTGATGCGCCTTTTCGTCGAGCTTGAAGCGAGAAAGCAGCTCGCGGTAGAGCTCACGGTCGAGGTTGGGGTAGAATGTCTTGTATATGTCAAAAATTCCCGTGCCCGTTGACTGTCCCGCGTAATAGGGGTCGTCGGGCAGGAAAAAGATGTTTTCACGTACTGCGGGGATCGTCACGTTCTTGCCGTCGTACTGAACAGAGCCGCTGTCGGGAACGTAAACGCCCGACATCAAGCGCAGAAGGGTCGATTTGCCCGAGCCGTTCGTACCGACAAGACCGAGGATCTTGCCGTCCGGAACGGTCATCGAAATATCCTCGAGGATGACTCTGCCGCCGAGTGAATGTGAATTAATATTGATGTTGATCATTTGCCGTACACCTCCGAGATAAGTGTGTCGAGTGCCTCGTGCGATAGTCCTTTTTCTTTGAGAGAAATGAGAATATCCCGCGCGTCGCTTGTGAGTGTGTCTTCTTTTTCTGCCTCTTCGTCAGGGCTTGCAACGTAAACGCCCTTTTTGGGCAGAGTATAGATCAGACCGCGCTCCTCAAGATACGAGTACGCGCGCGCCATAGTGTTAGGGTTGATGCCCATCTCCTGCGCCGCCGCTCTTACCGAGGGGAGCTTTTCGCCCGGCGAAAGAATGCCGAGGCGGATGTAGGATTCGAATTTTTCCGCGACCTCAAGATAGATTTCGCGTTTTCCGGAAAAATCCGGCTTCATGTATACCACCTCACTTCTGTGTGAACTGTGTTATCTGTACTAACTGTATTATATCACAGGCATTGGAGTTTGTCAATAGGGTTTGAGAAATTTTGTTTGGTGGATAGAGGAGAAATATAGCGACTAGTGACGGAAAAAGTGACCAGTGACTAGTGACTAGTGACTAGTGACTAGTGACTAGTGAATGGTAATTTTCCTCGCGTTGCTCGGAAAATATTTCTATTGATAGTTTAATTTGGTGTTGATATACAAATGTTGAGTTGGATAATTAAATACAAACAAAAAAATCTCGGATATTATGAAGCAAAACTTCGTAGTATCCGAGATTTTTTTATTTGTTTTATTTTCGCACAGTACTAAATCTGATCAGCACTGCACAAAATTATTAATCGGTAATTTTCGCTACAGCGAAAATTTTCCTTCCACTAGTGACTAGTGACTAGTCACTAGTCACTAGTCACTAATTAATCAGTCTCTCTTCTTGAATACAATAGCGGTTCCGAGGATAGCAACGATCATAGCTGCGCCTGCAACGAATCCGCCGCAGCCCTTTTCTTCAGCGGGAGCCTCGGTGCCGGGAGCGGGAGTCTGCTCGGGAGCCGCTGTGGGAGCATCGGTAGCTTCGGGAGAATCGGTAGCTTCGGGAGCGTCCGTGGTGGCTTCGGGTGCCTTTGTGGCTTCGTCCGTTGTTGCGGGAGCCTCTGTGGTATCGGGAGCCTCAGTCTTTTCGGGGTAAGCTGCGGCAAGACGATCGTGGATGCCCTTAGCGCAAGCATCAACGACGGCTGCGGCATCAGCGGTAAGACCTACTGCAAAGATCTGGTCAAGTCCTGCCTGTCCGCTTCCCTGGTCACCGAGGAAGAGGATATCATTGACAACGGCTGCGTTGCAGAGGGAGTATACACCAACGGCGATAAGGATATCGTCACGTGAAATGGGAAGATTGGTGTTATCGGCTGTGACCTCGATATTTGCTACGGGAGTAAGAAGGGTCTTGTCGTAGATTCCTACCTTGCCGGTCTTCTGAGTGGTAACGAAAAGGTAGTTGTTCCAGATAGCAACGCCGTATGCAGTATCATGAGCGAACTCGTTGAGGATAAGAGAACCGTCAGAGGAGAGAACGAGAACCTTCGCACCGGCGGAATTGTTTCCTGCGAGGTAGATGGTGCCGTCGGTGTCAACGTCAAGGTAGTTGCCTTCCTTGAGGCTGTAGGGCTCCTTCTGAAGGTCGATGAGACCGCCTTCGCCGAAAGCTGTGTCGAGAACGGGATTTGCGGGATCTGTAACGTTGAAGCGAGCAAGATAGTCAACGTCGTAGTTTACAACAACGTATGCATAGTAGTTTCCGTTTAATTTTTCGACTGTAATACCGTTTACGCCGGTTTTTACGGAATCGCTGGTGGTAACGATATTTGCGTAGCCAATCTGTTTGATCGTGTTATTATCAAAAGTAAAGGCTGCAATGTCTGCTCTGCCGTAGTTGGGATACCATGCAAGTGCTGCATAGAGGTAACCTCTGTCATCGGTAGCAAGACCCTTGGGATAGGATACTGATCCGTCGGGCTGGACGAATTGAAATCCTGCAACTACCTTACCGGTTGCGATCTCCGACATTTCGATAGCAGAGGATCCCTTGGGGTTGAGATATCCGCCGAATGCGTATTTGCCATCCTGAGAGATAGCCATGCCGCGCATCTGGTACTTACCGTAGAAAAGTGAGTCATCTCCGGTATAGCTAAGTCCATTGCTGGACTGCATGATAAGGGTGTACTTGAATGCTGCTGCCTCAGTATCGGTAAGTGCCGCAGAGGGAAGAACGAATACTGACGCGAGGATCGTGAGTGTAAGTAAGAGTGTAATAAGCTTTTTCATCATAATGCTCCTTTCATATTCGGAATTAACCGGTTAACAATATTATAGTATGTTTTTTCAATAATGTCAAGTGATTTTACAAAATGACTTGATTTTTGCACCGAACTGAGATATAATTTAGATAATAAATCGAAAGCGAGCGTAAAAAATGAGAATTGCAGTATCTTCAAAGTTTGCAGAGAGAGCCCGAGAAGGCGTACTTGGATCGAAAGAAAGCTTTTCCCTCGTGAAAAATGCGGGCTTCGATGCTCTTGAGATAGATCTTTCAAGAGGGATCGGCGGCGCGGCTCTCCGGTCGGATAATTGGAAGGACGGGATGATCTCGATCCGAAATGCCGCAGAAGCTAATGGGTTGGAGATCGTTTCCGCGCATGCACCGCATGACCCGAGGTTATATATCCCCGAAACCGAACCGTCGGCTGAGGAAAGAGCTTGCTTTGACGCTCTGCTTGTTCGCTCAGCCGAGGCGGCAAAGCTTCTTGGCGCGGGTATTCTCGTCGTTCATCCTGTTGACGATCTGATAAATGCGGAGTACGACAGCACGGTAAATCTTGAAACGAATAAAAAATACCTCGGCGGAGTTGTTGCCGAGGCAGAGAAGTATGGAATAAAGATCGCGGTTGAGAACGTCTACTATTCGAGCGCGTATCGTCTTCGCCGCCGCTACGGTGAGAGCTCGGAGGACGTTATCAAGCTTGCGGACGCGTTAGGCGCGGGAATTTGCTGGAACTGCGGACACGCTCATCCGGTGACGATGGATCAGGCGCGTGCCGTCAAGAAGATCGGCGAGAGGATGATCCTTATGCACCTCAGCGACAGCCGCGGACATACGGACGCGGGACTGCCCCCGATGATCGGCGGCGGAAATATCAAATGGGAGCAGATCATGCCCGCGGTCGCCGAGATCGGATATGAGGGTTACGCGGTCCTTACCGCCGAAAGCTATCTTCCCATGATGCCAAGAGTACTCCAACCCGATGCCGCCGCTTTCGCAAGAACTGTTTGCCGCAGACTCGAGGAGTTGGCGAGATAAAACAAAATCACCGCGCGGAGCGCGGTGATTTTGTTTTTAGAATTCCTTTTTGTTTCCTATAAAGGGTTTGTATTTTGCGATGATTGCTTCCATTTGCGGCAAATCCTTCAATTTCTGATATGATGTGCTGCCAATAAGGTTATCAAGTTCACGTGCCACGTCGTTCTTTTCCGTTCCGGAGTTTATGTTGTGAGTGTCAAATACGTTACCTCTCACGAGAAAAGACGTGTGCTTGGTTGTTTGAGGCAGATCGTCGTATGCTTTAGCGTATTTCAGTCCTTTTTCGAAATTTTCAAAAGCCGAATCATAATTATCCAAATACGTGTATCTGTGAGCTATCCAAATATGTAATTCGCTCAAATGATAATTCCAGAACCCGTAATCTTCGTCGTCAAATATCAGCTTAATCATTGAGATTGCTTTTTTTAGAATACGAATGGATTCGCGCGGTTCCTTCGTTTCCAAAGCCATATTGCGAATATCCACAAAAATATCCTCAGCAAATTTTGCTATTTTGGTACGAACTTGCGCCCACCAATCATCGCTGCCTTTTTCAAAACATCCCAGAAGCTCTTCCTCCTGTGTGAATTCTAAACTCGGGAATCGTTTGGCGGTCTCAATGGCTTTGTCCATCCTACCGTCAATCACATATAAACTACCGAGAATTGACAGCGCGGAGTATCGCACTTGATCTACCGCACATTCATCCAGCACCCGTTCGCAAAGACGGTAAAGTTCTTCCTTGTGTACTTCGTTACCGTATGGGTCAACGCAGTTGGGATCATAGTAGAGCTTCCACATATAATCCTCCACGATTCTCCAATCATTGGGAAACTCCTCGTAAGCGGACACGATCAGATCAAAAGCTTCGCTCTCTTTGCCAAGAGCGCAAAGCCTGTTTCGCTCATTTATGATTTCTTGGATTCTTGCTTCGGTTTTAGCGGCATCCAATCCGAGCAGTTCGTCGGTGGATACGCCGAAATAGGATGCAAGCGGTAGTACCATACTGATATCGGGAAGAGTTTCGTTACGCTCCCATTTAGAAACGGCGGTTGTTGAAATATGCATACGTTCCGCAAGCTTTTCCTGAGTAATACCCTTTTGTCTGCGAAGGCGTTTGATGTTTTCGCCAATGTAAAGATTCATCTTGTTTACCTCGTTTCACGAAAATTTGTCACCGGTGTTTTCGGATATATTATACACCATTAATGAAATTTCCGCAAGAGAAGGATACGCCATAGGATTTAACCGACGGTTTAATAATTCAAGCGTTGTTCTGCATAAATGTTCGCGAAAATGCTTGATGAATACACAAGTAACGGATTTTTTGCCATAGATATCGCCTCGCATCTTAATCACGCGTAAGCGTGTATGGAATCCGCAGCTTGCTGCGGTATGGAATTGCGACGAAGTCGCGAATGGAATCAAGCCGCAGAGATAATACACCAAGGTGATGCCATACGGCTGCGCCGATGCCATACACGCTGAAGCGTGATTCCATACCAAGCCTGCGGCTTGGATAAAACAAAATCACCGCGCGGAGCGCGGTGATTTGTTTCAACTTTGTTTTAATTTGTTTTCTATTGTAATGCAGGAGGAGGTTAACATTCTGCGTATTCTACCGCAAAGATTACGGTATTCCTTAAAAGTCACTTCGTCGATGCCTCCGGAAGAAAGGATCAATTTGAGCCAACTCTCGGTTTCCATACATTCCTTTCGGGCAATTTCGAATTTTGAGAGCATATCGGCAAGACTCTGAGGATACTGTGCTTCCGAAATGTTGGCAAATACGCTTGATGAAGACTTTTTGATCTGGTATGCAGCATTTGAATCTATTTTGTGATTATTACAAAGAGCCGCAATTTCACATGCCAGTACTTCTGAATACTCAAGTAACGGATTTTTTGCCATAGATATCACCTCGCATCTTAATCACGCGTAAGCGTGTATGGAATCCGCAGCTTGCTACGGTATGGAATTGCGACGAAGTCGCGAATGGAATCAAGCCGCAGAGAAAATACATCAAGGTGATGCCATACGGCTACGCCGATGCCATACACGCTGAAGCGTGATTCCATACCAAGCCTGCGGCTTGGATAAAACAAAATCACCGCGCGGAGCGCGGTGATTTTGTTTTTGGTGACCCATCGGAGACTCTGAACTCATGTGTGCGGATTGAATTTGTGCGCAAGTGACATTGGTACTGCCGCACACTATGGCGAGCTAAAGCTCGCAGAGTTCTGAGTCTTTAGAGTTAGCAATAAGAAAACGCCTCGCTTTGCGAGGCGTTTTCTTATTGGTGACCCATCGGAGACTCGAACTCCGGACACCTTGATTAAAAGTCAAGTGCTCTACCGTCTGAGCTAATGGGTCATTTGAGACCAATATATGATACCACATTTTGCCCCGTTTGTCAACACTTTTCAGAAAAAATATTCGTTTTTTTCTGAAAAAGGTGTAAAACGGGGCGGATTTTATTAGTTTTTCTTATAATAGTTTGATGCATCATATTTCCTGAGTCTTCCCGTATCTGCATAGATTTCGAAAACGACGAGCGCGGAAAACTCATTTTCCGTATCCGGATATACAAAACGATAGATGCCGCCGCCTTTTTTCGGTTTTACTTCACTTGATAGACGGAGTTTCTCTTTGGTTACTATCATATCTACGGTCCGCGCGGCTTCGCTCTCTGGGATCCGATAGTTTTCGTTGACGTCTCTGTCAAAGCAATACATCGTTACTCTTGCCCCCGTGCCTTCAACCGCCACAAAAATATTATCGCCCGAAAAGATATGCGCACCTGTTCTGTCTGTTTGACATTCTTTAAAAACCGCATTCGGGCATGCGAATGCGGCAGCTCTTTTTGCTGCAAATTCCTTGCCGCCTTTGCCGATCTTTTTGAGGATCTGAGCGGAAATGAGCTCTTCGGTCGTTTCGTCTGTGCTATCTTCCGTACTTGTTTCGGGATCGCAGAGTGAGCGGAGTGCTTCGCCGCCGTCTCCATCAAGTGCTTTTTTGACGGCAAGGGAAAGCTTTTCTGCCATTACTGAGTCGTATTCGCCTTCGCATATACCGTTTATGATAGAGTAGACAGTTCCGCAATCCTTAAGCCCTGATCGGGAGAGATAAGCTTCTGCTTGTCCCGCCGCACGGTTTATGGCAGGAATATCTCCTTCTTTTACCGCTTTCTCAAGCTTAGCCGAGGCATCTGCCAGATCCTTCACGACAAGCTTTTGCGAAGCGGCAATATATTCGTTTTTCTGTTTTTGCGATTTGCTGACCGCAAATGAGGTTGCCGACAGCAATAATCCGATGCCGATAGCCGCCAGAAGAGGAAGCAGGAGTCTGCCGGGCTGTTCTCTTTTTATCATCTTTTTGTGCCTCTTTGTTTTTTATGATTATTATACCTGATTAAAAACAAAATAAAACTTGACAAAGATTGCTTTTTGTTGTATTATTTTCTTGAAGGGAGGTGTAACGGCATGCTCGAATGGCTGAAGAATAATCTTCATCCCATGGAACGCCCCGAGGCTTGGGGTGCGTTTCATACGTTGTTTTTTATTATTGGCATACCTGCGGCGATATTTGCGGCGTTTTTGCTTCGAAAGCTGTCTGACAGGGCGGAAAAGAGGCTCTACTTTGCGGTTGGCTCGCTTCTGATCATTTCCGAGATATTCAAACAACTTGCCTTTACCGCGGTCAACGGCGGATACCGTTTTGATCTGATACCCTTTCAGCTGTGCAGCATTCCCATGTACCTCTGCATACTTATCGCTATTCTGCCGGAGAATGCTTTTTCGCGCGCCTCAAAGACCTTTATTGCTACTTTTGGGTTGATGGGTGGCGTTGCATCCTATATTGCGCCCGGAACGATGTGCCGCGATCATCTCGAGCTGACCCTTCATTCCTTTCTCTGGCATCTTACTTTGATATTCCTCGGATTCTTCGTGATTTTTTCCCTGAGATCAAGCTTTTGCCTGCGCGATCTGCGCAATGCGGTTTTGCTTTATTTTTCGCTTTGCTTGATCGCATTTTCGATAAATCTCATCTGCTTTGATGCTCCGGGCAGGGACGTTAATATGTTTTATATCGGTCCGAAACCGTCAAATTTGCCGCTCTGCAAGGAAATAACGGAACTCTTTGGAGTCGCAGTAAATTCGGTGCTTTATATGTCGGCGTTATCCCTATGCGCAGGAGCGGTGTATTCTTTCGGTCAATTGATAAAAAAGAAATTATCGGATCGATAGGGCTACGCATACGATCATAGAACAAAAATACGGTTGCACCGAGGCGCAACCGTATTTTTGTTATTTTTTCTTTTTGTTTTTTGCTTTCTTGGCTTTTGCCGTTTTTTTTCGCTTGGGCTTCGGAGGCTCGGGCTCTTCTTGTTCGGAGGGAGTCTGCGGGATCGGTTCCGAGACCGGGGCGTCGGCTGCGGGAACGGGCGTCGGAGTTTTCGCCGAATCGAGCTTTTCGCTGATATCCTCTCCGATGAGCTTATAAGCCGCTGCTACTAGCGGAACTCCCACGAGCATTCCGAGAATACCCATCACTCCGCCTCCGATAGTGACGGCGGCAAGCACCCAGAGCCCGGGAAGACCTATGGATTCGCCTACGACCTTGGGATAGATCAGATTTCCTTCGAGCTGCTGAAGAACAACGAGGAAGATAATGAATAGAAATGCCTTGAAAGGGGATTCGGTCATGATCATGATAAATCCGACCGCACCGCCGATATAAGCACCCGCAACGGGAATGAGCGCGGTAAATCCGATCAGCGCGCCGATCATGGTTGCGTATGGGAATCTGAATATCCACATTCCGAGAGCGCAAAGTACGCCGAGGATCACAGCTTCCTTACACTGACCGACTATGAAATCCTCGAAGCTCACCTTGACTGTGTGAACGATGTGATTAAATTTCTTGCGCTTGGAGAATTTGAGGTAGCATTTTTCAAATCTTATGATCTGAGAGGCGATCTTTTCCTTGCCCGAGAGGATATAGATCGAGAAGATTATGCTGACTATCGCGGTAACGACTCCGGAAAAGACGGAAGTCAGCGTTGAGATCACGATGTCGAATACGCTTCCGATTCCAGAAGTTAGCAGGTCGAATATCTTTGTGATATTCGATTTCCAGTCGATGCCCGCAAGCTCTGCCATTATATCTTCGGGAAGCAGTTCGGTGTTCTGAAGCCATTTGATAACACTGCCAAAGAGGGGCGGTACTTCTGCGATTATGATCTCGATACAGGAAATAAGCTGAGGCGTGATCAGCCAAACGATGAGAGCAACGATGCTTATCAACAAAACAAACGCCAAAAGCATACATATCGTTCGTCGTGCGGCTATCAAAGCCTTCTTCTTTGCCTTTGGAAAGATGATCTTTTCGAGATTGCGCATGAGAATATTGACCAGAAAGGCGATCACGGCTCCGATGATCAGAGGCTCTGCCGCTTTAACGAGACCGGTTAAAAATTTTGCTACGTTAGGCCAATATCTGGTTGCGATATAAAGCATGAATATGGCAATGACGACCTTAACGCAGGTTGCCGTTTCGATTCGGAAGCTTGTTCTGATCTTCTTTATCGATTCGTGGTCATGCCTGTCGCCGTCGAAAAACTGCTCGAACTTGGAATTGCCTTTCGCGTTGGTTTTTTCCGTGGTTGGGTTTTTATCTTTTTCGTCCATTTTATGATCCTTTCGGTCAGATCTGTCTTGTTATCTTTTCTGTGTTGGCGGCGCTTCCCTTGCCGCGGGGACCCGCAAGCTGGACCTCGCGCCATTTATTCTCAAACTCAAATATATTATCGCTTATTGATGCGGGAGCGGTTCTTCCGAAAAATTCGTCCTTGAAGGCAAGGGTCTGCGCAACCTGCGCCTCAATAAGAGACGCGGGAGAGATGCCCATAAGGTAATTTACCATTGCTATGCCTTCACCTGCACAAATGCGCTGAAGCTTGGGGAAATAATGAGTCAGGAGGAACTGAGCGTAATAAACGAGACGAAGGTCGCCGTAGCAACGATAGTGACGGGCGTATTCGTCACCCACAGCCTCGACCGCGACGGTTCTTCCGTCCTTCAGCGTGTCGATGATGGAATCAACACTATTCTCCTCGGCAAAGCAGATGGTGAAATAATGCGGGAAGGTAGGAGCACCGACGATGCCGTGAACGTCGCTCGAGCCTACGACGGGCATTCTGAGTCCCTCGGCACGAAGCTCGGAGAAGAGGTTGACCGAGAAATTGATACCGATCTGCCCCATACCGCCGACGAGCTCGTATGCGTCGTAGAGTCCGCTTTTTAGGATGACTCTTGCAAATTCCTCTTTTACGTTGAAAACGCGTGATCCGCCCGGCTTCCAAAAGGGATGAGGGAAGATAGCGAGACCGCCCGCCTCGTGGATATGATCGGTGATCCACATAAGCCGCGAGAATCTCTCGCGGAAAGCCTCGGGAACCTCTGCGGGTACCTTGTCGAGGTATGAATCGGCTTCCGTACGGCATCCCTCCTCGTCCTTGCAGTAAAGAGCGGTGACGCTCGATTTACCGCCGACGTGGACGGTATGGATCATGCAGCCGGGAAAGTGAACCTCTTCTCCGGGAACGTGGGTGATGCCGAGCTTGACACCTTCGAATGCCTCGTCCATCTCGTTGCCCGAATAGTAGCGGTTGTGGTCTGTCAGAGCCATGAAATCGTAGCCCTGTTCTCGGTAATGACCGAGAAGCGCGGCGGGATCGCGGCGTCCGTCCGAGCGGTAGCTGTGACCGTGGAAATCTCCGCGAAGGGGAGTGAGCCTATATAGATCCTCTGCGAGCGAGTAGATGAAAAATTCGGCTACCTTCTTTTCGTCGCGCTCGAGTATGAGAAGATATTCCTGCTCGCGCACAAAGGTGTAGCTGAATCGGAGGATCCCATCCTCGGCAACAAGGTTTAGGGTATGTTTGGTAGTCGGTGTAAAATAATTCACCTCGTCATCGTCTGCGCAGATGACGTGGAGAAGATATTCCGCACCGTCAAAGAAGAGAAAGGCGCGTTCGTTGGGAATGATCTTGATCTCTGTCTCGGTTCCTGCGGATACCACCGCGGGAACAACTCTGTAATTTGTTGCGATCGGAAGCATGTCATCAACTCCTGAGACTAATTATTAAATTATATTATATCATTGATTTTCTTCAATGTCAATAAAAAGCAGAATAGTCAACAAAAATTAATTTTCTTCTTACTTGACTTGATCAATATAATATGCTATAATTGAGGTTAGTAAAAAATGCGGTCTTATTGCCGCTTGGAGGTATATACATGTCACAGAGATATCTTGCCGCCGTCGATATGGGCGGAACGAAGGCAGAGGGCGTTGTTTTCACAGAGGACGGAGCAGTCGTCTGCCGAGTAGTTGAAAAGGGCGGCGCACCCTTTGATAACGGAGTGGATTATTCGATAAATAATCTTTGCAAATGCGTTGACGCGCTCCTTGCCGTATCGCCCGAAAGACCTGTGGCGTTCTATCTCGGCGCAGCGGCGTGCGAATACTATATGCCGCAGTTTACCGGTGCTCTTGAGAAATACGGCTTCGAAAAGCTTCGCATTGAGGGGGACGGTCCCTCGCTTGTTTCGGGCGTTTTCGGTCACCGCGACGGCGCGGGAATGATCTGCGGTACCGGTTCTGCACTTTACGTCAGACAGGGCGACGAATATTACCACATCGGCGGCGGAGGACATATGATCGACAGCTGCGGAAGCGGATACGTTCTCGGGCGCAAGGCGATACGTGCCGCACTGCGCTCAGTTGACGGCAGCGATCAGCCGACGATGCTTGTCGAGATGCTCGAGGAGGCTGCGGGTGTTCCGCTCTGGTACAGACTTGATAAGATCTACACTCTCGGACGCTCATACGTCGCGTCCTTCGCGCACGTTCTTTTTGAGGCAAGAAACAAGGGAGACGTCGTTGCCCGCCGCATATTCAACGAGTGTGCCTCCGATCTTGCCGACGTGATCTGGGCGCAGTATAAGAAGAACGGCGGTGCCTTCGATCTCATTTTCAACGGAGGTATCTTCAAGAATTATCCGGAGTATGCGGATACCGTTAAAGCGATGGCACCGAAGGATATGCGTATCTTCTTTGCCGAAGTTCCTCCCGTTTACGGCGGCGCCGTTGAAGCACTCTACGACATCGGGATCGTTGCCGACGAAGCCTTCCGCGAGAGATTTCTGCATGACTATGAGGAAATAAAAAAGCAATAAAAGCAAACAAATAAGCCGACTCATATGAGCCGGCTTATTTATTATGTAAGTTTTATCCGTAAGAAATCTCCTCATCCACGGTGACTATCAGCTCCCCGCCGTCGCCCGTAGTGCAGACTCGCAGATAAGAGCCGGAGGCGAGGATCGAGACCTTTTGCAGCTCAAGCGTAAAGAGAGTCGAATCTTCCTTGATCAGCTTGCCCTGATAATACGAGCCGTCGCTGTGCTGAATACCCCAATACCCATACGGCGAATTTGCTATAAGCTTGAAATCCTTATCGTAGCTTGAAATTCGGGTATAAACCGTGTCAATGGAGAGACCTTCACCCGCCACACGGATGACCTTCGCGCCCGGAGTAACGGGGATGAAACCCGTCGTCGTACTGCCCTTGAGCGTTCCGATCGTGCCGCTTGAATTGACGTAAGTACCGTTATCGTACCCGTCGCCGTCCACGTTGAAGTCAGAACCGTCCTTATTGATCGAAAGCGGAACAAGGTTCGTGAAATTCGGCGTTGCCTGAGCCTTTGCCGTGATCACGATATTGCCCGTGACAGCCGAGATCGAGACCGTGCCGTTCTTGTACGCCGCAGCCGTGATATCCTTGCCGTCCATCGTGACCGTCACGCTCTTGAAGCTGAAGCCCTCGGCGGGCGTGAGAGTCGCAGTATACGGCTTGCCCGATTCAACGCTCTTTGAGCCGTTCGAGCTTGTGACGTTCGAAAGCTTCGACGCAACACTGTAATAGACCGCCGCACCGAATCCGATAACGCGGTCATATCCCGCGCCGTAGCAGAAGGAATAAATCTTTTCCTCGCTCGGATTTATGACGTTCACGACGAAGGAAGTGCCGTCAGCCGTGTTCGCTGTTTTCGGGTAGCTCACGTCCTCCGAAAAATCGATGTCGGGATAAGAGCCGACCGTCGTATAGTAGTTTTCACGGTTAAACTGACCGTTCGGAATACATACTCTGTGCGCATCGTACTGAACGCCCGCGCCCGTTGCATAGCTGTAAAGCTTGTCGGTCTTGAAATTGTGGACATGACCGTGGAACTGAGCAATAAACTTCGCGCCGTTATTGCCCAAGAAATCAACCGTCTCGTCCGTGCCGTCACCGACGAAATACCCGCCCGAGGGATCGGTGATGTTGAAGCTCTCGCCCTCGACGTAAGCACGCAGAAGCTCGGAGAGCGGCATAGTTCCTCCGTAATCGGCGGGATAATGGCAGAGGATGATAAATCCCCATTCGACCGCGTCAGCCTTTGAATTGAGGTCAAGCAGAGCATTCGCAAGCCATACCCTCTGCGCCCCGTAGGTGCATTGATCCGACTGCGCCGCCACAATCTTTTCCGAGGTATTGAGCATAATGACGCGGAGCTTCTTTTCGGGGAAATCACGGTAGCAATAGCCGCCGTTTTCCTCACCGCCGACAACGGTATCGCCGCTCTCGGAATGAGCCGTGAAATTGCGGTAAAGGTAATCACCGCTCAGAGTATGAACCGCGCCGTCGCTCTGCGTATCGTGGTAATAAATACCCGCGTCGTGGTTGCCGATGCAGATAAAAACGGGAAGGTCGCTCCGCGCTTCACGGAAATATGGAACGAATCCCTCGATCTGCGACTTGAGCATATCGGGAGTGGTAGAAGACGCTCCCGTTGCAACGTCGCCGAGATGCGCAAAGAAATCGGGTTTTAAAAGATAAGACAGAACTTTCGCCGCTTGATTGGCTTGCAGAGTGCTTGCCTCGGTCTCCTTGTCGTAGAAATTAAGAACCTGATCGGCGGTATAGTGGTTATCACTCATAGCGATAAAAACGATGCTGTCCTCACCGCGCACCGATCCGACACGCTCGACGATATCCATGACCTCGGGAGTGACGTAATCGGGATAGCCGCTTGCCGTCAACTGCTCGGAACGGGAGGACGCGGAAGGGACGGTCTCGCCGCCCTGATCCGCATCAAGCACCTTCACCGAGCTTGTCTTTATCCATTCCCCCGTTTCGGGGGATTTGTATTTTAGTACGCTCATGGGTTAGTCCTCCTTAGTCGCCATACCCAAAGGTAGTAACACCATCTTTATCTCTCGCAATCGTTAAATGACTAATGGTGCCGCCGGAGCTGCCAAGATACACAAATTTAAGGCTACAATCTAACGAATTAGTGCCTATTTTCGCTTCTATACAAAGATAATTACTCATCTCATAATAAGTGAATGGATTGCCATACTGGTCATACTCATAATCGTCTGCCGCGATTCGCGCACAAATAAATTTCCCCGACTTTACCGCCTCGATGATATGTTCCCACGGAGTTAGTAGCGCAACATCAAATGTTGGAGCGTTTTTAATTCCAATTAACACATTGAGTACGCTCGGTGTTACATACTCTTCAGGGATTTTATTCGGTACGATTTTATCCTCTATAACTCTAACGGTATGTTCGTTAGAGTCAAAGGTCGCTACAATATACATTTTGTTTAAGAGTACCGTCGAGCTGTTGGATGACACCGCAATACCACCGACCATTATCGCAAACGGTTCTCCCGTGTTTTCACCCATCAATACACCATTGCCGATGAAAATACCCTCCATACCATCCAAGGTAGCCTGTTTTGCGGTGCAAGAATACTCAATTCCGTCAAAAATAACGGTATATGTCTTCCCTTCCACAAGTTCAAACGGAGCAAGAGGATGCTGATAAACTCCCATACTCTCATTCAAAATGGGAGTAAAAGTGAGTTCAGGCACAATATCTTCCTGTCCTTCCTCGCTCCAATGCGTCCTCGGCTGATAATCCGCGCTTTTCCACTTCGTCGGCTTGCCGTTTGCGTCCACTTCCTTGACGATGATGGTCTGACCGACGGAGGCGGTTGCGGGATTTAAGACCGCATCGGGAATATCGCTCTTTTTAGCTATATTGGGAGGAAGACGATTCGGCTCAAGCATAAGCTCGTCCGTGGGAGCATACAGCTTATAGGTGTAAGTTCCCGCCGAAGGAGCAGATACAGAAACTCCGGCGAAGTTGTATGTTACCCACTCGTTGCCGTCCTCGTCACACAGCACAGAGCCTAAAGTTATTCTTTCCCAATGACATTTGAGCAGTTCGCCGTTGACTTCGAGCCAATATACTGTATCAAGCATTGCCGTAACCGTTACATCCGTCAATTGTACGCCGCTTTTCGCCGCCGCGTCGGTTGCGAAGGTAGCCGTATGCTCAAAGAACGGCTCTCCCGCTCCCTCAATAAAAGGCTTGTCGGAAAGGGCGTTCCAACTCAGTACGCCGCCCTCACCCTTTACAACGCAATCGGGCAGAAATTCCTCAGGAAGCTTGTTGTATACCGTGTCCTGCCAATCCGTGACCTTGATACCGATAGGCTCTTCCAAAGTGCCGTCATTGTAGAAAGTGCCGCCCGTTGTGCCGCCCATAAGCCACGCAATAGCGAACGGCTCACCGTTGCCCTCCGTTGCGCCGAGAAGCGTTCCGTTACCGAGATACAGCGTTCCGTCACCGTCATTAAGACAAACGCATTTATACAGTATGCCTTTGACCTCTACGGCATAAATATTGCCCTCTACCAAATCCGCTTTAAGATCGCTCCAAAATCCATTCGACACAGCCTGTTCGGGAACGATAACGACCTTGCCGCCGCCTTCCTCGCTCGTCGCCATCCAATCTGCGTCGATATACTTGTTGTCGAGCTTGTGAACCACGCCGTCCTTGTCAACGTAGTGCGTGCGGTTGAGGATATGACCCTCCTCGCCCTCGTTCGCCGCAAGATCGGGAACGACCGCCTCGGGCAGATCGACCGCCTTGTATTCCGTGGGCTTGCCCTCACTGTCAACCGCCTTGACCGCGATCACTTGACCGACGGAGGCAATAACGTCGATCTGCGCCGAGTTCTCGCCCTCCTCATCCGTGTCGATCCATACGAGCTGACCTTCCGCGGGAGCCTCGGTTCCGATATGAACGCCGGGTGCACCGGTTTCGCCTTTTTCGCCGGTTGCGCCCTTAGCACCCTGCGGTCCGCGTGCTCCCGTGTCACCTGTCTCGCCTTTCTCACCCTGCGGACCCTGCTCGCCCTTCTCACCGGGATCACCCTTGTCTCCCTTAAATTCTCCGCTTGCTTTTGCCTTTTCGAGTGCGGAATCAACCGCTTCCTCGATCTTATCCTCGCTGACGGCAGAGTTCAGCGCATCCCTGAGTCCTTCGATCGCGGCTATGGAATGCTGATTGGGAAGATCACGGTCCTCAAGCTCCGAGTGGGAAGTAATGACCTTATTTGTGTTTACTATGGTGTTCCCGAGAGATACGTGGATCGTCGGAAACTCGTTGAGCTTTACGTTTATCTCTCGCATCAAAGCACCTCCCTTGAGAGTGCGGGGGAGAACTCGATTATCCCGAGGTCAATTCCGATGACGTCACCGCTTGCGTATTTGCAGCGGACGTTCACTCGCGCTCTTCCTCTAAGTGAGAAGGTTTCTTTCTGCGTAAGAGGAACGAGAAAGAGAGACCTTTCCGAGTCGAATTTTATCTCGCCCGAGGAAAGTGTTTTGCGTATGCCGTTTCCAATGCAGACCTCGACCTCCTTGAAGCTTTCTGCGTTTGCGTTTCCGATATCTGTTGAGATGCTTATAGGCAGGTTGTATGCGTCGCCTCTCATCATGCGCATCCACCTCCCGCGAACTTTACTTTGAGAAAATAAATATTAAGCCTTTTGCTTATTTCAATAATGAATCTTTTCATGAAAATTTTCCTTTCAGATATATTCCGAAGCCAAGCCTCATCGCGGATTCCCGACATACCGCGAGGGGAATGACTTTTCGGTCAATATATAAATAGAACAAATGTTCTATTTGAGAAAATTATACCATGAATTCAAGGAAAAGTCAAGCAATATTTGCCGCTTTTCCGACATTTCATCACTGTAAACAATAGAATGACGGATAATGGGGATAAGGTATAGGTCAGATTCAACAATGAAACACCTTTGCGCTATCGAGAAATAATGTTATTTATCTTGACAAATCCCGACAAAAATATTATAATATATAATACCTATTCTTTTTTTCGGAGGTACATCATGAAGGCAGTAATTACCGTTACGGGTAAGGACAACGTAGGAATCGTTGCAAAGGTCGCAACAGAGTGCTCGGCTTTGGGCGCGAACATTATCGATATTTCGCAGAGCGTTCTGCGCGAGTATTTCGCTATGATCGTTCTTGTCGACATCGACGGGCTTTCCTGCGCTTTCGGTGATTTCGTTGATAAAATGAGCGCGCTCGGTGACGCAAGCGGTCTCCGTATCGCAACTATGCACGAGGATATTTTCAATTCGATGCACCGCATCTGATCGGAGTTCGCTATGCTTAATATAAACGATATTCTTGAAACCATAAATATGATACGCGAGGAGAATCTCGATATACGTACCATCACGATGGGTATATCGCTGATCGACTGCGCGGGCGATGATATTAATGCCGTCTGCGACCGCGTATACGATAAGATCACAAAGAAGGCGGAGCGCCTTGTTTCGGTTGGCGACGATATCGAGAAGCAGTACGGTATCCCGATCGTCAACCGCCGCGTTGCCGTGACGCCTATTTCTATCCTCGGCGGAAGATTTTCATCCGAGGACTACATAAAGCTTGCAAAAACTCTTGACCGTGCCGCCGATACACTCGGTATCAACTTCATCGGAGGCTTTGGTGCGCTCGTTCAGAAGGGCTGCACCGTTGGTGACAACGCGCTGATAGAGTCGATCCCCTATGCGCTTGCCGAGACAGAGCGCGTTTGCTCGTCTGTCAACGTAGCGTCGACCAAGGCGGGCATCAATATGGATGCCATTCAGCGTATGGGCGATATCATCGTAAAGACTGCTGAACTTACAGCTGACCGCGATTCGATCGGTTGTGCGAAGTTCGTCGTGTTTGCAAACGTACCCGAGGACAACCCCTTTATGGCGGGCGCGTTCCACGGCGTTTCCGAGCCCGAGTGCGTCGTCAGCGTCGGAGTTTCGGGTCCCGGTGCTGTTGCCTCTGCAATTCAGCGCACGGGCGACTGCAATCTTACCGCGCTTGCCGAGACCGTCAAGAAGACGGCTTTCAAGATCACTCGCGTAGGTCAGCTCGTTGCTCTCGAGGCGTCGAAGAGACTTGACGTTCCCTTCGGAATCGTCGATCTTTCCCTCGCGCCTACACCCGCGATCGGTGACTCGGTTGCTCACATTCTCGAAAATATGGGTCTTGAGACCTGCGGATGCCCCGGCACCACCGCGGCTCTCGCGCTCCTCAACGACGCGGTCAAGAAGGGCGGCGTTATGGCTTCCTCGCACGTCGGCGGACTTTCGGGCGCATTCATTCCCGTTTCCGAGGATGCGGGTATGATCCACGCCGCACGCATCGGTGCGCTCACTCTCGAAAAGCTCGAGGCTATGACGGCTGTTTGCTCGGTCGGTCTCGATATGATAGCCATCCCCGGTGACACTCCCGCGGCTACAATTTGCGGCATCATCGCGGACGAGATCTCGATTGGTGTTGCCAATACCAAGACTACAGCGGTCAGAGTCATTCCCGCCGTCGGCAAGAAGGTCGGAGACGAGGTCGTATTCGGCGGTCTGCTCGGAAGCGCGCCCATTATGCCCGTAAACACCTATTCCCCCGCAAAATTCATCGCGCGCGGCGGACGTATTCCCGCGCCGATCCACAGCCTTAAGAACTGATGATAATAGATTTCCACACGCACGCGTTCCCCGAAAAGATCGCGGCGCGCACGATCGAGGCTCTTATCTCGAATGTTTCGCGTATCAGCGACTATCCGATGCGGAACTGCACCGACGGTACCGCAAGCGGTCTGCTTGACGTCGAGAAGAGAGCGGGAGTCGATCTTGCGGTCGTCCTGCCGATCGTGACCAATCCGAAGCAGACTGAGACTGTCAACCGCGTTGCCCGTGAGACCAACGAGGCAAATTGCGGACTTTATTCCTTCGGCTCGATCCACCCCGCCGACCCCGATGCGATCGCGTGGATCGACAGACTCGCAAAGGAGGGCTTCAAGGGAATCAAGCTCCATCCCGAATTTCAGGGATACTACGCCGACGAGATGATCGAGGTATATCGCCGTGCCGCAGAGCACGGAATGACGGTCGTCTTTCATGCGGGACGCGATATCGGTTATCCGCCTCCCGCAAAGACCACGCCCGATATGCTCCTCCGTATCGTCGATAAGATCCCCGATATTAAGCTTGTCGCCGCGCATCTCGGCTCTTGGATGATGTGGGATGAGGTTGCCGCGAAGCTTTGCGGAACTCCGATATATTTCGACACCGCATTCATTGCCGATTTTATCGACAAGTCTCTGGCGCGCGATATTATCGTCAACCACGGCGCGGACAAGATCCTTTTCGGCAGCGATTGCCCCTGGGAGAACCCCGCGCACACGCTTGATTTTTTGAATTCCTTGGATATTGACCCGAATGATCTCAATAAAATATGCGGCAAAAATGCCGCAGGATTGCTTGGTATTGAAAAATGACAGAAAGAAAGCTTTACGAAAACATAACCACGGGTGAGGAGCGCGCGCTTTACGGCTTGCGCCACGCCGACGTTATCGCTTGCAATTTTGAGGGTGAGGAGGACGGAGAATCCGCACTCAAGGAGTGCATTGACATAAACGTACGAAATTGCAATTTCCGCCTGCGCTATCCCTTCTGGCATTGCACGGATTTCACTGTCCGCGATTCGAAGCTTGACCGTGGTGTCCGCGCGCCTATCTGGTACGCGAAGAACGGAAGCTTTGAGGATTGCGAGATCCTCGACGTCAAGGCTCTGCGCGAGTGTGAGAATATGAGCTTACGCAAATGCACCGCGATCTCAACCGAGTTCGGTTGGAGATGCCGAGGCATACGTATCGATGAATCCGAGGTCACGGGCGAGTATTTCCTCTTTGAAAGCCGCGATATCAAGCTTGATAACTTCACGCTGAGCGGAAAATATTCCTTCCAATATACCGAGAACGTCGAGATCTCGAATTCGACTCTCAACACCAAGGACGCTTTCTGGCACGCGAAGAACGTCACAGTCCGCGACAGCACCGTTAAGGGCGAGTACCTCGCGTGGTATTCGGAAAACGTCACCTTCATCAACTGCCATATCGTCGGCACACAGCCGCTCTGCTATTGTAAGGGACTCAAGCTTATAAACTGCACGACCGAGGGCTGCGACCTCTCCTTCGAATATTCCGAGGTCGATGCAACCGTCAAGGGCAATATCGTCTCGGTCAAAAATCCGCTTTCGGGCAAGATCGTCGCAGATTCCATCGGCGAGATCGTCAAAGAGGGAAGCGTGAAGGAATGTGATTGTGAGGTAATTACAACAGCACCGGATTGGGCAAAATAGCCAAAAACGATTATTGAAATTTGTGTAACTATACAAAAGGTTACGCTACACGAAAAAAGTCTTCGAAATAGTGTAACTTTTTACTCATATTTGGTGTCTTATTATATGAAGGGCAAAATATCTAATTTATTCGGGAGGGCAAAAATGAAATACCGTATCAAAAATTCAAAGCGTTTGATCTCGATCATTTTACTTTTTATTGTGTCTACTATGCTGATCGGTATTTTTTCTGCATGCGAGGGGATAGGCAATGATCCGGGAACGGAATATGCAGACGTCTTCTGGAAATACACCCCCGAGCTTGAACCGCTTACACAGAGTCAGGCGGATGCCTTTAACCGAGCGCGTTTTATACACGCCACCGGAATGACGCCCGAAGAATACATCGAATCGGCATCGGAAGAAGAAAAAGAAAGAGCGAAAGATATTGTCGAATCATCGAAGTATCTTTCTTCTAAAAAAGAAAAAACTCGTGTTTATTTGGGAACCTTTAACGGTAGTATAGTGGTTGTAGAAATAGGGGATCTAATGGAAGGAACTGTATATAGATTGGGTGAGTATACTTTCGAAACTGATCAAAACAGTACCGATTATGTGTATAATAACGGAAAAATATTAGGTATAGAAGAAGCCTATGAGAGCGGCATATTAACCGATGAAGATGCAGCGATAATGGTAGGGCGCATGAAAAAATACTATGAAATGATAAATTGAGGAATACTTTGTTGGGGTCACAATGCAACATGTTTATATTGCAATTTCAGCGATTTTTATGAGCATAACTGGGTCTGGATACCACACATCGCATGTCCTCAGACGACAGCTATTATCCCTACTCCCGGCATAAACTCAATTCCGGGCGATAGCGAAGAACTTATTGTTGCGCTTCCTCCGTCTGATGACAAAGAGGAAATGGCAGAATAAAATCACTTAATACTTTCGGGTCAGGCTCAATTGCTGAGTCTGACCCGATTATTAATCCTATATCAAATTATTTCTCAAATCCAAGCTGCGTAAACACGTCGGGGGTGACGTTGCCCTTTACTTTGCCTGCGGCTACGCGCTCTTCGTAGTTATCAACGTGGTGGGGGCAATGATCCTTGTATTCGTAGCCGGGGGTGATGGGAGCTGCCCAGTAAACGGCGTTGGTAATGATACGCTGAACGTAGGGGTTATGGAAGGAGGGGCAGGTCTCGTGACCGGGTTGGAAGTAGAAGATCTTGCCAGCGTCGCGCAGATAGGTCATACCCGAGCGGAAGATGTAGCCGTCCTCGTACCATCCGCCGAAGATGAGCTCGGTCGGCTGAGGAACGAAGAAGGGCTCTGCGTAAAGCTCCTCGGATTCGATGAAGAACTTGTCGGGAATGCCCGCCGCGATCGGGTGAGTGGGGAGCATATTCCACATGATCTCTCTCTGCTCGCGTCCCCAGGTAAGATTGCCCATAGTTCCGACGATCGCGCGGAAGGGCTTGGAGTGGTGAGCCGAATGGAGCGCGATGAAGCCCATCTTGCCCATATAAACGCGGCGTTGGATCTTGGTTACGAGCGCGTCGTTTACCTCTCCGTGTGCCATATGTCCCCACCAGATGAGAACGTCGGTGTTGTTCAGTACTTCATCGGGAAGACCCTGATCGGGGTCGTCGAGAGCGGCAAGAGTTACCTCGATATCATCGTTCTTCGAAAGAAATTCGCCGATGGTGGCGTGAAGACCGTTCGGATAGATAGCCTTGCAGGTCTCGTTCGTCTTTTCGTGTCTGAATTCGTTCCAGATAGTTACTCTGATCATGGTTTATGTACTCCTTAAATTAAATTTCATTTCATTAATAAATAATAATCGTTTTTTCGGTGGCTTTGCCGACGGAAAAACACCTCATAGACGAGCCTTTGCGAGTCCGCGCGCCGAGGGGAGCTGCCAAAATCGAAGATTTTGGCAAGTGGCGATAAGCGCGCGTAATCAAGTGTAAAACGGAGTTTTACACTTGGATTTTTAAGCCGTCGTATGCGGGAGTGACTCCGAAGGGTGCAAGCCGTGCGGCGGTGTCCTCGTGAGTCGTGTGTAGGGTGCGCGCCATATGGGTCGCGTAATATTTGCAATCGTCGGCAGTCGCCTTTTGCGCCACGATCGACTCCATCATAATGCCGATCATAGCGATATTGGTGTGACCGAAAACGCGCTCGTCGCCGGGAGCGTAGCCCGTGGTGCACTCGAATATCATCGCGTTCGGCTTTGCCTTCTTGATCTTCTTGTATGTCTCGTACATCAGCCAACCGCTGTCCGAGCCGTAGAAGAAGGAGCGGTCGCCCTGCTTTACGATGAAGTTCAGCGGAATCTCGCCTGCGGGTAGGTCGCCGTGATTGGCATAGCAAGGAAGGACTTCATAGTCGCCGATAATCACACCCGCCATCGGTGTCAGAGGATGGAATACGGGGAGCACGTCAGAGTCGCTTGCCGCCGCCTTAAGCTTTTCGTAAGCCGCGGGCTGTGCCCAGAAATGAAGCTCGAAGCTCGATTCCTTAGTCAGCCTGATAAGCGTTTGAGCGTTGAAATGGTCGCTGTGCGAGTGGGTGAGAATGACGTTCTTTACATTTTTATATAAGTCGGGTTTGCCGTAGTCTTCGGCAAAATCATAAATGCAGGGACCCGGATCGATCAGAAGATCGTCGCCGACGAGTGCAGATGAAAGACGGCGGTAGAGCGAGCCGCCCTTGTGCTTTGGGGACCAGTCAGCCGCGCCCGTGCCGAGAAAGAGAAGTTCCATCATATACTCCTTATTGAGGTTTATCGTTATCCTTGATCATCTCGAAATTGCCCGAACGGAGAATTTCGAGAAGCTGCTCGTTCGATGTGATGGGCTCGTCGGTCAGAATACCGCCGGCAAATCCGCCCTCTATTGTACGATGATAGTCGCTTCCCGAGGTGCCGATGAGTCCGAAACGCTCAGCCCAGATGCGGGCGATGTCGTTGCGGCTGTCCTGCGTGGGGTTGCCGTTGAATACCTCGATTCCGTCGAGGTACTGAGGATTGACCATCTGCATGTGGTCACGGAAGGGATGAGCCTGCAAAAAGAGGAATCCCGCCTCGCGTACTCTTGCGGAGACCTCGGGGGTGGGGACGTCGTAAAGATCCTCATTGCGGCGGAGGAAATCCTCGTCGAGACCGTAGATGAGGTAGTCGTTTTCGTCAAGATTTGAACGAAGCTCACAGCCGAAGATGACGTTTATCTTGCCCTCGGCGGATTCCTTCAGCTCGTGATAGCCTTTCATATAGTAATCGACCTTTTCCTGCCAGGGAAGAGCGGAGAGGTCGCCCATGCGCTTGTTTTTGAAGGTGAAGCGGGAAAAATGATTTGTGAGCACGATCGTGTGGTAGCCGTGCGCGATGTGATCCCGCACTATCTCCTCGGGAAACGCCTTGGCGCAAGCCGAAACGGGAGCGGAGTGACAGTGCAGTTCGGTTTTGAATTTCATAATAATGCCTTTCGTTTTTTGCTGATTATCACATATAATGATACTACATTTTCCCGATTTTTTCAAGTATTTGAGCAATTTTTTGCAAAAACTTTTTTCAATTTTGAATTATACTTGAATTTGAATTAAATGTATGATATAATTTAATCAAATTAACCTTATTGCGAGGTACAATATGGAAAAATTCAGACTTTGCGCATTTGCCGACGAGGCTGACAAGGCGATATCGGGTCAAGTCAAGGCGTTGCATGAAAACGAAATAAAGCTCATCGAGCTTCGCGGAGTTGACGGCAAGAACGTCGCCGATCTCATTCCATCCGAGGCGCAGGGGCTCAAAAAGAGATTCGACTGCGAGGGCATTGCCGTTTGGTCGATCGGATCGCCTATCGGAAAGGTCGATATAACCTCTCCCGCCGCGGATGAGCTCGATCGCTTCAAGAGAGTTCTTGAGACCGCGAATATCCTTTCCGCTGAAAATATCAGAATGTTCAGCTTTTACAAGACCGATTCCTCGTCAGCTTGCTTTGACGAGATCTGCCGCCGACTCGACGATATGATAGCCGCGGCAAAGGGCTCGGGCGTTGATCTTTGCCACGAAAACGAAAAGGGCATCTTCGGCGATACCGCGGAGCATTGTTATAAGCTCCACGCGGCACTCCCCGCATTCCGCGGAGTTTTCGATCCCGCAAACTTCGTTCAGTGCGGCGAGGATACTCTCGTTGCCTGGGAGCTCCTTAAACCCTTTATGAAATACGCGCATATCAAGGACGCCAAAGAGGACGGCAAGGTCGTTCCTCCGGGTGTTGGAATCGGACATGTGCCCGAGCTTCTGCCGAAATTTGCGGAGTCGGGAATCGAGGTCCTGACACTCGAGCCGCATCTCAAATCCTTTGTCGGACTTGCCGCTCTCGAGGGCGGTGATACACAGCACGTCGGTTCATCCTTTAAGGACAACCGCGAGGCGTTCGATTACGCCGTAAATACTTTGAAAAAATTAATTTCCGAATGTTAAGGGAGGAACAGAAAAATGATTGCAGGTGCACAGCTTTATACTCTGAGAGATTACTGCAAAACGACCGAGGATCTTGAGTCCACTATCCGCCGTATGGCAGAGATAGGCTACAAGGCGGTCCAGCTTTCGGGCGTTTGCGAATTTGATGCCAAGTGGATGCGCGATCTCCTCAAGGATTGCGGTCTCGTCGCGCCCCTCACTCACACAGGCTACAAGCGCATCGTCGAGGACACCGACCGTGTTATCGAGGAGCATATTACATATGGCGCGGGATACGTCGGACTCGGCTCGATGCCGAATTTCAAGAAGTCGAATTGCGACCTTGAGGTTTATGATAACTACTGCCGCGAGATCGCTCCCGCAGTTGAAAAGATCGCCGCCGCAGGTCTGAAATTCATGTACCACAACCATAATATGGAGTTTATGAAGCTGCCAAGCGGCAAGGTTCTGCTTGAGGATATGGCTGAACGCTTCGACACTCCCGCATACGGATTTACCGTTGATACATATTGGGTCCAGGCGGGCGGCGCAGACCCCGCAGAGTGGCTGCAGAAGCTTGCGGGACGCATAGACACCATTCATTTCAAGGATATGGTCTACGATCCGAACGATCTTGCCGTAAGAATGGCACCCGTCGGATGGGGTAATATCAACCACGTTTCCGCCGCGCGTGCCGCAGAGGCGGGCGGAACGAAGTACGTCTTCGTCGAGCAGGACCGCTGCTATGACGAGGATCCCTTCGTTTGCATGAAGAAAAGCTATGATTATCTTAAGGAGATCGGACTCGAATGAGAAAGCTGAAATTAGGTATTATCGGAGTCGGTAACATCGGCTCGAAGCATTACGGACACGTGCTTGACGGAAAGTGCCCCGATATTGAGATCACAGCCATAGCCGACCGTCGCAAGGTGCGCCGTGATTGGGCTATGGAAAAGTATGCCGAGGCAAAGGCAAAGGGATACTCCGCCGAGGCTCCCGCAGTTTTCACCGAGGGTGACGACCTTGTAGCGTCGGGACTTTGCGAGGCTGTCCTTATCGCGGTTCCTCATTACGATCATCCTCATTTTGCAATAGAAGCCTTCCGTCACGGACAGCACGTTATGTGCGAGAAGCCCGCGGGCGTTTATACGCTTCAGGTCCGCGAGATGATCGCGGAGGCGGATAAGCATCCCGAGCTCGTCTTTGGCATGATGTTCAATCAGCGCACCAATCCCGTTTACCGCAAGATGCACGATATAATCGCGTCGGGCGAGATTGGTCAGATCAGAAGAACAAGCTGGCTCATTACCGATTGGTATCGCTCGCAGTATTATTATGACTCGGGCGATTGGCGCGCAACATGGAGCGGAGAGGGCGGAGGCGTCCTTCTTAATCAGTGCCCGCATCAGCTCGATCTCTGGCAGTGGATCTGCGGACTTCCCGTAAAGGTCCATGCAAAGATGAAGTACGGAAAGTGGCATAATATCGAGGTCGAGGACGACGTAAGCTGCTGGTGTGAGTATGAAAACGGTGCAACGGGTACCTTCATTACAACCACGGGTGACTGCCCCGGCACGAACCGCTTTGAGATCGTCTGCGACGGCGGTACGCTCGTCTGCGACAAGACTTCGCTCAAGCTATACAGACTTAATCCTTGGGAGCCCGAGTATTCGAAGACGACAAAGAAGGTCTTCGGCAAACCCGAGGTCACCGAGGAGATCCCTGTGCTTGAGGGCGAGAACTCACAGCACGTCGGTGTACTTAACGCTTTTGCCGATGCTATTCTGAACGGGGGCAAGCTCGTAGCCGACGGACGCGAGGGAATCCGCGGACTTATGATCTCGAACGCAATGCATCTTTCGGATTGGCTTAATAAGGAAGTTGAGCTTCCCTTCGACGAGGAGCTTTATTACAACCTGCTCAAGGAAAAGATTGCAACCTCAAGAAAGAAGACCGCCGAGACGGTTGACGGCGATACGGAAGGAAGCTATTGATCTAATATCTGAAACGGGGATGATTCGTCAAAATGAGTCATCCCCTTGGTTTTCGTATGATTGCACAAAAATCGAGCGTGCTTTTTGTGCAATCATACAAAAATAAAAAACTTCCCGAAATCGTGCGACGATTTGGCATGTTTTGGGTACTTAAGGGATGAAAGCGCTTTTCAGTAAAAATACGACGAAAGGAGTTGAAGGCTTTTGAATGATGATAGAATTGTAGAGATGATATATGAGAACGACGAGCAAGGTCTGCGCGAGGCAGAGGCGAAGTATCGAGGTCTTTGCTATTCGATAGCGGAGAATATTCTGACGCAGAACGAGGACCGTGAGGAATGCGTAAGCGACGCGATGCTCGCCCTCTGGAACAGTATTCCGCCGGAAAGGCCTCAGAATCTGCGTGCCTATATAGCAAGGCTGGTAAAAAACAGCGCGCTTAAAAAATCGCGGGCAAACAATATGTGGAAGAGGTGCGCCAATTATACGGCGGCGGGGAATGATCTGCTTGACCTCATTCCTGACGGCATGAGCGTTGCGGAAGGCTACGAGATATCGATGATCGGAAAGATCATCAACGAATTCCTCGCCGGCATGACCCAGAGAGACCGCGATATTTTCGTGCTCCGCTATTGGTACCGCGACACGGTGCCGCAGATCAGCAAAAAAACAGGCTGCTCCGAAAGCCTGATCAAATCCCTTATTGCAAGACTCAAAAACAGACTCCGTGAGGAGCTCAGGAAGGAAGGTATTATAGTATGAACGCAGAAGTATTCAAGGATACAAGATTGCTCGAGGCGCTTGAGCTTATAGACGATAAATATATCGCCGACGCAGCAAGATACAATATGGACTATGTTCCGAGAGCAAATGAAGTGCCCGTCCGCACTTGGAAGACACCCTTCAAGTATTGGAAGCAATTCACCGCCCTCGCGGCATGCGTGGTCTTGTTTGCCTTTTCGGCACCGATATTCAGTTACTTTTCAAAAGTGATCGGCAACTGGGGCGCCGCCGCGGGAAGCGAAAATTCAACCGAAATAGCAGAAACACCTGAAACCACAAACGGAATGTATGACGAGTATATTCTGACCGAAGAAGATCTGGCAGAGCTTAATGAGGCGTATTTTAAGAGGAATATTTTAGATAATCCAGAACATACCAATATGAATGAGGAAGAACTCAACAGGGTCAAAAATAGTAAATATGGAAAATTTGCAGAAACGGTCGAGCAGGCAATGATAAGAATAATCGTCGGAGGCCCATGTTATTTTGGGAAATTCGAGAATAGCATTGTAATAGCATATACCGGAAGAAGTTTTCATTGTAGCTATGTTATCGGTAATGACGTTTTTGAATTTCCTACTCAAAATATATTAGTTTGTTATGACTCTACTTTCTATGAACTCGATGAGGCTTATGAATTGGGTTTTATAACTGAAAAAGATGTAAAGAAGATATACGAATTATCCAAAACTTATTATTACAACTAAAGAGGTAAAGAATATGAGAAAAATAATTAGTTTATTATTGTGTTTTATAATTACTCTGTCGGCGTCTTATAACACTTGCTATGCAATTGAAACTGAAGATGAGTATAGTATTTCACCGGAAGAAGATTTTTCGGATAATCGAATTATTGTTGTTTTAGACAACAAAACCAGTTTGAATTTTAATCAATACGGAACATCCGACTTTTCAATAATTGATTGCAAACAAGTGTTAGATATTTCTGATACTGCAGGAATAGAAGTAAAAAATGACATTGAAAATGTTAAACTCAATTTAAATAATCAAGAACCTCTTCAAGAATATAACGGAGTTTCATTAAGTGAGTATCATCAAATACTGTGCCTCGAATTAAGCAATCCGGGAAAAGATACAGTAATAGAGGCTATAGAAAAAATCGAAAAAATGGAAGGCGTACTTTACGCAATTCCGGATTATAAAATTATGGCTATGCGTACTACTAATGATCCTATCCTGTCAGATAACGAGGTTGACTGTAGTTATTTGGATGTCATAGACTTATATGATGCATGGAACATTACTACAGGATCAGATAATGTCAAAGTAGGAATTATTGATTCCGGAGTAGACGCTTATCACGAAGATTTATTCGGTAATGTCAATACTTTACTAGCCAAATCTTACACCAGCGGTTGGGAGGTGGAGAGTGACGGAATGGATAATTCTGGGCATGGAAGTCATGTAGCTGGTATTATTGGTGCTAAAGGTAACAATAATATTGGTATAAGTGGTGTTTGTTGGGATGTTGAGATGACTTCACTGGTTGTTTTAACATCAGATGGTGATGGATATGCTTCAAATTTGATTCAGGCTCTAAATTATGCAAATAATAAATTTGATATAATAAATTTAAGTGCTGGTTGGTACTTACATAAAACAAACGCCGATGGAGCATTAATATACAATAGTAATTATGATGCAGTATTCTCTGCGGCCATTAGTAATTTTAACGGTCTTGTGGTTTGTTCAGCGGGTAATTCTAACTACAACATTGATGAAAGAGCAATATATCCTTCATGGTATCATTGCTCAAATGTAATTACTGTCGGCGCAAGCACAAACAATGATCAAATATGGATACATGATTCAAAAAATGGCTCCAATTATGGCAAAACAAATGTTGATCTATTTGCGCCGGGAGTGTCAATTCTATCAACTACTCCTTACAGCGTATGCGATGATTATGATGATTATGATGTAAACTCACATTATAGTTCATATTATCATTACGAAACCGGTACATCAATGGCTGCTCCATTCGTCACCGGCGTAGCCGCGCTGATGCTTTCTGTAAACCCCAATTTGAGTGCGACACAATTAAAGGACATCATAGTACGAAGCGTAGATGTTATTCCCGCTTTGGAGGATTACTGCGTAAGCGGCGGAAGACTAAATGCATACAAAGCGGTTCGCACTGCAGAAATGTACCGATGGGCAAATAATATCTCCTATGAGGAGCTATCTCAGGACGATACTCTTTATACTAAGGCGCACGGCGTTTGGTATGATAATTGTGAGTGCAGTTGCCGTAATGATGACCTTTCTTGCGGAGATGATTATTGTGAATACTATTGCGACCCTTGCGAAGGATGTCATTACTACTTTACCGAATTGCACAGTTGGAGTTATTCCCCGGGTCACCCAACTAATTATAATACTCACCGTCAGTATTGCTCGCATTGCGGCTATACAACTACAAGTTATCACACTTGGATAGCATTTGAAGGAGGTGTCATATGTTCAGATTGCGGTCAGGAAGAAGATTTCGGATCTGTCGTTATGAGCCTTTCCGACGCCGAGCTTACTTCATATCTTTCAACACTATCGGATGAAGAGCTTGGCTCGTTCATCGCCTCTCTCCCCGAGGATCAGCTTGACCGCGTGACGGCACTTCTTCCGCCCGAGAATGAAGATGAGCTTTCAGGCGAATAAATCTTTAAATAATTAATAAAAAACACATAATCCGCATCCGAATGATCCGGGTGCGGATTATGTGTTTTTGATATTATTTAAAGAATTCTCCGATATTTACTATCTCGGTGCCGACGTAATAAGCACGGATGATCTGATCGTAGGTTGCTCCTGCTTTTGCAAGGTGGAGGATTCCGTACTGGCTCGCTCCGACTCCGTGGCCCCTGCCCATGCCGGCAAGAACGTAATTATCGGGATCGCCGGCCTTGATGGTGTCAACGATATCACGCACCTCGGAAATGATAAGGAAATCTCCGAAGTTCGATACGATCGTGTAATATCCGTTTGCGTCCGGCATTGTTGAGACCGGGATATCTACGTCAGACGCCGTAAGCACGGCAGTTCCGTCCTTGGTCTTCGCAAAAAGGGCGGCGGAGGCATCGTCGATGGCTTTTCCTATATCGGTAAAGAAGTTGAGAAGAGAAATCTCTCCCTTTACGGTTCCTTTATCCGTATAGACACTGACCTCTCCTGTATAAGTGCCCTTGAGATTGACTATGGTGTTCTCGATAACGTCCGTACGTTTGTATGTAAGCTCGCCTTTGGCTATGGTGAAATTTGCCGATCTGACGTAAGAGCCAAAGAGGGATTTTACCCTTGCGCTTCGCGTGGCTGTGGCGCTATTGCCCTTTTCATCGATTCCCGTGAAGCTGTAGAGATAGGGAGAGTCGTCGCTTGTCTGATAGGAAATCTCAACGATTTTGTTACCTTGGATCGATGAATAGCCGGCGTTTTTGAATTGTGCGGCAAGCTCCTCGGGGGTAAGCTCGGCGGTCCACGTACCGTTTTTGATATCGCAGTAGTCTTCCCAAGGGGTCGGTTGGTTGGTCAGATAATCAAGAGTTCCGCCCCAGGCGTATTGAGATGCTACCGAATATCCGCCCTGCGACGAAGAATACGACGCGGTCGCAATTTTGTTGCCGTGGACCATTATCTGATTCTTCGTTGCTTCTACCGCCTCGATTACCGAGTTTGTGACGAGTCTGCGTCCTTGATATACCTGACAGCAGGAGGTGCAGCAGATATCAAAGCCGTAGGCAGAATAGTGATGGTTCAGATTTGCCATGGCAAAGGAACGTACCATGATCGAAAACGCCTTGAGGCTCTCAAGCGGCCAGGTGCTCGAGATCTCATGAGGAACGACGCCCTCGACGTACGCTTGCATTTCAACGAGGTTGATCATTGAAAGGCCTTCGTTTCCCTCGGACAGGTATCTCTTGAAGCAGAAGACTCCGTCGTAAAGATATGAGGTCTGCGAATAGTAAAGGTACGAATAATCGGTGTTTTCCTTTTGTACGGCAGCTACACCGCTGCAGAAGCCGTCGCTTCCTGAATATTCGAAAAGAATGGTATCGTAATCCGAATTAAGATAGCATACGCCGGAGGACGAGGGGGACGCAACGGAGATCTTGAATCCGTCAAGCATCGTTGCTACTGCTGCTGCGGCGGCGTTGGCTTCGGAATAATTCGGAAAAGCTCCGATGCGCAGAGTTTTCTTTCCGTTGATATAGGCAGGAAAAACGTGACCGTAATCCGCGGAGAAGATATCGGTAAGGTCGCCGAGATTTTTCCAGATCTCTCCTTCTGCGAGAGAAAGCTCAACGTGGTAGCCGCCGATATCGGTCTCTTCCTCGCTTTTTGCGATCTCACAGGTCTCGTATCCGACGGTAAGGTTAGTGTCCACCACGGCTGCGATGTCTGTTTCCGTTATCGAATAAACGGGCGTGAAGTTATGCGCGGTTTTGCTGATTTCAGCCTCACCGAATACGAATCCGTTCGGAGAGGTTATGGGGTGAAGCGGAAATGCGCTCGTGCCGTATCTGATTCCGACGGCGATACGGAAATCCTGAGACGTCTTTTCGGTACTGAATTTGTAGCTATCAAGCGGGAGCGCGGAGGTGCTGAGCGAAAACGCCATAGCTACGTACACGGCGCCAATGAGTGTCACGAGTGAAAGCATACATGCTAATATGCGTATGGCAAGCCTCCTGCCCCTTGCGCGTTTATTACGGCTTGACAATTGTATAGTCACCTCCCAGCATGAAATACGCTCCTTCAAGCGAGGTTACGGTTACGCCTCTGCCGTCCTTACCGCCTCGCGGTATCATTATACTGTTGAAAAGCGGAATATTATCACCGTTGTAAAGATCTTTTCCGTCGGTAAGGTCGTTAAGTCCCTGCATGGTTCCGGGATCGGTGTAGGGAGAGACCGCAACTGCGGAGCCTGAGCGGAGAATGAGCATTACTGTGTCGTCGCTGTCGGAAGCTATAACGGTCGCTCCATAGGGAACGAATACCGATTCATATACCTTTCCGAGTTCGGCAAGAACGTTGCTCAGCTGATTCTGAAGCTCCTTGACCTGATTCTTGAGCACGGTTATATCACCCTTTGAGGAGGTAAGATTGTTGACCTTGTAGGTTACCGTTTCAAGCTTGGTCGAAATATCCGCGATCTGCTGGAAGTTCTTTTCAAGTGTGATCAGATCGTTCTTCGTGGAAGTGATCTGATTCTGGAGATTCGTGATATCGGACGAAAGTGCCGATATCGAATTTTTCATGGTCTCGTAATCGGTGGAAAGCTCGTCAATAAGAGAGAGAAGCTCGTTTTTGGCATTCTTGATATCGTTTTTGAGCGAGCCGTTTTCTGCTTCAAGCTCCTCGTTTGCCTTTTCAAGCTCTTCAATACGCCTGAGTATGTCGGCAAGCTGTTCCGCGCTGATATTCGCGCCGGTAGATTCACCCTCGGAAGGTCCTGCTATTTCAAGCAGAGTTAAGCGTGAATCAAGCGAATTGATGGATTCGCGGATGGTCTTTATAACTGAGTCTACGTATGCGACCATTCCGGAATACGCAACGACCGGATCCTTCGAGCTGTCATAGCTGACTGCGGCGTAAACCGCAAGAGAAGAAACCGATGCAAGCATCAGCGCGAGAAGGAGAATGGCTCCTCTTTTGAATTTGTTTTTAAACTTCATATTTTACCTCGGTTTTGTGGTTCAGATGTCGAGCTTGATCTGCATCTTGTCGATGTCCTTCTCAACTAAGAGAACGGGGGTTGCGGGGATCTTGGTCTTTTTGTATCCCTTTGTGGATTCGAATTTATCTCCAAAGTCCTTCAGTACGCTTGCGACGGTCGCATCCTTCTTGAGAAGCAGGAGCTGCGAGCCTGCGGCGGTTCGGGTGGTCTTGAGCGGGATGAGATTGGTAGAGAGGACTATTGCACGGTCGGCTGTTGTGATGATGAGCAACTCGAAGGGAGTCTTATACTCCTCAAAGATGCCGACGATGGGCGAGACTGCGGAATATGCACCCGTCATCTTGCGGCGCGTGCCCTTCACGGCGTAAGCCGAGAGAGGAACCTTTACGCCCTTACCGTTTTCAAATACGAAGACCATGTTTCTCTTGTCGTCCCAATCCTTATCCTCGCGGATATAGATCGGTTTTTCGCCGTCCTCGAATTTGAGCTTGGCGGGAAGGAATTCACCCATTTCGCTTGCCTTGCAGGGAGCGATATCGGCTGCCTTGAATCGGTAGAGCTGCGCCTTGTTTGTAAATACGGCGAGCTCTGTGATATTCTCACCGTCAAATTCGGCAAGTAGGCGGTCGCCTTCCTTATATCTCTGCTCGTCGTTTCCGCGGAGAGATTTATCGGTGATCTTCTTGAAATATCCCTCTGCGGTGAGGAAGAAGTGCGCGGTGTAATTCTCAACGTGCTCCTCGGGACGGTAGACGTCGATGCTTTCGGCATTTGTGATCGTCGAGCGACGGGGCTGAGAATACTTTTTCTTGATCTCTCCGAGCTGCTTTGCGATCAGACGCTTCAGCTTGATCTCGTCTGCGAGAGTTTCCTCGAGGTCTGCAATCTCTTTGCGGAGAGAGTCGATCTCGTTGATGCGGTTGATGAGATATTCGCGGTTGAGGTAGCGGAGCTTGATCTCGGCGATATACTCTGCCTGACGCTCGTCGATCGAGAAACCACGGCAGAGGTTTGCAATGACCTCGGATTCCTTCTGCGTGTTGCGGATGATCTTGATCGCCTTGTCGATGTCAAGGAGGATCTTTCCGAGACCGAGAAGGAGGTGGAGCTTATCCTTTTTCTTGTTAAGCTCAAATGTCAGCTCGCGCGAGAGACAGCCCTTGCGGAAGTTGATCCACTCGCGCAGAAGAGGAAGGACGCCGAGGGTCATGGGCGTTGAATTTATAATGACGTTGAAATTGCAGGAGAAATTATCCTCAAGAGAGGTGGACTTGAAGAGCTTGAGCATGATAGCGTCGGGATCTGCACCGCGGCGGAGGTCGAGAGTCAGCTTGAAGCCCGAGAGGTCGATCTCGTCGCGGAAGTCGGTGACGTCGCGGAGTTGATTTGCTTTCATCATCTCGGCGATCTTCTTCATTATGATCTCGATCGAGGTCGAATAGGGGATCTCGAGGATGTCTATGCAGTTGGCTTCCTTGTCATAGCGGTATTTCGCGCGGATCTTTACGGGGCCTTCGCCTGTCTCATAGACCTTCTTCATCGTATCGCGGTCGTAGATGATCTCTCCGCCTCCCGGGAAATCGGGCGCGGGCATGATCTCAAGAAGCTCGTCGACCGTAAGCTTGGGCGAGCGGAGAAGAGCGATAGTCGCGTCGCAGACCTCGGCAAGGTTGAAGGAGCAGATCCTCGATGCCATACCGACCGCGATACCCATATTGGGAGTTACGAGGATATTCGGGAAGGTCGTGGGGAGAAGAACGGGCTCCTTGGTCGTGCTGTCGTAGTTGTCGACCATTTCGACGGCGTCCTTGTCGATGCCGACGAAGAGCTCAGAGGCGAATTTCTCGAGGCGAACTTCGGTATAACGCGATGCGGAGGGAGCCATATTCGAGCTGTACTGCTTACCGAACGCACCCTTTGAGTCAACGAAGGGGTGGAGAAGCGCGGCATTATCGCGGGTCAGACGGACCATGGTGTCGTAGATCGCGGCGTCACCGTGCGGATTCAGACGCATCGTCTGTCCTACGACGTTCGCGCTCTTGGTTCGCGGACCCGAGAGCAGACCCATCTTGTACATCGTGTAGAGCAGCTTTCTGTGCGAGGGCTTGAAGCCGTCGATCTCGGGGATCGCACGCGACACGATAACGCTCATTACGTAGGGCATATAGTTTTTTTCTATCGTTTCAGTTATAGGCTGATCTGTGGCGGGGGCGGGAGGAAGCACCTCTGCGACTTCCGCTTTTTTCTTTCTTGCCATGTGTTACCTCAAAATCTATATAATCAAGTAATTGTTTTCAAAGTTGATCGGGATAAACGACGGTATGCGCGGCGGCGCGGATCAGGCGGTTATAGAGTGCCAGACCGAAGCCGTCGGTAGAGGGAAGATTGGCGTATACGCATCTGCCCTCGAGAGAATCACATTCGCGAAGCGCGGCAAAGAGACGGTGACCCTGAGCCTCAAGATCGTCCTTTTTGCCGACAGTAATGACGGAATGAGATTCAAGGTGCTCTGCCTGCTCGTCATAACATATGATGACTGCGCCTTCCTTTTGCCTTTCGGCAAAGTAAGAGATACGCGCTTCTTCAGAACCACCGACGAGAGTCAGCGGTTTTTCCGGAGCGTAGTGTCGGTATTTTGATCCGGGACAGAGCGGACGTTCGTTTTCCTTGAGTTTGTTCATTACCGTGTCGGAAACTGTAACGTCGGAGCACACGCAGCAGAGCGCGTCGTAAGTGACCGCACCGGGGCGGAGAAGAATGAGAGAATCCTCGCCCGTGATCTTGACGATCGTCGATTCAACGCCGAAGGTGCATTCGCCGCCGTCTATGATGCAGTCGACACGTCCGTCGAGATCCTCGATGACGTGCGCGGCGCAGGTTGGTGAGGGCTTGCCCGAGATGTTAGCGGACGGTGCGGCAACGGGAAGTCCCGTGAGCTCTATGAGCTTGAGCGCGACGGGATGGGCGGGACAGCGTACAGCGACGCTGTCAAGTCCGCCCGTTACCGTCAGCGGGATGGTGTCCTTTTTCGGAAGGATAACTGTCAAAGGACCCGGCATAAAATGGCGCGCAAGCCTATGCCAGAGCTTGTTTGTCTCGGCGTAGGGCTCAGCCTCCTCGGGCTTCGAGATATGAATGATGAGAGGGTTATCCGAGGGGCGTCCCTTTGCGGCGTATATCTTTTCCGCGCTTTCGCTGTGCGTGGCATCGCCGCCGAGACCGTAAACGGTTTCGGTCGGGAAAACCACGGTTCCGCCGCGCTTCAGAATTTCGGCAGCGGGCGCCAGGGCTTCCGCGCTCGGATTTTCGGGGTCGACTTTGATCAGTAAGGTCTTCATAAAAAACTTCCGTAAATAATTGATTTATTGATTTTCTCCGCGCAGTCTTTCGGCTGTGTCGGCGGCGATCAGAGCGTCGATCATCTCGCCGATATTGCCGTCCACGTAGGTGTCAAGGCTATGGAGAGTCAGACCGATCCTATGATCGGTGACGCGGTTCTGCGGGTAATTGTAGGTGCGGATCTTTTCGCTTCGGTCTCCGCTTCCGACCATCGAGCGGCGTGCGCCCGCGATAGCGTTTTCCTGCTCGGTGCGCTTCATATCGTAGAGCTTTGCGCGGAGCATAGCGAGGGCTTTGTCCTTGTTCTGGAACTGCGAGCGCTCCTGCTGGCACTCGATGACGATGCCCGTGGGCTTGTGAGTCAGACGGACGGCGGATTCGGTCTTGTTGATATGCTGACCGCCCGCGCCGCTCGACTTGCAGGATTCAAAGATGAGGTCGGCGGGGAGGATCTCGACCTCGACCGCGTCAGCCTCGGGAAGAACTGCAACGGTTGCCGCCGAGGTATGGATGCGTCCCTGCGATTCAGTCTCGGGAACACGCTGAACGCGGTGAACTCCCGATTCGAACTTGAATCGCGAGTATGCGCCGTCGCCCTCGATGGAGAAGGTGATCTCCTTGAAGCCGCCGCGGTCGGTCTCGTTGGCGTTGGCAACAGAGATCTTGAAGCCGCAGCTGTCGCAGTACATCGAATACATTCTGAAAAGCACCGCCGCAAAGAGCGCGGCCTCGTCGCCACCCGTGCCCGCGCGGATCTCGACGATGACGTTCTTGTCGTCGTTCGGGTCGCGGGGGAGGAGAAGGATCTTCAGCTTTCCGATCGAATCCTCAATCGTGGCCTTGGCTTCCGTGAATTCCTCTTGCGCAAGCTCGTGGAGCTCGGAAGCGGAGGAATCGTCAAGGATGGTGCGAGCCTCCTTTTCCGACTCAACAGCCGCGAGATAACGGCGGTATTCGTCGATTATGGGGGTGAGATTCTTGTATTCCTTGAGTAATTTGGTATAGCCTTCGATATCCGAGATCACCGCGGGATCCTCGAGGGATGCGGAGATCTCGGTATATTTTTCGTTTAATTTAGCGAGTCGCTCGAGCATATCTTAATAGCGATTGAATGCCGAGAAGCCGCGGTGTGCCTCGTAGAGGTCGACCTTCGAGATAACCTCGTAGGGAGCGTGCATAGCGATTACGGGAACGCCGAGGTCAACGACCTCGATATTGTGCTTGGAGATGAATTTTGCAACGGTTCCTCCGCCGCCGAAATCGACCTTGCCGAGCTCGCCTGCCTGCCATACGACGTCGTCCTTAGCCATCATAGCGCGGAGTCTGCCGATGAACTCAGCCGATGCGTCGTTTGTGCCGCCCTTGCCGCGGGAGCCCGTGTACTTGGTTAGTACTACGCCGCAGGACATGAGGGAGGAATTGCGCTTCTCGAATGCTTCGCCGAAGTTGGGATCGAATGCCGCGGAAACGTCAGCGGAGAGACAGATCGAAGCCGCGCGAACTGCCGCGGGAGATTCGTTCTGAGACTCGCAGACAGCGTCGATGAGGTCGAGGATGAGATCGCACTGCATACCCGAGTTGCCGTCGCTTCCGGTCTCTTCCTTATCAGCGAGGATGCACATCATAGTGTGGGGAGTGCCCATCTTGAGTGCCTCGAACATAGCGGTCATCGCGGGATAAGCGCAAACGCGGTCGTCGTGGCCGTAAGCGCAGATCATCGAGCGGTCTAGTCCGACGTCGCGCGCGTTTCCTACGGGAACTGCGGAAAGCTCTGCGGAGAGGAAGTCCTCCTCGCAGATGCCGTACTTCTCGTTGAGAATGCGGAGGACGTTGAGCTTGATTCCGTCAGCCTCGTTTACGAGAGGACGGCTGCCGACGAGGAGATTGAGCTTTTCGCCGGGAATAGCCTCGCCGAGGGGCTTGCGGTCGTCATTGTGACCGAGGTGGGGAAGAAGATCGTTGATATAGAGAACGGGATCTGCGGGATCCTCACCGATGGATACCCATACGCTCTCACCGTCAGCCTTGACTACAACGCCGTGGAGCGCGAGGGGAGTTGCTACCCACTGGTACTTTCTGATACCGCCGTAGTAATGTGTCTTGAGGAATGCCATGCCGCTGTCCTCATAGAGGGGAACCTGCTTGAGGTCAATGCGAGGGGAGTCGATATGTGCCGCGGAGATGCGGATACCCTCGGTAAGAGACTCTTCGCCGATAGAGAAGAGGAAAAGATTCTTGCCGCGGTTGTTGTAATAGTACTTGCCGCCCTTCTTGATCTCGTCGCCGAAGGAATAGGGAACGAATCCCTCAGCCTCTGCGAGAGCGATGGAGGTGAGGACAGCCTCGCGCTCGGTCTTAGCGGCGTCAAGGTACTTTGCGTAGCCTACTGCATAGTCGTAAGCAGCCTCGACGGCAGCCTCGTCACGGCGCTCGTAGACGGTTTTCTTTTTGTAGAGAAGCTCGCGTGCGGCTTCTGCGGAAGTTTTGAGTTCGCTCATGGTTTTATTTTCCTTTCAATTGATTCAAAAATTAATTTGCGGATTCATATAGATCGCGGTAGATCTCTACCGTTTTTTCAAATTTGTCAACGTATTTTTCGGTCTCGGGATCGGGAATGACCAGATCTCCCGCTTCATCGAGATTATCGGTATCCGAGAGCCAACCGTCAACCGTATCCTCACCTGCGAAAAGCGCGGAGAAAACGGTTCGCCAACTCTGATACTTTTCATAAAGCTTTGAGAGGCGATATGTGCCGAGATTGAGGTTTGTCTCGGGCTCGAAGAGAAGTCCCGAATCCTTTTGAATTCCGAGCTCTGCGGAAAGGATATCATATTCGTCTCTCGTAAGCTGCATCAGACCTATCCTGCCGTCATCCGAGACAAGGCTTGAATCGTAATCGCTTTCCATTTTTACGGTTGCATAAATGACAGAAACGGGTACGGCGTATTCGTAATAGCAGGATATGACGGTGTCGTTATACTGCCTCGGATATTCCTTCAAGCGGTATTGCGTGAATAATATGTCGTAGAGAAATCCGCATCCGACCGAGAGAATGAGGATCAGGAGGACGACGAGTGAATTTAGAAATTTTCTGCTCATTTGATTTCGTTCAGTATTTTCATTGCGGCTGCGCTGAGCTTGTCCGAGTCGCCGTTGTTGATGACGGTAAGGCTTGCGCGGGAAGAATAAAATTCATCGCTCGGGGCGGCTGCCATTCTTGCGCGGAGGGCTTCAACCGGTCGGTTATCGCGCGCCCTGAGACGCTCAAGTCTTTCTTCGTAGGGCGCGAGAAGCGCGATTGTGAGATTGCATTCCTTTTCGTAACCCGCCTCAAAGAGAAGGGGAGCGTCGATGACGGCGCATTTTTTGTCAGTGCTGTTTATCGCTTTTCTCACCTCGGCGAGAACGAAGGCGTGCGTGATCTTGTTGAGCTTAGCTCGAAGCTTGTCCGCACCGGGAGCAAATACGATCTCGGCAAGCGCGGGACGGCAGAGGCTTCCGTCCGGGTTGATGACGGAGGAGTCGAATTCCGCCTCAAGCGCGCGAGTGCAGTCGGAGGGAGAATCGACGAGGGTATGGTAAATTTTATCGCAATCGAGATGCAGACAGCCGGCTTCCTCAAAGTATGAGCAAAAAAGCGATTTTCCCGCTCCGCTCGGTCCGGTTACTCCGATGACGGTCATTGCTTGTCTCCTTTTTTGCTGAATTCTATCGTGCTGATTCCCGAACGCGGAATGAAAGTTTTGTTTTTGAATCCTTCGAATGCGTCGGGCAGAATGTATGCGGTTTTTTTATCGTCAGATAAAGTTCCAAGCTTCTTTATTACTCGCACCAATGCATTGAACTCCCGTGTTACCGCTTTTGATTGGGGAGGTGATTTGCTGTCCGCGTCATAAAAAACCGACGGACACCAGAATCTTCCGTGCTCATAGCCGTTTTCGACATACTGAGGATTTGGAATATATATCGGATTCTTCTCGTATTCGCGAAGCAATTCAAAATACTTATCCGAGTCGGATATTACGGTATAACCATTTATCTGAAAATGTTTGTGTACCGGAGACATATCAACGGTTTTTTCGGGAATTTTGCGACATATCGATACTTCGATCGCTTCCGAATCTAACTGATTGACAAATCCGTTCGAGAACGCGATTCTCCAACCGTCCTTTACAATATAAAAGTGATGCAGAAAATTTTCTGTAGTGTACGAATCGAAAATATTCTCCTTGATACTTTCAAGCGAAAGTTTGTTTCCCGAATGGTCAAGCACGTATGCTCCGCGGCTGTATATAATATCAAGGATCTGATGAAAGTCGGATGCTGTGGCAAAAAAGCGAATCTGTCTTCCCATAACTTATACTCCTAAAAATAAGCAAACTTTTGCATTATATTATTATACATAGTACATTATAGCACATTTGAGATAAAAATGCAAGAGTTATTTTTGCGTTACGCGTTTTTGACGTTTTTTGTTTAAGCTGTTGCATTTTCTAAAAAAATGTAGTATAATATAATTTAATGACTGTGGAGGTGACTGTTGTGAAATCAAATAAAAAAACAATGATGAGGCTCGGCGGTTTTATGCTCACGCTCTGCATAATGATCGGTGCGCTCGGAATTTACGTAAATGCCGCGGGCGTTGACCTGAAAGAGGGAAACCATGAAAAATGGATAGACAGGATCGATCTTACCGGCTCGGACAGTGCCGCTGATTTTTATGATTGGCTCGTGGAAAACAGCGACGGAGACGGAAAGAACGATGCTCTGATAGATCCCGCGCATGCATCCAATCTGGACGGCAGTTACGTCTATATTATCAAAGAACTTAAAGGAACTGCCGAGTTCAGTTATCAGACGGGAGGCAACGTATCATCCGCGGCAAAGAAGGCCGCCGAGGCTGCGGTCCTTCAAGCAACCGAACCCGCTGATGACGACCAGCCCATCCTCAATGCTGCCTTTGACGCATTTGAACGCGATCATCCGGAGGTCTTCTGGCTGAGCGGAAGCAGAGTTTTCAATACGAGAACCACATACTCCTACTCTTACGGAGGAGGTAGCGGAAGCGTTGACTATCAGTGCTGTTTTTATTTTGCTTTGAAGAGCTCGACCTTTGATATACGCCTGAAGGATCTCTATCCGAGCGTTTCCTCGATTAAAACCGCCATTGCGGCGCGCGATGCCGCCGTTGATGCTATTATCGGTTCTATGAGCGCAGAGACCGATTATGACCGTATCGTATATCTGAACAATTGGCTTACGACAAATAACTGCTATAACGCGAATATTTCCACGGCTACCAAGAATGCATGGAAGTGTATAAGCGCGCTTACGGGTTATGCGGGTAACAATAAAAATGCTCCGGTATGTGAGGGCTACGCAAGGGCGCTGAAGGTGCTTTGCGACAAGATAGATATCCCCTGCGTACTTGTCAACGGAGACGCGCTGGATAACGACGGAAACGCAGGCGCGCATATGTGGAATTACGTTGAGCTTGACGGTGCCTGGTATGCCGTTGACGTGACGTGGAACGATCCCACGGTATACGGTGTTACAAAGAAAGCTTCGGGATACGAGCGAGAAGACTATTTGCTTGTCGGAAGCAAAACGCTGGTAAGCGGCAATACAAGTTTTTCGGAAAATCATATAATTGACAATACCGCAAGCGTGGGTGGTACGTCATTTGTCAACGGTCCCGTGCTTTCCGAGAACGAGTATACTCTACCCATTGAAACAGGCGTAAAGGTTAATACTTATTCTGCGGGCGTAACCTATTCCGCAGAGGAGCAGATCGTTACCGTGACTCATTCATCCGCATGCCGGGTGGGTTATCTCAAGGACGGAGAGTACGTAACGCTTACCGCTTGTCAGAATCCCGACGGCAGTTATAGCTTTGAGGTACCCGAGGACGTAAAAAGCGTGCTGCTTATCGTCATAGGAGACGTGGATTTTGACGGAGATCTTGATGCGGAAGACAATGCCGTTATTGCAAGATCGCTGTTGCCGTCGTCAAGCGATGCGTATGTACCCATGGGAGCCGAACAATGCTTTGCCGCGGACGTCAACGGCAACGGAGAGATAAACTCCGCGGATAAGATTCTGATTGCGCGCAGCTACCTTGACACTACACATCCTCTTCATTTGCCCATTTCATGGTAAAATTTCAAACTGCAGAGCCGATTTCGGTTCTGCAGTTTATATTTTTTCCCGATTTGTTTTTTTCTGTTGCAAATTCCTAAAAATTGTTGTATAATATAATTTGAGAAAGTATGGAGGTACGTAAAATGTCCTTAGAATATAAATGGCTTCTTTTCGATGCAGACGATACTCTGCTTGATTTCAAGCTCGGAGAAAAGAGAGCGATCACCGCTACCTTTGAGTCGGTAGGCCTGCCGACAGATGATGAGGTCATCGAAACCTACAGCCAAATCAACGACAATCTCTGGAAGATGCTTGAGCGCGGAGAGGTGACCAAGGATCGCCTCAAGGTCCTTCGTTTCGAGCGGTTCTGCGAGCATTACGGCTTTGATCTTGACGGTGCGATGCTTGCCGATGCTTACGTCGGCAATCTGATGAAGCAGACGGTGCTCCTCGACGGTGCGGAGGAGGTCTGTCGCGCACTTTACGGCAAGTATAAAATGTACATCATCACCAACGGTATCGAGGCGGTACAGAAGGCTCGCTTCGGCGGTTGCGCGATCAGGGATTATTTCGATAAATGCTACATCTCGGACACCATCGGCGTTGCAAAGCCGAAGAAGGGATTCTTCGACGCGGTAGCGGCGGATATTCCCGATTTCGATAAGTCGCAGGCTCTCGTAATCGGCGATTCGCTTACCTCGGATATCAAGGGCGGCGTCGAGTACGGAATCGACACCTGCTGGCTCAACCCCAAGGGAAAGGAAGTTCCCGAGGGAATGAACATCACCTACGTTATCAAGGACATCCGCGATGTTCTTGAAATTTTGGAGTAAATATGGACAGAGATCTTGTTTTGTTGTCGCTTATGCGAAAATATGAAAAAGAGGGAATAGAATGCCAGAATGCGCTGCCGCTTTCCTCGAAATCAAGCTTCAAAATCGGCGGAAAAGCCGATCTTGCAGTCTTTCCGAAGAATACGTCGGAGCTTGAATATGTCGTTGCGTATCTTACGGATCGCGAGATCCCCTACATCATCGTCGGCAACGGCTCGAATATCCTTTTTGAGGACGAGGGATACCGCGGATGCGTGATCTTCACCGAGAAGATGAATGATGTGAAAATCGAGGGCAACCGTATTTATGCGGGTGTGGGAACGTCGTTTACCGCTCTTGCTTCGAAGGCGAAAGCGGCTTCGCTGACGGGACTTGAATTTGCTTACGGCATCCCCGGAAGCGTGGGCGGTGCGGTCGTAATGAACGCGGGCGCGTACGGCGGACAGACTGCCGACGTGCTTGAATCCTGCGATGTGTTCGATGCGGAAAAATGCGAATTATATACGCTTACAAAGGACGAAATGAAGCTTTCTTACCGCCACAGCGTTTTGTCGGAAAATAAGAATCTTATCTGTGTCGGCGCGACCTTTACCCTCAAAGAGGGTAATAAGGAGGAGATCGACGCCGTTATGCGCGATCTTATGCAGAGAAGAATATCAAAACAGCCGCTCGAATATCCGAGCGCGGGAAGCGTTTTCAAGCGTCCCGCCCCCGATCTGTTCGTCGGCAAAATGATCGAGGATTCAGGACTCAAGGGATACACCGTGGGCGGTGCGCAGGTCTCGGAAAAGCACGCGGGATTTATTATCAACGTCGGCGGAGCTACCGCCAAAGACGTCCTCGGTCTCGTTGAGCATATCCAATCGGTTATCAAGAAGAATTACGGCGTCGAGCTCGAATGTGAGATACGCAGGGTAGGTACCGGCGAATGAAGAGCTTTACCGAGCGCGTAAGAGAGGAGCTGGCGGATAATCTGCATTCGCCGCAGTGCTGCCGCCGATCAATGCTCTTCGGCATACTCATAAACGCAGATCGCTCGCCGGACGGCGGAGTTTACGCCAAGCTTTCGGGCAGGACGTCGTCCGAACTGATGCTAAGGCTTCTCCGTGAGACATACGGAAGGGAAGCGGCAGCGGAATATTCGAACAGCTACGGCCGCGTGTCTGCCGAGATAGGTTTTTCATCGGAAAAGCTTGCAGATAAGCTTCGAGAACTTTCTTCGGGTGACGTGACGCCTCTTTTCAGATGTGCCGACTGTACCGCAGCTTTTCTCGCGGGAGTCCTGCTTTCGTCGGCAAATTTCTCAAATCCCGACCGCGAATCGCGGATCGAGATCAGAATAAACGACCCTGCACGTGCGGAAACGTTGGCAAATTTCTTCTCCGAGCTCGGACACACTCCGTCGAGGTCGGAAAGAGACGGTCTTTCCTCGCTGATCTTCAAAAGATCGGAGGACGTTGAGGATATTCTGACTATCGCGGGCGCAGTCTCGTCGGTCATGGAGCTGATGCAGGGCAAGCTGATGCGCGAGCTCCGCGGTCAGATCAACCGCAATTCTAACTGCGAGATCAGAAATATCGGACGCGCCGCCGTTGCCGCAAAGGCACAAGTGGAAGCGATAAAGGAGATACGCGCGAGCGGACTCTTTGCCGCGCTTCCCGATGAGCTCAAGGAGACCGCAACTTTGCGCGAGGATTTTCCCGAGATATCTCTCTCCGAGCTTGCGGCAAAGCATTCGCCGGCTATAACTAAGTCGGGTCTGAATCACAGACTCAAAAAGCTTCTCGCGCTGGCGGGAAAAGATTAAAATTATAAGGAGGTGCGGTGATGGGAGATTTCGTTCATCTGCATCTGCATACCGAATACAGTCTTCTTGACGGCGCGTGCCGTATCAAGGATATCCCCGAGGCGGTCATCGCGGCGGGGCATTCTGCCGTTGCAATGACCGATCACGGCGGAATGTACGGCACTATGCAATTCTACCGTACCTGCCGCGAAAAGGGTATCAAGCCCATTATCGGATGCGAGGTCTACGTCGCGCCCGGATCGCGCTTTGACAGAGTTCCGGGGCGAGAGGGAGGTTCGCATCATCTCGTTCTCCTTTGCGAAAACGAGACGGGCTACAGAAACCTCACGTATATGGTCTCAAAGGCGTTTACCGAGGGATTTTACTCTCGCCCGAGAGTTGATCTTGACCTTCTGAGACACCACAGCGAGGGGATCATCGCGCTCTCTGCGTGTCTCTCGGGCGAGATACCGTCCGCTCTTTCCGCGGGCGACCGCGAGAGAGCCGAGACGATCGCAAAGACATATAAGCAGATCTTTGGCAAGGATCATTTCTATATCGAGCTCCAAAACCACGGTATTGCCGAGGAAAGACAGATCTTGCCCGATCTTTACGAAATGGCGCGTGAGCTCGACATTCCCGTTGTTGCGACCAACGACGTTCATTATCTGCGCAAGAGCGACGCACGAGCGCAGACGGTCCTTATGTGCATCCAGACCAACACAACGATGGCGGACGGCGCGAGACCCGGCTTTGAAACCGAAGAATTTTACTATAAATCCACCGCCGAGATGGAGCGCCTTTTCGGCGGCTTTGAGGGCGCGATCGAGAATACCGTGAAGATCGCGGAAAGATGCGGGCTCGAGCTTGAGCACGAGGGATATCTCCTGCCAACTTATCCTCTTAATGAGGGTGAAAACGCGGCGGATATTCTCCGTCTGCGTACCTACGAGGGCATCGAAAGGCTTATGCTCGCGGGCAGAATTCCCGCGGAAGGCTTTGAACTCAAGGATTACATCGAGCGCGCAGATTACGAGCTTGACGTTATCCATTCTATGGGCTTTGACGACTACTTTCTGATCGTTTCCGACTACGTCGGATTTGCAAAGGGCGCGGGTATTCCCGTCGGTCCCGGAAGAGGCTCGGGATGCGGAAGCCTCGTTGCTTTCGGAACGGGGATCACGGATATCGACCCGCTTCGCTTTGATCTGCTCTTTGAGCGTTTCCTCAATCCCGAGCGTGTCAGTATGCCCGATATCGATATCGACTTTTGCTACAACCGTCGCGACGAGGTCCTGGCTTACGTCAAGGATAAGTACGGTTCGGACCGCGTTTCGCAGATCATAACCTTCGGCACACTTGCCGCGCGTGCCGCCATCCGCGATTGCGGACGCGCACTCGGTATGAGTTATGCCGACGTCGACGAGATCGCAAAGCTCGTTCCGCGCGAGCTTGACGTGACGATAGATCAGGCTCTGATCGTTCCCGCGCTGAAGGAAAAATACAATTCCTCGGACGAGATACGCGAGCTGATCGACACTGCGCGCCTGCTTGAGGGAATGCCGAGAAACGTCTCGATCCACGCTGCGGGCGTCGTTATAACAAAGCGTCCCGTCTATGAATATCTGCCGCTTGCGGTATCGAGCGGAAATACCGTGACACAATTCGATATGGACACGGTAGCCTCGCTCGGGCTACTGAAATTCGACTTCCTTGCGCTGCGTTATCTGACGATAATCGACGACGCGGTGAAGATGATCAAGGAGAGAAGACCCGATTTCGATATTGAAAAAGTAGATCTCTCTGACAAAAAGACCTATGAGCTGATCTCATCGGGTCAGACGAGCGGAGTATTTCAGCTTGAATCCTCGGGAATGAGGGCGATGCTGACTAATCTCTGTCCCGAATCGATCGACGATATTCTTGCGGCGATAGCACTCTACCGCCCGGGACCTATGGAGTCGATCCCGAAATATATCGAGGGTAAGAACAACCCCGAAAAGGTTGAATACGCCCATCCGCTCCTCGAGCCGATACTCCGTCCTACCTACGGTTGCATTGTTTATCAGGAGCAGGTTATGAATATCTTCCGCACGGTCGCGGGCTTCTCCTTCGGACGTGCCGATATCGTGCGCCGCGCGATGTCGAAGAAAAAGGCATCCGCGCTTGCGGCGGAGAGGGATAATTTTGTCAACGGTGCAGCAGAGAGGGGAATAGATCGTGAGACCGCCGAAAAACTCTTCGAGGATATGTCGAGCTTTGCTTCATACGCCTTCAACAAGAGCCATGCCGCGGCTTACGCTATGCTCTCCTTCAGGACCGCGTATCTGAAGGCTCATTATCCGCGCGAGTATTTCTCGGCACTGCTGACCTCGGTGCTCGGAAATGCCGATAAGATTGCGGAGTATATCGCCGAGGCAAACCGCGCGGGAATACGTGTCCTTCCTCCGGATATCAACCGCAGTATGCTTGATTTCCACGTCAGCGGAGATGATATCACCTTCGGTCTGCTGGCACTTAAAAACGTCGGACGTCAGTTCGTCGATAAGCTCATCCTCGAGCGCATAGACAGACCCTTTGCATCATTCTCGGATTTTATCGAGAGAATGTCGGAGAATGACCTCAACCGCCGTATGGTCGAGTCGCTGATCAAGGCGGGCGCGTTCGATTCGCTCGGAGTTTACCGTTCGAGGCTGCTTGCAACGCTCGATGAGGCTCTTATGGCGATCTCGCGCAAGAATAAGGGCAACATTTCGGGGCAGATGGATATGTTCTCTATGCCCGATTCGGTTGCGGGCGGCGGCGAGAGCATAGTTTATCCCGAGATCCCCGAGTTTTCAACCAAGGATCTGCTCTATATGGAGCGCGAGGCGGCGGGACTCTTCTTCTCGGGTCATCTGCTTGACGGCTACGGGCTTCATATCAAGTCGCTTAATCCGCAGAGTATCGTAGAGATCACGGGCAGCGAGGATGAGGAAGACCCCGATACGCTCGAGGACGGCGCAAAGGTCTGCGTCTGCGGAATTGTTTCATCGGTAACGCAAAAAACGACCCGCAAGGGCGACGGCATGGCTTTTGCCACCCTTGAGGACCGTTCGGGCTCGCTTGAGCTTGTTGTGTTTTCAAAGCAATATGAAGCTTACCGCAGGCATATCGAGGAGGATAACGCCGTCTGCGTGACGGGGACGGTATCGCGCCGCGAGGGCGAGAGAGGAAAGATCCTCGTCAACACAGCCGCGATGCTTCTGACCGACGAGGAATTCAAGCGCAGACAGGCAAAGCCGACTCCCGCGCCGACACCGGTTCGGCAGGTCAAGCAGACTCCCGTTCAGGCACAGAAAAAGGCACCGAGCGTGGTCTATATCCGCGTCCCGTCGAAGAACTCCGAGATCTACAAAAAATGCGAAAATATCGTGGAGATCTTCGAGGGCTTCACCCGCGTCAGCTTCTATTTTGCCGATACGAAAAAGTATGCCGATCATCCGCATGGAATGGTTATCGGAGAGGTTCAGATAGCCGAGCTATGCCGCCTTGCGGGAAAAGATTCGGTAGTAATCAAATAATATCTATGGTTTTTATGAAATGAGGTCGTAAATCGCTTCCATCGCGCTCTCAGGGTCGGAAAAAGCTATTCCTTTGATAAGTGTTTCCCGATCCTTCGGGTGAAGCGCGGAGGTGTCGGCTATTCTTTCGTATATCTTGTTGCCGAGGCTGTCGGTTATGACCAATCGGTCTCCCGAAATCGAAAGGATGAAGCTTTCCTCATATACGGTGGTATCATCGGAGGACTCATTCTCGGTGTTATCCTCCTTGATTGTTTCTGATTGGTCTGCTTTCGAGATCTCGGTCATATCTGTTTGCTCGGTGAGATTGCTTTCGGTGCTTGCGGTCGTCTCGTCAATCGAGGTTTGCTCGGGCGGTTTACAAGCCATTTCCGTAACCGAGACGGTTTCCCCCGCCTCATCGGTCACAAGTGCGGCGCTGTAGGTCCGCGCGACCGAGAAAACAGCGAACGCCGAAACGACAAGGGATGCCACCGATACCACGACTAAGGATACTATCAGATTTTTGCTGTTCATTTTTTATCCTTTACAAATATTTTTTGCTTACGCTAAAGATATTATCGACCGATATTCATAAAATATTCAAAAACGTATGATAATATGGTATAAGAACCAACGCTCAACAAATGGAGACACTATATGGCAAGTAAAAAGATAAATTGGGGAGAGGAACTGAAGACGGCGGGCAGGGTCGCGCTTCGCGCTGCCGGCAAATTCTTTCAGATATTTGCGAATATTTTGATCACGCTTCTCCTGATCGTTGCCCTTACGGGTATAATAGTTGTATGTGCTTTCTCGGTATATATAAACAATTACGTTGAGACCGAGATAGACGCGGAACTTTTCCGTATCGACGTCTCGAGCTCGACCACGACTCATATGTATCGCTATGAGTTTACCGACCGTGCAAACCGCGTCGGAAAAGAGATCCCGATGGATTCCGCGGCGGATAAGCAGCTTCAGGGCGAGGTCGACCAGATGTACGTTCCGATCGACAAGATACCCGATAATATGATAAATGCCGTCATCGCGATCGAGGACAAGCGTTTTATGACGCACAGCGGCGTTGACTGGAAGCGCACCGCGGGTGCGGGTCTGACCTTCTTTACAGGCGGCGGAGAAGGATTCGGCGGATCGTCGATCACTCAGCAGCTTATAAAGAACGTAACCGGAAACGACGAGTATTCGATACAGCGTAAGATCCAGGAGATCTTCTGGGCGCTCGACCTTGAGACGAAGATGGACAAGGAAGAGATCATCGAGCTTTACCTCAATATCGTAAACTTCGGAAACGGCTCAAACGGAGTTCAGGCTGCGGCTTACAATTACTTTTCGAAGGATGTTTCCGAGCTGACGCTTATCGAGTGCGCGGCGATTGCGTGTATTACAAAGAATCCCTCGCGCTTCAACCCCGTAGTATATCCCGAATATAACGCGGAAAGAAGAGATATCGTCCTTTATGAGATGTATGATCAGGGACTTATCACATACCGCGAATTTGAGGAGGCTTATGAAAAGGAGCTCGTGCTCAATCTTCCCGGAAGCCGCGAGGAAGAGGATGACACCGACACCGATCTTTCGGGCATAAACTCCTGGTATGCGGATATGGTAATCGAGGACGTTATCAAGGATCTTATGAAGGAGTACAATTATTCCGAAAAGATGGCGTCGATCCTCGTTTATAACGGCGGTCTCAATATCTATTCTCTTGTGGATCCCGAAATACAGACAATTCTGGAGGAAGCCTTCAAGAACGAGTCCAATTTCCCCGAGACCGGCTCGGGAATCATGCCCCAATGCTCTGCGATCGTTATAGATCCCTATACAGGCGACGTCCTCGGTGTTGTCGGCGCAAGAGGAGAGAAGACCGCGAACAGAGTGCTGAATTTTGCTACTCAGTCAAAGAGACCTCCCGGATCCGCTATCAAGCCGCTGGCGGTTTATTCTCCTGCGTTTGAGCAGGGAATACTGACTTGGTCAACGGTGCTTGAGGATACTCCTCACAGCTTTCTTCCCGATGCTTCGGGAAAGCTTTACGCCTGGCCGAGAAACTCGACCAGAACCTATCGCGGATATATCAACGTGGCATATGCACTTAAGGTTTCGACGAATACCGTTGCCGTAAAGCTCCTTGAGAAGGTAGGACTTGAGAATGCATTCGATTTTTGCTATGATACGCTTAATATGAAGAGCATGATCGAATACGGCGAGTTTTCGGACGGTACGGCATATTCCGACATCGGACTTGCCTCGCTCGCTCTCGGTCAGCTTAACTACGGCGTTACCGTCCGCGAGATCACCGCGGCTTACTCGATGTTCGTAAACAGCGGAATATACAGCGACTCTAATTCCTATCTGAAGGTCACAGACTCGAGCGGAAATATTCTTCTTGAAAACGGATACGAGGGTACCGTTGCCATCAGCGAGGAAACCGCTTCGATCATGAACATGCTTCTTGAGAGCGTCCCGAGATCCGGCGGTACTGCATCTGCGATCGAATTTGACAGCAAATACGATATCGATGTTGCGGGTAAGACGGGTTCCGCGGGTGACTATTACGACAGATGGTTTATCGGCTATACTCCCTATTATATTTGCGGAGTATGGTACGGTTATGAATATCCAAAGCCCATCAGCGCATCATCGAACCCTTGCGTTAAGGTCTGGGATGCTGTTATGGGCAAAATCCATGAGGACAAGGTAATTGCCAATATGCAAGAGGGGGACGAGTATCTCGAATTTAACGTTTCAAACAATTTGGTGCAAGCTACCTTCTGCAAGGACTCGGGTCTTCTCATGAGCGAGGCTTGCTCGCACGACCCGAGAGGAAATCGCGCAGAAACGGGCTGGTTCGTCAAGGGTACCGAGCCCACGACCTACTGCGAGACTCACGTAATGGTTGATTATGACTTTGTTGAGGGCGCGATGGCTTGCGAGTGGTGCCCGCCGCAAAACATCAAGCAGGTCGCGCTTGTTAAGGTGGACAGAAAGTTCCCGATCGCGGTTACCGTTGTTGATGCTCAGTATGCATATGTTGAGCTTCCTTTTGACGTTATGCCTTATCAGACCGTATATCGACCCTATTATTACAACCTCGGAGGTAAAGATTATTATTGCGGATACACCGACAACGTAAGACAGTATAACCGCACCTGTATGGCACATTTCAATAAAACGGAATGGCAGAAAAAGGTCGCCGATATAATCGCGGGAATGGAAACGACAGCACCCGAGCCCGAAGTTACCGCCGCTCCGGTGGATCTCAGACGCCGTATTTTCGATTTGTTTTCTTTACCCAAAAATTGCAAATGGTAAAGATAAATTTACAAAAACTGTTGACAAAGCCCAAGCATTGTTGTATAATATGTATACCACTTCAAACGGAGGAATAACGAAATTATGAAAAAATTCAGATCTTTGATTGCACTTCTTCTCGCGCTTCTCGCGCTTCCCATGTGTCTGTTTGCATGTGATAAAGGCTCCGGCGACGCAGAATCCGAGAATCCCGATGATACCACAGACGGCATCGCAGTAACTATCGTTGTCAACGGGCTTGTATCTTCCGACGGAACGGATAACCCCTTCCTCAAGACCAGAGATAATGAAGTATTCCGTGTTGCTCCCGGTACAACTCTTAAGGATGCTCTTACCGCACTTTGCGCAGCAAGAGAAGAGGCTTCCTACACTCTCGAGAATACAGGCAGATTCTCTACCTTCACCTTTGGCTCCGATAAGCTCGAGGCTAAGGCTGAAAAGCAGAGCGATGATACCTATATCGACTACTATTTCGAGACCACAGTTAACGGAACTGCTCTCGTTAAGGAAGAAGCCGCATCTTATGTGATCAATCATAAGGACGTAATCAAGATCACACTTACCAAGGGTACTCCTTACACCCCGTAATCAATTATCAATTTATTAAAAAACAACCGATCGCCTGCGATCGGTTGTTTTTTATTCCGAATAAGCTATTATTCCTCCGCCGAGAAGATCGTCGCCGTCGAAGAAAACGGCGGATTGACCGGGTGCGGGTGCTCTTTGAGGTGTGTCAAACTCGATCAGTGCCTTTCCTTCAGAGATGTATGTGACCTTTGCTCTGCCCGGCTTTTTTGTGTAGCGCAGGCTGACGCTTGCTTCGAATGAATAAGAGGGGAATTCACCGGCAAAATATCTGCAATTCTCAGCGTAAACACGAGTCCGGTAGAGCTCGTTTTCGCGGCAGAGAGTGATATTGCGGCTCTCGGGATCGATATTTCCGACGTAAAGCGGAGCGGTCGATGCGATGCCGAGACCCTTGCGCTGACCTATCGTGTACGCGCTGATTCCTTTGTGCTTGCCGAGGAATTTTCCCTCCGTATCAATAAAATTGCCAAGCTTCGGCGGCTCTTTTGACCTGCCCGCGACGAAATCCGCACAGGAAATATCCTTGATAAAGCAGATGTCCTGACTGTCGGGGGATGATGCCGAGGGGATGCCGAGCTCCTTTGCGATCGCGCGGATCTCGGGTTTCGTCATTCCCGAGAGGGGGAAGAGAAGACGCGAGAGAATGTCCTCGCCGAGCATATAGAGGAAGTAGCTCTGATCCTTTGCTTTGTCGGTTGCGGCGGTTATGACGGGATGACCGTCGCGGATGCCGATCGCGGCGTAGTGCCCCGTTGAGATAAACTCGCATCCGAGACTGTCTGCCGTTTTGATGAGCGCGGGAAACTTGATATAACCGTTGCAGAGCACGCATGGGTTGGGTGTTCTGCCCTTTTCATATTCCGAAACAAAGCGCGAGAGGACGAATCGCTCAAAATCACCGCGCATATCGACGGTCACGTGCGGGATTCCGATTGTATCCGCAACCGTCTTTGCCGCCTTTGCGTCGTATTCGTGTATATCGTGCATGACGAGCGTTGCGCCCGTGACCTCGTGTCCCGCGCGCATAAGAAGTGCCGCCGCAGTCGAGCTGTCAACGCCTCCGCTCATTCCGAGTAAAACCCTTGCCATTTTCAGTACCTATATCCTTTCAAGCAGTTCGGAGGGCTTGATTGCGGGAACGGAGCTGCTTTTGAAATCTTTTATATTTCTCGTAACGATATAATTCACCTTGGTTCTTGACGCGCAAACCGATTGCAGGGCGTCCTCGTAATCGGAAAAGTCGAGGTCAGCTGCCTTTATCAGGTCCGTCCCGCGCAGATCGACTACGGTGAATATTGACGTCAGCACGGTAAGAATTTCCTTGATCCTTTCACTATCCAGCTCTTTGCGCATAATATAGACGATGTTGGGTATTGAAAGCGCGGAAATATAGCCCGTTATATGATTTGTTTCACAGTATTTGAATACCCTGAGCGAGTCCTCGGCAAAATCCTTGCGATTGCAGAGAACGTCGAGAATGACATTTGTGTCAATCAGTATTTTCATAACGTGTTATCCTCTCCGCTTTCATTGCTTTTTCGTCCACGTCCGATGAAAGAACGCCGAGAAGACTCTCCGAAAGGAAGGATACAGTCTGCGATTTGGAAATAAGACGCGCTATCTCGGTTCCATTCTTCATAATAACTATTTCCTGTCCTTCCTGAACCATTTTCAGAAATTTGCCGAAATTATTCTGAATTTCGGTTGCGGTTGCAGTTGTCATTTGATCAACTCCTTTCATGACTTTATGTCACTATTAGTATATCACGAATTAGCTAATTTGTCAATACGAAAAAATAGCTAATTGAAACTTTATGAATGTTACTTTTAATAAAATAAATAAAATTTACATTTCCCTATGGTATTTTCTCCGAAAATGTTGTATAATAAACTGAATATATTTACACAAATAAGGATTTTGATATGAAGCTTGAAACATTACTTTTCGGAGATTACAGTAAAAGAGAGATTAAAAAGATAAAGCCCGTTGCCGATATGGTGGAGGCTTTGGCTGAAAAATACCGCGCTATGGACGAGCAGGAGCTCCGCTCGACGAGCGAGGTTTTGCGCGCGCGTCTTGATGCGGGTGAGAGCCTTAACGATATCCTTCCGGATGCTTTTGCCGCTGTACGCGAGACCGCTGACCGAATCCTCGGCAAGCGTCCCTTCTACGTTCAGATCCTCGGCGGAATCCTGCTCCATCAGGGCAGAATTTCCGAGATGAAGACGGGTGAAGGAAAGACCCTCGTTGCGACGATGCCCGCTTACCTCAACGCGCTGACGGGCAAGGGCGTTCACGTTGTTACCGTAAACGATTACCTTGCTTTCCGTGACGCGAATGAAATGGGCAGAATATATGAATTCCTCGGACTCAAGACGGGTGTTGTCCTCAAGCAGATGTCGGCTGCCGAGAAACGCCGTCAGTATGCCTGCGACATCACATACGGTACGAATACCGAATTCGGATTTGACTATCTGCGCGATAATCTTGCAAGAAGCAAGCAGGAAATGCTTCAGCGCGGTCACAATTTCTGTATCATTGACGAGGTAGACTCGATACTCATCGACGAGGCGCGTACGCCCCTTATAATCTCGGGCGTCAGCGACAAGACCTCGGATATCTATGAGAAATGCGATGCCGTTGTCCGCCGTATGAAGGCAAAGGTCCTCAAGGAGATGGACGATAAGGCAGAGACCGACGACGAGAACGCCGACTATATCGTTGACGAGAAGAGAGGAAGCGCAATGCTGACTCCCAGAGGTATCAAGAAGGTCGAGGCTCATTTCGGTATCGAAAACCTCAACGATCCCGAGAATGCGGTCATTTCGCACAACGTAAATCAGTCGGTTCACGCCTGGGGCGTAAAGAAGCGCGAGGTCGATTACGTTATCGTTGACGGTGAGGTCATTATCGTTGACCCGCACACGGGCAGACTTATGCACGGACGACGTTACCAGGACGGTCTCCATCAGGCTATCGAGGCGAAGGAACGTGTTAACATCAAGGGCGAGAGCCGCGTTACCGCAACAGTTACTATTCAGAACTATTTCCGTATGTACGCGAAGCTTTCGGGTATGACGGGTACGGCTAAGACCGAGGAGGACGAGTTCCGCCAGATCTACGGTCTTGACGTTGTTGAGGTCCCGACGAACAAGCCGATGATCCGCGTTGACAATCCCGACCGTGTCTTTGTCAATGAGGAAACAAAGTATGCCGCTATCATCAAACACGTCGGTGAGTGCCACGCGAAGAATCAGCCGATACTGATCGGTACTCCTTCGGTAGAAAAATCCGAAAAGCTCGCAAAATATCTTAAGGCTGCGGGCTTCAAGTTCAATATGCTCAACGCGAAGAACCACGAGCGCGAGGCTGATATCATCGCGGCAGCGGGACGTCCCGGCGCGATCACGCTTGCGACAAATATGGCTGGCCGTGGTACCGATATCATGCTCGGCGGAAATCCCGAGCATATGGCAAAGGCGGAGATGGCTCGTCTCGGCATCCGTCCCGAGCTCATTGCGGAGGCAACAGGTTCTGCTCCTACCGAGAATCAGGATATCCGCAACGCGCGAAACACCTTCAAGATATATTTTGAAAAATTCAAGGAGCAGATCGAGCCCGACCGTCGGGCTGTTATCGAAGCAGGCGGACTCTGTATCATCGGCTCCGAGAGACACGAATCGAGACGAATCGATAACCAGCTCCGCGGCCGTGCCGGACGTCAGGGCGACCCCGGTGCATCAACCTTCTATATCTCGCTGACAGATGATATCATGCGTCTCTTCGGCGACGACAGAATGAAGCGTTTCTCTGCGTTCTCGGCAAATCTCTTGAAGGATACCGACGGAGATCTTTCGCAGAATACAAAGATCCTCTCCGACGTTATGGAGAAGGCGCAGAAGAACGTTGAAGCAAACCACTTCAAGGCGAGAAAGAACGTTCTTCAGTATGACGATATACTCAACGAACAGCGCAAGCAGATCTATTCCCTCAGAAATGAGATCATCGAGGAGGGCGATATCTCCGAGAGGATCGTTCATATGATCGGCTCGACTGTCGAGGATTCCGTGGAGGATTGCCTCATTTCCCTTGAGGGAGCAAAGCATCCCGTGGTCGACGTCGAAGCTCTCAAGTCGAGATATCTCGGCTGGGGCTGCGACGAGGGCGAGCTTGATTTTGCCGAAGGCCAGCCTGCGGGCTCGGTTGCGGCACAGCTGCGCGATCTTATCACCGAAAAAGCTGTTGCTCTCTATCGTGAAAGAGAGGGATCGGACGTTGACAGAATGCGCCGCTTCGAGCGTGCCGTTCTTCTTCACAATATGGACGAGCGTTGGCTTGATCATATTGACGCTATGGATGCTCTCAAGGAATCCGTAATGCTCCAGGCATACGCTCAGAAGGATCCGCTTAAGGAATATAAGATCATCGGTTCGAGCATGTTCGCGGATCTCATTAACGAGATCAGACAGAGCACCGTCCGCGAGATCCTTACAAGAAAGCTTCCCGAGGTCATCGTGATCTCGCCGGCAGAGCTGAGGAATCTGCAGATGGGACGCGCAGGAGCATCCGCAAAGAACGCAAAGCCCCTCACTCCCGCGCAGAGACGAGCAGAGAAGATCGGACCGAACGATCCCTGCCCCTGCGGAAGCGGCAAAAAGTACAAGAAGTGCTGCGGTGCAGGCGGCGGTGAGAATTAATGGGCTACGGACTCGTCTTGCTCGGATACGTATTGACCTTTTTCGTATCAATTTCTCTGTACGGTTGGGCAATACGTTTGTTGGGATTCGCCGTGATGGCGTATGGATTTTTCCATCTTAAGGATTATTTTCCGAGCTATAAATTGTCTTTGTTTACAATGATCGCGCTTTTTGCAGTCGGACTCTGTGAGTCGGGATGCGAAATTGCGGTAATGCTGGGATCTGCCGCAGAGGCGGTGGATCCCGTAAAGACCGTGATATGCTATGTCCGAGACGGTCTTATACTCGTTTTTCATATTCTTTTTCTCATTTCGTGCTATATTGCCTTCGGGGTAGTCGGACTTAATGACAAAAAGGTATCCGCGGTGACCGATATCTGCGCGGTCATCGTTGGTTACGTATTTTATGTTTTGTCAGCTTTCGGAGTTATTGAAGCTAATCCGGCTTTCTTCGTTCAGATGATATGGATGATCATGGTATTGGTGCTCATTCTGGGATGCTATATGCGTATATGTCCCGAGGGCGATGAGGATATGCCGAGAAAGGAATCCAAGCTCCCGTTTGTTAACAGATTCGCCGAGGCACTTGAAAAGCGGGAGAACGAGGCTATTGAAAAAACACGCAGAGAAATAGAAGAAAAGAAAAAAAGAGCCGCTGAGGGCGGCAAAAAGAAACGTAAAAAACGCAAGTGATTTTTGGAGGTATATCAATGGATCTTTCTGTGAAAAAAGTAAGATTCGGAAAATACATGGGACTCGGAGCGGCTGTCGCGGCGGCAATATTCCTGTTTAATCCCGATATGGCGCTCGTGGATATTTTTCCCGATTTCATAGGATATATCCTTCTGGCACTTTCGCTCAGATTCTTCCGCGATCTTTCTCCTCATTTCGAGAGTGCTTGGAAGAAATTCCGCCTGCTTGCAATTATAACCTCCCTGAAGTTCATATCATTCCTGTGGGTATTCGGAGGACTATCGAATGCGCAGGAGCGTCCGACCATGATGCTCTTGCTCTCATTCAGCTTTTCCGTCCTCGAAATGATATGGGGGATCCCGGCTTGGCGCGCGCTGACCGAAGGTTTTATTATTCATTCTCAGACGGCGGGAGGAGAATATCCTCTGCGCGAGAAGAAATCGAAGCATTCCGCACAGGGAAAAAACGTAAGCGTCGCCTTTCGCAATGCAACGGTATCCTTTATGATAGGCAAGGCGTTCTTTGCAAATATTGCGGAATTTGCAGTGCTTTCAACTCATTCCTATGATGATACGGCGTTTGATTGGTATGATTTTATCGGTCTTTTCCGTACGGTCGCGCTCTTTGCGGGTATAGTAATCGGCGTTGTATGGCTTGTTCGCGCGCTCAGATATTTTCTTGGTATCGTGCGTGACACCGAGCTCGTTGAAAGCGCAAAGGTCAAGTACGAAACGCTCATTCTGCCGAATACGGGATTGTTCAAGAGAAGAAGCATCTCTTCCGTACTCGGAATTATCGTTCTTGCTGCGCTTTGCACTCCCGATCTTTATCTCGATAATATAAACGTGATTCCCGACGTACTTACAGCCCTGCTGCTTGTGTGGGCATTTATAAAGCTCAAGCCTTACTACAAAAACTATATCTCGGGTCTCGTCTTCTCCGGTCTGTACCTCGCTTTCTCGGTTTGGGGTGCTGCGGCGTCCTACAGGTACGTTTCTGACGCATGGGTAGCAAAAACCTGGGAGGACCCCGATATATTTGCCGATTTCATTTCGATGTATCCAATCAGAGTAGTTGAGGCGGCTTTGATGTTTGTAACTTTCTATTTCGCTCTCCGTGGAGTTCGCGCCATTATCAAGGAGCATTGCGGATTCGTTCCTACGACGATGGATGAGGCTTACCGCACCTCCAGACTTGAGGCTATACATAAGGAAGTAGGCGCGAAGGTGACACTTTGCCTTGCTCTCGCGGTATTCACAGCCGTTACGGGAGGACTTTATGAGCTCATCCTCTCGCTTGATAATCTCGTCAGCGAGGTATGGTGGCTTCTCAATTTTGCGGTATCGCTGGGATTCTTCGCTTCTGCTCTCTATATGATGAGCGCGGTGGGCGAGGAAGTCGAATCGAGATATATGCTTGATTGATGAATATCGATTCTCTCTTTTGGAAATAATCCTAATGCGGTCGGCAGTAATGCAAATTTTTACCGCGTGAGAGAATAAAATGAACAACAACAAGAATCAGAATCAGAACAACAACCAGAATCAGAACAAGAATCAGAACAACAACCAGAACAACAACCAGAATCAGAACCAGAACAAGAATCAGAACAAGAACAACTGAGGAAATTAAGGCAATTACACCATCATAATTGTGCGGTATTGCCTTAGACCAATAACTTATCTTCCGGCTGTTGCTTTTGCTGCAGCCGGATTTTTGCAAGGAAAAAATATGACACTTAGTGAAAGATACATAAAAGCCAAAAGACGCCTCTTCGAGAAGGCACTTACAAACTTAAACGACCGTCAGCGTGATTCGGTATTTGCGACGGAAGGTCCGCTTCTCGTTATAGCGGGGGCGGGAAGCGGCAAAACGACGGTGCTCGTCCGCAGAATTGCGCAGATAATCAAGTACGGAAACGCATATTGGAGCGAGGACGTACCCGAGGATATCTCCGAGCTGACGGTTGCGGCTCTCGAGGAGGCGGCAACCTATCCCGCCGAATTCATCGAGCCGATACTTGACGAGTTTATCACATCTCCCTGCCCGCCCTGGAACGTTCTTGCCATCACCTTTACCAACAAGGCGGCAAACGAGATGAAGGAGCGACTCGGCAAGATGTTCGACGATCCCGAGGTGCCGAAGAGCATCTGGGCGGGAACCTTCCACTCTATCTGTATGCGCATCCTACGCAAGTACGGAGACCGCCTCGGATATAACGATAATCTTACGATCTATGATACCGACGATACCAAAAAGCTCCTTACCGCTGTTATGAAGGAGCAGAATATCGACGAAAAGTCCTTTACCGTCAAGAGCGTTGTCGGAGTGATCAGCAAGGCGAAGGAAAATCTTCTCGATCCCGACGGATACGAGAGAGAATCAAAGATGGGCTACCGCGAGAAGATATACGCACGCATCTACCGCGAGTATCAGAAGCGTATGGAGGCGTCGAACGCCCTCGACTTCGATGATATCATTATGCAGACGGTCTTCCTCCTCCGCACCGACGAGGAGGTGCGCAAGTACTATGCGGGCAAGTTCAGATACATCTGCGTTGACGAGTATCAGGACACCAACCCCGCGCAGTTCGCGCTCTGCTCGCTCTTTGCCTCGACTTGGAGAAATATTATGGTCGTAGGCGACGATGACCAGAGCATCTACCGCTTCCGCGGCGCGACGATAGAGAATATTTTAAGCTTTGATACTACGTATCCCGACGCAAGGGTAATTAAGCTCGAGCAGAATTACCGCTCGACAAAGACCATACTCGACGCGGCAAATGCCGTTATCGGAAAGAACTCGGGCAGACGTCCGAAGACTCTCTGGACCGAGAACGGCTCGGGCAAGAAGATCGTCCTCGAGGAATGCGAGGACGAGGCAGGCGAGGCGAGAAGGATATCAGATCTGATCCTCAAGCTCGTATCCGAGAAGAAGTATAGCTACCGCGATTTTGCCGTCCTTTACCGTGTCAACGCGCAGGCGAACACGATCGAGCGTACCTTCGCCAAGAGCGCGCTTCCTTACCGCATTTACGGCGGCGTCCGCTTCGGCGACAGAAAGGAAATCAAGGACGTTGTAGCATATCTTCAGCTCATCAACAACCCCTCTGACCGCGTGCGACTCAAGCGTATCATTAACGAGCCTAAGAGAAAGATCGGCGAGGTGACGCTCAATGCCGTTGAGAGCATAGCCGACGAGACGGGCAAGACGATGTTCGAGGTCATGCGCGAGGCGTACCGCCATATCGCGCTCTCGCGCTCGGCACATATTCTTATGTCGTTTGCCGAAATGATCGACGGTCTGCGCAAGATGCTCGATGACGGCTGTCCGCTTGACGCCTTCGTGACCCACGTGCTCGAACGCTCGGGCTACCGTCAGATGCTGATCGACGGCGGAGAGGCAGAAAAGGACAGACTTGATAACGTCGACGAATTCGTTTCGGGCGTTATTGAATATATGAAGAACAACGAGGAGCCTACCTTGACGGGATTCCTCGAGGAGACCGCGCTCGTTGCCGACGTCGACCGCTTCGACGAGACCGCGGACGCCGTCGTTCTTATGACCATACACAGCGCAAAGGGACTTGAGTTCCCCGTTGCGATCATACCGGGTCTTGAAGAGGGAATCTTTCCGGGCACTCAGTCGATGAACGATCCCGGCGAGCTCGAGGAGGAGCGCAGACTCGCGTACGTTGCGATCACACGAGCTAAAAAGGAGCTTTTTCTCTTCCATTCGGGAAGACGACTGCTTTATGGGCGCACGATGTACAATCCCGTCTCGCGATTCGTTCAGGATATCCCCGCGGAGCTTATTGACGAAAAGGTCAAAAAGGCGGAGAAGCCGAGCGAATATTCCTGGGGCAACTACTCGGGCGGAACCAAGACCTATATCGGAGGCTCATCATCGGGCGGAACTATGCGTCCCGTTCAGAGACCCGGTACCCGTCCCGTTACTACGGTACAGAGACCTGCGGTAACACCAAAGACATCGCCTGTGAAGAAGCCGTCGGTCATTTTCGAACCCGGCGACAGAGTAAAGCATATGGCGTTCGGAGAGGGCGAGGTCATCTCGGCAAAGCAGATGGGCTCGGACATTATGTACGAGGTCGTCTTCGACAACGTCGGAACGAAGAAGCTTATGGCAACCTACGCCAAGCTCACAAAGGCGTAATTCAACCGATTGTAAAACTGCGTTTTACAATCGATACCCGCATTGCGGGGATTCACGCGCTTATCGCCGCAGGACAAAATCGGAGATTTTGTCCGCTCCCCTCGGCGCGCGAACTCGCTTTGCTCGTTTGGTCGGTGTTTTTTCATCGGCAAAGCCGACGAAAAAACGGATCATATTATAATTTACTGTCTTTTACAATAGCTTTTATAAAGGAGAAACAGAAAATGAAAAAGACAAAGTCAATAATCTGGGGTATAGTACTTATCGCCGCGGGGGTCCTTTGGGCAATTTCATCGCTTGGAATTGCCGAGATCGACATATTCTTTGACGGTTGGTGGACACTCTTCATTATCGTTCCGAGTGCCATCTCACTCGTTACGTCACACGATAAGGTCAGCGCGCTTGTAGGAATCGGTATCGGCGTGGTGTTTTTGCTTTGCGTACGCGATATCATTGATTTTGATATGGTTCTTAAGCTTATAGTTCCCGCCGTTATCGTAATAATCGGACTTAAGCTGATATTGTCTGCTTTTGCTGAAAAGAAGACCGAGGATGCCGTATACGAAATGGAGAAGAATACGGAAAATATCGATAACGTGTTCGCGCTCTTTACAGGTGAGAAGGTCGATTGCAGAGGAAAGGTATTCTGCGGCGCAGAGATCAACGCTATCTTCGGCGGAGTTGATTACGATCTGCGCGGCGCGGTCATCGAGCCCGATTCCGCAATCAAGGCAACAGCACTTTTCGGAGGCATCAATATCTTTGTTCCCGAAAACGTAAAGGTTCGTGTGAAATCCACGTCGATCTTCGGCGGCACCTCGAATAAAGCGAGAAGAGCAGACGACGGCGCAGAGGACGTGATTACCCTCTACGTCAGCGCACTCAGCATGTTCGGAGGCATTGATATCAAATGAAGCCTTGGCAGAAAGCGGTAAGATACTGCGCGATAGCTTTTGCTGTCATACTTATTGCAAATATCGTTGGTTGGGCTTTCGGTCTTCTGGGACTGATTTTCGTATCTCCCGAAACCGCGATATCCGATGAACCGCAAAGCTTTGAGTTTTCGGCTGAAATCAAAGACCTTGAGATCGAGATCCCCTCGGCAAGGCTTACGCTCAAAGCCGGTGACTGTAAAGTTATCACGGTCAAGTCCAATCTCAAGAATCTGACCGCAAAGGAAAACGGCGGCAGGCTCAAAATCAAGGATCCGACAAAAGGGAAAAGACAATTGGAGTCCGCTTTTGTTGAGATAATCTATCCTTCGGGCTCGGTGTTTAAAAAGGTAGATATCGACAGCGGCGCAGGAAGATTGGAAATTGTTTCTCTCAGCTGCGCAAGCTTCGATCTTGATCTCGGTGCGGGTGAGACTGTCATCGATTCGCTGACAGTTTCTGAGCTGGCGGATATTGACGGCGGCGCGGGTGCGCTCAATATGAAGAACGTCGATATTTGCGGAATTGATCTCGATATGGGCATTGGTGAGCTCACTTTTTCGGGTAAGCTTTCGGGTAAGAGCGAGATCTCTCTCGGTGTCGGTGAGGCTCGCTTTGAGCTTGAAGGCTCGAAGAATGATTATTCCCTCGATCTTGAGAAGGGAATAGGCGACGTGAAGGTTGACGGCACGAGCGTCGGCAATTCAAAGATCGGAGACGGTAATACACTAATTGATATCGAAGGCGGTGTCGGAAATATAGTGATCGATTTCAAGGATGCCGCGGAATGAGGAGTTTAAAATGAAAAGAAATTTAATTTTCACCGTATGTGCTCTTATGCTTTCGATCGCGCTTTCTCTTTGCGCCTTCGCGACAGAGGATTCCGCTCCCACGGATTCGGATACTAAGGACGGTATCACGGCGGAGCTTTATATTCTTCCCGGAAGCGGATCCGAGGTTTCTGTATCCGTATCGGTTGCTCTTGCCGAGGAGGCAGTGAATATATCGAACCTTTCGCTTGAGCTTACAATACCCGATCTTTTTGATATAAGCTCGGGCGAAGCCTTGACAAAGCCGGATCTTGCCGCAGGGGAATCAAAGATTCTCTATTATACGCTGGTAAATCGCAACTCTGTTGAGACCGTTGGTTCAACTCCCGCGACCGAAGAACTTGAATCCAAAGGCTGCGGCGCGGTCGTGGCGAGTACGGCTGCCCTTTTCGCTTTGCTTATGTCGGTTTTCTTTATTATGAAGAATCCGAAGAGGGGTGCGGCTTTCGTATTTGCTTGCCTTATGATACTGCCTATGGCGTTTTCTGCGGGTGCGGTAACGACCGAACGCAAGATCATGCTTGAAGGAGAATTCGAAATTGACGGCACTGAATATCCCGTTGCCGTTATGATTACTTATGACCACAGCTTCACCGAACAGAAAACGGCAGGTACGAATGGAATGGAAAAGTTTGAGATAACATATTATTACGGTCCGCAGGGACAGGATCTCTGCAATGAGGAATACATAAAGAAGATCGCTGAATGCGGTTTTACGAGCATTCCCGTTGAGGGTTACGATCCTACGATCAATAAAACCGCACTTGAGTATCTTCGCAAGTACGGCATGACCTGCTCGGGACTTAAGGACAACAGACTCATCCACGCGCAGACTCTGACCTCGCAGGCGGAAATTGATGCGCTTGTTACGGAAACTGTCAACGATTACAAGGATTATCTTGACGTTATCAAGGAATGGTGGATAAGGGATGAACCCTGCGCCACGGATTTTCCCGCGCTTGCGAGAGTGGTTGATGCGCTCCGCCGTATTGACCCCGAACGCGAGGTAATGATCAATCTCTTCCCGACCTACGCAAATGAAAAACAGCTCGGTACAAAGACGTATCAAGAGCATCTCGATCAATTCATCGAGACCGTAAAGCCTCCGTATCTCAGCTACGATCACTATCATTTCCAGAAGACCGCTACCCGCAAGGGGTTCTTCGAAAATATTGAGATCATTCGTGATACTGCTATTGCAAACGAGATTGATCCCATGCTTATAATCCTTCTGACCGAGCATATGAGCTACGCAGATCTGACGAAATATCAGATCGAGTGGGAGGTCAACATGTGCCTGACATACGGTATGAAGCGTATTTCATATTTTACCTATTGGCTCGGAGCCGAACTGCTTGCCGAGGGTTGGAGCAACGCTTGTATGGATACAACGGGTAAGGTATATCAGCATTATTACGACGTTCAGGAGATCAATAAATGGCTCCTGCCGCTCGGAAACGAGCTGTTTGATAAAACGTCTACCGCGGTCTTCCATACCCGCTCAAAGGGCGGAGGAAGCCTTGAGAAGGGCTGCGAGTATTATTCTTCCTACGGTGATCTCGGCGAGATCAATACTTCCGCATCTGTCGTAATAGGCTTCTTCGATGATGGCAGCTTCATGATCACAAACAGAATGTATAACGATACCGCAAGCGCGAGAAATACCGTCGAATTCCTCGATATCGCATCGGGACTCGAGTATTTCGATACCGCTTCTGCATCCTGGAAGAACGCCGAGACCGAAGGCTTGACTGCAAGGAACGAGAACGGAAATCTTACCGTTAAGCTTGAGCCCGGAGAAGGAATTTTGTTCAGAGTTATCGAAAAATAATTTATAAGCTTGTTGCGCTTTGCGCAAGTTAAGATCGCGCAAAGCGCGAGTTAAGATTTCTGCTTCGCAGAAAGTTAATATTCGGCGTATGCCGAAGCTTATGGTGATTTTTCGCCGATGCGAAAAATTCCGATCAAAAAAACAAGTACGCATACCGATGTTGATAAACGGTATGCGTACGTTTTTTATTATTTGTAAATTTCCGCTTGCGGAAATTCACCTTTAACTTCGTCCTAAGGACGAACCTTAACTTGCCGAAGGCAATATTAACTCGCGCTTTGCGCGATCTTAACTTGCGCCAAGCGCAATCTAAACTCTCAAAACACCGTCTCTATCACCCTATTCGACATCTCGGGCGAATATCTCCAATGATCTATATGCGAGGTTTTCTCGCAATCGATAAAGTAGCGCGTCGGTGCGATCTCGCCGATGTTCTGGTGGGTGTCGATGAGGATTAGCTTTATCTTCATCCGCTCGGGGATGATACTCTTGATGAAGACTGCTGCGGTGTCGCCGATCTCGACGTCGCGGGTGTCGGGACGAAGCTCGGCGAGCCCCGCAAGATTCGGTGTAAGCTCTATGAATATGCCGTAGGTCTCAATACTGCGCACAGTGCCGGCAACCGTCTGCCCCGGGGTGAAGAGAGCGGCGTTTTCTTCCCAGGTTCCAAGGAGCTCCTTTTGCGTCAGAAAGAGCCTTCCCGTCTCAGGGTCGATGCTTTTGACGACGGCGTAGACGAAATTACCGCAGCAGAGTCTGTCGCGCGGATGGGCTATTCTCGAGACTGAAAGCGAGTCGACGGGCAGAAGCGCGGATATACCGCATCCGACGTCTGCAAAGGCACCAAAGGGCTCAAGATGCGTGATCTTGACGCGGATGATATCACCGGGGATGAGGGACGAGAGATATTCGCGCAGGCAATCGCGTTGTACGCGTCGGCGCGATAGATAAGCCACGGGAACGCCGCTTTCTCGTTCGATGCCGACAACGCGGAAGCATACGGGCTTGCCGACGCGCGTGATGACGGCTATATCCTTGTTGGATTCGCCGGGACGGCAGAAAACACATTCCTCACGCGGCAGGATTCCCGTGATCCCGCCGAGATCGAAATGAAGATTCATATCCGAGTCGCAGAGAAGAGCGGTCTCCTCGAGTATCGCGCCGCATAGCATCGCGCGCTCAAGTCCCGCGAGCGACGAGGTATAGCTCCTGTTTTCGGGTGTATGTATAAGAGTTCCTTCGGGTTTGTACTTTGGAAACATCGTGTGACCTCCTGAGTTTTTGTATGATAATATGCTTCAAAAAGCGTTTATATTCCGTTAAAATTTGTGATGTCACCCCACGGTTGAATGAGCTATTTGGGCAAAAAACGAAGAAAATCGAAGGAAATTGGTAGCTAAATTAAAAAAATAAAACTTTTTTTCAAAAACCTATTGACAAGCGGGAAAATAAGTGGTATAATATGCGAGTCTTAAACAGGGGGCACTATGCCCCGAGAATATTTGGAGGAAAAAGAATGTCCACTTTCATGGCAAAGGCTGAGACTATCGAGCGCCGTTGGTTCGTTATCGACGCAGCAGGCGAGTCCCTCGGTAGAACAGCAGTTAAGGCTGCGAACATCCTTCGCGGCAAGCATCGCCCCGAGTTCACCCCCCACGTTGACTGCGGCGAGTACGTAATCATCATCAACGCTGATAAGGCAGTTCTGACCGGCCGCAAGCTCGAGCAGAAGTACTATCATCATCATTCCGGCTACATTGGTGGCCTCAAGAGCATTCAGTACAAGAAGATCATGGCAACTCGTCCCGAGATGGCTATGGAGCTTGCAGTTAAGAGAATGCTTCCCGCAAACACTATCGGCCGCAAGTCGATGACCAGACTTCACGTTTACGCAGGCGCAGAGCATGCACATGCAGCTCAGAAGCCCATCGTTCTCGAGTGATCGGAAGTAGAAAGGAGTAAATGAATATGTATACCAGTGCAAAGCCCTATTTCTACGGAACCGGAAGAAGAAAGAAGTCCGTTGCTCGCGTTAGAGTATATCCCGGTACCGGTGCTATCACTATCAACGGCCGCGATATCAACGAGTACTTCGGTCTCGAAACAATGAATCTCATCGTAAACCAGCCCTTCGAGGTTACCGGCAACGTTGGTAAGTACGACATCGTTGCAAACGTAACCGGCGGCGGTTTCTCCGGCCAGGCAGGCGCAATCCGCCACGGTCTCGCTCGCGCGCTCGTTCTTGCTGACGAGGCAAACAAGCCCGCTCTCAAGGCAGCAGGCTTCCTGACTCGTGACCCTCGTATGAAGGAAAGAAAGAAGTACGGTCTCAAGGCCGCTCGTCGCGCAAGCCAGTTCTCCAAGAGATAATTTATTATTTCTTATATGCAAAAAGCTCTGCTTCGGCAGAGCTTTTTGTGTTTTATATGGCGGTTCAATTTGTAAAGAACCCCGCCGTCCTATTTACTTTTTGCCGTTTTTATGGTATAATCTAACTAATCGATAAACTTGAATTTGTAGGAGGATTACTATGAAATTAAGTCATTCAGTAAGTGGAGCTGTTAGGCAGTTTTCGTATTGGATTGCAAACGGAACAGTTGGTTATCCATTGTTAGAAGGAATTGATTATTTTGACGAATTCAGAGAATGTCCAAGTTTGCTTGAAGCAGTATATGCTATTTTTATTAACAATCTTGAAATTGATGAAAACGGAGAAGTATTAAATGCAAAATATGCTGAACAAAGAGCTGCACAATATATAAAAGAGTGGTGTGTTAAAGATTACAAAGCAGAACCTACTTTTGATGGATCAGAAGAAGTGGAGTTATACTGACCAATTCCAATTTGTCGAGCAGAACAGCGTTGAATGTTGGTGTGATTTTGGTGCAAATTTGGTGCAACACTTTATCAAACGATATTCACGATATCAAACGGCGTTCTTAAAACTCCAAGAGATAATTTCGACCTTTGGTCGAAACTTGCAAAAAACACTCTGCAAAGCAGGGTGTTTTTTGTTATCTCTCGGAGAACAGTTATGATTGCCTTGCGGCAAGTTATCAGTTTAGATTGGGCTTCGCCCAAGTTATGAGCGACTGCGCCGCGTTGAGGGAATGCGGACGATCATATCATAACTACGCCGTAGGCGTATCATAACGCTTGCGAAGCAAACTCATAACTCTAAACTCTTTTTCGCCGTCCTATTTACTTTTCACCGTTTTTATGGTATAATCTAACTAATCGATAAACTTGAATTTGACGAAGAGGTGATTTCTGTGATTTGTATTGACTTTGGAATTATTTGCATAGGACAAGAGCAAATATCTGTTCCAGCACATATGAACGGTATTGTCATTGAAGGCTATCAAAGAACCGCAGATTCAGAACCGTTTTATAGTAAGGATTATCATTTTCATACTGCTGATAATCTACTGGGTTGTTGGTACAATATTTGGTTGCCTGAATCTATCCTCTATGAAGAATCCTTCTTTGATATCGCATCTAAAGGTGTTCCTTATGTAGAAGTGGTTCCCAAATGGTCTGATTATGTTGCAAAAATTCTTTCCTTCTACATAAATGAATCTCCATACAACAAGATAGCAGTCTTGCTTCGAATTCAAGACAGGTCTAACGATATAGTACATACTGCTTGTAGCCTTTCCGAATTTGTTCAAGCACTAAGCGACGGAAATATAAAATGGAATGAACTGTATTTTGTAAATTAACAAATTCCAATTTGTCGAGCAGAACAGCGTTGAATGTTGGTGTGATCTTGGTGCAAATTTGGTGCAACACTTTATAGGGCGATACTCACGATATTCACGATATCCAATGGTGGTCTTAAAACTCCAAGAGATAATTTATTATTTCTTATATGCAAAAAGCTCTGCTACGGCAGGGCTTTTTGTATTTTGTATGGCGGTTCAATTTGTAAAGAACCCCGCCGTCCTATTTACTTTTCACCGTTTTTATGGTATAATCTAACTAATCGATAAACTTGAATTTGACGAGGGTGTGAATGATGAAAACATTATTCATGATTGGCGGCACGATGGGAGTGGGCAAAACAACCGTGTGCCAACAGTTAAAACGAGATTTACAGAATAG
>JAFQPI010000015.1 GCA_017411805.1 Clostridia bacterium
AACTCACGGCAGAGTGAACTGAAGTTTTTTGAGGTCTTTGCTGCCTCTACAAATTCTTTTCTTAATTCTTCCACAGTTTTGTCCTTCCAAGGCATTCGAACAACCTCCTTTGTGGTCATTTTCTTGCCTTTATTATATCACAAAACTGTATACAATCATCTTGCACTACCTGTATATAATCATACTACACTGTACAGTCCTCGGCGGTCCGAGCAGCACAACATTATAGAATTAACTAAATTCAGAAGCTACATTTATAACCTTTTGATTAAATACACAGCAATAATTCAAATGGGTCCGGACCGCCGAGGACGTCGGTCCCTACGGACTCGTTATATCATTCTTACGAAAATGTTGACTACATTATCGTACTTTAATACTAATTGAGGCTGTATCACATTTTTTAGTGAGACAGCCTCTGTTTTTTTATTCCTCAACGTAATGGATCGCGCTGACGGAGCCGTCCATGATGCCGAACATAAGCTGAGACACACCGTCGGTATAGACGAGAGTGCCCGAAGCGTTTTCGGTGTAGTCCTCACCGTAGGTCTCGATAACAGCCTCGCGGCCGTCGCCGATCGAGATGCCCTCGGGGGTCGAAACGCTGTCGTCGGTCAGAACTATCTTGACGATCTTGTTTACGCCGTTTTCGTTGACGGTATTGAACTTAAATCCCGCGTAGGTATACTCGCGGTCGGGCTCAGCACCGCCGCCGCAGGAGGGTGTTTCAACAAGGTTCTGCGCCTCGCCGAGTGCGGATACCGCCGCATTTGCGTCGCCGCCGACCTTGATCTCAACGTCACCGGACTTAAAAACGTAATTCTTGGTCTCGCTGCCCCCGTCACATCCGACAAAGCAAACGAGCATCGCAAGCAGGAGTGCCAAAGAGATAAATCTTTTCATTATTTTTCTCCTCTTTCATTATAATAAGAATTGATGCGTTCCTCCCAAATTGCGGAAAGCTCAGCATCGTCTCTGTGATCGGTTAGTCCGTGGTTTTCCGCAAGGATCTTACCGAAATAGGAGGTAACCTTCTCCGCACCGAAGACGTTGAGATGGAGTCCCTTATCGTAGGTGTCCTGCGACCAATCAAGTCCGATCTCCTCATCCTTGCCAACCATAGAATAATAAGCAAGTCCGTTTTCTTCCGCATAATCGACGATCTGCGCGTCCCATTCGGGATACCAATAGTATCTGACCGAGTTTGTCGGCGCCTTGACGAGGATCAACTCTATGCCCTTTTCACGGCAGAGTGCTGTCATCTTGTCGAGATACTCCATAGCACGCTTCGGGAGCGCGGTGTTCAGAAGATCGTCGGGCTTTCGCGTATCCGAGGTATCGACGGGATCGATATCGGTCTGCATAAGGTAGCCCTGATGGGTGATATCAACGTGCTTGTCGAAGGCGTGCTTGAAATCGTCCGAATCAAGCTCGCTCCAACGCGCGTGATAGCGCAGTATAGGCAGGAAATAGGAGAGGAGCGATTCCTCATCCGTCATCGAAGCCTTGATCGCATCGAGCTTGTGCTCCGACCATTCCATATCCTCGATCGCCATTCTGCTGATCGCCTCGAGGGGAGTTTCGCCGTAGTGAAGCGCGAGGACGTTGAAGACCACCGCCCGGGGAGTCTCCTTTTCGAGCGTTTCCGCGAGGATGTGATAGGACTGCCATACCGTCTGCTGTGACGATCCGCGGACGAACGACGTTATACCGTACTCCTCAAAGAGAGTCGCGGGGATAAATCCCTCGTAAACCTCGCAGTCACCGATGAAGATGACGTCGTGCGGGTCGGTCGTGTCATAATATCCGCAAAGCAGATGCGCCTCGCGGTTATCGTGGCGCGCATCCTGAAGTACCGCGCCGAAGCATATCACGGCACCGAGGACGATAAGAAGCGCACAAACGAACGATATAATTCTAATAAACTTCTTCATTTCGCGCCTCCTTAATTGAACGTGCCGCCGTAGATGAAGGCGGAGGCGTCAAATCCGAGTCCGTACGAGCCGAAAACGAGGATGGCAATGCAGAGGATAGCCATTATCGCGTTGCCGAGGATCGGCTTTCCCCAAAGGACCTCGCGCAGAGGCTTCTCCGCGGACAGTCTGCTTACCGCGGTCATAATTACGATGCCGACGGCGATGACGATATACTGCGTCAGGCTGACGTTAAGCTCAAGGAGTCCGCCCTTGAAGATCTCGCCGATATTGAAGGTATAGAAGGTGCTGAAGAAGCGGTCGAAGGTCAACGGAACGTCGCAATAGCAGTCAAAAACGCGGATAAGCGACATCAATAGGAAGGTGCGCACCGCCATAAAGGACTGATAGGGTGCGCTGTTCCAAAGCTTCGGGAATCTCGCGCGGAATTTCTCATAAAGGGGATTGAGTTCCTGCGAAATTAGAATAACAACGCCGTTGAGGAGACCCCAGACGACGAAGTTCCAAGCGATTCCGTGCCAAAGACCCGTCGCAAGCCAAGTAATAATGGTCGCAGTATAAACGGGAAGTCTCTTTCCGACGCCCGTACCGAGCTTTGCCCTGCCCCATTTCGAGAGCTTCTGCATCGTCTTGGTAAGAGACAGCGGATAAAAAATGTAGTTGGTGAACCAATTTCCCATCGTCATATGCCAACGGTTCCAATATTCAGCCGTCGACTTGGAGGAGAAGGGTCGGTTGAAGTTTTCGGGCAGCTTGATGCCGAGTATCTGTGCCGATCCGAGGACAATATCGATTCCGCCCGTAAAGTCGCCGTAGATTCTGATCGAATAGAAAAGGCAGAGCAGAATGAAATAGATTCCGCCGAGCTTTTGCGAAACGATAAATCCGATCGCGGGCGCGATGGCATCGGCAACAACGAGCTTCTTGAAGAAGCCCCAAAGGATGCGCAAAAATCCGCACCACGCCTCCTTCGCATCAAAGCTGTGAGTTGCCTTAAGCTGCTCGCCCGTGTCGGCATAGCGGCTGATAGGTCCCATTGCAAGCTGCGGGAAGAAGGAAACGAAAAGCGCGTGGCGGAAGAAATTACGCTCCACAGCAGCACGTTCGCGGTAAACGTCGATCATGTATCCGATCGAGATGAAGGTATAATAAGATATACCCATGATCTCGAGAGCGTATTTTCCGAATGAGATACCGCGCTCGGTGATCTTGAAGCCAATCATCGAGGAAAGATACTTTACGTAAACGAGCGAAAGCGTCATTACGAAAATGCCGATGCAAAGGATCACGAGGCTCGTATTTTTATGCTTCGCGCGGTAAGCCTTGCGCTCGTCCTTCGTGAGCGTCGTCTTTGTTTCCTCAAGATACTTCTTGAGCGATTCAATCCTCTTCCCGAGGATCTGCACCGTAATATAAGAAATTACGATCGCAAAAAGCAGGAAGAAAAAGCTGACAAATCCCGCAAAAGCGTAGAAGACAACGCTTCCGAGAAGCAGAACTATCCATTGTACCTTTTTCGGCACAAGGAAATAAACGAGAGTGAGTACGGCGAGGAAAGCCAGAAACTCAAATGATGCAAAATTCATCAGATGTTGTCAAGCTTTTCGATAAGAGCGAAGATAGCCTTGGCAGAGTTGAAGTTCTCGGGAAGGATCTCCTCGGGAGGAATGGCAACGTCGAATGCGTCGTTGATGTCGGTGATGAGAGTTACGATGTCGAGGGAGTCGAGAATACCGTCGTCTATAAGAGTCTCGCAGGTCTCGTAATCGATACCCTCGTGAAGATTTTCAAGAATTTCAATAAGCTTTTCCATAGTTTTTCTCCTAAAAATTTATTTACTTGCCTCGTCGAGGAGGAATTTGCGGTTTATTTTGCAATTTGCCGTCAGCGGCATAGTGTCGAGCTTGCGGTACTCACCCGGGATCATATATCTCGGAACAAGCTTGAGAAGATACGCGGTAAGCTCCGCCGAAGTCGCCTCGCCGACGTAGTAAAGGACGATCTTTTTCTTCTCCGCGGGATAAACGGCGCATACCTGACGCACGCCCTCGCAGGTCGATGCGGCGGCTTCGATCTCGCCAAGCTCGATGCGGTGGCCCATATGCTTGATCTGCGAGTCCTTGCGACTGACGAATTCAAGCTCGCCGTATGAATTGAAGCGTCCGAGATCGCCCGTGCGATAAACGAGCTCGGGATATTTGTCGTTTAAGGGATTCTGAACGAATGCCTCGGCTGTCTTTTCGGGGTTCGAGATATAACCGAGCGTCACGCAGGTGCCGCGGATATAGATCTCTCCGACCTCTCCGTCAGGTGCTTCCTTACCGTCATCGGTGATGAGGAAGATATCGGTATTCTTAAAGGGCTTACCTACGGGGATCGGCTCGTTCTCGCCAAGCGTACGTGTCGCGGGCCAATAGCAGGACATTCCAGTAGCCTCGGTCGGTCCGTAGAGATTAAAGAATCTCGCCTCGGGGAGAGCATTTCGCCAAAGCTCATATTGCTTCTTCGGGAAGACCTCGCTACCGAAGCAGACGGTGGTCAAAGCTTTAGGCGGCGTCTTTTCAAGCACTCCAAGCGACGAGATCATCGTCAGCGCGGAAACGACCCAACAGATAGTGTTGACGCCGTGCTCGTTAAGATATTCGACGAGCTTTACGGGGAACATAAAAAGCTGTTTTGGGATAAGATACGCCGTCGAGCCGAATTTCAGCGTAGGCATTATCTCCTTAAGGGGAGCGTCGAAATAAAGCGGAGTCTGATTGCCGAAGACGGTATCCTCATCGAATCCGATAGCCTCGCAGAGCGATTCGGTGTAGTCGATAACCGAACGATGGCAAGCCGCAACGCCCTTCGGAACACCCGTCGATCCGGATGTAAACACAACGTATATCGGATCGGTGTCGATCTGATGCGCGCGGATATTATCGAGGAGCTCGCCGTTTTCGGGATGATTTACGATATCGTTATAGATAAGCACTTCTCTGCCGAGCGCATCGGCGGCTTTTCTGTGCCGCTCATCGGTGATGACGTAAGCAGGATCGATCGTGTCGATGATCATCTGCATTCTGAGCGACGGCATCTGCGCGTCGAGAGCAACGTAGTACGCGCCCGAGTAGATGATACCCATAAATGTGACGATCGCGTGCGGATGCTTGTCCATAAGCACGGCTACGGCACGTCTGCGGCAGTTCTTTTCTGCAAGGAATGAGCCGATCGAACGCGCGCCTCTGTATAACTCGGCGAACGTCACCGAGTCCTTGCCATCAGAGAATGAAACCTTATCGGGCACTCTCGCGGCGGTGGCTTCAAGATACTGAAGTATATTCGTTCTCATTTTTAACCTCTTAATTCGGGAATATCTGTGATAGTCTCGGTCGCACTTGCGGGGATTCCCGATTTATCGTATTTACGGTAGCCCTGACCGCACCAGGCATCGTAAGCGGCAACCTGCGCGTCGGTCAAGAGACATCCTGTTGCGGCATACTGACCGTTTATCGGATTTGCGTCGTAGTGATACCACTTCGGCGCATCCTTTGTGCCTATATTGACAAGATTCCAATAATGATTGCCGGGAGCTCCGCCATCTGCGCGCTTCATATTGACGTTTTCAATTCCGAGACGCTCGAAAAACGCCTTTGACGCAGCAAAATAGCTGTAGCAATCGCCCGTTCCCGAGGAAAAGAGGGACATATATGCGGCGTAGACGAAATCATCCGTCTCTGCTGTCGCGGAATAATTTATACTTTTCTGAACGTAAGCATACACCGCGCGGACTTTATCCTCCGTTGTCATCGAATCGGTGATGATCTGCGCTATTACCTTATCGATCTCCGCATATAGCATGTCCTCGGTGACCTCCATAGTGCCGACGATGACCGTTGCGGTTGCGCTTGAGGAATTGCCAGACTCATCGGTTGCGGTATAGGTCACGGAATAAGTGCCCGCTACGCTCGTGTTTACCGCGGTGGAATCGACCTTGATATCGATCTTTCCGTTCGAATTATCGGTCACGGTCGCCTGCTTTTTCCAAGCAATGCCGTCACCGACGTTGATGCGGATCTCACCTACCTCGATCACGGGAGCGGTAGTATCAATAACCGTAACTCTGTATTTTTGGCTCTTACCTTCAACCGTCAAAGTGACGTTGTGTTGTCCAACTGTCTTGAAAAGCGAAGTATCAAATCCATCCCCAAAGGATGAATCGGCAATTCCGCAGATATCCTCCGCGCTCACGTCGCCTGCCTCAACGGTAACGGTGGTGGCTGACGAGCATCCCGCAAAAATGAATACGCATATAATCAAAAACAACGTATATATGATCAATCTGTTTTTCATAAAATCCCTCTTAAAGCATAATACTCCATAATAATTTATTATACCATTTATTTGCCATTTCTGTCAATATGTATTCAAAAGTATTTAATATTTTTTAATATTATATATAATATAAAAAGCTCCGATGCACTTGGCATCGGAGCCGTTATTAACCTTGCGATTAAAAGCACGCCGAAAGACGCGAAAAGTAATCGCCATGAGATAATTAGGTTATATTATCCGTTCGGAAAAAGTATGCGGTAATAATCGCTGTCAAGGATATAGGGACTGTAGATCCTCATATAGTAGAGATAATCTCTCTTCTGCGAGACGTATGCGGCAAGTGCGTTTTGATCAACACCGCTGTATTGCTCGAAGACCTCGAATTTCTTTGTTGTGAAATTGAAGAATCCATAGTCGGTAAGGAAATGATAGCTTGTCTTTTCGAAATTCAGAGGAACTATACCCTCTGCTCCGGCATCAAGAATATCCTGACCCATAATGATTCTGGAATCGTATTCAAGACCGAAAAGATTGAGAAGCGTGGGGAGAATATCAATAGCAGAGCAAACCTTATCAACCTTGACAGGCTCCTTCATCGATCCCGACCAAATGATAAGCGGAGCCTCGTAAAGCTTATAGTTGTTATAAATATTCTCTGCGGGAAGTCCGTACATATCCGCAAGAGCCTCGCAGTTCTTTTCATTACTCTCGGTAAGACCGTAGGGGAAATGATCGGGAGCAAGAACGAATACGGTATCTTCGAGAATTCCGAGACGCTCGCACTCATCGTAAAGTGCCTTAACCATTAACTCAACTTCATACTGACAGGATATGAAGGAGAGAGCGGTCTCCGTCTTGTAATCGTTTCCTATAATTGAAGTAACGTAAGAACGGTGCTTTGCCGCCTGGGTATTGCCTCCAAAGGTCTGATAAGCATGACCCGATACCGTCATATAGTAAAGATGGAAGGGCTTATCCGAGTTAAGGAAGGGGAGCGAATTAAGGCCGAGCTCATAGTCGGACTGCGGCCATGCCTTGGGCTTGGTATAGGTCGCATCCCAGTTACCGACAGCATGCCAATCATAACCGAAATTTGGATGAGAAAGGTTACGGCTGTAATAGGTGTAGGTGTGGTTATGGAATGCGTGGGTAGCATATCCTTGAGCCGAAAGCATATTGCCGAGGGCGAAGGGCTGATAGGTGGATGCGCTGTTCTTGATGCAGGAGGCACTGTAATAGAAATTACCGGTAATATTCGCGTATTCACCCGTTGCGGTGCTTCCTCCCCAAAGCGAACAATAGTAGTTATCGAAAACGAAGCCCGAATTCTTCATCATATAAAGAGTGGGAGTCAGCTTTTCGTTTATCGCGGAGGGAGCCCAACCTTCAACCGTAATATAGATCAGATTCTTTCCTTTAAATAATCCGGTGTATTCATGCTTATTCGTGCCGGGACGGCTTTCAAAGAATGTGTGCGCATTATAAAGCTTTGTCTTTCCCTTTGCAAGCGCATCTGCCTTTAATGCCTCAAAATCGATGTCGAGGCGCTGAGGGCTTCTGTCGATAACGGGAGGTGCGGGAGGATCTGTCTTTTCGTCTGTCACAGTACCGGATGATCCCGTTACATCGGTTGAGCCCGAAGTTCCCGGGTTCTGAGAAGTACCCTCTCCCTCTGTTCCGCTTGCGGGAGGAGGAGTCACGTTTCCGGGGGTCGTTGTCACGGGATCCTTGGGGCCGAATATATCCTCGCCGCGGATCGCCGTGGTGTCGTTGTTTATAACGATAGTATCCTCGGGCTCGCTGAAGGTCTCTTTACCGAACAAATGATACTGGATCTCAAGACGAGCCGTGGTCAAAACGCCGAAGCGGCCTATCGAATCGTTAACTAAGAAGCCCTCTCCGTAAATAAAGCTGTCCCCGAAATCATCGTCGTGCGCATTAACGTAAAGCGTTCCGAGCATAAAGAAGCAGACCGCAAAAACAGCACAGCAAGCGCGAAGCATCCAATTCATTTTTACGGGAACGACCACCTTTCTTCCGAACACCGCAAAAAGTACGAAGGGCAAAAACAGAAGCAGGATCCAATGGAGATTGGCAAAGATGACCTTTACGGTATTATCCATGTAATCCACGATGTTGCCCGCCATACCAAGAGTGGTAAGCTGGAAGAAGTTGCCGAAGAAAGCGGAGTATACTACCTGAATTGCACACAACAGAGTCGCGGCACCTATCAGGATAAGCGAGATAATATAGTTAACCTTCTTATTGAAGATAGTGCAAAGCAAGGCCATTATCATGCCGCTTGCCATGCTGAAAAGCGTGATATAAGCAAAGAATGCAGAATCCATGTCCGAGAAGGTAGCCAGATGGGCTATGATCTCAAGGTAGATCAGCGCAATAGGCAACGCAACCACAAATGGGAGCGAGGAAAGCAACAGAGCCGAGGGGCTTTTATCCTCGGGACGGCGGCGGGGAGCGTCCTTTTGAGCGGAACGCTGATACTGATTATCGTTGTAATTCATATAAATATCCTTATTTTTGCGTGCCAAACAAGAGATTTATCAAATCAATCCTTATGATAAAGCGTCTTTGTCTGGTAGAAGGGCTCGTAGGTAATGTTGACTCCGAGCTTTTTGAGAAGGTTTTCGTCGGTGTGTGACAGAATAACTGTCGAATGTGCGTCACATCCGCGGAGGTTCGCAAGCTGATCTATCGCGCGCTCGGCATCGGGGGAGTTGACGGCGCAAACAGAAAGCGCAACGAGAACCTCGTCGGTATGGAGTCTGGGGTTGTGGTTTCCGAGATGCTCAACCTTGAGATGCTGGATAGGCTCGATGATCTCGGGGGGCATAAGGTGGAGATCCTCGTCGATATCAGCCAAAGCCTTGATAGCGTTGAGAAGCATTGCTGAGGTCGCGCCGAGAAGCTTTGAGGTCTTTCCCGTGATGATCCTTCCGTCGGGAAGCTCGATGGCTGCCGCCGGCTCACCCGTCAGATCGCGCTTTGCAATAGCGGCGGCAACAACGGGTCTGTCCGCAATAGAGATCTTCGCCTGCTTCATCTGGATCTCGTGTTTATAAACGATCTCCTTGGGCTCCTCGCCCTTTCTGACGGCAACGAGCGAGTGATAATAGCGTCTTACTATCTCGCGGTTGGCGGCTTTTCTGACGACCTCATCGTCAATAATGCAATTACCGACCATATTGACGCCCATATCCGTGGGGGACTTGTATGGGCAGCTTCCGTAGATCTTCTCAAAGGTTGCCGCTAAAACGGGATAGATCTCAACGTCGCGGTTATAGTTTACCGTCGTCTCGCCGTAAGCCTCGAGATGGAAATGGTCGATCATGTTATTGTCGTTAAGATCGCTGGTTGCCGCTTCATATGCGATATTCACGGGATGCGAAAGGGGAAGATTCCAGATCGGGAAGGTCTCGAATTTTGCGTATCCCGCCTGAACGCCGCGGCGGTTTTCATTATATACCTGCGAGAGACAGACAGCCATCTTTCCGCTTCCGGGCCCCGGCGCGGTTACAACGACGAGTTTGCGCTCGGTCTCGATAAAGTCGTTCTTTCCGTATCCGTCCTCAGACACGATATGTTCGACATTCGCAGGATATCCCTCTATCGGATAATGACGGTAGACCTTGACGCCGAGAGCCTCAAGCTTTGCGCGGAAGGATCTCGCCGCGGGCTGTGACTCATACATCGTCATGACAACGCTTCCGACGTAAAGTCCGAAGAATCGGAAGATGTCTATAAGGCGAAGCACGTCGGCGTCGTAAGTAATGCCGAGGTCTCCGCGTTTTTTATTCTTTTCAATATCGCCTGCATTTATTACGATAACTATCTCCGCCTCGTCCTTGAGTTCGAGCAGCATCTTCATCTTACTGTCGGGCTGGAAACCGGGCAGTACCCTCGATGCATGATTGTCATCGTAAAGCTTGCCTCCGAATTCAAGATAAAGCTTTCCGCCGAAACGGTCTATCCTCTCCCTGATATGCTGCGATTGCAGACGCAGATATTTTTCATTGTCAAATCCGATCTGATGCATTTTAACCCCCATACCGCCCAAGCGGGCGGAAATAACAATACATAATTATTATACTACAAATATATTTCAAATGCAAGAGCGGAATTGAAGATTTATAATTATTTTTTCCAAAAGAAAATGCTGTTCCGCGGAACAGCATTTTCGGCTATATAAACAATATCAGCAAAAGGCAAATAAGCAGCTCATTGTCCCGAAGATCGTTATCCGAGAATATCAAGAAGATCACTCCGAGCAATAAAAGCTCCTCGAGCCCTATGTTTCCGCCAAAAAGTCCCGAAAGCCCCTGGAGAATTCCCTTCGGCGGGCAAGGCACTGGATGTGGTGCCTCGCAGGCGGATTCGGTTTTTTCGCAATCGTCTTCCTCATTCTTGCACTTTGTCTCTTTATCGCAGACTGCGGCGGTCTTTTCCTCTTCACGGTTATTTCGGGTGGGAGACCGAAGAGGCGAGTCCTGCTGTGTCGGGAAAGGATAAAAAACACTTCCGCCGTAATCTCTCGGCAGCTCGATCGAAACCTCCTCGCGGTGATTTCTGTTCTGTCTTGAATACATAGTCAACCTCTCTTGTTCGTCAGCGTTTCGGAAAGCTTAGAGATACCTATCATATAATCTATCGTGCGGCATCTGTGCTGATTGCAAAACGGTTTGAGAGCCGAAAGCAACGCGCACCTTCTCGATGAATCGCCTCCCTTCTGCCCTCCTCCCATCATTGATAACATCGGAAGGAGCGATTCAATTCCCGCTCCCGCAGAGAGTGCCTCGTTCTTATTCTCCTCCACGGGCTCGTTATCCTTGGAAGCTTGGTCATCCGCCGAAGTTTGATCTATTCCGACGGTAGAGGCTATCTGAGATATCAGATCGGGATTTCCGAGAAGCTTTGACACCATCGCCCCGAGGTCGGGCTGCGACTCGCTCATCTCCGCCCTCCGGAGAGCTTTTGTCCAAGCTCGCGCAGTTGATCGTCGCTTAAATTTCCGAGTGCGCGGCGAACGCTTGAGATATCTCCCTCGGTCACGTTATAGCTTGCAAGATCAAGTCCGTAATCGCGGGCAAATTTGTTCACGAGGAATTTCAACTGAGTATCATTAAGAGAAAGCAGGCGCGAAAGCGCAGAACGGTCAAATTCCATATCGGTATACCTCCAAAAATCATTTCAATACAGTATATGCCGGGAATTTTGGGGAGTGAATTTTCGAAAACAGGTAGACAAAGCCGAAAATTCGTGTTATAATATATAATGTATTCTTATGTAAGTTTGAAGGAGGTGTTCGGATTGACTCGAAAAATACTCATATTTTCCGATTCGCACGGAGAAACAAAATATTTGAGCCGGGCTATGTCGATGAATCCGGACGCCGATATGATAGTACACCTCGGAGACGGTGCATCGGATCTGACGCGCCCTCTTCCCGAGAATTACGAAAAACCGCTCGTACTGATCGAAGGGAACGGCGAATACTACGGTTGGCTCGGAGTTGATCGCCGATACCGTCCGAAAAGGACCGAGACGATAGAGTTCGAAGGCAAGCGCATATTCATGACCCACGGGCATCTTTACGACGTCAAATACGGCCTTGAGCGCATTGCCGCGCGCGCATACGCGGACGGTGCGGATATAGTGCTCTTCGGGCATACGCACGTTCCGATATCGGAATATATCCCCGAGGGTACCGAGCTTGAATTTGTGGGAAAGACCGAAAGACCGCTTATCCTCTTCAATCCCGGCAGCATCGGAATGGGTATAAAGCACTCCTTCGGTATCCTTTCCTTCAGCAACGGCGGAGTTCTTCCCTCTCACGGAGTAATATAAGATCAAAAGCAAAAGGCACCCCATCAAGAGATGCCTTTCGGATGTAACTCCTTATTAGACGGTCACAGGATCTTCGGCTTCTTCAGCCTCAGCCTCAGCGTTTGCAAGTGCCTCATGATATGCATTGAGAACTGCGGTCTCAAGAGCGGCGCGGAAGGGCGCATTGATGGGATGAACGATATCCCTGAACGTCTCGTCGGGATTCTTACGGCTGGGCATTACGATAAAAAGCTTTTCTCTTGCAGAGATGACTTTAATATCGTGAACCGCAAGCTGATTGTCAAGAGTGACGGAGGCGATAGCTCTCATAGGTCCTTCGTCAAAAAGCTTTCTGATTTTTACATCGGTGATTTCCATTTTTTTACTCCTTGGGTTCAATTAAAGTTTTAACAATTATAGTATACACTATTTTTGTGAAGGTTATTCAAACAAAATAAAATTTTTCTGTGAAAAGTAGCGAAAAATTTAATTGAGACCGTCTTATTTTTCATGATTATCATCAGCCGAATCGATCGGCAGAACGGAGACTTATATGTCTGTAGCAAATACACATTACGGAGCATCCGAGATCGCCTCTATGCTCGCGGGTGCATCAAGCATCTACTTTATCGGAATCGGCGGAATTAACATGTCATCCCTCGCACATATATCCCATATCCGCGGATACCGTGTGGGAGGCTCGGATCAGATGCAGACCGCTCTCACAGACCGCCTTGCGGACGCAGGGATAGAGATCTTTTATTCCCACGAGGCATGCCATATCGACGGCTACGACGCTGTCGTTTACACCGTTGCGATCGCACCGGATAACCCTGAATTCACAGCCGCGCTCGCCCGTGGAATACCCTGCATTTCAAGAGCCGATTTCCTCGGCTATATAATGACGGGATACCACAATCGCATCGGAGTTTCGGGAATGCACGGAAAGAGCACCTGCACATCCATGTGCGCCCTCTCCTTCATGCACGCAGGAGGAGACCCGACCGTTCTTTCGGGCGCAACTCTTGCTGAAATGGGCGGCGCATACCGTATAGGCAGTGAGGAAAACTTCATTTTTGAAGCCTGCGAATATATGGATTCTTTCCTTGATTTCAATCCAAGCATCGCCGTAGTTCTCAATATTGAGCTCGATCACGTAGATTACTTCAAGAGCATAACTCAGGTTCGCCGTTCATTCTCGGATTACGCCGCGATCACGGGTCCTGACGGCTATGCAGTTGTCAATGGGGATGACGAAAACGTCCGTCTCGCAATGGCGGGATACGCCGGAACGCTCGTCACGTTCGGACTCTCGCAAGATTGCGATTATACCGCTTACAATATTGAATACGTATCGGGTATGGCATCGTTCGACGTATACTTCAGAGGTGAGTTTGCCGCGCACATATCTCTTTCCGTCCCCGGAAAGCATAATATATACAATGCTCTCGCCGCTTTTGCCTCCGCGATGATCTGCGGACTTGATGCAGAAACCGTAGCAGAAGGGCTCTCGCATTATCTCGGCGCGGGAAGGCGCATGGAATATAAGGGCAAATGGAACGACGTTGACGTCTATGACGACTACGCTCATCATCCAACAGAGATCGCAGTCACCCTCGACGGCTTCCGCGACATGGGATTCGGACATATTTTCTGCATTTATCAGCCGCATACTTACAGCCGCACCGCCGCGCTTTGGGATGATTTTGTTTCTGCGCTCGGGACGGCGGACAGAGTACTCATGGTAGATATCTACGCGGCGCGCGAAACCGACACCCTCGGAGTCAGCTCTGCCCTTCTCGCTCAGGCGATCGGTGAGAAAGCAGATTACTGCGCATCCTTCGATGAGGCAATAGCGATACTGAGTGCCGAGGCACGGCACGGAGACGCTATCGTCGTTATGGGTGCCGGAACGGTTTACCGCATCTTCCCCTTCCTCGGTCTTTGATCATGGATAACGCACAAGGATACGGCGCGATCGCGCATATTTACGATCTTATAAACGGTAAGCGTCACTACGAAGCTTGGGCAGACTTTGCCGAGGCATGCTTTGACAGCTTTTTACCGAACCGACCCGAGCTTGTACTTGATCTTGCCTGCGGCACCGGAACGCTTACCTCGATCCTCGCCTCGCGCGGATACGATATGACGGGAGTTGACCTTTCTCCCGAAATGCTCTCGGTTGCCCGCGAATGCTGCCCCGATGACGTACTTCTTCTTCTGCAGGATATCTGTAATTTTGAGCTTTACGGCACGGTTGGCGCAGTTGTATGCTCTTTTGATTCGCTCAATCATCTTACTCGCAAGGGCCGGCTCGAGCGTTGCTTCTCTCTCGTACATAATTATCTCGACCCCGACGGTCTTTTCATCTTCGATATGAATACCCCCGCGCGATTCGAGAAAGAATACGCTAAAAATTCTTATCAGATCGAAGCTGAAACGGACGATGGCCGCGCGGTCTTCTGCAATTGGCAAAACGACTATTCGGAAAAACGCGGTATATGCCGATTCTACCTCAGCGTTTTCACCGAGGAGGAGCCGGGAAGCGAGATCTATTCCCGACGCGACGAGGAATGGAGCGAGCGTTGCTATACTCGCGCGGAGATCGAAGAAAAGCTTAAACGCGCCGGTTTTGAGATCTGCGGAATTTATGGCAATACAAAAATGAAAAGAGCCGCAAAAAGCGACTCTAAGATATACTTTGCCGCGAGGGCAAAAAAGTAAAGGATGATCAATATGGAAATCAAAAAATCAAGAATTTTGCGCGCGCTTTCGCGCGATGGCTCTGCAAGAATAAGCGTTATCGACTCGCGCGACATTGTAAATACAGCACATACCTACCACAATACGAGCGCAACCGCAACTGCGGCTCTCGGCAGACTCCTCACAGCCGCCTCACTTATGGGCATTATGATGGGCGAAGAACAGGAGACCCTGACCCTGACCCTTGCAGGAGACGGACCTGCGGGCAGGATACTTGCGGTTTCCGATTGGCTCGGCTGTGTACGCGGATATATTACGAACCCCGAAGTTGAGCTCCCTCTCAACTCCATCGGTAAGCTCGACGTTGGCGGAGCGGTCGGAGAAGGTCTTCTCACCGTCGTACGCGACAATGGTGACGGCGAGCCCTACAGCGGCTCGATCCCGATCACGACCGGCGAGGTTGCGGAGGATATAGCGCGCTACTATGCGGAAAGCGAACAGCTCCCTACTCTCTGCGCGCTCGGAGTTCTCGTTGACCGAGATCTCAGCTGCCTTGCCGCAGGCGGCGTAATGATCCAGCTCCTTCCCTTTGCGGACGAAGAGATCATCTCAAAGATCGAGAAAAATGCTCCCGCTCTCTCGAACGTTTCTCGCCTGTTTGAGCAAGGTCTTTCGCTCAAAGAGATCGCAGATATCGCCTTTGAAGGCATCGAATACGACGTATTTGACGAAAATGACGTCGAATACCGTTGCACCTGCTCTCGCGAGAGAACGTTGCGAGCAGTTGCTTCGCTCGGCAAAAAGGACGTTCTCAAACTGCTTGACGAACAGGAAGCTGAGGGTAAGCCCCGTGAGCTCGAGGTCACCTGCCGCTTCTGCAACGGCGCATACGTGTTCGACGAAAGTACCCTTATCTCGGAATGTGACGAACTCAATAAATAAAATAAACCCCGATGAGGCCTCATCGGGGTTTATTTTATTTAAGATTCTTTATTATCTTCTTTTGCAGTTTCCTCTGCGGGAGCATCAGCCTTCGCGGCATCGTCTAAAGGTGCGGCGGGAGCTGTGAGATCAACGTAAGGGACCTCAATTGCCTCCCCGTTTGCAGCCTCGGGTTCATACTCGGGGAGATTTTTGATCCTGAAACCGTTTATAGTACCCGAAATAAGGTAGTAAAGCACCCATCCGTGGAAGAGGACGTCAATTAAGCTGTCCACGCCGATTCCCGTGATCAAGATCATACCGAGGGTATCTATTCCGAAGAATATTGCTGCGGTAAGCATCCAGCCTACTCTGTTCTTATTTGAAAAAATGAAGCAGCAAAGGTAGATTCCGAGGATGATCGCCGCCAATACTATCATAATGACCAAAACGACAGAATTAAAAAAAGGCATAGCTTCAGGCCAATCAATATAGTATTCATCGGGCATTTTTCCCGTCCATAGCATTCCGAGAGTTACGAGGAAATACGGAATCGTTGCTGAGAAGAGGAAATAGCGGTCGCTTCCACAGGCAAGGATCACCACGTTGACCAAAGTCATTGCGAGCACCAAAAGTAAGTTCATTCTCGCGGAATTGTATTTTGCGGTGTATGCCTCTCTGAGAGGAGGATGATTTGCATTCTTGTTCATGGTCTTTTCCTTTCTGAAATTGTTATTTTATTAAAATAATTATACTATACCAATTTCTTGATGTCAAGAGTTTTTTTCTCGTAAGTACAAATATTCTTCAGATTATCCGGGCATGCATCGCATCTCGGGGACTGAGCGCGGCAAACGTCGCGCCCGAAGTCAACGAGTCTGTGGCAGGTATCCGTCTGTTTATCCTTCGGTATCGCATCGGTCAGTATTCTCTCCACCTTAATGGGATCCTTCAGCTGTGAGGGATAAAAACCAAGCCTGCCGCATATCCTTATGCAATGTGTATCCGCCACTATACCGGGGATCCCGAAAACGTCACCAAGAAGCAGATTGGCGATCTTCCTTCCGACTCCGGGGAACTCGCAAAGCTTATCAATATCTCTCGGAAGCTCTCCGGCGTATTCATCGCGAAGCTTAATGCAAGCAGCCTTGATCGACGCCGCCTTTGTTCTGTATAGACCGCAGGGACGGACTATGGCTTCGATATCCTCAAGCGGAGCGTCCGCAAGAGAGGCAAGCGTAGGATACTTCTCAAAAAGATCACAGCAAACGATATTTACTCTTGCGTCGGTACATTGAGCGGAAAGTCTGCCCATTACCATAAGCTTCCATGCCTCTCCGCCTCCCCAATCAAGCGAGCATGCGGAATCAGGATACAACTTCTCGAGCTCATCGGCAACCAGCTTTCCGCGAGATATATCCGGCTTTTTGTTTTTTTCGTTTTTCATTTATTTTCTCCTTGCGACAGTTTTCTGTCAGTCACGCGGACGGGAATTGATGTATAATAGTGCCAAGTCGGGATAACGTGAAAGGACAAAGGACAAAGCACAATGACATGGGAAATATTGACGGGTCTTATGACCCTTTGCGGCTCGCTGATCGCCATATTCAAGATCGTGGCAAAACTGAACCGCACTATTGTATCTCTTGAGGATGCAGTTCACAATCTCAACGAAAGCGTCCACGCGCAATCGGAAAAGAACCGCGTTTTCTATGAAAAGATCGGAGATCACGAAACACGCCTGAGTCTGCTTGAGATCGACTCGGGCAGAAAGGAGGCATAAATGGAGATCAACTGGAAGCAGAAGCTATCATCTCGCAAATTCTGGGCTGCGCTGACGGGATTCGTCGGCGCAGTCGCGGTAGTTTGCGGCGCGGGAGAATCGGTAATCGCCGAAGTCAGCGCCATTATCTCGGCCGCAGGAGTGCTTATCGCATACATCCTCGGAGAGAGCATGGTTGACAGCGCCGCATCAGAAAACAAAAACACCGATCAAGCTCAATAATTCAAGATTTGGCTGTTGCCGAAAGGGCAACAGCCAAATCTTTTATATTACTGATTGTTAAGGAAGTTTTCAAGTGCCTTTGTTATAGCCTTCTGCGTCAAGGGAGCATTCTTCTTGATTACGCTCGAAATAGACATACCGGATGAAATAGCATCCTGAACTGTGGTCTTGAAGCCGCCCCAGCTGTAGATCTCTGCCAAGTCGGAGGAAACGCTTGCGGTGATGATATCAAGCATGTAAGCCGATTCCGCATCATCTGCGTATCTTCCCTTGAGACAGATATCGTAGTAAGCGGGTGTTACAGTCTCAACCGATTCGATTGCCATAGCCTCAACTACGAAGGAAGACATGTCAAGATCGTCACCTCTGGTCGAAGTCGGGAAACAGATTACAGTGGTGCAATAGCCTGTGGTGTACTGATAATAGTTCTCCTGATCTGCTGTATACTTGGGCATCGGAATGATACCGAAGTTAACGTCGTAATTCACACGCATTGTCTGCGCGTGGAGAAGTACCTCTGCAAGGAAAAGCGACTGACCGTTTGTGAAAATCGACATAATATCCGCATCCGCGCCAAGATAAATGCCGCTGTTATTCGAGATCTTATCCGTAAGATAGGTTACAACGTCCACAAATCTTACGTTGTCTTCATTTACGGCGAGCTGAGGAACGTTGTCCGCATCCTTCTTGACAAGCATCTCGCCCGAGCCCATGGTCATCATAAAGCCGAAGGTAACCTGAGCCGTTGCGCCGAAGGTATCGCTCATGGTAACGACGCCGTCGCCGTCGTCCTTCTTTGCCGCTTCAACGTACTCAAAGAACTTCTCATATACCCACTCGTTATCGTTTACGAGATCATAGATCGACTTGAGCTGCAGATTTGCAAGTATATCCTTATTGAAATACATGCAGCGGATAGCCATATCGTCGGTTGTAGTAATATCGCCGGTTGCAAAATACTGACCCTTACCGATAGACCAGGCGTCGTTTGAGGACTGTGTCCACCACTCACCCTCAAGATTAATATTGGATATTTCCTGCATATCGAGAAGATATCCTGCGATCGCCATCTTTGCCGCCTCGGCAAGACCCATGTAGAGGACTTGATAACTCGTATCGTCGGTCTTGATCCTGTTTTCGGCATCGCTCTGGAAGGATTGCTTTCCGCTTTCGATCTCCTCGAGCTTTATGTGATAGTATTCGTTGATCTTGGAGTTTCTCTTATAGATCGCGTCGTTGAGAACTGTGCCGTTCTGCTCTTCAGCCATAAGATCGCTCGACCACGCGCCGTTGTATTTACGGCTGTAGAAGGTAAGAGTCTTATTACCGAAATCACGCGGACCGAGAATATTTTCCGCGTTAACTGCTGTGGTTTCATCAGGTGTATCCGGAACTGTGGTAGCTGCGGGTCCCGCGTTCTGAGAGGCATCGGGAGAGCTCGAGCCCGCATCGGGATTTTCCGGAGTTTCGGCGCAAGCTGCGGCAGATAACATCATGATTGCAAGTAAGATAAAGGATATAATGCGAATAGCATTCTTTTTCATAATGATTCCCCTTTTTATTTTTTATTGATTATATTTTACCATAAACCTTTATGATTGTCAACACGGAATAATACTTTTTCCCAATAATAACAAAAGACCGGACGCGCCGGTCTTTTGAATATTAATTACTGAAGCTTCTGGAAATCCTCGATTGCCTTTTTCATAACCTTCTCTGCAAGGGGAGCGGTCTTCTGAATAATGCTGGAGATGGGAGATCCCGAGGAGATTGCAGACTTGATCGTATCGGGGAAGCTTGCCCAGTTGAAGATCTCGGCAAGGTCTGTAGCTACGCTCGTGGTAATGATATCAAGCATCGCTCCGGACTCTGCATCGTCAGCGTATCTTCCCTTGAGACAGATATCGTAATACGCGGGCGTTACGGTCTCAACCGATTCAACAGCCATAGCTTCAACAAGGAAGGTAGCCATATCGAGTGCTTCGCCGGTTACAAGATGCGGGAAGCATACGACCGTTGTGTTTCTGCCCGTGGAATACTGATAGTAGTTCTCCTGCTCAGCGTTATACTTGGGCATGGGAACGATACCGAAGTTAAGGTCATAGCTTACACGCATGGTCTGCGCGTGGAGGAGAACCTCCGCGTAGAAAAGGGAACGGCCGTTTCCGAAGATATCTCTGATCTCCGTATCGTCGCCAAGGAAAATACCGTCATTGCCGGATACCTTATCGGAAAGATAGGAAACAACGTCAACAAAACGAGCGGAGTTGTTGGAGACCGCAATGATCGGGAAATTATCCGCGTCCTTGCTCGCGAGCATCTCGCCGGCACCCATTGTCATCATAAAGCCAAAGCTGGTCTGCGCGCTTGCTCCGTACGTATCGGCAACGGTGAGCTTGCCGTCGCCATCGTCCTTCTTGGCGATCTCAACGTACTCAAAAAACTTATCGAATACCCACTCGTTATCGTTAACGAGATCATAGATAGTCTTAAGATTATGATCGATGATGATCTGCTTATTGAAGAACATTGTACGGATAGCCATGTCGTCCGTAGTGGTGATCGCGCCGGTTGCAAAATACTGAGCGTTACCGATGGACCATGCCTCGTTGGAGGACTGAGTCCACCAAACGCCGTCAAGATTAATGTTCTCAAGCTCTTTCATATCAAGGAGAAGTCCGCGCTGAGCCGCGGTTGCCGCATCCGAAAGGCCGAGATAGATAGCCTGGAAGGAGGTATCTCCCGAGCCGAGTCTGTTCTCAACGTCGCTCAGGCAGTCTCTCTTGCCGCTTTCTATCTGTTCGAAATTTACCGAATACATCGAGCTGAGCTTTGCGTTTCTCTTATAGATAGCATCATTAAGAACGGTTCCGTCCTCCTGATCGGCAATAAGGTCGCTTGTCCATGCTCCGTTATATGAGCGGGCATAAAAAGTAAGCGTCTCGCCGCCGAAATCACGCGGACCCATAATATTTGATGCGTTGATTGCTGTGGTCTCTGCCTCAGTTTCTCCCGCGCCCGTGGTAGAAGCGGGATCCTGGGTGGGAGCTGTCGTATCCGATCCTGCACCCGTATCTGCGCATGCAACGGCACCGATCATCATGACGAGCAGAAGCGCAAACGAAATAATGCGAATAAAACTGTGTTTCATGTATTTAACCTCCAAATTATTCTTTTAATATTTTACCATAAATCCGTACGTTTGTCAATATTAATAATAAAATATCAATAATGCAGCATGAAAAATCCAAAAAGGGATTTACAATCGACAAAATTTATGATATAATTAATTGGTATGACTACACATTCCGAAATTATTTTTATTTAGGAGATACATAAAATGGACAAGACTTTTATCGTTGAAACCTCAGCTCGTCACTGCCATCTTACCGCAGAAGCCGTTGAGATCCTTTACGGCAAGGGCGCGGAGCTCATCGTCAAGAAGATGCTCAGCCAGCCCGGTCAGTTTGCATGCGCAAACGAAAAGCTTACCGTTGTCGGCCCCAAGGGCAGCCTCGCTATGAGCGTACTCGGCCCCGTTCGTCCCGCAAATCAGGTTGAGCTTTCCTTCACAGATGCACGTACCCTCGGAATCACTCCCCCCATCCGCGAGAGCGGTGATACGGCAGGCACACCCGGCCTCAAGCTCGTTGGTCCCTGCGGCGAGGTTGAGATCGCAGAAGGCGCGATCGTTGCAAAGAGACATATCCACATGACTCCCGCAGATGCTGAAAACCTCGGCGTTTCCGACAAGGAGATCGTTTCCGTTAAGATCAATACCGCTCGTCCCGTAATCTTCGAGGACGTTGTGGTTCGCGTTAACCCCAACTTCGCACTCGCAATGCACATCGACACCGATGAGTGCAACGCTGCTGCAGCATTCGGCGCAGTTACCGGCGAAATCGTTAAGTAATTGCCATGAAGATACTTTTCCAGGGCGACAGCATAACCGACGCAGGCAGAGATAAGAGAAATTATCACGAGCTCGGCGCGGGTTATCCCAAGTTCGCCGCAGAAAATATCCGCGCGGACTTCCCCGAGACCGATTTTGAATTCATCAACTTCGGAATCAGCGGGAACCGCACCGATCAGCTCTTCGACAGACTCTATGCCGACGGCATCGCATTTGAGCCCGACATCATCTCGATCCTCATAGGAATCAATGACGTATGGCACAGACACGGCGCGGGCAGAGTCGAGACCACCGATGCGCAGATCGAAACCAACTACCGCGCAATCCTCGAGCGGCTGAAGAAGCAGACAAACGCGAAGATAGTAATTCTCTGCCCCTTCCTGCTTGACTCCGAGGACAAGGAATCCTGGCGAGGCGAGGTTGACCGCGTAATCGCGATCGTCCGCAAGCTCGCTGACGAATTTGCAGACGTTTACATCCCTCTCGACCTCCTGTTCGAGGAAGCACTTAAAGTCCAGCCCGAGCCTAAATTCTACTCGGCTGACGGCGTTCATCCGAACGACAACGGCAGAGCCTTTATCGGCAAGCATTACGCAGAAGCGGTAAGATCATTGATCGAAGCCGCAAAGTGATTTAGAAAAATTAAAATACAAAGGAGATAAAACCAATGAGCAACGTAAGTGAATGCCCTTACGCACAGAGCCACGAAGTAGCGCAGATGTGCGTTGTTAAGAAGGGCTGCGATCACGGACCCGCACCCATTCCCGAAGAGGGCAAATGGATCCAGGCAAAGCAGATCACCGATATTTCCGCATACACCCACGGTGTGGGATGGTGTGCACCCCAGCAGGGAGCTTGTAAGCTCTCCCTCAACGTCAAGAACGGTATCATCGAAGAGGCTCTCGTAGAGACCATCGGATGCTCCGGTATGACCCACTCCGCAGCTATGGCTGCTGAAATTCTTCCCGGCAAGACTCTCCTCGAGGCTCTTAACACCGACCTCGTTTGCGACGCAATCAACACCGCAATGAGAGAGCTCTTCCTCCAGATCGTTTACGGCCGCAGCCAGTCCGCTTTCTCCGAGGGCGGTCTCGTTATCGGCGCAGGTATGGAAGACCTCGGTAAGGGCGCACGCTCCATGGTCGGTACTATGTACGGCACCAAGGAAAAGGGCGTTCGTTACCTCGAGATGACCGAGGGCTATTGCACCAGAATGGCACTCGACGAGAACAATGAAGTTTGCGGATACGAGTTCGTATCTCTCGGCAAGATGACCGACTTCATCAAGAAGGGCATGGAGCCCGGCGAGGCTTATGAGAAGTCCAAGGGTACTTACGGACGCTTCAAGCCCGAAGACGGCGTTGTTAAGTACATCGATCCCCGTCAGGAATAATATAAGGAGGAGAAAATAAAATGGCTAAGTTTGAAGGTTATGAAAGACGCGAAGCGAAAATTCTCGCTTGCTTGAAAGAATACGGCATCTCCTCCATCGACGAATGCAAGGAGATCTGTGACTCTAAGGGTATCGACCCCTACACCATCGTTCAGGAAACCCAGCCCATCTGCTTTGAGAACGCAAAGTGGGCATACGTAGTCGGCGCGGCTATCGCTATCAAGAAGGGCGACAAGAAGGCAGCTGACGCTGCAGCTGATATCGGTATCGGTCTGCAGGCATTCTGCATTCCCGGCTCTGTTGCTGAAAACCGCAAGGTTGGTCTCGGCCACGGTAACCTCGGCAAGATGCTTCTTTCCGATGAGACCGAGTGCTTCTGCTTCCTCGCAGGTCACGAGTCCTTCGCAGCAGCAGAGGGCGCGATCAAGATCGCTCTCAACGCTAACAAGGTAAGAACCAAGCCCCTCCGCGTTATCCTCAACGGTCTCGGCAAGGACGCTGCATACATCATCTCCCGTATCAACGGCTTTACCTACTGCCAGACCGAGTTCGATCCCTACACCGAGACCGTAAAGGTCGTTAAGGAGATCCCCTTCTCGAAGGGCGCACGCGCAAACGTACGTTGCTACGGCTCCGACAGCGTTCCCGAGGGCGTTGCTATCATGAAGCTCGAGAACGTCGGCGTATCGATCACCGGTAACTCCACCAACCCCACTCGCTTCCAGCATCCCGTTGCAGGCACTTATAAGAAGTGGTGCAACGAGAACGGCGTAAACTACTTCTCCGTTGCTTCGGGCGGCGGAACAGGCAGAACCCTCCATCCCGATAACATGGCAGCAGGTCCCGCATCCTACGGTATGACCGACACCATGGGCCGTATGCACTCCGACGCGCAGTTCGCAGGTTCGTCCTCCGTTCCCGCACACGTCGAAATGATGGGCCTCATCGGCGCAGGTAACAACCCCATGGTTGGTATGACTGTAGCGGTTGCAGTTGCTATCGAAGAGGCTATGAAATAAAATAACGGCTACTTTCAAAGTACCGTAAAAAAGCAGACACATCATTCGGTTTTCCCTTATGATGTGTCTGTTTTTTGAAAGTTTCCAATCACATGAATGGTATACAACGATGTTAAATCGATTTATCTTTTCTTTACATTTTTATGTCTAACCTATTGACTTTTCCTGTCATCAATGATATAATAAATAAAAAGGAGGTGCTTTCATGGCTAAGATTTGCAAGAATTGCGGTATAAAACACGAAAACAGCGCGAAGAAATGTGCTGCATGCGGCACGCCCTTCAACGACGAACACATTTATGCAAAGAAGAAAAAGTACTTGATCATTGCGATCTGCAGCGTACTGCTCCTTGCGGCGGCAATTGGCTTGATCATTTTTTCTACAGGCCCGAGGGCAACCGTAAGACGTATTATGAACGCGCACAAGCGAAACGATTTTGAAGCGATCGTTGACACCTTTCCTGATTTTCTTCTCGAATCGGAAGTGCTTGACAGCGAAGAATTTTTACGTAGCACCGAAAAAGTTGTCGGTAGTTTTTCGCAGTATATCTTTTCATACAATATAGAAAAAGCCGAGACGCCTAACTCCAATGAACGCGAGAACTATTTGGAGCTCTTCAGCTATTTCGGCGGAGAAAACTTTGACGAAAGCGAAGTAGAAGATATAACCATCGTCTGGGTCAATTACAAAGGCAATATCCCCGGCTTCTGGCCATCGCAAGGAACACGCTTTGTCGTATTCAAATACAAGGGTGAATGGTGCTGGTGGCCCTCAAACATAAACAGATAAGCGGGATCATACAGATCATCCAAAAAACAAGCGGTTGCTAAATGCCTTTTCGGCAAAAAGCAACCGCTTTTCTTAGAGTGACAAGAATAATCCGAACTAGCCCATGAGCCTAAATTTTTGGTGCTTTTCGGCTTGTCGTCCTTGTAAGGTTAATACCTTGCATCGTCCTCCGCACCAAAAATCACCTAAAAATTAAGGCTCACGGGTCGGAGAT
>JAFQPI010000016.1 GCA_017411805.1 Clostridia bacterium
AAGCAATGGGTGATTGACGAGGATGCAGCTAAAGTGGTTCGTTATATTTTCGACCTCTGCCTTCAAGGTCTTGGACCGACGAAGATCGGACGTAGATTAGAGAACGAACAAATACTCTCACCAACGGCTTACTTTATATCAGTGGGGCGTAAAACATCTAAAGATGTATCGAAACGCGGTGAATATGCTTGGACAACAAGTAGTATTGAGCATATCTTGGCAAACCGACAGTACACAGGATGCACGGTCAATTTCAAAACTACTCTCGTCAGCTATAAAGTACACAAGACGGTTCACAACCCCGAGGAAGAATGGCAGATCATTCCCAATACGCAAGAAGCTATTATTGATGAGGATACCTTCAATCGTGTTCAAGAATTACGAGAGAACCGTAGAAGGAATACCGCCACGGGCAGAGAAAGTCTGTTTTCGGGACTGATTTACTGTGCTGATTGCAAATCCAAGCTTTATTTCTGCGCGGCAAAGAGTGTCGATGAAAACCAAGAATTTCACCGATGCTCCGCTTACAAAGAAAATCGCGGTACTTGCTCTATCCACTTCATTCGTGAGGTGGTTTTGAGAGAAACGATGCTTGAGCTTGTAAGGCGTGTGGCTTTGTTCATTCAGCAGTACGAAGCGGTGTTTCTCTATATGTATTCCAAAAAGCACAGCTTAGCCAAGGCAGCCAATATGAGAACGTTAAAGGCAAATATCGAAAAAAGTCAGCGAAGAATCGTGGAGCTTGATAAACTTATTGAGCGTATTTATGAGGATAACGTTCTCGGTAAAATTCCCGACGAAAGATTTTCTAAGATGATGGGTAATTATGAAGCGGAGCAAAAGGAACTGATAGCGTTTACGGCAAAGGCTGAAGAAACCTTAAAGGCAGCGGAGCAAGACAAGGTAGATCTTCGCGTATTTCTTGAAACCATTCGTAAGTGTACCGATATTAAGGAGCTAACTCCCGAAATCGTTAATCGACTTATAAGACGAATTGAAGTTCACAAGAGCGCGAAGATAGACGGAAGAAAGCGCGTAAAGCTTGATGTTTACTTTACCGCCGTCGGACTGATTGACATTCCCGATGAAAAGGAATTGATTGAATTGATGGAAGAAATCCGTAGAACCGCGTAAGATCTAAAAAAGCAAGAATACGGCATATCTCTTGCGAAATATACCGTATTCTTGCAAAACTGTCCTTCCGAACGACGAGCGTCATAGGCTCGATTTTTCTTATTGAAAAAAACTATTGACATGACGGAAATGGCGTGATATAATAATTTTGGGATTAATTGACATCTGACAGCCGCTAAAGCAAATTGTGTTGGCAATAATAAACAATTCGCAAGCTCTGTTTTTGTGCAATCAAACAAAAAATTAAAAACTTTCAAAAAAAGTGTGACTTTTCGGGGTCAAACGGGTACTTATTATATAGAGAAATATAATTTTTAGATATAATATACCGCGCGTTAACGGAGGTATCTGCCATGAAAACAGGATCGGCTCTAACACATCTCACGTTCCCGCTTATCTTCCTTTTATGACCGCGTATGGGAGATCGCTCTCGTACGCCCGATAGATCATTATTTAAAACATGAAAGGAGTATATTATGAAAAAACGCATATCTTTAAGATTTATTTCTTTTTTACTTTCGCTTGTAATTCTTCTTGGCGGATTTCCGGTTTCGGCAGTATCGCTCGGGACGATAGATAAAACCGCTGATGCATCCGAATGTCTGACGGAGGATATTTCTCTTCGAGATAAATTTACAAAGCATTATACTGACACAGACGGCAGCCGCTATGCCGTGGTTTTTCCCGAGCAGGTTCATTATCAAAAGAATGATGAATGGCTCGAGGTAGATAACTCGCTGATCCTTGACACGAAGGGCGAGAGATACGTATCCGAAAATGAAATATTCAAGGCTGACTTTTCGAAATATTCGAATGACAGCCAATTGGTGTCCATAGAGGAGGGCGGATATAAGCTTTCCTGGTCGATTGCGTTCGCTTCGGACAATTCCTCGTCTGCAATGTCGGCTTCCGCAAATGCAAGCGCGATGCGCATAGACTCGAGAGCTGCCGTGCTTGATTCTGTTGAGGATATCGGTCTTGCAAAAACACGGGATAATATGACGAATATGGGCAAAACCATGTCCTCGATCAGATATAACGGAGTTTTTAATGAGAGCGTTGATATCCGTTATTCGGTTCTCCACGGAAAGGTGGAGGAGGACATTATCCTGAATTCTGCGAATGCCATTTCCTCATATATCCTTACCGTAAACACCAACGGACTTAACGCAGTGGGCGGAGAGGACGGAAGCGTTCGATTCATCAAAGCAGACGGCGAAACGGTATTCAATCTTGACGCGCCGTGGATGACGGACGCAGCCTTGGCGGTATCTCACGATATAGCCGTTGAGGTCGTGCAGAAGGGCTCGGTGGCATATATTATTTATACGCCCGACGCCGAATGGCTGAATGCCGAGTCAAGGCTCTATCCCGTTCTCATAGACCCCTCGTTTACCTCTCGCACATATACGAGCAATTACGAGGATACTTATGTTTATTACGGTGATTATCCCGGAGAGAATGCCGATCTAACCCAACTGACGGTTGGCACCATAGAAGATATGGAGCATTATGCATATATCAGAATTCTTAATATTCCGGAAGTTTTTGATTCTTGGGAAATCGAAAATGCTACGCTGAACGTCTTTACAAATTCATCATCTGCTCCGATGCTTGATCTGTATATTGCAGCAGAGGATTGGACCATTGAAGAGCTGAGCTATGATAACCAACCTTTGGCATATTTGATCATGCCAAGCGTTTCCGTTCAAACCGTTTACTCAAGGCACGGATACAGCTTTGATTTAACATCGGAGCTTGAGGAGTATTATACTCTGAGTGATTTTTGCCGATACGGATTTATATTCGGTTGTTCCGAAAGCGGATATTCACAGCTATATTCGTCTGAATACGCCAATTCCTCCCTTAGACCGGTTTTTGTAATAGAATATACCTATTCTCCCAACGAATGTCTTGAGGACGGTGCCGTATATAGCTTCAAGAATGTCTCAAGCGGCAAGTACATGACGGTATATGGCGGCGGAACGGCAGAAGGTACCAATATTTGTCAGTCCGGTACTACGATCCCGACGCTTTCAGAGACCTTCCGTTTGGAATATGATGAAGATTTTGAATGTTTCATTATAAGATCACTCTGCAGCAGCAACGGATATGGCAGCGCGCTGACTTATTCGTATTCTTCCATGTCAAGCAATCCTGCCGGCTCAACGTCGGGCAACGTTTCTCTGTGTTCGGTAGATTACGAGGACAGCGCGTGGGAGGACAATCAGACTTGGATGATCCTGCCGCAGAGCGGAACAAATCGGTTTAAGATCGTTTCATATCGCGACCCAGGCCTTGCTGTTACCTCATGCGGAAGCGCAGCCGGAACGTCGGGAGGAAAAACCTCGTCATCTTCGGGAAATATATTCGTGTCCGAATTTACCGGCGCGGCGAATCAGCTCTGGAAGATCGAATCGGGCGGAATTCAGTTGAACAACGCAGAAAACATAAAAACCGCAACTACGAAGGATAAAAAATCGGAAGGAGCGAATCTTGGCCAATTCTTCTGTCCGGTAACCGAATTCGGGGAGACTGTGGCGTGGACGACCGATAATTCCAATTCCGCGGAGGTCACCTCGGAAGGTAATGTGACGACCAAAAAAGCCGGTATAGCCAATATAACGGCTACGGTCACACATACCAACGGAACGACTACAGCATATTCATTCAAAATTCATGTTGTGATTCAGAACGGAGTATACTATTTCCTCAACGTAGAAACAGGATACCGCATTGAATATGAATCCCCGAGTGACTATTCCGAAGGTGCGGTTATGGAGGTTTACGACAGTAGCGACGACGATGAGGAAATCCCCAACTATGCTCTGTTTAAAATAAAGTATCTCGGCAGCGGCAAATACAGTATTCGTTCCATGCTCAGAAACGATATGGGATGGACGAGTCTTACCAATGATACGAATCTTGTCATGACAAATATCGGCACATCCGACAGCGAAATCCCCGACGAAGCAAAATGGTTTATATCATACGATACAATTGATGATAATACCGGCGGTTATTATATTTATAATATGTATGAGACCCGAACCATAGTTGCTTCTGAAGAGAGTGGAGATGATATTGCATTTGCTTATTATTCGTGGACCGATCTTCCAAAGTACTGGACATTGACCAGAATTACGGACAGCATACACGGTGTAACAATACGTGATAAAGTCAATGCTTTAAAGGTCGGCGAAAACACAACTTTTACAGCGGTAATGTATTCGTCGTATCCAACTGTTAACGGTCAGAATGGAATCACCTGGTCTGTTACGGATGGAACGGGTCACGCCGATATTGATCCGTCTACAGGTGTATTAACGGGACGTTCAACCGGAACGGTAACGGTAAGAGCAAGTTACTCAATGAATTATAATACAACAAGGTCGGCGACATGGCAAGTTTATGTATACAGACCTGCGGTTGTACTGATTCATGGGCGCACAGATAATTCATTTATGGTATGGGGAGCTAACACTCGTGTCAAGGTTGATCCGCATGATCCCGATAATAAAGATAATAATCATTATGATCCATCTTTAAATGCCAGATCATTGGGTAGCAATGATGTATGTTATACAGCATGGTCAACGCACGAACTGGTTCCGGGGTTTGACGAAGAGTGGGAAATTCAAATTAACGCTGTATTCAATGGAAAATATACGGGTGATGCCGATGAACCGTATATATATACTCACCCTGAAGGCGGGAATTTGGCATATTATCTTGATACAAATGGTTATACAATGAATGTTGACTTATTTGTTTTTAATTATCCCAATCAAGATGCCGTAGTTCATAATGCAAATAAGCTTGATGCTTATTTAACTTCCTTGACTACACACATCCGTGAATACGGCACAGATCAACAAAAATTAAGCTTCTTCGGAAGGACAACAAATTTAACCGCATCCTCAAATTACCAAATTGATATCGTTGGCCACAGCATGGGCGGCCTTGTTGCAAGATATTATATAGAGAACATCGGCAAGGATGAAAATGTTCGTAGGTTGATTACAATTGATACGCCGCATTGGGGATCGGGACTAGCAGATACATCATCTATTATAGGTCTCGAGCATCATCTTTGCGATCATGACTTGCGGTTTGATAGCTGTATGTACGGTGGTAGTTTTACTACATCACTTGATTGCAATGCTTTAGGAGATAATTGCCCCAAGAATAATTATGTCTTAACAGATGAACTGAATTATGATATAGATAGAACTACTAGGTATTATGCGATTGCAGGACTGGATTATAATTCGGATGCTATTGATTTAAATGATATGGGTTTTGAAATAAATCCAAGCTACACTACTTTCGATGATATAACAGAAGAGTTGCAGAAAAATACTAATAATAAACTTTACAGAATTGATATTACTGATGCGATTATTATTGATTACATTCAAATTAAAGAAGAAGGAGATAATATAGTTGGCTTTTTAAGTCAAATTGGATGTACCGAAAGTGGAATTAATTCACCAGATAAAAAAATTGATTTTGAAAAGATTTTTATTAATATTGATACTAATGGCGGAAATAATATATCTGATCATTTCCACGGAAAGATGGCTCATCGCATAATAGTAATTAATAAAGTGATGGAGTATTTGAGCGAGTAATAAGAATTCATTCTGTACGATGATAATATCGCGATGTTACTTTAATTACTTAAAGTGCTTATTGATATAGAGCATTAATTATGTAATTACCTATAATGATAAGTGAACTCTTGTTATCATAGTTTCGTACACATCAAATAATGCTTTGATTACTGATTTTTTCGTGTTAAGTTTTGGAGGTTATTTAATATGAAACTGAAAAAAATGATTTTTCCGTTATTGTTTTTTGGAATACTGCAGCTATGGCTATGGCTTACTTTTTCACAAGAGCATTTGTATTTTGGAATAGCTTTACTAATTATAGGCTTTTTTATTGCGGTTCCTGCTATGTCTTTTATATATTCGAGAGTCATTTTAAGAGACAGCGAGAAAAGAATTTTACTGACTTTATACAATACTATTGTTATTACATTATCATATTTATTGCGTTACTGTACGGAAGATGAGACATACGTATATTCGCTTATCTTGTTTGCTTGGAGCTTCCTCTGGGGTATGCTCGGACTTATTAAAAAACCGAAAGCGAGTGCTGACGTTTTGATCGGGCAAGATCAAGCTTGAATCGCTGAATCCCCCGAAGCCTTCGGGTTTTGGGGGGCAAGAGCATAACAGATCATTTCCACGGAAAAACGCCGCATAGAATTGTTATCATCAATAAAATAATTGATTATTTAAGTGAATGGAATTATCGGTTACTAATATAAAGAGGTGAGAGATCATGAGAAAAGCAAGGTCGCTTTTGTTTGTAATAAATACTGTGATATCATTTGTTTTGTTTTTTGTTCCGCATTTTGTTTTATATTATACTTCTTCCGGAGGTACAGGATATGGATATTTGTATATGCTGAATGTTATCATAGTTTGGCTTGCTTGTTTTGTTTCTGTCGGATCTTTTTTGTCCGCCAAGATCTTTTCCAAAAAATGTGATGATATTAAAGCCGAAAAAGCGTTTATTTGGTTAAATTCATTATTGCTTACATTACCATATTTGATTTATTATCTGTATTATTTCTGCTTTATGACGGTATTGTATGCGGTTGCTTTTGGATGGGCTTATCTCTGGGGCACTCTCGGACTTATTCGAAAAAAGCCGAAAGCGAGTGCGGCGTTTTGATCGGGCAAGATCAAGCTTGAATCGCTGAATCCCCCGAAGCCTTCGGGGTTTTGGGGGGGATAAAAGGTTACTTAATATATAGAGGGATAAAATTATAATAAGGTGGTACGAATGAAAAAACTTTGACAATAAGGATATGGTTGATAATAATCACCGTTTTGCTGAGTTTAATAGATCATTTAGAGAATCATCATTAATAAAGGGGAGAATTATGAAAAAATATATATCATTTATGATTGTCATATTTATGCTCTCTTTGCTTAGTAATCAAACAGGAGCGAGTCACATACCTGCTGATAATACTTCCTCAAATTTCAGTTCCCCTCCTGTAATGATTGCCTTTTCTTCGGTTGAAGAAATAAAAGAATTTGTTACGGCTTCACAATCGGATAGAATGTTTGAAGAACATATAAAAACTCTTGAAACAATGGTTTCTGTTCAAGATGCAAAAAAAGCATTAGCCAATATCATATCTTTGCCATTTCCGCTGATATCAACCAATGTACAGCCAACCGATTTTAGTGCATTGTATAATGTCACATACAACTACTTTCAAGTTTATTACACAGTTGATAATTGCAAGTATAAGTTTTACTATGATTACAATTCAACTGCAGAATCCGAATATGATGATGCTCCTGTTCTGAAGGATGTAAAGTTAGGTGATTATTTGGTTAATTTGTATCTTGAAGAAGATTGCTTAAACGGCTCATTTCGGATCAATAACAGCAGGGTAGATGTGGCGGTATATACTACCAATCCCGAGAATGTTGATCTCGATATGTTCAGCTTCAACTACTTGCGGAATTATGATATCTTCGGCAATGGTCCGATTTTTGCAATATTATTAAGCATGGCTTCAGTAATAATTATATCAGTAACCGTGGTATTAATCATTCGCAAAAAGAAGAAAAAGGCTGCGGTCACGACTGCTCCTCAGCAGCCCGAACAGACTGCTTGATAGAAATCCCCCCGAAGCCTTCGGGGTTTTGGGGGGATAAATGGTTACTTAATATATAGAAGGATAAAATTATAATAAGGTGGTACGAATGAAAAAACTTTGACAATAAGGATATGGTTGATAATTATATTATTTGTGATGGGTGTAGGTATATTATCTTAGATAGTATTAATCTCTATGATCACAATTGAACCGAGAGGAGTATATGAAATGAAAAAATATATATTTATATCGTTATTTATTTTGACAAGCCTATGCCTTTCTTTGGTTTTATGTAGTAATACCGCTTCCGGTTTTGTTTCCTCAAACAATAATACAGCTTCTTTTTCAGCAAAGGATAAAAATGTATTTACCGTCGACTCATACTATGAGTATTTAAAATTTATTAATTCGACAGAATTGCCGGATGATTTTATTTATTATAATGATATATGTATCCTTGGAGAATTTGTAGATTTTATTTGTATGAGCGATATAAAAAACGGCGATTTCAGTCATTATTTATATAGTGTTAAGGATAAATCTGGAGTTGAAGTAACTCTATATATTAAAGATGCTGATAGTTACGAAGAAATCGAAATAGAGCAAATCTCGAGTGTTGACCCCCATAATTTGCGGACGGTAGAGGCAACATCACCTGTGATGTATGAATGCGAAGGAATTAAATATACATATGTTGAAGGAAAACTAAATTCAGTTAAGTGGCAAAGCGACAAATGGGTATACACTGTATACATAAACGATACGTGCCTTGGTGAATATCCGGATGATTCGTCTACAATAATTGGTAAGCTTATGAATCAACAAACTGCTTTGGCTGCTATTGAAACAATCAATGAAGCGTCAGCCCATAAGGCCAAAACCGCCAACTTTATACGCAATATGATATTCTGCTTGGTTTTAGTAATAATTATCCCCGCAACCGTGGTATTAATCATTCGCAAAAAGAAGAAAAAGGCTATTGCAACGACTGCTCCTCAGCCCGAACAGACAGCTTGATTGAATCCTTGAAGCCTTCGGGGTTTCGGGGGGAAGAGCATAACATATCATTTCCACGGAAAAACGCCGCATAAAATTGTTATCATCAATAAAATAATTGATTATTTAAGTGAATGAAATTATCGATTTGTGAATGCAAAGAGGTGAGAGATTATGAAAAAAGCAATTGGTATAATGATGCTGTTATCACTTATATTATGCCTGATTATTAATGCATCAAGCGAAGAGATCCCTGATATTCCCGTTATAATAAGCGATTCCGGACAAATTACGGAAGAGGAATTCTCAATGTTGGAGAATCAGGTTGAGATTGAAAAATTTAAAATTGTTAAAGTATACAGCGGTAGATTTTTATCCGGATTTGCCAATGAAGCATCTTTAAGCAGCTTATTGAATGATGGATATATTGAAGAGGTTCAATATGCATTGTGGAATATGAAAGATCGGCAATATAATATTGGTTATTATGGTTTCAGCGTTACTGAAAAAGAATTCAAGCAAATGCCCTTAACACACAACAGAGAAATGGATGAACGCTGGTTTGAATGTGCTTTTTCTTATGAAGATATATTTGATTCGACTTTAGCTACAGCAGATTTGGATCAACTTGAGGTGACTGAAAAATATTTTTTTAATGCTGGTGAGGATACCGAAGGTGTATTTGTTTACTATGTTACGAACTACGGTGATTATATTTATTATCTTCAAAATCCCCACATGACCGATAAAGCATATTTATTGCCTTACGAAAAGTTTTGTGATCTGGCAAAGATTATATACCAAAATTTTGATTCTTCTCGGGGATATGGTGGTCGGGAAAACATTGAAGACCTATACGATTTATCCGAATACAAGGTCGGAAGTGCCGATGCTCGCCGTGCAAGAATAGTATTTTGCTGCGCTTTAATAATTATTATCCCCGCAACCGTGATATTAATCATTCGCAAAAAGAAGAAAAAGGCTGTTGCAACGACTGTTCCTCAGCCCGAGCAGACGGCTTGATAGAAATCCCACGAAGCCTTCGGGGTTTCGGGGGGATAAGAAAAGGACTGAATCCGAGATCAGTCCTTTTTCGTTTTATTTTGCATAATAATACCCGTTGATCATTTCAAACTTATGATCCGAATACTTTGGGATCGACTTAATGAATTGAGCGATCTCGTCGGAGAGATCGTAGTCCTCGCTTCCGATGTTCGCGGTCATGCGGTCGCCGCCTCAGAATGACATCGTTGAGCAGAGCTCAACAGTCGGTTCTGCCTCGACGGCTGAACACCGTCGTTTTCCTTTGGAAAACCGTCAGATCCGACGGGCAAGTGCGTAATAGGGGCTTCGCCCCTGCACCCCGTTTTGCAAGTGCAAACACAGCTGTTTGACTTTTTTGTGCACTTTGACATATCGTTTTTTAGAAAAAAGGTTTGTCAGCAATCTGAAATCCGGCGGATATTTCCGCCGGATTTTTTGAGGTACGGCTAAGGTCGGATCTGCGTTATTGCTCGTAATGATAATTGTTATTTATCAAAAATCTGTGCTCGGTATATTTCGGTATGATTTCGATAAAGTGCTCGATCTCATCCGAAAGATCGTAATTTTCTTCTGCGAGATATTGTGACAGAGAATAAGTCCTTTTTCCGAATTTTGCTTTGACCGTAATGCTTGCGGGAGTGACGTCGACGCCGCGATACGCATAGTTGTATATTTTTGGCTTGAATTCGATCTCCGTAATTTTGTCCCACGGAATTATTCCGTTTTCAAGTATGATGCCGTAGGTGGTAAGATGCCCGTAACGGATGATATTCTTTTCGCCAAACTGCTTGTATTCCCTAACAAGCGATTCAAATTCGCTCTCCGGCATCGACGAGATCTGTCTTGTCTGAAAAAGAAAATCGGCTGAGGTTGCGTATATGCCAAGGCAGAAAAATCCCGGCAAGAGAAGAAGGAATATTATTCCCATTGTCGCCCAAGCCAAATAGATCAGTATCGAGAAAAAGAGCATAAAAGCCGCAAAGACAGCCAAGATCGTTACGGTGTGCTTGAATCTTTCGTACAATCTTTTCCCGAACGGCGAGTATTTAATTCTTTCAAAATTCAGCTTCATTTTAAAATATAGTGTGATAGTATCTGTTGTTGATTTTGATTTCTCTGTCTGTGTACTTGGGAATGTTGGCTTTGAATTGTTGAATATCCTCCGAGAGGTCGGCGGGGTAGTTTTCGATGTTTTCCTTGATGATGCGTCGGTGCTTGCCGCAGACAACGTGGATCTTAACTGTGGTTGAAACAACATATCGGTATTTTCCTCTTTGAGCCTGAAAGCTCGGCGTGAATTCGATCTCTTTGATAATATCCCAGGAGCAGATCTGTTCACCGAGGATGATACCGTAGCTTGTCATACATCCGAGGGTGATATCGTTATCTTCCTTGAATTTTTTATATTCCCGGACAAGCTCGTTGTGCTCCTCATCGGTCATTGCGGAAAGCAGCTTTGCCTGAAAGAGCTTATCTGCGATTATTTTATAATCCACCCAAATCAAGACGCCGAGGAATACAGCGCAGATAGCTGCTTCGATGTACATTTTCCCGCCCGCGCTGAGAGCACCCCAAAAACACAATCCAATCATAAAGATGAAGAATGTGAGCGGTGCTGCGGATCCTAATAAGCCTCCGAATATTTTATATCCGAACGGCGAATATTTAATTCTTTCAAAATTGATCTTCATTTTTAATTCTCCTAATCAAGTGATTGTATTATACCATAAAACGAATTAAATGTCAATACCTTTTTATAAAAAACTGTATTTGAGGTAAAAATATTGCAAAAAGGGAAGATGTGTGATATAATATAAGCAATAATGCAACTATTTCGGAGGTTAAAATGGCTGACAAAAAGCAAATGGTATTTATAATGACCGATACCCAGCGTTGGGATATGGTCAACTGTTACCGTGAGACGGGGCTTTCGACTCCCTGCCTTGACGCGCTTGCGGCGGACGGCGTTCGTTTTGAGCGCGCCTACACGACCCAGCCCGTCTGCGGTCCTGCGCGCGCAGGTCTTTTCACCGGTACTTATCCCTCGTGGAACGGCTCCTGGGCGAACGGTATGGCTCTTGGCGATAACGTAAAGACGATCGGTCAGCGCCTTTCCGACAACGGGATCAGATGCGCTTACATCGGCAAGTGGCATCTTGACGGCACCGATTATTTCGGGAACGGCTTCTGTCCCGAAGGTTGGGAGGAGGAGTATTGGTACGACATGCGCTGCTATCTCGAGGAGCTAACCGAAGACGAGCGTGTGAAATCCCGCGCGGTCAAGACGATGAAGTTTGAAAGCATCCCCGAGGACTTCACCTACGGCTCGCGGGTCCTCAAGCGTGCTCTTGATTTTATGGAGAAGTATAAGGATGAGGATTACTTCCTTGTCGTTTCTTTCGACGAGCCGCACGGCCCCTTCCTCAGCCCCGAGCCCTATGCGAGCATGTATAAGGATTACGAATTCCCGAAGAACCCCGCGGTCTGGGACACTCTTGAGGGCAAGCCGACGCATCAGAAGATCTGGGCGGCGGAGAAGGGCAATACCGAGAAGGACCGAGACGCGATCAAGATCAAGCAGCCCGCGTATTTCGGTTGCAACTCCTATGCCGACCACCTCATAGGCGAGGTCGTCAAGTGCGTGCCCGACAGCGCGATGATAATGTACACCTCCGACCACGGCGATCTCCTTCAGTCGCATTGCCTCTTTGCAAAGGGACCCGCGGCATACGACGACGTCGCGCGCATACCCTTCATCGTCCGTCATCCCGAGGGCGAGCGCGGCGCGGTCTACTCGAAGCATCCCGTCTCGCATATCAGCGTCTGCCCGACCGTTATGGAATTCTTCGGACTTCCGATCCCGAAGGTCCTGCAAGGCGAGAGCATCCTCGATGCCTGCCGCGACACGAACGCCGAGGCTCCCGAGCTCGTCTTCTACGAATTCACCCGCTTCGAGCAGGATCACGATCACTACGGCGGACTTCAGCCGATGCGTGCCGTCACCGACGGTAGATACAAGCTTGCAATCAATCTGCTCTCGGAGGACGAGTTCTACGATCTCGAAAAGGACCCCTACGAGCTGAACAATCTGATCGACTCCGAGGAATACGCCGCCGAGCGCGACCGCCTGCACGACGCGATCCTCGACCGTATGTGCTCTCAGCGCGATCCCTTCCGAGGATATTATTGGGATAACCGCCCCTGGCGCAAGGACGCCGCCGCGCCGAATTGGAGATACCGCGGCTTTACACGTCAGCGCGAGAATGAGGAATACGAGCCCCGTCAGCTCGATTTTGTCAACGGACTCGTGATGAATCATCCGCAACGATTCAAGATCAGCAACTCGAGCGTTAAGTTCGAGTCTATCGACCACCTCGTCGATTGGCTTAAACACTATGATGATTAAATGCAAAATGCTAAATGCAAAATGCAAAATGAACTTATAATTTAGTGTTATGGTTCTACATAAACAAAGGACTGAATCCCTGAAAGATTCAGTCCTTTTAATATTCAGAAAGCTAAATGAAAATATTTGCTGAATTGCATTTTGCATTTAGCATTTTGCATTTATCAAATCTCCCACGTCGCAAGCCATGCGGCGAACTCACGGTAGGTCTCCTGCATTTTTGAATTAAATTCGTCTGCGCGGTTCATTTTGTACTGAACTCTGCCGTCGCCGAAGGTGTTTGAATATTCCTTGACGGCAGCGTAATTTCCTGCCTCAAGCTCTGCGATCGCTTCCTTTGCGAGCGCTTCCGCTTTGCGAATGTTTTCGACCAGTGCGGCGAAATCGGTCTTGCTTACGCTTTCGATCTCCGCGATGATGCCGTCAAAATATCCCTCCTTGTAGCCGTAATTGTATTGCGCACCGTCAACCTGATAGAAGGAAATGACGTCGTTCGGATAGAGATAATCTGATCCGCCCTCGAATTTTGCCGTGTACGATGGCCAAAAGCAAAGGAAATTGACGTATTCGTACATCCTGTAGACCTCGGAGATAACGTCTGTGGATGCGAGCTGCTGCCAGAGCTTTAGCTTGGGATCGAGGTCGTCGGTGTCGATAATGGTATACTCGGCATCCTTGATGCGGTAATTGTATTCGTATCCGAATTCGTCGGTGTAGTCACCGAATTCGAGAATGCCCGTGACCTTGATAGCGCGGTCGGTGAATTCAAAGCCGTCCTTGGATTTTGCGTATACCGCGATGGTGTTTGCAAGCTGAGTAGTGTTTGGCACGCAGAATGGACAGCTCTGGTAGGGCAGATTCATCAGATACATAAATTCGCCCGAGATCGGCGAAAGCGTTGACATGTATCCGATTATGCTGACCGGCTTGCCGTTGATCAGCTTCATATCCTCGGTGCTTTGCGTCTGCGAGAAGCTGAGAAGCCGAGTTCCGATCTCGTCCTTCGGTTTGCCCGATGAGACAGGCTCGCCGCCGCCCGAACAGGCAACGAATCCGGAAGCCGCGATCAATAAAGCTAAAAGCAAAGCGATCGTTCTTTTGATCATTCCGAAAGACCGTCCTTTCTTGACATGTTTAGTGTGCAAATGATTGTCGGAATAACGCTGATTGCGAAAATGACCGCCATGATCACGTGCTCAAAGGGGTAGATCCTCGCCGAATTGAGGACGATGCCCATAGAGGCAACGTATTCGCCCATCAGCATCAGGCAGAGCCTGGATGTTCCAAAGGCAAGCAGAGTCGAAACAAGACCTATGATGGCGTTCTGCAGGATATAGAGCATATTGATCTTGCCCATTCCGATGCCGATCAGGCGCATCAGCGCGATCTCCTTCTTTGAGTCGTACATATTAAGAAGCGTGATGACCGAGATGATGAAAATATTCATTATTAATATAATAACGCAGAGGATATAAACGATCTTAGAGCTCATATCCACGTTTTCAAGCACCTCCCGCAGGACCTCTGCGGGATTTATGACGAGAAGCTTCGAGTCCTCTCCGTATTCGCTTCTGACGGCGTTGTAGTGATTGAAGCTCTTGGTCTTGACGAGAATCGCGCAGACCTCGCCGTGATCGTGATCGTGATCGGATTCCTCCTCTGATCCATTGCCGCCGTCGATGACGCCGCCGTGACCGCCCTCTGCATGTCCCGCGGGAGCGGACGATTCGCCGGTCTCCTCCTCGTGATCGCCGTGATCCTCGGAGGCGGAATGATCGTGTGTCGCCCAGACGGTCTCAAGCGCAGTGAAGATCACGTTATCGTAAGAAGTGTTCGTTCTGTAGAGAATACCGACGACCTTAAGCGGATTTGCATCGTGCGAAGCACCTCCCTCGGAAAGTCCGTGCGAGGTGATAAGCTCGTCGCCGAGCGAAAGCCCGTATTTTTTTGCCACACCCGATCCTATAACGCATTCGAATTTCTCGCCGAACATTTCGCCCGCCGCAAGCTCTTTGCCGTCAAGGAAGAGGGGCGTTGTTCCGACGATCTTTGCGCCGTTGAAGGAATCGCCCATCGTGAAGGGGACGACTGCGTTGATCCGCATATCGGAATCAAGCTTTTCGACGTATTCGTAAGAGATCGTTCCGAGAGGCTTGTCCGTGAAAAACATGGTGTTCATGGCGAGCTGAGTTGAGCTGCCCGCGGGACCGATGATAATGTCATAGTAAGCTGCGGTGCTCTTGAAGCCGTCGTCAACCTGCTCGGAAATATTGTAGGCGAGAAGCGCGACCGATGCGGAGATCACGATCGAGATAACGATCAGAATGATCTTCACCCGCTTGATCGCCATATTTTTTATAGCAAATTTAAACATCTCTTCTGCCTCCCGTCACATGATTCATGTCGATGGTGCAGTCGAAGTACTTGGAAAGGCGATCGTCGTGTGTAACGGCGATCAGAGTCTTGCCCTTCGAGATCTCGATCAGCTGCTTGATGACCGCCTCGCCTATCGCGAAGTTAAGATTTCCCGTAGGCTCGTCGGCAAGGATGATATCCGGCTTCTTGACTATCGCGCGGGCAATGGCGACACGCTGCCTCTCGCCGCCGGAGAGATTCTTTACTTTTTTATGTTTCTTGTCGAGGATGCCGAGCGAATCAAGGACCTCGTCTGCGGCTGAGGTGTCGACGTTCTCGAGTCGGAGTATGTTTATATTGTCAATGACGCTCATTTCGGGAATGAGCTTGAAATCCTGAAAAATGTATCCTATTTTATTAATGCGAAATTTATCCTTTTGCTTTTGGGGTTTTGCGGACATCTCCACTCCCGCGATCTCGATTGAACCCGAGTCGGGCGAGAGGATTCCTGCGATCATATTGAGCAGGGTGGATTTACCGCAACCCGATGCCCCGAGAAGCATGTAGGACTTTCCGTCCTCAAAAACGAGGTCACGGTAGTCGATGGCGGTCTCGTTTTTGAAATGCTTTGAAAGATTTGTGGTTTTAATCATGAAAGGTCTCCTTTGAAATTTAGAACTGATATGAAAAGAATTTCAAGGGGACTATGAAATTATCTTGGTCTTCAGGGAAATGAGTGTGCGTACAGCGCGGTTTTCTGCATGTGAGCTTACAGCCTCGCCGGCAAGCAGCGGGGCGGGAAGCACGGCGGAGAAAAAGATAACGCTGCAGATAAGGATTCGCATAACGTAAAGCGAGCTTGAAGCAAGACAGATAAGGCAGCGATTTTTGCAGCAAACAGATCTGTGGTCGTCGTGCGGTCCGATAGTTGAAGAAAGGAGTAAAAAAATAATGAATATTAAAGCCAATAAGCCGGCAAGAATTCTGCGTTTGGTCGAATGCGTCATATTTTTTCCTCCTTATCAATAAAAATCTCTGCGAACCGGCGGCAAGCATTTTGCCGATTCATCTTATTATACCATATTTTCGACAAAAAGTCAATTATTTCGCACGTGAAGGTTGTGTGAAGAAGAGGGATGGAAAGGTATGGAAAAAGAGCACTCAAAGGGCGAAAAAAAGCGCAAATGGAAGAATAAATATTTTCTGTAAAATAAAACCAATGTGATGTGTAACAACAAGAAAAACAGCAAATATTTTTAGTTTTTGGGAAAAACTTTTTCAAAAGGTATTGACAAAAAAGGAAAAGTGGTGTAAAATATCTTACGTGATGTTATGCTATGCCGAAGTATATCAATTGACGCTTGGTATGCGGGGGCGGGATGCATTGTGTTTCTTCTTCGGAAGGGGCACAACATCTTGTTGTAGCATAGTATGACGACCCCAAAAAATATTATTTTTTCGAAAGGAAGAAAACATGAAGAAGTTTTTTGCGATTCTCCTGGCATCTATCATGGTTCTGTCGCTCGTTCCTGCGTCGATCTTTGCGGCTGACGAATTGAAGTGTCCCGGAGTTGACAAAACACACGATGCTAAAAACTGTGATGCAGTAGCTGTTGAAACAGTTGATGCAAAGTGTAACGAATGGGGCTACACTGTTTATCAGTGTTTGACCTGTAACTCGGAGTACCTTGACGATTTCGTAAAGGGTACCGATGGAGACCACGAGTGGGTAGAAGATACCGAAAAGTATGTTGAACCCGTATGCGGTCCCGAAGCTAAGGACGGTATGAAGTACTATACCTGCTCTGTCTGCGGAGCTACCAAGGAAGAGAAGATTGAGCCTGAGCATTCTTATGAGCTCATTTCTGAATCCGGATTCGGCTGCACAGTAGAGAAGGTTTACGAGTGTACCGTTTGTGGCTATACCTATACCGAAGAAGCACATGATCACAAGTGGGATACTCATCCCTCTGACATCCTCGATGAGCCCGGCCTCCCTGAGCTTTATGGCGGAAGCATGGAAATCGAAGGTATCAACGGTCTTGCTGAATACACTTGCGTAAAGTGTGGCGACACCAAGCAGGTTGTAATTTTCTACGAGCATGATTGCAATTACAATCTTATCGTAGAAGCTAAGGACCCTGATTGCGATGATTATGGCAACTATGCAATTTACAAGTGCTCTCTCTGCAATACGCTCTATCAGTGCGTAAGAGAGGCAAATGCAACCACCGGCGCTGAGGCTATCTATGAGGCACGCGAGAGCGAGGAAGACTTCATTCGTGAGCCCAACGGTCACGATTTCCCCATGCCCGGCGACAATGATTACTCCATTGAAGTAGGCGATTGTCACGTTGAGTGCCGCGTTTGTGGCGAAAAGAACGCTGACGAGGACGTTATTCACGGCGACTTCAAGAAGATCGCAGAGAATACCGCTTCTTGTACCACCTACGGCTTTGAGGTTTGGGGCTGTAAGAACTGCGGTGTTACCGTAATCGTAAAGGATAAGTCCCAGCCTGCTAAGGGTCATGTAAAAGTTACCGTTACACTTCCCTCTACTTGCGTATCCAAGGGCTACACCATTACATACTGTGCAGCTGAGTGGCATGACGAAGGCAAAGACGGCGAAGTAAAGGACGGCAAGTGTGAGTGGATCGACGAGATCGTTGATGGTGAGCTCACCGGCGATCAGATCTACGTTCACGTTTTCGAGAGAACTGATTTTGAAGATTTCAATCCTGATAACCACGCAGATCGCAAGATCGAAATTATCAAGGCTCCTACTTGCGAAGCAAAGGGTCTTGAAATCCACTACTGCCCAGCATGTGAGTGGGTATCTAAGCCTATCGAGACTGAAGCTAAGGGACATGATTACTACGACGTAGAAGATGGCGACGTTATCTTCCACAATCCTATAAAGAGTGAGGCTGCTGATTGTCTCAATGACGGCTACGTAATCGCTAAGTGTAAGGATTGCGAAGCTACCGAGAAGTTTGTTCTTGAAACAACAGGACACGACTACGTTGTAACCCAGAAGGTTACCAACTGTAACGGTGACTACGCAGGCTGCTACGTTTACGAGTGGAAGAAGTGCCAGATTTGCGGCGACGTTGTACACGGCGGCGTAAACACTCTCGAGACTCCTCTCCCCTCCGTATTTGACACTATTGAAGATGTACTTGCAGTTCACGGACAGCATATCTTCAAATATGATGAAAACGGAACCCTTAAGGAAGATGTTCATACTTATACGGGCTTCACTTCCGGACACATCTATAAGGCTCCCACTTGCATCAGCGATGGATACGAAACCTTCTACTGTGACGATTGCGGCGCAGGTATCTACGTAACTATTCCCGCAGCAAGACATGATAATGTAGTAAAGCATGACGCTACTCCTAAGCAGTGCTATGTAGATGGCAACATCGAATACTATGAGTGCGATATTTGCGGTCTCTTCGCATATGATGAGGACGGCAAGCCCTACTCCATCAAACTTGAGGACACTGTAGTTAAGGCTTCCCATGGTTCTCTTCAGAAGTACTCTGCAATTGCTCCCACATGCACCACCCCCGGTCGTGTTGAGTATTGGCAGTGTAAGGATTGCTTTGAGTGCTACTTCGACAAGGATCTCACTAAGTTCTTTACAACTAACACTGAGCTTAAAGAAATTCCCCTTACTGCTGTTATTTGGTACAATTTCCTTGTATCCGGCGAATATCTTGAGGCTCTCGGCCACGACGAAGTAGTTGTTGGTCAGATCGATCCTACCTGTGGTGAGATCGGTTACGAGGGTTACACCTACTGTAAGAGATGCGGCGAAGTTCTCGTAAATGCTGCTAAGGTTACTGTTCTTAAGGATAAGAAGGGTAATATCACCGGTTATGAGCCCGATGAGATCCCCATGCTCAAGCACGTGCTCAACGGTCAGCTCATGATCTTCCTTCTTGACCACAATGCTAAGGAATGTGTCATCGTTGATTGCGAATTCTGCCCTGTAGATTGCTTCGATTATCTCTACAAGCACTTCGAGTGCGAACTTTGCGGTTATGAGTACATCGATACTTACACACCCAGCACCAACGGTCATGTAAACTCCGATGGCGAACAGCTTACCGAAAGCTGCACCAACATCGTTGAGGGTGATCGCTACTGTGCAATCTGTGGCGAATACATTGACAATCCTCACAAGCTTGACAACAAGTACGTTGATCCCACATGCATTGATTACGGTTACTGGATTGAGTTCTGTCTCGAGCCCGGCTGCGATCACAGAGTCGTTACCGAAGACCTGATCAACGAGCCCGGTCCTAGATACCACGATCCTGTTCCAGTTGAATCTGTTCCTGCTACCTACGTTAACAAGGGTTACAGAAAGACCGTTTGCTCTCACTGCGGCGACGTTCAGGAAGTTTGGACTGACGCACTTAACGGCGTACAGTACTATGTAGATGCTGCTAAGGGTCCCTACTGTGTAGGTGCTACTATTGAAGTTATTGTTTCTGCTGATTCCTTCAACGCTTATGTTTGGGGTCTCAACTACTCCGTAAATTACGACAAAAACGTTGTTAAGTTCATCGGTGCTGAGAACATTAGCTCTAAGTTCGCTTACGCTTTCGAGTTCCATAACGATGCTAGAACCGGTGTTGTTAAGTTTGCTGCAAACGCTGCAGACTACACAAAGATCAATGGCGGCGAAGACCTCGTTAAGCTCACATTCATGGTAATCGATCCCGCTGCAACCGAGACTGCTTTCGAAGTAGCTAACATTGATATCGTTGCTTATTATCTCAATAAGAAGAACAATCAGGTTAACCTCGATGATGCTGCCGGCGATGTCATTACTGTTAAGATCGACAAGTTCCTCGATGTTGACGGTGACAAGGTTGCTGCTGACATGGATGATGCATTTGCTCTCTACAACGACTTCATCACCGGTACTGCAGGCTACTCCGCTTGTGCAGATGCTGACTTTGATAACGATGTTGATCTCGATGACCTCATTATCCTCTATCAGGTAATCGTTGGTCAGACTTCTATCGATGCTATCGTAGCAGCACAGCTCGCAAAATAATAATCTAAGACGCAACTAACATAATAAGGAGTAACAATTTGAAGAGAATAATAATTTCTATCCTTTTCATCTTGTGTCTTGTTGTTGCTCTACCGTTGACGGCATTTGCCGAATCAACCAATAAACTGACTTATGCAGTGGGGGCTTCGGCTCCCACTGTATCTGCTAATCAGGAATTTACAGTTTTGGTTGAAATTACCGAAAATTCCGGATTTATCTGGGGAAGGGCAGATGTCAAATTCGATAATAGTGTTCTCACTTTCGTAGGCTTTAATAACGACACAAGTGCTTTTAAAACCGATAGAGAACAGGCATTTACCGTCGCCGAAGCGGATGACGGTACAATTAGAGTTTCGCTTGGCGAAATGTCTGTTATATTCGGCGGTCCGGCTCACCTTTTTGATGCAACCGGACATCTTATCTCCCTTACCTTTAAGGTTAAGGAAGGCGCTCCAACCGGAGTAACTAAAATTACAGTTGATTCTAATTCCGCTAATATCAGAGATACTGATAGAAAATCCAGTTTTACCATTAATTCTGCTTCCACCGATATTATCATTACAAATATCGGCGAGCACGAGTGCATGCCATCCCAGCCTGTTGAGGAAAACCGCGTGGAACCCACCTGCACCGAAAAGGGATCCTATGATTCCGTTGTAAAGTGCATTTTCTGCCAGGTTGAGCTCAGCAGAACTCCTACGGAGATCCCCGCTCTCGGTCATACCGAGTCGGCTCCCGTTAAGGAGAATGAGAAGACCGCTGAGAAGTGTGATCTTCCCTCTACTTATGACGAAGTCGTTTACTGCAGCGTTTGTAACGCTGAGATTAGCAGAACCGAAAAGGAGATCCCTCCCGTCGGTCACACAAACGGTACACCCGTTATAGAAAATGAAAAGCCCGCATCCAAGTGCGAGGAATTTGCTACGTATGATGAAGTAGTTTACTGCACCGTATGTAATACAGAGATCAGCCGCACTCAGAAGACGGGCGAGGCTCTTGCTCATAAGCCCGGTTCTTCCGTCGTCGAAAACGAAAAGCCCGGCGCAACCTGCAACGATGCCGGATCTTACGATGAAGTAACTTACTGCTTAGCTTGCGGTAAGGAACTCAGCCGTGAGACAAAGTCCATCCCTGCAAAGGGCCACAAGAAGGGCAATGCAAAGCTCGAGAATGATATCGCTTCTACCTGTACAAAGGCCGGATCTTATGATCTTGTTTACTACTGCGTAAATTGCGGCGAAGAGCTGCAGAGAGACACCACCCCCCGTCCTCTTGAAGCTCATACCGAAGGCGATGCTGTGTTCGAGAATACGATCGAGCCCACCTGCACAAACGTAGGCAGCTATGATAAGGTCGTTTACTGTAAGCTTTGCAGCGCACAGGTCTCCGTAACTACCGTTACCCTTGAAAAGCTTCCCCATACCCCCGGCGAAGCTGTAAGAAAGAACGAGACCCCTGCTACTTGTACCACAGACGGCGCATACGATCATATCGTCGATTGCTCGGTCTGCGGCGCAAATATCACCAGAGAGAGAAAGCTTATCAAGGCTACCGGACATTCTCCCGCCGCATCGGTAACTGAGAATCTCAAGGAAGCTACCTGCTATACCTCCGGTGGATACGATACCGTTGTTTACTGTAAGAACTGTAACGAGAAGCTTTCTTCCGAGTCCACAGTTCTTCCCAAGCTCGAGCATATTCAAGCTCCCGCTGTTATCGAGAACAGACGTGAGCCCGTAAACTGCGGACAGCCCGGAAGCTATGAGTCCGTCGTTTACTGTACTCTCTGTAAAGACAAGCTCAGCAGCGTGGTTCAGTATATCCCCGCTCCCGATCATACTCCCGGTCCCGAGGCAACCGCTACCACTCCTCAGATCTGTACCGTATGTAACGCTATCCTCACGCCCGCACACGGACATACTCATTCCTGGTCCACAGTATGGAGCAAGAATGAAGTTGAGCACTGGAACGCTTGCACCGGATGCGACGAGAAGCAGAACGTCGAGGCACATCACTACTCCAACGTTTGTGATGCTGACTGTAACATCTGCGGTGCTACCCGTACCATCAAGGGTCACGAGTATGATAACGACTGCGATGAGTACTGCAACAAGTGTAACACTAAGCGCGTCGTAGTCGGTCACGTTTATGATAACGATTGCGATACCACCTGCAACACCTGCTTTGCGACCAGATCCATCACTCACAAGTACGATAACAGCTGTGACGCGGCTTGTAACGTATGCGGTCTGACCCGTACACCCGGAGAGCATAACTACGGCGAGTGGGTCGTTGTTACCGAGCCCACGGCTACCAACACCGGTATCAGCGAGCGTTATTGCTCGATCTGCAATGCCAAGGACTTCAAGATCCTTCCCGCAAAGGGCGAGGAGACCACCGAAGAGCCTCCCGTTACCACCGAGCCCGTAACTCCTCCCGATACTACCGTTGAGGATACTACTGCAGAGGATACTACTGCAGAAGATACTACTGCCGGTGATACAACTGCGGATGATACCACGTCTACTCCTCCCGATAACACCACCGAGCCCGGCGATACCACCGCTGAGGAAACCCCCGGCCCCGGATCTTCGGACGTTGTAACCGATCCCATTACACCTTCTACGACCGTTGAGGAGACCGATCCCCAGGTTATTGAAGATGACAGAGGATGCGGATCTGCCGTTGCCGCAGGAATCGCTATCGTTGCGATCCTCGGTTGCGCTATCATTATGAAGAAGAGAGATTAATAATCTTCCTTTGAAACCCTGCCGCAGGCAAATGCGGCAGGGACCTTTTTTATTAAATTTGAAATTCCGATTGACTTTCGGACGATATTGTGGTATACTTTATGGTAGCACTTTGGAGGTGATATTATGAGAAAAGTATATTTAACAAGAGACAAGAGCTTTGTTGGCTGCGCGGGAAGACTGAACGTTTACGTTGAGGATTATAACGCAAGTGAGCTTACGATTGCTGGCATTCCCTGCAGATTCGTTTGCAAGGTCAAAAACGGCGAGACGGTTTCCTTTGATATCGGAGATGAGGCTGTGAAGGTCGTTGTCATTGCCGATAAGCTTTCTAAGGATATGTGCAACGATTATTATCAGATCCCTGCAGGCGTCGGCGACGTTGAGATCGGCGGAAAATGTACATATAATCCCGGCGCGGGCAACCCTTTCCGTTTCCACGGCGTTACCGATGAGCATGCGCTTGCCAACCGTAAGCGTTCGAACAAGAAGGGCATCATCACTACGATCGTAGCAATTCTGATCGGTGTTGCGATCGGCTTGGTAATGAATATGGATACCCTGTTTGAGAGACCGAAGGATTTCATCTCGGACGATTTCCAGATCACTCTTACGACTCGCTTTACCGAGGATTACGAGGACGGAATCTATTATTTTGGCTCGAGTGAGTGTTCGGTTTCTGTTTCTACCTTCAGCTTCAACGAGTACGCGGGCGTAATTTCGATGACAGAAGAGGAATTTTTGAACGTTCTCAAGGATAACGGCCATTTCGGTATTTCTTCTCAGATGAAGAAGGAATCGGGGCTGCTTGTTGTTGAGGAGCAGGCGGAGTCGAATATGGGCGATATCAGAAGCTATTTTGCTGTATTTATCAAGAGCGACGACGCTTTTTACGTATTCGAGTTCGGATGCGAAAATGAAAAATACGAGGAGTACCGCCCGCAGTTTATTGAGTGGGCAAATTCTATCAAGATCAAATAATCTGTTGGTGGCAGAATGTTGAAATACGAATTGCTGTCCGATGCGTTGACCCGCCGAATCGAGGCGGAGAAGCGCACGGGCAGCTACGAGAGAATGGGTTTCGATAACTCAAAAATAAGACGGCGTGATAGCCTGAAAAAGGATAGCGGGAGCGTTTGGCGCCCGCCTTTTGTGCATGATATTGATAAGATACTGCATTGCCCTTATTATAACCGCTATACCGACAAGACCCAGGTCTTTTCCTTGATAAAGAATGACGATATCAGCCGTCGAAGCCTACACGTACAGCTTGTCTCGCGAATTGCGAGGACGATCGGCGGTGCGCTGAATCTTAATTTGGATCTGATCGAGGCGATCGCGCTTGGACACGATATGGGACATCCGCCCTTTGGTCATACGGGAGAATTATATCTCAACGAGATCTATTTTTCGCATACCGGAAGATATTTTATGCACAATATCCATTCGGTGCGCGTCCTCGACACGCAATTTCCGCTCAATATAAGCCTTGAAACTCTTTCGGGTATCGCCTTTCATGACGGCGAGTTTGAGCTTGAGGAATACGTTCCGACGGGGCTATCCTCCTTTGATAAATTCGACGAGATAATCGAACGCTGTTATACCGACAAGGAATTTGCATCAAAGCAACTGCCCTCAACGCTTGAGGGATGTGTTGTCCGTCTGGCAGATATTATTGCATATCTCGGTAAGGACAGGCAGGATGCCGCGCGCGCGAAGGTCGTGGCAGAGGATGCGTTTACAAACGAGGATATTGGCTCGATCAATGCCGAGATCATAAATAATCTCGTGGTAAATATTATTGAAAACAGCTATGGCAAGCCATATATTAAGCTTGACGAGAAGCATTTCAAGGCTTTGAAGGCATCAAAGCGGGACAATTACAATCTCATTTATGAGAGCGCGGCTACGCGCGCAAAGCTCGATATAACTGCAAGACCTATGATGAAGGATATCTACGAGCGTTTGCTTGGCGATATTCTGGTCGGGGACAAGACATCTCCGATATTCACTCATCATATCGACTATATTAACAAGTCATATTACAAGCGCAGTACGCCGTATGAGCGCAGTGAACCGAATCAGATAGTCGTTGACTATATCGCGGGAATGACGGATAATTACTTCATCGAGCTGCACCGCCATCTTTTCCCCGAAAGTGATTATAAAGTAGAATATAAAGGATATTTTGATTGATGTATAACAAAATTCTTGAAAAAATAAAGCAGTATGATACAATTATCATACACCGCCACTCGAATCCCGACGGAGACGCGCTCGGAAGCCAGATAGGTCTGCGCCTGATCCTCGAGGAGAATTTTCCCGAAAAGAAGATCTATACCGTCGGCGACGCCGCGAAGAGATATTCCTTCATGGCGGGCTCGAAAATGGATGAGATAGACGATGGAGTCTACGAGGGCGCACTTGCAATAATCCTTGATACCTCGGCAAAAGCCCTTATCAGCGACGAAAGATATACCCTCGCCGCCGAGACCGTCCGCATGGATCACCATATTTTCTGCGAGAAAATTGCAGATCTCGAGCTGACGGATACTTCGTTTGAAAGCTGTGCGGGACTTGTTGCGACCTTTGTAAAGGAAACGGGCTTGCGAATGACGCCTCTTGCCGCAAAGTCGCTCTATACCGGAATGATCACGGATTCGGGCAGATTCCGTTACGATTCCACGACCTCGCAGACCTTTCTTACAGCCGCCTACCTTTGCGAGCAGAAATTTGACACGAACGATATCTACCGCAATCTCTATGCCGATGATTTTTCGCATATAAGGCTGAAGGCGGAGTTCGTTCTCAAGATCAAGTTTACTGAGCACAACGTGGCGTATATCTACACGACTCTCGAGGAGGCAAAGGCGACGGGCGCGGATACCTTTGCGATATCGCGCGGAATGGTCGGATGCATGGCTGAGATCCGAGGCGTCGACGTATGGGTCAACTTTACCGAGACGGAGGAGGGCGTTCTTTGTGAGATACGCTCAAGCAAGTACAATATCAACCCCATCGCCGTGAAATACGGCGGCGGAGGACATAAGAAGGCGAGCGGAGCAACGGTTTCATGCAAAGAAGATGCAATGAAGATGCTTGCCGATCTTGATAAACTTTCGGAGGTAGGAGAATGAGCCGTGAGCTTATGAAGGCAGTCCTTGACAAGATCAAGGAGTATGACAGAATTTTTCTTTTCCGACATATCCGTCCCGACGGCGACTGTGTTGGCTCTACAAAGGGTCTTTCCGCGATATTGCGACTGAGCTTCCCCGAAAAAGATATCCACGTCGTCGATTGGCAGAAGTGCGATTATCTCGAGTTTCTCGGGGCAGACGAGGAGGGCGTTGACGATGCGCTCTACGAGGGCGCGCTCGCGCTCGTTCTCGACACCGCGACCGAGGAGAGAATTTCAAATTCGAAGTATAAGCTCTGCCGAGAGGTCGTGAAGATCGACCATCATATCCCGCGCGATAATTACGGCGTGATCAATTGGGTAGAGGAGCATAGCTCGTCCACCTGCGAGATGATCGCGCGCTTTTACAGCGAATTCCGCGACGAGCTGAAGATAGATAGCGAGGCGGCAACCTATATCTATACCGGAATGGTAACCGATTCGGGCAGATTTCGTTTCCGCAGCGTCTCGGGCGATACCATGCGTGCGGCGGCTCTGATGCTCGAGGCGGGCGTTGACACGGATCATCTCTATGCAAATCTCTATATCGACGACTACGAGCAGCTGAAGTTCAAGGCGCACGTATATAATAAAATGAAGAGAACCGAAAACGGCGTGGCGTATATCCACGTCACCGCAAAGATGCAGGAGAAGTTCGGTCTCACTCAGGAGCAGGCAAGCGCGAGCGTTTCGTATCTTGATTCGATACGCGGAAGCCTTATCTGGATCGCATTTATTGACAATGCGGACGGCACGATCCGTGTTCGTCTGCGCTCAAGATTCGTCACGGTCAATGAGATCGGCGAAAAATACCGCGGCGGAGGACACGATTGTGCAAGCGGAGCAACGCTCCTAAAGCAGAGCGAGATCCGCGCGCTCCTTGCCGACGCCGATGCGCGCCTCAAGGAATTCAAGGAACAAAACGAGGGTTGGTTATGAGAATATTGATCACGAATGACGACGGCATCGCGGCTCCCGGCCTGCGCGCGCTCGTCGATTGGGCAAAGAAGCTTGGCGAGGTCGAGGTCTTCGCGCCTTTAGTCGAGCAGAGCGGAAAGAGCGTCGGACTTGAGCTGCGCAAGTCTTTCCATGTGGAAAAGTATGAGTATGAAGGCGTAAGCGAAGCTTACACGGTTGATTCTACCCCCGTAGACTGCGTCAGAATTGCGGTTCTCGGATTTGAGCGCAAATATGATCTTGTCCTTTCGGGCGTCAACAGCGGCAAGAATCTCGGTTACGATATCAATTATTCGGGCACAGTCGGCGCGGTTCTTGAGGCTTCGATGCTCGGTATGAAGGGCATTGCGGTCTCCGCGGGCAAAAAGAGTCTTGAGGGCGCGGCGGAAAACTTCGATAAGGTTTACGATTATTTCGTCAAGCACGATCTGCTTTCTCTCTGTGACGTATACAACGTCAATATTCCCAAGAATGGCGGCGAGATAGCAATCACCCGACAGGGCGGAGTCAGATTTTCGGATAAATATATTGACGTCGGGGACGGCATGTATTTCCCCGAGGGATATAATTGCTACAAATTCCGGGGGGATAAAACTATTGATATCGATGCCATGGAGATGGGATATATCTCGGTCACGCCGCTGACCTTTGAACGTACCGATTTCAAAACTTTTGAAATGCTGAAATAAGCAAAATCATATACTAATATATATAATAATCGGCAAATATAACAAAAAATCTGCGTTTTTTTTATTAACAAATACCAAAAAATATAAAATAGTATTGACAAAAAAACAAATATCGGGTATAATTATCTATGTAGCATATCGAACACCTTATCGGTATGAAAAATCAAATGAAAGAGGTACATATCATGCGCAAAACACTCTCCATCATCCTCTGCGCGGTTATGCTTCTCTCGGTTTGCACATTTGCGATTCCCGTAAGTGCTGCTCCCGAAGGAACCGCTATTAACAACGCAGACGAATTCCTCGCAATGGTTTCTACTCCCGCTGATGCTACCGAGCCTACAGCAAAGTACTACCTTGCAACAGACATCACTCTTCCCAGCTCCTATGCTGAGCCCTTCTGGGGCATCCTCGATGGTAACGGCCACACTGTTACCGTTTCTACTCCCATGTTTAATGACTTCTCCGGCGAAGTTAAGAACCTTAAGATCAAGGGCGAAATCTTCTACCAGGATGCAAACGCAGCTGCATTTGCAACCCTTTCCTCCAAGGGCTTCAACGCTACCGACTGTGTAAACGACGCTAACGTTACCATTACCGGTAATGCTAAGTGGGCAGCAGGTTTCGTTGCTGACTGTGAGAACAACGCAGTTCCCATGATATTCACCAACTGTGTAAACAACGGTGATATCTACGTTGACTCCACCGCAGACGAGAAGATGCGTGCAGGCGGCTTCGGCGGCATCATCGACAGCGCAATCTTCTTCAACTGCACCAACACCGGTGACATCTACATGAAGGGTAACATCTGTATCGCAGGTGGTCTTGTATCCCGTGTAGCTCTCCATGCAGCCCAGCACACCGCTGAGGCTTACGGTTGTACCAACACCGGTAACATTACCGTTGAAGATACTTATATCGGTGCGGACGGCGTTTCCTTCGGTTCTGCAGGCGCAGACGCAGGCGGTATCTTCGGTCATATCGGTACCTCGAAGCAGAGCGGCTGGTACAGAGTTTGGGGCTGCAAGAACGAAGGTAAGATCGATGCTCCCTACAGAGTAGGCGGTATTGTTGGTTACACATACGCTTCCGGTACTACTGCTTACCTCGATCTCCAGTTCTGCATCAACACCGGTGACATCGTTTACGGTCGTACCCAGAAGAAGGACGAATCAACCGTAATCTTTGACTACGGATCTCCCTTCGTAGCATACACCAACTCTCCCTACACCACCATTAAGTACAACATCAACACCGGTGCTGTCAGCCAGCGCGAGGGCACAGTTGCTGAAAGAAAGGAAAACACCTTCTTCGGTTGTTCTTCCGCAGACGCTACTATGTACGATCTCCAGGGTAACTACGACATTTACTACGATCAGTACAAGTACTACTCCTTTGCTAACCCCTATACTGAAAACGGAAGAGACGTAGGCAATATCCACGAGCTCTCCGAGACCGAAGGCATCATCAAGACCACTCTTGAGGATATCAAGTCCGGTAAGGTTTGCTATGAGATCTGCCAGCTTGCTGAAAGCGACGCTTTCGGTGAGGCTTTAATGGATACTCTTGAAGCAGATGCAGCTAAGGCAGCAGGCTTCGAGAACGGCGCATACCGCTTCTACTTCTATCAGAAGATCGGTACCGATAACTTCCCCTCCATCAATCCTGCTCAGGGTTGGGTAGTTCTTTCCGGCAGCACCTACGTTAACGGTGAAAAGGTAGAGGGCGACGAGACCACCGAGGCTCCCAAGGTTGACGAGACCACCAAGGGTGATGACGCAACCGAGGCTCCCTCTCAGGGTACCGAGGCTCCTTCTCAGGGCACCGAGGCTCCTTCCGAAGGAACTCAGCCTACAACTGAGAAAACCGGTTGCGGCGGATTCGTTGCAGGCGGCGTTGCACTCGTTGCAATTCTCGGCACCGCTCTCATCATCAAGAAGAGAGACTAAGCTTTAAATACACAAAAGAACTGCCTTCGGGCAGTTCTTTTGCGTATTAGTGTAAAGTGAAAAGTGATGGTAGATTTCCGAGCTTGGCTCGGAAATTTTCATTTTTATCTAAATGCTTGACTTATATTTCAAGTTGTGATATAATAATAACAGTATCTTATGATACTCGGAGAACACCAAAACGGTGGCGGTTGCTTCCCTTTGCGGGAAGATAAAATTTCTTTTTGCCTTCCCGAGAGGGGAGGTGGGACTTATGTATATAACTTTGGAAGAATTGATCTTGCTTGCAAGTTTAATTATTGCTTTGTTGACTTACGTAGAACTCATAAATAAAAAGAAATAACCGCCTCAGTTTCCAAGCCTAGGCGGTTATTTTAACTATAGGTTCGGAAGCAACCGTCATCGGTGCTCTCCGTTATTATTATAACATAAGAAAGCGGTTTTGTCAACCGCTTTTTTATTATATTATTGTTTTGGATGGAAATTTTCATTTTTATCTAAATGCTTGACTTTGTGATAGAAATGTGGTAATATATACATATAATATAATGAGATATTGTTTATTTTCGCGGAGAGAGAGGTGAGTTCGTGCGGTTTGACAGTGAACTGAATATGATTCTGATCTCCGCGCGCGAGCTTGCCGATCGGACTTCGCAGAGCGGAAATCTCGGCGGCGGTGGTGAGTCGCCTACCTCTGAGGAGGGAAGGATCCTCCACAAAGCTCTCGCGTCTATGCAGGGCGATGGATTCCGTGCCGAGGTGCCGATCTCTGCGGATTTCGTAAGCGGTAATATCACCTATCGGATCTCGGGGCGCGCGGACGGTGTTACAGAGGGCGACGTTCCGATCGTGACCGAGTTCAAGACCGTGACGCATTCGGCGTTCGAGAGGGCGTCCTCTCGCCTCGGAAGAGCACAGGTGATGATATATGCGGCGTGTCTGGCTTTATCGCGAGGCTTCCCGAAGGTCACAGCAAGGCTCGTTATCGCAACTCCCGACGGCGAAAATGTCAAAAATTCAGACAGGGTATATACCTCGGAGGAGCTTGAGCTTGCGCTTCACGCATTTATTGCGAAGGTTGCCTCACGTGCGCGAAACGAGGTCGATGCCGCAAGACAGGTCCATCCCGCTCTTTCAAAACTGAAATTTCCTCATCCGAGTCTCCGTGAGGGACAGCGTGAGCTGATCTCATCGGTCGCATCGGCTGTCGGAAGCGGAAAGAGGCTCTTTGCGCAGGCTCCAACGGGCATCGGCAAGACGGTCTCGGTGCTCTACGGCGCGGCACGCGCTATGGGAAGGACCGATATCAGAAGGGTATTTTATCTCACAGCCAAAGCGAGCACTCGGCGCGAGGCTTACGCCGCCGCGGGAAGGCTTGCGAGTGTCGGTGCGGGTCTGCGGACTATGGTGCTTACTGCAAAGGAGCAGATCTGCCCGCGAAGGACGGGCGGCGATTTTATCTGCGACCCCGAGCATTGTCCGCTTGCCAAGGGCTATTATGACCGCAGAGACGCGGCGATAGAATCGCTGATCCTGAGCTACAAGGGCTATCCTTCGGGCGCGATCTCGCAGGCTGCTGCAAAGCATAATATCTGCCCATACGAGCTCTCGCTTGATCTCTCGGAATACTGCGACGTGATCATCTGCGATTACAATTATGCATTCGATCCCGCCGTCAAGCTTCGCCGTTATTTCGGCGACTCGGCATATTGCGGCGGTAAGAATGTTTTTCTCATAGACGAGGCTCATAACCTCCCCGAGCGTGCGCGTGATATCTTTTCCGCGACTCTGACGCGCGAAGACGTCCGAAGGATAACGGAGGCGATTCGGAACGATACGATGCTTACTTCGGCTCTCGCGTCGCTTGACGAGGCTCTCTGCCGTGCAGGCGAGCTTTGCGAAGAGAATATGAGCGAGTATGAAGGCGTTCGGTGCGGTTACTATTTTAACCGCGATCCGCTTCCCGATCTCGACGATGCCGTCAGCCGTGCTCTCGAGCGCGCCGATCTCTTCTACTTTACGCACAGAACGGATATTCCGCTTGCCTGTGCGGCGGCGAGGTTCAGATCGGTCTGCAAAAAGTGGCAGAACGCGGCGGAGAATTTCGATGAGCGGTATCGGACGTATATCGAGAAGATCGGCGAGGAGGTCTCGCTCAAACTCTATTGTCTCGATCCGTCGGCGCGTCTCGACGATGCTCTCGGTGAGGCTTACGCTTCGGTCTTCTTCTCGGCAACTCTGACCCCTGCGGATTATTTTTCGGATATCCTCGGCGGCGGCAGAGACAGCTGTTCGATCTCCCTGCCATCGCCATTTCCACGCGAGAATCTCGGTCTTATCGCGCTTACGAACGTTAGCACGCGGTTTGAGGACAGAGATAGATCTTACAAGAGGATCGCGGGCGCGATCGCGGCGACTGTTGCTGCGAAGCGCGGAAATTACATCGTCTATTTCCCGTCCTACAAATATATGCAGAGCGTTACCGACATCTTTACCGCGCGCTATCCGAACGTCCCCGTGGCGATACAACGGTCGGGTATGACGAGGCAGGAGAGGGAAGAATTCCTTTCCTTTTTCGAGAATGACGTCGGGTGTCTGCGCGTCGGATTCTGCGTTCTCGGCGGAAGCTTTTCGGAGGGCGTTGACTTGCCGGGAAGCAGGCTGATCGGAACGCTGATCGTCGGCGTCGGTCTCCCCGGTCTCTCGGCTGAGCGGAATATCATCCGCGACTATTTCGAGAACCGCGCCGAGTGCGGATACGATTATTCCTATACCTATCCCGGAATGAATTCGGTCCTGCAGGCGGCGGGAAGAGTCATCAGACGCCCCGACGACCGCGGAGTTGTCGTCCTCATCGACGACAGATACGCAGAGGAAAAATACCGCGCTCTCTATCCTCCGCATTGGTCGGAGATGAAATTCGCGTCGGATATTCCCGAGCTTCAGGGAATTCTTGGCGATTTTTGGGCAAAATTTGTGTCCGAATAATAAATTTTTGAATTATTTTTGCGATTTTTAAAATAAGACTTGCAAAATGTGCGCTTTTGTGCTATAATATTTGCTATATACATGAAAAATTCTGCAATTTTGAAATGAAAAATTGCACTTTTCAAAAGGCAAGCCGCATTTTGCCTATAAAAGGAAGGAACCAAAGCATGGAAAGAACCACAATCAAAGAAATTTTTGCGGCACCCGAAAAATTTGCTGACTGCGAGATCACCGTCGCAGGCTGGGCGAGAACCATCCGTTCGAGCAACGTATTCGGCTTCATCGAGCTGAACGACGGCTCTTATTTCTCGAACCTTCAGATCGTTGTCGAGAGCGAGAAGCTTTCTAACTACAAGGAGATCGTAAAGCAGAACGTCGGCGCATCCTTCGTCTGTAAGGGACTCCTCGTCCTCACTCCCGAGGCACCTCAGCCCTTCGAGCTCAAGGCGACCGAGATCGCTCTTGAGGGCGCGTCGGCTCCCGATTTTCCGCTCCAGAAGAAGCGTCATTCGCTTGAGTACCTTCGTACAATTGCGCATCTCCGCCCCAGAGCAAATACCTTCAACGCTGTTTTCCGCGTTCGTTCGGTCGTTGCATACGCTATCCACAGCTTCTTCTTCGAGAGAGGCTTCGTTTACGTTCATACTCCCCTGATCACGGGCTCCGACTGTGAGGGTGCGGGCGAGATGTTCCAGGTCACCACTCTCGACCTTGCAAATCCCCCGAGAACACCCGACGGAGAGATCGACTATTCGCAGGACTTCTTCGGCAAGAAGACGAGTCTGACCGTTTCGGGTCAGCTCAACGTCGAGACCTTTGCGATGGCTTTTGCCAACGTTTATACCTTCGGTCCGACCTTCCGCGCAGAGAAGTCTTATACTCAGCGTCACGCGGCTGAGTTCTGGATGGTTGAGCCCGAGATGGCATTCGCAGACCTTAACGACTATATGGACACCGCCGAGGCGATGGTCAAGTATATCGTCAGGTTCGTTATGAAGGAGTGCCCCGCAGAGCTCGCATTCTTCAATAAGTTCATCGATAAGGGTCTTATCGAGAGACTTCAGAACCTTGTTGACAACGATTTCGGACGCATCACCTATACCGATGCCGTCAAGCTCCTTGAGGAGAGCGGAGTCAAGTTCGATTATCCCGTAAAGTGGGGCATCGACCTTCAGACCGAGCACGAGCGATACCTCACCGAGCTGGTCTTCAAGAAGCCCGTATTCGTTACCGATTATCCGAAGGATATCAAGGCGTTCTATATGCGTCAGAACGACGACGGCAAGACGGTTGCGGCGGCAGATATGCTCGTTCCCGGCGTCGGAGAGCTCATTGGCGGCTCCCAGCGTGAGGAGAGACTCGACAAGCTTGAGGAGGCTATCACCCGCTTCGGACTCGCTCCCGAGGATTATTCCTGGTACTGCGACCTTCGCCGTTACGGCGGAACAAAGCACGCGGGCTACGGTCTCGGCTTTGAGCGTATGATCATGTACGTTACCGGTGTTTCGAACATCCGTGACGTTGAGGCGTTCCCCAGAACCACAGGAAACGCAGATTTCTAATTAAAATAAGCCGCATATACGGCTTATCGCAATTCTACCATCAGAAAGGAAGCCGTTATGCTTTACTCACAAATGTCACAGCAGGAGCTTGAGGCACTTGGCACAAGCTACCTATCCAAATATAAGAAGATCTGCGCTGAGGGTCATCATCTCGATCTCTCGCGCGGTAAGCCCGGACGCGCACAGCTCAATATGATGCAGGGAATGCTCTACTGTATCCATTCGAGCGCGGATTGCCGTTCTGCGGACGGCTTTGACTACCGTAACTACGGTCTTCTCGACGGTGTACCCGAGGCAAAGAAGCTCTTTGCTGAGCTGCTCGGTATCCCCGAGTCGCATATCATCGTTGCGGGTAACTCGTCGCTCAATATCATGTACGACACCATGGTCCGCTGTATGCTTTACGGTGTTGCCGGCGTCAAGAAGCCCTGGGCAAAGCAGGATAAGATCAAGTTCCTCTGCCCCTCGCCCGGATATGACAGGCATTTTGCGATCTGTCAGTCGCTCGGCATCGAGATGATCCCCGTACCGCTCCACGAGGACGGCCCCGATATGGATATGGTCGAGAAGCTTGTCTCGGAGGACGATACGATCAAGGGCATCTGGTGCTGTCCGAAATACTCGAATCCCGACGGCGTTACCTATTCGGATGACGTAGTCCGCCGCTTTGCAAATCTCAATCCCGCCGCTCCCGATTTCAGAATTTTCTGGGACAACGCTTACGCGGTCCACGATCTTTACGATAAGGGCGACGTGCTTCTCGATATCTTCGAGGAGTGCCGCAAGACGGGCAACGAGGATATGGTATTTTACTTTGCATCGACCTCGAAGATCACGTTCCCCGGTTCGGGCGTTGCGATTTTTGCGGCTTCGGAGCACAATCTTGAGTTCATCAAGCCGATTATGAACGTTCAGACGATCGGCTTTGATAAAATCAACCAGATCCGTCACGTGCGTTATTTCGACGGTAATGCGGACAATATCCGCAGCCATATGCACGATCTCGCGGAGATCATCCGTCCGAAGTTCAAGATTGTTCTGTCCGCACTTGACAGAGACCTCAGCGGAACGGGTATCGCGCATTGGACCAATCCCAAGGGTGGCTATTTCATCAGCCTCTATCTTGAGAACGGCACCGCGAAGAGAACCTACGACCTCTGCCTCGGCGCGGGCGTGCATCTCACCACCGCGGGCGCGACATATCCTTACGGAATCGACCCCAACGACTCGAACATCCGCATAGCTCCCACATATCCCTCGAACGACGACCTCGAGATCACAATGGATATCCTTACCCTTTGCGCAAGGATCGCTGCGATCGAGAAGTTTATCGGACGTAAGCTTTGCGATTAAATATCAAAAAGACCGCTGAGGCGGTCTTTTTGAGTGCAGAGTTAAGAGAGCAGAGTGCAGAGTTAAGGGATATTTCCGTCGCTTCGCTCGGAAATTAATTAATAAAAATATAAAATCGGTTGACAAAACGCATTTGTTGTGTTATAATAATAACGGAGAGCACCGATGACGGTTGCTTCCTTAGTGATTATTAAGTAATAACCGCCTAAGTTTCGAAGCGCAGGCGGTTATTTCTTTTTATTGTAAAGATCGTTGAGGTAGGATAAAACCAAGAAGATAAAGGTTAAAATCCCCAATACTTCCATAAGCGTAAATACCATTCAACATCACCTCCCCTCATCGGGAAGGCAAAAAAGAAATAATATGCATTCCCGTGATAGGGAAGCAACCGCCACCGTTTTGGTGTTCTCCGAGTATCTGAAGATACTGCAATTATTATAGCATATTACCGTAAAAAAGTCAAGACAAATGGTGTCTGGTGCGAAAATTCTCGCTTTATGTCGTGGATTTTGATGGCAAAAAGCTGTATAATCAGCTCAAAAGGAGGAATTCATAATGAATCAGCAAAAGATCGGAAAGCTACTGCGTGAGCTTCGCAAAGAAAAAGGAATGACACAGGAACAGCTCGCGGAGCATTTTCTTGTATCATCAAGAACGGTTTCCCGATGGGAAACGGGCAGCAATATGCCTGATTTAGCTCTTTTGATCGAACTTGCGGATTTTTATGATGTTGACATCCGCGAAATAATTGATGGAGAGAGGAGAACCGTAAAGATGGACAACGAAACCAAAGAAACCCTTAAAAAGGCTGCGGAATACGCTGAGGAGGAGAGCAAACAAAGGAAAGAGAAAATAAAACATTTCTTTGTCCTTTCCACGCTTGTGATGGGACTCTGCTTCTTACTGTTCAGAGAGGAAAGCCCCGGTTTGCTTAACGGAATTGTGCCGCCAAAGATTTGTGAAATAATTATGGTATTCTTTTCCGGGATTAACTATGCTGCATTTGTTTTGTATGTATTGCAGTACCTTGGAGTACTTGAAAAGATTTATAAATGGAAAAACTCAAAAATGAGAAAAGTAAAATGAGAATATCGCCCGACGGAGTGATTCGTCGGGCGGTATATTTATATTGACTAAAACCGAAAAAAATGATATAATAATTGTATATTATGTTTTCTGCAAAGATGGTCAAGATGAAAAAAACACAAAGAAATTCAAATCCATATCCTCACAGCGACTCGAACAAGCGGTATCAGACTTATGAGTACTATATGCGGCATAAGTTTGGCGGCAGAGTGGCGAAGATTCCGCTTGACGCGGGGCTTTCCTGTCCGAATATCGACGCGGGCGCGGGGTGCATTTATTGCTCGGGGCGCGGAAGCGGCGACAGTATTCCGATGGGGCTCTCTCTGCGCGAACAATACGACGAGGGAAGGGCAAAGCTTTCGTCGAAATGGTCAACGGAGAAGTGCATAGCCTATTTGCAGGCGCACACGAACACCTACGCGCCCGTCGAAGTGCTCCGCAAGATCTATGAAGAGATCCTCACCTTCCCGAACCTTTGCGGCATAAGCATCGCCACGCGCGCGGATTGCCTCGACGAGGACGTCTGTATGCTTCTTCGTGAAGTATCGGAAAGAATACCGCTGACGGTGGAGCTCGGACTTCAAAGCTCGTCGGATAAGACCGCGAAGCGCATCTGCCGAGGTCATACGATGGCGGATTTTGAGGATGGATACGCTCGACTGCGCCGTCTCGTCCCGAAAGCTGAGGTCTGCGTTCACATCATCTTCGGTCTGCCCGAGGAGATCGACGAGGATATGATGAATACCGTCAAAAAGGTTGCCCAGCTTTCGCCCGAGCAGGTCAAGATCCACCTGCTTCACGTTATTAAAGATACTCCGCTCGGTGATGAATATCTGCGAGGAGAATATATTCCGCTCGAGAGGGAAAGATATATCTCGCTCGTCGTTGAGTCTTTGAAGCTTTTGCCGCCCGAGACGGTAATATGCAGGCTGACGGGTGACGGCATTGCCGACGACCTTCTCGCGCCCGAATACAGTAAGCGCAAGATCGCGATCCTCAACGACATCGACAAGCTGATGTTCTCATCGGGGGCAACTCAAGGGTGCCTTTACAAAAAATAATAGACAATTATTCTTGAATTTTCCTTATTTGGGTTGACAAAGCGTCAAATTTGTTATACAATAATAGTGGAAAGTTATTTTCACAACACGTCGGCGTTCACCGACGTAAAACCGTATGTTCCCAAGGGGGTCTCTTGGGGGCAGACATCAAAAGGAGGAGCATAAAATGCTTAACAAAAACAAGAACAATGACATCCACGGCCTGATCATGGATCAGCTCACGGACGTCGAAAACACCCTGGTAGCTCTTGAAGGATTTCTTGCTGCCGCAACCGCTGAGGGCGCAACCATCGAGCCTCTTCGCGCACTCTGCAAGACTGTACGCGAAAAGGAGCACATCGCGGACGTATCTCTCCGCACCATGATCGAAGGACTTGACGGTCCCTTCCTTCCCTCCACCCGTTCCGACCTTATCTCGATAGCTACAAGCTGTGACAAGATCGCCAACAAGTGCGAGGACGTCGCTAAGCTTATGGTTTACCAGAGATTCTTCTTCCCCGCAGATTGCAACGCATCCATCCTTGAAATCGTTGACATCACCAAGAAACAGTTCGAGCTTCTTAAGAACGCTGTAAGCCAGCTCTTCGGCAAGTTCAATACTCTTCTCAAGAACCACGCGATCCTTGACGATATCCGCGGACTTGAGTCGCAGGTTGACGCCGTTGAGGAGACAGTTTACCAGCAGATCTTCGATATGGAAGGTCTTGCTCTTTCCCAGAAGCTTCAGGCTGTAAGCTTCCTCGACATCATCTGCGATATTTCCGATATTATCGAGAACGTCGCCGACCAGATTCAGATCATGCTGATCAACAGAATCGTCTGATACGAGGGGTCAAAGTAAAGAAAAATGATATATTTGTTGCTTTTTGCCGGCCTTTTCATGGGCTGGTCGCTCGGAACGAATGACGCTGCCAACGCTTTCGGTACGGCAGTGGCAACAAGAGTTGTAAAATACAGAACATCTATTATTATCATCGCAGCTATGGTCATCCTCGGCTCCATCCTTCAGGGCGCGGATGATATTGATAAGCTCTCCAGCATCTCGACCAACAACGAGGTTTCCGCCGACGTAAACGATATGGAAAGTATCGGCGTTGAGTTCGAAAAGGATGCCGACGGCAATTTCGTCAAGGATAAGGACGGCAATTACATTATTAAGTCGAAGGATAATATTGACGAAGCCGCGCTCAAGACTCTCCGCCTCAAGTCTGCTATCAAGGCTGCCATCATTTTTGTTTGCGCGGCTCTGACAGTATTCGTAATGAGCTATCTCAAGTTCCCCGTATCGGCAAACCAGGCGGTTACGGGAGCTATCATCGGTTGGGGCCTTTTCCACGCGGATTATAAGAATCCCGACGTTCTCAGCACCAACATCAAGGAGATCGGTAAGTTCATGAGTACATGGCTTCTCAATCCCCTCGGAGCTGCTCTGATCGCGTTTGTTATCGTATTTGTTTTCAAAAAGTTCTTCGAGGCGAAGGTAGAGTCTCTTAAGGGCTATGATAAGGTTATCAAGATCGGTTATATCGTTGCGGGCGCGTACTCCGCGTACACTATCGGTATCAACTCTTCCGCGTCTGTAACCGCTTTCTACTATGATAGCTTCGGCGTTGGTGCGAATATTCTTACAAGCGCACGACTTACCGCTATCCTCGGCGGAGTTGCTATCGCTGTCGGTGTTCTTACCTACTCTAAGAAGGTTATGATGACCGTTGGAAGCTCGATCGCAAATATCAGCCAGATCGACGGATTCCTCGTAATCCTTTCGAGCGCACTTGCAATTACCGTAATGAAGGTCCTTCTCGGTATCCCCGTATCGACCTCTCAGGCAGTTGTCGGCGCAGTTGTCGGCGCAGGTCTCGTTAAGGGCCCGAAAAACGTAAACTTCGGCGTTTTCAAGCGCATCGCTATCGCTTGGGTATCATCTCCCACAGCCGCAGGTCTTATGACCTACATAGTCGCTCTCTGCACACAGAGCGTGCTCTCTTAATTACAACTCTTTTGCTTTATTTGTTTGATGAAAAAAGGACTGCCCCGAAAAGGGCGGTCCTGCTTTTTTTGAATGCAAAATGCAGAATGCAAAATGCAAAATAAACAGATAATTCTGCTTAAGATCCCTTGATATAGAAAGGACTGAAACCCGAAAGGTATCAGTCCTTAAATTATTCAGAATGCAAAATGATATATAAAAGAAATTTTGCATTTTGCATTTTGAATTTTGAATTTACTTGTTTTCAATAAGATCTACCCAATAGTGTCCGATGTCCGAGATGAGCTTCAGCGCGGAGGTATGCGCGGGCTGAGGATATGCGGAGAAGATACGGAAGGTCTCGAAGGCGAGAGTGCCCTCAAAGCCGATCTCCTTGACGCCCTCAACGAAGCGCTCCCAATTGCAGACGTGGGTCTTGCCGTTGGTGAGGTAAGAATAGGGGATCATATGGAGGTCATCCATAGCGTTGTTATCGTGAATGTGGAAGATGGTCATTCTCTTGCCCATGATCTTGAGGTACTGCTTGATGTCAAGGTGGCAGAGGTTTGCGTGGCCGACGTCAAGGCAGAAGCCGAAGTAATCGCCGCCTGCTTCCTCGTTGAGGATATCGATCATTCTTGCCGCGTCGTAGGGATTCGAGAGCCTGCCCTCGACGAAGCGCGAGCCGTGACGTCCGAAAATGTTCTCAAGGCAGATCTTAACGCCCTTGTACTTCTTGATATAGGGGATGAGTCCACGGTAGAAATTGAGATTGGTTTCCCATTCAACGTCGCGGTCTGTGCGTGCGGAGGGATGAACGACGACTGCGGGGCAGTTTATGTATTCGCAAACCGCGAAGCACTTGTCAAGAGCCATAACGATATGAGCGTTGAGCTCATCCTGATCCTTGTACCAGCACGGGAAGGGAGCGTGCATTTGCGAGATCTCAACGCCTGTCTGCTCGCTTGCGTCCTTGAGGGGCTTGATCCATTCGATGATCTCCTCGATGGGCTTGTCAAAGAGAGTGGGTGTGATGACGCCCGATTTTGCCATGGGATCCGGTCTCATATAGATATCGATATTGTAGTCAACGGCTTCAAAGCCGCAGGACTTGATATATTCAAATGAAGCGAGGGCGTTGTCGTGATCGTACCAACCGCCTGTCTGTACACCAACTTTAAGCATTTTTTATTCCTCCAAAGTTATTATTTGAGCATCTCGGTGATAGGTGTGCCGTCTACGCCGGGCATTTCTACACCGAGTATCTTCGCGTACGTGGGAGCCTCGTCGACTGTGGGTCTGCGCTCAATGATGACGCCTTCTTTGATGTCCTTGCCGAAGCCGAAGAAGATGGGCTGGGGTCCCTTATCGGGATTGTGACCGTGGGTGGCTCTGCCGTAACGGTAATCGGAGAGGTCAAGCTGCTTGACCATAGGACGCTTCCAATCCTCCGCGAAGGAGGTGTAGCCGTCCGACTCGATAACGAATGAGAATTCGCCCGAGAGGTGTTCCTTCTCGTTTATCTCTTCGGTCGTGTAGACCTCGCTGATGCCGTAGATGCCCTCGTCGCGCATCCACTTGAGGAGATCGTATGTCTTCTGCCAGGTCTCACGATCGGTGGGATCTGCAAGTCTGATCTGCGCGGAAAGACCCGTGGAATGGCAGTAAGCCTTCCAGGATTTGAGCGAGCCGTCATCGTTTGTCTCGATAAGTCCGTGATCTGCGAAGACTACGTTCGGCTTGAGGTTGCGGACGATCTCGAGCTGACCGTGATCCGAGATGAGGAAGAAATTGGTCTCCTCGAAGGTGCCCGCCTTCTTGGTTGCCTCGATGATCTCGAAGAACCAACGCTCGGTGTCGTTTACACCCTTCGTAACCTTCTCGGTGAAGAGACCCGTGCCGTGACGGTAGCTGTCAACGTCACCCGTGTGGAGGAGAAGGAGGTGGGGCTTGTATTTCTCGATCATATCGCAGGTGACGCGGACGAGGAGCTCGTCGGTGTCGGGATGCGTTCTGATCTTGACCTTTTCGATATGGGGAGCGATGCACTCGCGGTAGAGCTCGGGCGTTGTTCCCGCGCGGAGGAATGCCTCCTCCTTGGTGTCCTCGGGCGACTGAGGCCAGTACTCGGGGAAGTTGTAATCTATATATTCGTGACCTGCCGTTACCGGCCAAAAGACGCAAGCTGTGGTGAGTCCCGCTTTTTTTGCCGCCGTGAAGATATCGGGGCACTTGATGTTGTCGGCAAACCATGTCCAGGGTACGTTCTTCGTTACGCCGGGCATGAAGATATTGTTGTTTGTAACGCCGTGCTTGTTCGGATAGCATCCTGTGGACATCGAGGTGTGGCAGGGGTAGGTAACCGAAGGGTAGATCGTGCGTGTGCGCTTAACCATCGAGCCCTTTTCGAAGAGCTCCGCGAAGCGAGGACTGGTCTTGAGAAGATACTTGACGTCCTCATAGACCATAGCGTCGCAGGAAAAGACGATTACTCTGCTTTGTGACATAAAAATTACCTCCGTTTTTCGGAAAAATTAATAATACCTTGTAATTATAATATATATTTACTCTTTTGTCAAGTCAAATCGAGAGAAAAGGTGTCCGAAAAATCGGGCGTGTAGCTTGCCGACGCCGACGAGGGCGATTGCATATAACCGTCGAAACCGAGTCGCAAAGCTTCTTTGAGCACAGACTCGTATTCAAACGTCGTCAGTCTTCGGCGGAGATTTTTGTCGTCACCCGCGTAAAAATCGGGCGTGTATTGGCTCATCAGGCTGAGCTTGATATCCTCGACCGATATTATCTCCGCGATACGGCGCAGGCACGCGATAGAATCGTTTCTGCATCCGGGAAGAACGAGATGGCGGACTATGATGCCCTTTTGCATCATGCCGTTTTTGTCAAATTTTGCCGCACCGAGCATATCATACATAAAGAGGAGAGCTTCCTCGGCACGCTCGCGGTAGTCGGCGGCGTGCGAGTATTTGGCGGCAAGCTCGGGGGAATAATACTTGAAATCGGGGAGATAGATATCTACGAGTCCGCGCAGCATTTTTAGACTTTCTACGCTTTCGTAGCCTCCGCTGTTCCATACGACGGGGACTCCGAGCCTGTCCTTGACCATGGCAAGTGCCGCCGCGACTGTGGGCGTGAAATGCGTCGGCGTGACGAGATCGAGACATTCGACTCCGCTTTCGGCGACCGTCAGGAAAAGCTTTGCAAGCTCGTTTGTGTCAAATTCCTTGCCCGTGCTTTTTCGGCTGATCGCGGAATTCTGACAGAAAACGCATCCGAGATTGCAGCCCGAGAAGAATACCGTTCCCGCGCCTCTCTTGCCGCATATCGCGGGTTCCTCATACATATGACGGGAGACGCGAGATATCGTCGGTACGGCGCCGGATCGACAGGCTCCGAGAGACGTATTTCTGTCGATACCGCAGGCACGGGGGCATATATTGCATTGATTATATAAATTTTTCATATTCATTACCTCGATAAATATTATACATCCTCGGAAAGAAAAAAGCAACGATTTACGTCATTTTTTTACCGTTTTACTTTACTTTTATGTTTGATTGTGCTATAATAAATATATCAATTAATTATTGAAAGGAAAAAGAAAAAAATGTTGGAAAACTTCCTCAACTGGCTCATCGGCGTTGCTCAGGACGTCGGACTCAAGCTCCTTGCCGCTATCCTTGTATGGATCGTTGGCTCTCTTATCATCAAGGGAGTGCTTAAGGTCTTCCCGAACGGTAAGAAATTCGCGAAGATGGATCCCACCGTCAAATCCTTCCTTAACTCCTTTGTTAATATCGGACTCTGGGTCATCCTTATCGTTTGCATCGTAGCAATTCTCGGCGTTCCCATGGCGAGCGTTATCGCCGCTATCGCATCCTGCGGTGTTGCTATCGGTCTTGCTATGCAGGGTTCTCTCTCGAACCTCGCAGGCGGCATTATGCTCCTTCTGTTCCGTCCCTTCAGCGTTGGCGAGTTCATCGAGACCTCGGGCGTTTCGGGTACCGTTAACGAGATTGGTATCTTCTACACCCTTCTGATCACCGTTGACAACAAGCACGTGACCATCCCCAACGGCGCGATGATGAACAACACCGTCATCAACTACTCCCGCGAGGATCTCCGCCGTGTAGATATGGACTTCGGCATTACTTACGAATCCGATTCCGAGAAGGCTTGCGAGATCGCAAAGAGAGTTGCATCGGCTCATGCTGACGTTAAGACCGATAAGGACGTATTCGCTCGCGTTACAAGCCTCGGCGACTCCGCTGTAGTCGTTACCGTCCGCGTTTGGGCTGAGGCAGGCAACTACTGGGGCGTTAAGTTCGACCTTACCACCGAGATCCGCAAGGCTCTTGAGGCAGAGGGCGTGTCCTGTGCATATCCTCATATGGACGTAACGATCTTAAATAAATAATAGCACTAATTGAATAACAAGGGAGACCCGGTAATGAAAGATGTCAGAAGCGCAGAGATTTTATGTGTCGGCACGGAGCTTTTGCTCGGCGACATTGTAAACACTAATGCCTCGTATATTTCGAGGAGGCTTGCCGCTCTCGGCATCCCCGTCTACCGCCAAGCCGTTGTGGGAGATAATCCCGAGCGGATGCGGGAAGCGGTTGCCGGGTCTTTCGCGCGCTCGGATTGCCTGATCCTGACTGGCGGACTCGGACCGACCTGCGATGATATAACGAAAGAGATCGTTGCGGAGTATTTCGGACTCCCCCTTGAGCTGAATGAAGAGGCTCTTGAGCGGATGAAGTCGTATTTTTCCTCCACGGGAAGAGCTATGACGAAGAATAATGAAAAACAAGCAATGGCACCGCGCGGCGCACGTGTTTTGCAGAACGATTGGGGCACCGCTCCGGGACTCGTCATTGAGCATGGAGAAAAGACTGCCATCCTTCTCCCCGGACCGCCCATCGAGCTTGAGCCGATGTGGCGCGAGAGGGTGGAGCCTTATCTCTTTGAGCGTTCGGATTCGGTCATCGTATCGAAGAATATTCACATCCTCGGTATGGGCGAATCGGCTGTCGAGGAAAAGCTCTACCGTATGATGACGGAGCTGACGAATCCCACCGTCGCGCCCTATGCGGGCAACGGCGAGGTACGTGTCAGAGTCAGCGCAAGAGCTAAGGACACGGATACCGCGTCCGCGATGTGCGACACTCTTATCGAGGAGATCAAAAAGACCGAGGTCGGTGAGTTTATCTACGGCATCGACGTTGACAGCATTGAAAACGCGCTTGTCATGCATCTGCGCGAGCGCGGAATGACGGTCGCCTGCGCTGAATCCTGCACGGGTGGACTTATCGCAAAGCGCATCACCGATATCGCGGGATGCTCGGACGTTTTCCTCGGCGGCTGTGTGACCTACGCGGTCGACGCGAAGGTGAAGCTTATCGGAGTCAGCCGCGAGACTATTGACCGATACGGCGTTGTTTCGGCTGAAACTGCGTCTGAGATGGCGCGCGGAGTAAGACTTGCTCTCGGTGCCGATATCGGTATTGCGACAACGGGTATCGCGGGACCCGGCGGCGGAACCCCGGAGCAGCCCGTCGGTACTGTTTATATTGCGATCTCGACGAAGGACGGCGAGACTGCGAAGCTTTTGCGCCTCTCTCCGAAGCGTTCGCGCGAGTTTATCCGCATCTGCGCGGCGACAAATGCAATGCGTTTGGCAATAAAAGTCTGAAAAAGCGACAAGTTTTTACAAAAATCACAAAATACCTCTTGATTTTCGGGAAATAATATATTACAATAATAGCGTTAATTATTTATAGTCGGTTTTTACCGACGGGAAGCGAGAAAACAATGAAAAAATTCAACACCATCGGAGTTCTCACATCGGGCGGTGATGCGCCCGGAATGAACTGCGCTGTTCGCGCTATCACCCGCCGTGCCCTTGCAAACGGACTGAAGGTCAAGGGAATTCTCGGCGGCTACAGCGGACTGATCAAGGACGAGATGATCGACCTCGATGCCCGCGCCGTATCCAATATCGAAAATCTCGGAGGCACCATCCTTCTTACCGACCGTTGCGACGAATTCAAGTACGAGGAAGGTATGCAGAAGGCTATTGCTACCTGCAAGAAGAACAATATCGACGCTATCGTGGCAATCGGCGGCGACGGAACCTTCCGCGGTGCAACCGATCTTTCCCTTCGCGGAATTCCCACCATCGGCGTTACCGGTTCTATCGACAATGATATCACCGCTACCGACTACACCGTCGGCTTTGACACCGCTATGAACACCGCCATGGAAGCAATCGACAAGCTCCGCGACACCTGCCAGTCCCACGCGCGCTGCAACGTGGTCGAGGTCATGGGACGTGACTGCGGCGAGATCGCGCTCAAGACGGGTATCGCGTCTGGCGCGGTAGCTATTGCTATCCCCGAGATCCCCTTTGACGAGGATGCCGCTATCGAGCGTATCCTCAAGGCAAAGAACGCGGGCAAGAGAAGCATGCTCGTGGTTGTTTCCGAGGGCGTATTCAACGCTGAGGGCAAGCCCTACGGCGAGGACCTCAAGAAGGTCATTCAGGATAAGACGGGTATCGAGACCAAGTTCGCTCGCCTTGCGCACGTTGTTCGCGGCGGCTCTCCCACACTCCGCGACAGACTTACGGCTACCGAGATGGGCAGCTACGCTATCGACCTTCTTCTTGACGGCAAGAGCGATTGCATCGTTGCAGAGGTTGACGGACGCATCGTATCCTTTGATATCAAGTTCGCGCTCACAGTTGACAAGATGTATAAGAAGAAGCTCAAGGAAGGCGCGCTTGACGGATTTACCCCCGAGCAGATCGGAACTATGGAAGAGATCTGTGATTTCCGAGCATCCGAGATCAAGCGTCTTTACGATATTCATCTCTCTCTTTGTGAATAAAACTGCTGATTAAAACAGCCCCATCGGTTCGATGGGGCTGTTTTTGTGACGAAAAAACACCAAAAATTCACAAAAGCTTTTGTTTTGCACCATCCGGATTATCAAAAAAAGGTATATAATATTGCTGAAAACGGGAAAGGCGGTGCAATCGTGGCGAAGAATAATTACATATTCAAGCGTGTTGAGAAGAAGTATCTGCTGACTGATGGGCTTCGCGATGAGCTGACGTCAAGGATATTGCCCATGCTCATTCCTGATGCCTACGGCAGGAGCACGATATCAAGCCTCTACCTTGACACGCCCGATTATCGTATCATACGCGCTTCGATCGAGGCGAAGAATGAGGGGCACGCATATAAGGAAAAGCTCCGCCTGCGTACGTACGGCACGCCGGGGGATGATACCAAGGTATTCCTTGAGATAAAAAAGAAATACAAGGGAGTCGTTTATAAGCGGAGGATATCGCTTACCCACGCCGCCGCGATGGAATACATCACGGGCGGAGATAAACCGCCCGATTCACAGATCATGCGCGAGATAGATTACGCGATGCGCTTCTACGGCGACGTAAGACCGAGCGCAGTGGTCTCATATGAACGAGACGCTTTTTTCGTCCGCGATCTGCCCGCTTTGCGGATCACCTTTGACAGATCTGTACGCTACAGGTCGGAATTGCTTGATCTGAAAGAGGGAAGCGGAGGAAAAATGATTCTGCCCGATGGCTTGAGCCTTATGGAGATCAAGACCGACGGCGCAATGCCTCTTTGGCTTTCGCACGCGCTCGATGAGCTTAAGATATACCCCGCGTCATACTCGAAATACGGAAATGCATATACCGATATTATTAATACAAAAGAGGAGAACTAAATGACACAGTTTTTTGAATCAATAGTAACGGCGGGAGCAGGGCTTTCGCTGAGATCCTACCTTATCGCGCTCGGATTTTCGCTTGCATGCGGACTTATCGTGCTTCTTGCCACGTCGTTCCGCGGGAATATCACAAAGAGCTTTGCGGTCACGGTGTTGCTTCTTCCCGCGATAGTACAGACGGTTATCATGATGGTCAACGGCAATGTCGGTACGGGAATTGCCGTGGCGGGCGCGTTCTCGCTCGTAAGATTCAGATCGGTTCCCGGCAAGGCACGCGAGATAGCCGCGATCTTCCTTTCCATGACCGCGGGACTTGCTTGCGCGGCGGGATACGTTGCGCTCGCACTTCTTTTTACCTTGGTGATTTCCGTGATCATGCTGATCTTTGCGCTCATACCGATCAGACGCGAGCGCGAATATGAGCTGCATATCACGGTTCCCGAGTCGCTTTCCTTCATGGGCGCATTCGAGGATATCTTCAAGGAATATACCCGACGTGTCCGTCTGACGAAGACCAAAACTTCCAATATGGGCAGCCTTTATAAGCTTACCTACATAATTGATCTAAAGGATCCCGCGCGCGCCAAGGAAATGATCGACGCGCTCCGCACGCGCAACGGTAATCTTGAGATCTCGCTCTGTGTTGCATGTGAGGAGAATGAACTCTGATGAAAAATATTTATGGAATAATTTCGTTGTTTCTTGCCCTTTTGATGCTTATGTCTTCCTGCGGCGGTAAGATTGATCCCGTCATAGGAGGCGACGGCACAACTCTTCCTCCCTCCGGCGGTGTTTTGGATCCTCCCGTTGAGGATGAAGCGGGTGTTACCGCTGAAGTAACCGACATCGGCTTTGAGCACGTGGACGAGAATATTGAAACGACTATCAAGGTGACCTGCATCGAGGGTACGCCGAATGCGTATACTCTCGAGAACGGAGTTCTTACCTTCTCGGGTCTCTCCGCCGATTCGATCTACAGCGTCACGGGAAATCTCGGCGGTTACGTGGTTATCGATGCGGGGGACGATCATAAATTTGAGCTCGAGCTTCAGGGCGTAATAATCCAGAGCGGTACCGAATCTCCGATAATTGCCAAGAGCGGGGACAAGGTAACTTTGACGGCGAAAAAGGATACTTCCAACTTTATTTACGATCTGCGCGAGGCGGTAGATTCGACTGTGGAGGGCGTATACTCGGGCGCGGTCCATTCCGAATGTGATCTTGGGATCGGCGGCAAGGGAAGTCTTACCGTCGAGTCAAAGAACAATAACGGCATCCATTCGAAGGATGATCTTGAACTTAAAAATCTCAATCTTACCGTTACCGCGGTTGACAATGCGCTCAAGGGCAACGACAGCGTGACGGTTGAATCGGGCAATATAGTCCTTATTTCCCGCGCGGGCGACGGTATCAAGACCTCGAACAGCGATATCTCGGATAAGGGAAATCAGCGCGGAGATATTACGTTTATGGCGGGCAGAGTGGATATATACGCCGCTTGCGACGCTATTGACGCCTCGCATGACGTTATCGTTGAGGGCGAGACGGTTCTCAATATTTTTACCGACAAATACTCCGAGTATTCTGAGGAGGTCACGGCGGTCAAGGAGAACGTGTACTATATCCGCTTTATGAGCAAGGATTATAATTATTCCGTGAAGTATAGCAACGACGCGGGCGAGAGCATATGGAAGACGGCGGAATTTGATTCCGAGGTATCATCCTCATCGGGTGGTGGCCCCGGCGGCAGCAGACCCGGAAAACCCGGACAATCGGGTCAGCCCGGTAAACCGGGAGAGCAATCTGCTATCTGTTATTACAAGGTGGATAAACCCGCGGGTTATTCAAAGATGCAGCTCTTTGTTTATTCATCGGATCAAAAGACCGAGCAGGAGACAGATTATCTTGCCGCAACCCAGCAGATGTCTGTAAACGAAAGCTACGATACGATAGCTATTGATGTTTACGGAGATTCGCTTCGCATGAGCTGGACCAATTATTCAACTTCATCTCGTCCGGGCGGATTCGGCGGCGGCATGGGCGGTCCCGGCGGAATGGGGGAAGGCAATAAGGATAAATCCGAGCATTCCGCAAAGGGTATCAAGGCAGCAAACGAGATCGTGATCTCGGGAGGCACTATCTATATCAAGGCTTATGACGATGCGCTTCATGCCAATGCCGATACCGCGCTTGAAAACGGAAAGGCACCCACGGGAAACGTCACCGTCAGCGGCGGCAAGCTGACGCTGTATTCGAATGATGACGGCATGCATGCGGACGGCGTTATGAAGGTCTCGGGCGGCAGCGTTGCCATCACTAACAGCTACGAGGGCATCGAGGGCAATAGCGTTCTTATCGCGGGCGGCAGCATTGCGCTCAGATCGAGAGATGACGGCATAAATTCGACCGCAACTTCGGGGAACGGCATTACAGTTTCGGACGGTTCGCTCTTTATCTACGCAAGCGGCGACGGTATCGACTCGAACAGCCGCTCGTCATATCAAGGAATCGTTTTCAGCGGCGGAAGAACGATCGTGATATCCACCTCGGGCGGTAATTCCGCGATCGACAGCGAGCAGGGCTACAGCTACAGCGGCGGTTACGTGCTCGCACTGATGCCATCGGGCGGTATGTCGAGCGAGGCTACGCATTGCAAGGATTTCAATTCGGTCGCGCAAAAGGTCTCGGGAGACGTCAACGAGGGCGAATACCTTACGGTCGGCGATATTGTAACATTAAAAATGCCGGCGACTTTGCGCGGACTTGTCATCTTTATCGGTGATAAGGATGCGAAAATATCTACATCAAAAACGTCGGATGCAAGCTTTGACGATAATGGAATAGCTTGGAATTAACTATCGGTGACCAGCGGTCTATGACCGCTGGTCACTTTTTTAAATTTCTCAATAATTTTTTTCAAAATACTCTTGTTTTGTCGAAAAATATAAGGTATAATATATACTGAATATATATAAATTGAGAGTTTAAAATGGCAAACAACAAACAGATTAGAAATTTTTCGATAATAGCGCATATCGACCACGGTAAGTCAACGCTTGCCGACCGTCTGCTTGAGGAGACGGGCGCGGTTGCGAAGCGCGATATGGAGGAGCAGGTTCTCGACAATATGGACCTTGAGCGCGAGCGCGGAATTACAATCAAGGCGCGCGCGGTAAGGCTTGACTATAAGGCGGACAACGGTGAGGATTATATCTTCAACCTCATCGACACCCCCGGCCACGTTGACTTCAACTACGAGGTATCGCGCTCGCTCAACGCTTGCGAGGGTGCGCTTCTCGTCGTGGACGCAACTCAGGGTATCGAGGCGCAGACTCTTGCCAACGCATATCTCGCGGTCGACGCGGGGCTTGAGATAGTTCCCGTCATCAACAAGATCGACCTTCCGAGCGCGGATATCGAGCGTTGCAGAAACGAGATCGAGGACATTATCGGCATTCCCGCCGAGGATTGCCCCGCGGTTTCGGCAAAGGTTGGACTGAATATCCATGACGTGCTTGAGGCGGTCGTCCGCGATATCCCGAATCCCGAGGGAGATCCGGATGCTCCCCTCCGCGCGCTGATTTTCGATTCATATTACGATTCCTATCTCGGAGTCGTCGTTTATATCCGTATCATTGACGGTACTCTTCGCACAGGCGACCGTATCAAGCTTATGAGCACAGGTGCGGTCTTCGAGGTCACCGCAGTCGGCTCGATGGAGGCTTTCGGTCTCAAGCCGATAGGAGAGCTTTCTGTCGGAGAGGTTGGTTATCTTACCGCCTCGATCAAGAATATTTCGGACACACGTGTCGGTGATACCGTGACTCTTGCCGATGCACCCGCAAGTAACGCTCTTCCCGGATTCAAGGCGGTTCAGCCTATGGTATTTGCGGGCATCTATCCCGAGGACGGCGCAAGATATGAGGATCTGCGAGAAGCTTTGCTCAAGCTTCAGCTCAACGATGCGGCTCTGACGTTTGAGCCTGAGACCTCGACGGCTCTCGGATTCGGTTTCCGTTGCGGATTCCTTGGTCTGCTTCATATGGAGATCATCGAGGAGAGACTTGAGCGTGAGTTCAATCTCGACCTCATCACCACCGCGCCCAGCGTTATCTATGAGGTCAAGACCAAGGACGGCGAGCTCAAGCGTATCGATAACCCGACCGATTATCCTCAGCCCGACGAGATTGAGGTGGCTTACGAGCCGATAGTCAAGGCAAACATCATCACGCCGCAGGAGTACGTCGGCGCGCTGATGGATCTCTGCCAGGACCGACGCGGTATCTTCAAGGATATGAAGTACCTTGATAATATCCGCGTTGAGCTCCACTACGAGCTCCCGCTCAATGAGATAATTTATAACTTCTTCGACGCGCTCAAGTCGCGCTCAAGAGGATATGCCTCTCTCGACTATGAGATGTACGAATACCGCGCCTCAAAGCTTTGCAGGCTCGATATCCTTCTCAACGGCGAGCAGGTAGATGCTCTTTCATTTATCGTACACGAGGAAAAGGCATACGCAAGAGCGCGTAAGATCGCGGAGCGGCTCAAGGATAATATCCCGCGTCAGCTATTCGAGATCCCGATCCAGGCGGCTATCGGCGCGCGTATCATCGCCCGTGAGACTGTAAAGGCACTCCGTAAGGACGTTCTTGCAAAGTGCTACGGCGGCGATATCACCAGAAAGAAGAAGCTGCTTGAAAAGCAGAAGGAAGGCAAAAAGAAGATGCGTAAGCTCGGCTCGGTTCAGGTTTCGCCCGAAGCCTTCATGGCTGTGCTTAAGCTCGGAGATGACAATTAAGCAATTGAATATCTTGACTTTTCAATTGAAAACGCGCGCTTATCGCGTGAGCTAAAATCGCATTTTTAACTCACTCCCCTTGGCGCGCGGACTTGCAAGGTTTGTCAAAAACTGATTTGATTAATATAGGAGAATAATAATGTTTGCAAAAAAGAACCGCAAGCCCCTTGGGCTTTACATACATATCCCCTTCTGCAAGAGCAAGTGCGATTATTGTGATTTCTGCTCATTCGTTCCGAATAACAAGGGCGTTGTCGAGCATTATACCGATGCGCTGATCCTGCAGATGGAGGACTGGAGCGCGCGTTGCCGCAAATACACAATAGATTCGGTATATATCGGCGGCGGAACTCCCACTTATCTTGATATTCGCCGTGTCGCACGAATTATCGACGCGGTATACAGCAATTTCAAGATCGACAAGCATGCTGAATTCACGATCGAATGCAACCCCGCGACGGCTGACTACGAATATCTTAGAAAGCTTCGCCGTCTTGGCGTCAACAGACTTAGCATTGGCTGTCAGAGCGTTCATTCGCGTGAGCTCAAAGCTCTTGGAAGGATCCACAGCTACGAGCAGTTCGTTGATTGCTTCAACGATGCTCGCGAGGCAGGCTTTGACAATATCAGCGTCGATCTGATGTACGGCATTCCCGAGCAGACGGAGAAGAGCTTCATTGAGACCCTGACCGCGGTCACCTCTCTCGGCCCGGATCATATCTCGCTCTATGCCCTCAAGATCGAGGAAAATACTCCTTTTGCTGCAATGAAGGAAAGGCTTGTTCTTCCCGGCGAGGAGGCTGAATTCGCAATGTATACTCACGCTGTCGATTATCTCGCATCGCGCGGATACGACAGATACGAGATCTCCAATTTCTGCCGCGAGGGCGCAGCATCACTCCACAATCTCAAGTATTGGCATTGCGATAATTATCTCGGTCTCGGTGCAAGCGCGCATTCATACTTCGAGGATGAAAGATTTTCGACCACCCGCGTGGTTCGCGACTACATTGACGGTCTTGAGATCATCGGCACCGATATCAATATCGTTGCATCGAGCGAGAAGATCGATTCGGCAGAGTGTATGGACGAGTACGTTATGCTCGGTATGAGACTTGCCGAGGGTATCGTTATTGCGGATTTCGAAAGAAGATTCAATACGCCCTTTGCCGAAAAATACGGAGCAAGGCTCGATGAATTCGTTGACGACGGCTTTGTTATCAAGGACGAGCGGGGATACAGATTCTCATCTAACGGCATGTTTGTATCGAATTATATTTTATCAAGCGTGCTTGATCTCGGAGATTGATAAATTTTTTGATAAATGTAAGAATTACCATTGACAAATCGGGTATTTTCGTAGTACAATATATATAGAATAATAAGGACAGGTGGCAATCATGACAGATAAGAATATCCCTATCGGAATTGATGACGGAGAGGTTGAGATCGTAACTCTCCTTGACGAGAACGATAATGAAGTTCGCTTTGAGCTTATCGGCGGTTACGTTGATAAGGGCGTTCAGTATTTTGCTCTGATTCCCGAGGGCAGTGCTGACGAGGATGGCGGATTTGAAGAATATATTATCCTCAAGAGCGTTAAGGACGCCGAGGGCAACGAGGAGCTCGTTGATATTGAGGATGATGCCGAATTCGAGCGCATCGCGGGCATTTTTGACGATGCCTTCAGCGCAGAATACGACTACGACGCAGAGTAAGCGTCAAATATGAGTATTATTCTCCTGCTTAGTTTGTGATTAACCGTATTAGTGGAACCGACGTTACTTTAAAGGGAGCTGAAATAGATTCGGCGGCTGTTTTGCAGACCTCCCCGCGCATTTCTCGATTGACTTGTCTCGACAGATGCACGGGATGTTGGGAGCAGTGAGGCCAATGATAGGCACCCACCTTGCTTGGCAGGGTTCCGAGGCGGCGGTTACACGGCTCGGCGGGGGTTGAAAAAAGCACTGCGTAAGCAGTGCTTTTTTCAATCCAAGCCGCAGGCTTGGTATGGAATCACGCGCAAGCGTGTATGGCATCCGCTTTGCGGTATGGCATCATGCTCTGCATGCATCCCTGCGGCTTGATGCCATACAACACTTCGTGTTGATTCCATACGCGACTTCGTCGCAATTCCATACATCGCTGCGCGATGATTTAATATGTAGCTTTTTGCGTTGCAAAAAGCTTATTTATTTTGTCTTCTTCTTTCGTTTTAACAATACCGCCACTCCCACTCCAACAGCAGCAACTGCAGCTGTGATCGCTATCGGTAAGACGTAAGATGGCTTTTTGTTTTCGCCATGATCCTCGGGGGCGGTTTCAACGGTGGGGTCGGATTCGGAAATCGGTTCGCTCGTTACTTCAACTGCGGTTTCCTCGGTTTCCGTGGTCTCGGGCGTTGTTTGCTCGGGCTCGGGAAATTCGGGCTTGCCCATATCAGCTATGCTGTCGCTTGAGTCGCAAACCGCGGTATAGATGAGCAGCTCACTTGAGCGGTAAATGCGGACGATCAAGGGCAGCTTGACGGGATCTATCTCACCTTCGTATTTCAGATAGAGATATCCGCTCTTGCCTCCGCGGAGAAGTCCGTTATCCTTGAACGTGACGCTTGATCCGCTTGACGATACACTTGCGGTGGTATCGGGATCAATACCCTCTCCGATTGCGGCGGCGGTGAATTTGACTCCGTTTTTGCCCTCAATGCGAACCTTGGTGTAATTTCCCGATCCCGTGTTTTCAAGCTTTACCGTGATTATCTTGTTAACCGTGTCGAAGGTCGCCTTTGCATACTCAAAGGTGCCCGAGCGGAAGAACATTGCGCCGAGAACGTCTTTTCCGTATTTCGAGTCCTGCATAAGCTTGCGGATATTTTCCATCTCAGCCATAATTTTCGAGCTTGTCACGTTTTCGAAAACCTGAATACCCACAACGACGCGGTTGCCCTTGTCGATCGCACCCTTGGCAACCTCTGCAACCCAGGTCTCGCCCTTTCCGTATGAGCCGGAATAAGCCATGGGACAGATATAGTCGAAGATCTCAGCCATATCGGAATAATTCTGACCGTAATGCATGTCGGCGGTGTAGCTGTCGTATGCGCCGTCGGGCATTGTAGCTGCGCTGAAGATCAGGTTCGGATTGACCGACTTTGCCTGTTCTATTACGTATTTTGCAAAGTTTTTGACGTTGTTTCTGCGATACTGCGCGATAAGTACGGCATCGGGATCTCCGTTTCTGTACGCGCTGAAAATATAATTTGCGTTTGCGGTTCTTCCGTTGTAGCCCCAGGTGGTCTCAACGAGCTCCTTGACACGCTCGATATTTGCGCCCATGGCGGCAAGATTTTCAAAATCCTTCTCGCTCCAACCGTTTGCATTGTGGTTGTAGCGGATATAGTCGAAGTGCAGACCGTCGATCTCGTAAGCCGCAAGCTCGCGTGCGACATTTCCGACGTACTCGCGGTAGCCCTCGTCATAAGGGTTGATCGTGATATTGTCGCGTCCGCGGATATATTGCCACATTCCCGCGTCGTTGTGGCTTGCCTTGTAGGTCTCGTCACGAACGCCGCAGATCCAGGCGTGAACGCGGATGCCTCTCTTGTGCGCGGAGTCTATCGTTTCCTGCAGTACGTCGCGGTCGGAACGGGTCAGAATATCGGTATACTGCGTTTTGAGGTAGCCGAGCTTTCCGCCGGTGCCTTTTACGAGAAGGTATACGTCGGTGATGCCCTCCGCGGCACATCTTGACATCAGTATCTCGGCACCGTCCGCACCGAGATCGGCTATGGTGCTTCCCCAGATCCATTTGCCGAGGATTTCCGCGCTTTCGACGCTTTTTTCGGCTGATGCGGGTATGGCTGGGAGAATCGGAAGGAGCATTATCGGACAGAGCAAAGTTGAAAGAAATTTTTTGAACATAAAACGTTCCTCCTGGATATTGTATTGAGATTATTATACCCGTTTTAATATATTTTGTCAAGTATTAGGCAAAGCATATGAATAAAAGTTACGGAAAAGTCTTGAAAAATCCCGTGAAATATGATATCATATATAATGTATTATTATTTTTTTTGAAAGGAAAACCAATGAATACTATCAAAAGAATCATTACGTTCATTATGGCTCTTACAGTTATGGCTTCCATGGCTGTAACAGTCTCGGCAGCAAGCTCCGATAAACCCGAGTTCATGCTCGCTCTCGGTGACTCGATCACTACGGGCTACGGCCTCGAGGATTATGTCGATGGTGATACACCCTATCTCTGCGATTCCTATGCAAATATGATAGCCAAAGCTCTTGGCCTCAAGGGCGGCGAATCATACATCAACAAGGCGGTAAACGGAGCTACAAGCACCGACCTTCTTACGCTTCTCCCCGAAATTGAGAATTACCTTGGCTATGCTGATCTTATCATTGTGACGATCGGAGGAAACGATCTTCTTCAGGCTATCCCGCTCGTAGCATCCGCTATCTCGGGTAAGAACGTCACAAGCCTTGAGGGTGCGATCAACGTGCTTACCTCGGCAACACCTGCGCAGTTTGCGGCTCTTTCGAGAAATACCGATTTCCAGACAAAGATCGGTGCGGTTCTCGCAAAATACGCGGCTAATATTGCTTCTGTCGGCGAGATAATCAAGAAGAATGCTCCCGAGGCGCGCGTCCTTTTCCTCAAGCAGTATAATCCAATGAAGAACGTTCTCGGTTTTAACGATTTCGGCAACTTTGCGGACACTATGATCGCAAGCATCAACGGCTCAATGGAAGCACTGAGCTCTGCCTATGGCTTTGAAATTCTGGACGCTCCCTCGGTCATCAACGTAAATGCCGCGGGACTTACCAATATGCTCAATTATGATATCCATCCCAATGCGGCGGGTCACGTTGAGCTTGCAAAGCTTGTGGCATCCCATCTCGGAGTCAGTCTTGATCCCTCCGAAAACACCACCGATGCCATAACCGATCCCGCAACCGAACCCGAGACCGAACCCGAGACCGAACCCGCAACAGAGCCTGAGACCGAGCCTGAGACAGCTCCCTCCACTGACGTGACTGAACCCGATGCAACCGCAAAGGGCGAGGAAGAGAAAAAATCGGGATGTGCTTCGGTCATTGGAGGCGGTGCCGTACTTTTGATCTCGGCATGTGCTCTCGTTGTGCTGAAAAAGAAAAACGATTAAGGAGAGACGGTCAATGGCAACAGCAGGCTGTGCTTCGGCACTTATTTGCGCACCCGCGGTTATTATCGTATACGCGGTCGCGCTTCTCGTACTGAAAAAGAAAAACAATTAACCAGAATATAGGAGAAAAACAATGGCTATTCTTTACGGAAATGCTGTCGTAGGTCAGTCCGGCGGACCTACAGCGGCTATCAATGCAACACTTGCCGGTGTTATCAGAGGTTATCTTGACCGTGATTCCCACGGCGGCGCGATCGGAACTCTTTACGGTATGCGCAACGGCGTTGAAGGACTTCTTCGCGAGGATCTTGTAGACCTTGGCGCGATATTTGCAAAGGACGAGGATATCACCCGCCTCGAGCACACTCCCGCGGCTGCTCTCGGCTCCTGCCGCAAGAAGCTCCCCAAGAAGGGCGAAGAGGGCGGAGAAGAGGTATACGCTCGTCTGCTTGAGATCTTCAAGAAGTACAACATCCGTTATTTCTTCTATATCGGCGGCAACGATTCGATGGACACCGTTGCAAAGCTTTCCGAATACACCAAGGGTCACGAGTACGAGATGCGCATCATCGGCGTACCGAAGACCATAGATAACGACCTTGTCGGCACCGACCACACTCCCGGCTTCCCGTCTGCGGCAAAGTACATCGCCGTAACGATGCAGGAGATCATCCGCGATTGCGCGGTCTACACCACCAAGGCTGTCACCATCGTTGAGATCATGGGACGTGATTCGGGTTGGCTGACCACCTCCGCCGCTATCGGCAGAGTTGTAAACGGCGTTGCCCCCGATTACGTATATCTCCCCGAGCGCACCTTCAGCATGGAGCAGTTCTTCTCCGACGTTCGTGCGGCACTCGAGAAGCACCCGAACGTAGTTATCGCGGTTTCCGAGGGCGTTCGCTTTGCTGACGGCAGATACGTCTGCGAGGGCATCGGAGTTGAGTCGACCGACGCATTCGGTCACAAGCAGCTTTCGGGTACCGGTAAGGCACTCGAGCTTGCAGTCAAGGCAGAGATCGGATGCAAGGTTCGTTCCATCGAGCTCAATCTCCCCCAGAGATGCGCGGCTCATATCGCGTCTGCACAGGACCTCAAGGAGTCTGTTTCGGTCGGCCGTGCGGCTATCAAGGCGGCTGCAGAGGGACTTTCCCGCGAGATGATGCTCATCCTCCGCGGCGAGGGCGAGGAATATTCCTACACTATCTCTCACTCCGACGTCTCCGAGATCGCAAACAAGATCAAGGTCGTTGACGATAAGTTCATCAATGAGGCGGGCAACGACGTCACCGACGAATGCTGCCGCTACCTCCTTCCCCTTATCGCGGGCGAGGCAAGCCCCAAGTTCATTCAGGGTATTCCCGATTACGTTATCATCTGAGGTGAATTGATATGAAAGTGCTTTTTATTGCTAACAGCTTTGGCGAGGATACCACTCGCTACCTCCACGGTATCGCACGCGCCGACGGCAAGAACTGGAAGGTTGTCAATCTCTATATCGGCGGTTGTTCGCTCTACCGCCACTACCGCAATATGCTTTCGGGCGAGGCTGCTTACGAGCTTCAGGTCAACGGCCACAAGAGCGGCATTATGGTTTCGCTTACACAGGCTCTCCTTTCTGATGAATGGGACGTAGTTGCAACACAGCAGTGCAGTCCTCAGAGCGGCGATGAATCGAGCTACGAGCCCTTTGCGACCGCGCTTGCCGAGTTCGTACGCATCCACGCGCCCAAGGCGAAGTTCTACGTTCATCAGACCTGGACCTTTGAGACCGACGCTCCCCGATTCAAGCTCACGTCCTTTACCACGCCCGAGGAAATGTTCCCTGCTATCAAGGATTGTTACGTTAAGATGGCAAAGAACACCCGCGCTTGGGGAATCATCCCGAACGGTGAGGTTATGTATAAGCTCTGGCAGGAGCGCGCAAACTACGGTCTTGAGGCGGTCCACCGCGATGGCTTCCACGCGCATAAGGGCATTGGCAGATATCTGCTCGCGCTCAACGTATACGCTACCCTTTCGGGCAGAGACATCAGTGAGAACAGCTTTTCTGATTTTGATGAAGAGGTCACTCCCGAGGCAGCGGCAGGAGCGCGTGCTATCGTAACCGAGATCAGCGCAAAGTACCGCGAGCTCAATAAGGAATATGCGAAAGAGGCTCTTTAATGGATAATAAGAAAAAAATTGCCGTTATAACCGGCGCGTCGTCGGGTATGGGACGTGAATTTGCCCTCCGCATCGACGGCGAAGAAAAGTTTGACGAGGTATGGCTGATCGCGCGCCGTGCCGAGAAGCTTGAGGAGATTGCAAAGGTTTGCAAGAACCCCGCAAGAGCCATCCCGATGGATCTTTCGAAGCCCGAGGCTTGGGCTGAGTACAAGTCGATGCTCGAGAGCGAGAATGCGGACGTTCGCGTGCTTGTAAACGCCGCGGGCTTCGGCCATTTCGGAGGATTCCTCGATATGGATCTCGACCGTCAGCTCGCTATGATCGACCTCAACGACAAGGCACTCGTGGCTATGACCTATCATACTCTTGCGCATATGTCGGACGGCGGTAAGATCTATCAGCTCGGATCGCTCTCGTCCTTCCAGCCCGTGCCGTTCATCAACGTGTACGGCTCGAGTAAGGCTTTCGTGCTCTCCTTCTCGCGCGCTACGAACCGTGAGCTCAAGAGCGTGGGACGCAAGATCCGTATGATGGCGGTCTGCCCCGGATGGGTGCTCACCGAGTTCTTCGATACCGCCGTGCACGACGATACGATCAGCTACTACAACAGATATTACACCGCCGAGCAGGTAATCACCCGTGCTCTGCGCGATATGAAGAAGGGTAAAGACGTTTCTATCTGCGGCTTCCCCGTACGCGCGCAGGTTCTCGGAGTCAAGCTCCTGCCCCACAAGACGGTAATGAACGTCTGGTGCAAGCAGCAGAAGAAGTAAATAAAAAGAGATGTCTTCGGACATCTCTTTTTTAGTGGCAGAAAGAAAATTGCTAAAAACGAATTTACTAAAAACGTTTTTAGCAAATATCATTGACAAGAGCTTTTCTGTGTGGTATAATAGAATTGAAATGAGAACTAAGAGGTGATGTTTATGTTTATTGGCAGAGAAAGGGAACTGAAAAAGCTTAACAGCTTGTATAGCACGGATATATTTCAATTTCCGGTAATATACGGCCGCCGAAGAGTCGGAAAAACTGCCCTGATAAATGAATTTATCAGGGGCAAGGACGCGATCTCTTTTACCGGAATTGAGAGTACCGCTTTACAAAATCTTGAAAATCTGAGCCACGCTATACACCGTTACGTTGGCGGAGTAGGCGAGGCACCGATATATTCGTCGTTCCAATCAGCACTTGAGGCGATTTTTAAGCTTTCGGAAAACAAACGATTGATCTTTTCGATCGATGAATACCCTTACGTAGCCAAGGCTTACAAGCCGTTTTCTTCAGTATTGCAGAAATTGATAGACAAATACAAGGATAACTCACAGCTTTATCTGATACTTTGCGGATCATCAATGTCATTTATGGAGGAGCAAGTGCTTGGCTATAAAAGTCCGCTCTATGGAAGGCGTACTGCCCAATTCAAGATACTTCCTTTTGATTTTGCGGAAAGCAAAAAGTATTTTAAGAATTTCAGCGACGAGGATATGGCGTTGATATACGGCATTGTAGGTGGGACACCTCAATATCTTTTGCAGATAAACGATTCTCTTTCTGTTGAAGACAATATAAAAGAAAACGTATTGGATCCTAATTCATATTTGTTCGAGGAACCTGCTAATCTGTTAAAACAAGAGGTTCAAAAGGCGTCGTTGTATAATGCAATCATTTCAGCCATCGCCACAGGAAGCACTAAGATCTCCGAGATTTCCGTCAAAGTCGGTGAGACAACAAGTGCATGCGCAATATGCTTGAAAAAGCTTTTGATGCTTGGCATTATAAAGAAAGATACTCCGTTTAAAGAAGACAGTACCAAAAAAACGATATATCTTATTGATGACAATCTGTTCAGATTCTGGTATAGATTCGTTCCGCAGAATCTGTCACTTTTACAGAACGGTATGATCGATGTTGCTTATAATTCTATTTCAACCGGAATGTCCACGTATATGGGAATGGTTTTTGAAGAAATATGTAAGCAATACTTGTGGCGTTTGAATCGTACTTCAAAAACTCCGGCTACTTTTATGGAACTTGGACGCTGGTGGGGAAACGATCCGAAGGAGAAGAAGCAGGTTGAGATAGATATGATCGCGGAGTGCGATAAGGATACTGCAATATTCGGTGAATGTAAGTGGACGAATGAGAAAGTTGATACTAAGGTATTGGATACCCTTTTATACCGCAGTTCGTTGTTTGCTTACAATAATGTGTATTTGTATCTGTTTTCAAAATCAGGCTTTACAAAGGGATGCGTTGAAAAAGCCGATGAATTGGGAAATGTAACGCTCGTTACCTTTCAAGATATAATGAATAATATTTAATAAGCTTCTATGGGAAATAGCCGAATACTTTTTCGGTTATTTCAAATACTAATTATAAAAGCAAAAAGGAGCGTAATTATGTTACAGAACAAACCGATTATAGAAAAAGTGAGCGGGCGGGAGATTATCGACTCGCGCGGAAATCCGACTCTCGAGGCGACGGTTATTCTAACCGATGGAAGTGTGGGCAAGGCAAGCGTGCCCTCGGGGGCGTCTACGGGCATTTACGAGGCGCACGAGAAGCGGGACGGTGACAAGGGACGTTATGGTGGTAAAGGTGTCAGAGAGGCGGTTGAGGGCATCAGGGATGAGATCTCGCAGGCTCTCGCGGGTGTCAGCGCGGCAAAGCAATTCGAGGTCGACAGGATCCTATGCGAGCTCGACGGAACGCCCGAGAAGAAGCGGCTCGGAGCGAACGCGATCCTTGCAGTCTCGCTTGCGGCTATGCGTGCCGCGGCGGCGTCATATTCGATGTGCCCCTGGCAGTATCTCGGCGGCGGCCGCGCGACAAGGCTTCCCGTGCCTATGTTCAATATTCTGAACGGCGGAGCGCACGCATCGAACAACGTCGATATTCAGGAATTTATGATCATGCCCATTGGAGCTGAGAGTTTCAATGAGGCTATGCGTATCGGATGTGAGATCTACCACACGCTCGGCAAGCTCCTTAAGAAATCGGGGCTTTCAACGGCGGTTGGCGACGAGGGAGGTTTTGCGCCGAATCTCGAGAGCGACACGGCGTCACTTGATCTGATCTGCCAAGCCATTACCGAAGCGGGATACAGTCTTGATAGCGTACGCATCGCGCTCGACGTTGCGGCGAGCGAGTGGTATTCCGAGTCCGAGTCGCTTTACCGTTGCCCGAAGAGCGGCAAGAGCTACGACACGGAGGAGCTGATCGCGCTCTGGGAGTCGCTTTCGGCGCGATATCCGATCCTCTCGATCTAGGACGGACTCGATCAGCGCGATTTTGTCGGATGGAGTAAGATGACGGAGCGTCTCGGCTCAAGGATAATGCTCGTCGGCGACGATTTCTTTGTCACGAATCCGGAGAGAGTTGAGCGAGGCATCAGAGAGGGCGCGGCAAATGCCGTCCTCGTTAAGCCGAATCAGATCGGAACTCTCTCCGAGACGGTCCGCGTCTGCGAAATGGCGGCGGCATCGGGATACAACACGATAATGTCGCACCGCTCTGGCGAGACCGAGGACTCGACGCTGGCTGATCTTGCTGTCGCACTCGGATCGCCCTTCATCAAATCGGGCGCACCTTGCCGCAGCGAAAGACTTGCGAAATATAACCGACTGCTTGCGATCGAAGCCTCACTTGGCACATCGGCAAAGTATGGAAGCGCGCGGGTCAAGGCAAACCCTAAAGGAGCAATTAAAGTTTAATAGGCACTTGGCGGAGTTTGCTGTAAAACAGAACCCCGCGGGCTCCTTCCACCACTTCCGTGGTCCCCCTTCCTCCCGGAGGAAGGCAAAGAATTTGCTCAAACTTCATCGCTTGTACGGCGAATTTTGATCACATTTATAATTTTGTATACTAAAAAGGAATATTTTATTTGAATCAATTTGCACTCGTAATAGAGTTTTGCAAATCTTTTCAATAAAATATTCCTCTTTTCTGTTTATAGTTTGAGTTGAAACGACATTCGCTGAATATCCGAAGAGGTTCGCAGTAACCACCCAGCCTTCCTCCGGGAGGAAGGGGGACCACGGAAGTGGTGGAAGGAGCCCGCGCGACTTTTAATCTGTTGCAATTTAGATCAATGTGTAAAAAATACGGTTTATCATTCTACAATATATTTCGCTTTAGTTTTACCGTCGTTGCGTTCGGAAAGAATATTCTTTACTGCGAAACGGTATAAAGCGAATAGAAATATCCCTTTTTCTCAATCAGCTCGTCGAAGGATCCCTGTTCTGTGATCTCACCGTTCTTGAGAGTGATGATCGAATCGTATTTTGATAGAAGGGAGGCGTCGAGGGAGTGGGTGACTACTATTGCGGTGATGCCGTTGAGCGAGAGTATCGCGCTGCTGACACGGAACGCGGTGTCGGCGTCGAGGGCGGCGGTTGCCTCGTCAACAAGGAGCACTTGAGATTTTTTGAGCAAGCTTCGCGCGATCGAAATGCGCTGTTTTTCGCCGCCCGAAAGACCGCTTCCGTTCTCGCCGCATAGATAATCCGCGCCCTTCTCGGCGATAAGCTCGGAAAGACCCGAAAGGCGTATCGCGTTTTCGATCTCTTCCTCGGGGAATTCGCGGAACATCGTGATGTTATCGCGTATCGTCGCGTTGAAAACGAAAACGTTTTGCTGAATGATGCTCTCGATCTCGTAAAGATCGGAACTGCTTATATTGCGCAGCTCACGTCCGTCGTAGAGAATACTGCCGCTATAGTTCGGATAGGACGCCATCAAAAGCGAGAGCAGAGTTGATTTTCCGCTTCCCGAGGCTCCGACGATCGCGTATTTCTTGCCGAGCTCAAAATTGAGTTCAATATTCTTCAATACAGTTTTGTCCTCGTTGTATCCGAAGGAAAGTTTTCGGATCTCGATGCCGTCTTTGAGCTCGAAGCCTTCGTGCGGCTTTTCCTCGCGGACGTTCGAGTTGATCGCCTCCGCGATTTTTTCGATGAGTGCGCGCGCGGATTTTCGTTCGGCTATGCAGGTTGGTACTGTTGCGATCGGCTGGAGAACGTAGTTCATAAGCTGAACGAATATTAGGGTCGTGCCCGCTGTGATCGCTCTGCCCGACAGCGCGAGATACGCGCCGAAGATGAAAACGCCGATCTGCGCGATAAGACCCGCGATCGAGCCGAGCATTTCAACGATCAGGTGTGTCTTGTGCTTTTTTTCACTCACTCGGGATAGCTTGCGCACGTTTTCACCGAAAATCTTCAGCATCTGCGCCTCTGCTTTAAAGGACTTGATGACGGAAAAGCCGCCGAGGCAATCCTTGAGGGTCGAGGTGTAGGCTTGATTTCTGTCCGAGACCGCCTTTTCAGCTTCTGCCAATTTGTTGCCCGTCAGAATTGACGCGATGAGCGGAAAGAGCGAGAGAAGGATCGCGATCAGCGTCAGAAGCGGACTATAATACAGCATAAGCGTCATAGCTCCCGCGAAGGTCAAAAGGCTTTCAAGCATCGCGAATGTGTTCGTCAGATAACCCTTTTCTATTGCGGGAATATCATTGGTCAGCGCGGAAATATAAATCGAGGAGTTCTCGCCCGAAAACGCGGATATGTTTTTTTTCGTTATCTCGGAGAACACGTATTCCTTGTACTGCGAGATACCGCGCGTGATGAATCGCGGCTTGGAATTATAGACGATAAGGTAGCCGAAGATCACGCAGATGCAGAGTACGACTGATATAAAGATAAGCTCCGCGAGTGTGAATACCGAGTCGCCACCGATAAGGTCGAGAAGCTCTCGAAGCAGCCACGAAACTATCAGCGAGACCGCCGCGGAAAATATTACCTCGCAGAAAGCAAATGCGAAGCAGAGGCGGTTGTTTTTATAGAATTGTTTTGTGTACGGACGTATATTTTTCATTTATAAAATAATCCTTACCTTTTCCCCGCTTGCGGACTTGACGTCCACAAGCACCCATTTTTCATCGCGACGACGGCGCTGACGGTGGATCTCTTTGACAAGCGGCATGAATTGGCGGACGGTGAGTTTCGGGTTACCGCTATCTTTGTTTTCTTTATTAATGAAGGTAACCGCGATCCAAGCCGTTAGACGGTTGAGCAGAAGTCGTGTCGGAAACCAAAAGAAGATCCGTTTGCCTTCGTCGGTTTTTATATCTATCTTCATTCGACAAAAACTTTTACGGTGTTGCCGTCCGCGCTTTCGACCTCAACGAGGTTGCCGATCACGCCTTGTTCGATCATTCTGAATATTTGCGCGAAGTCGATATTTTTCATTACTTCGTTTCCTGCGACCTGAGGCAGGCTCATGCCCGTGTCGATCGCTATCTTGACAAGCATTACGGGAAGATTTACGCGTACGTGATCGCCGTCATTGCTGTCAACTACTATGCGGATCATCATTTTTTCAAGGTCTTTCCTTTGCTCCTCGGGCAGGAGCGTGACTGCGGACTCCTCCTTTTTACCGGCAACGAGCTCGTCAATGCTGACGCCGAGGATGCGTGAAAGCTCGGGCAGAAGCGAGATATCGGGACAGGAGAGGTCATTCTCCCATTTGCTTACCGCCTGCGGGGATACGCCGAGCATTTCCGCAAGCTCGTCCTGCTTGAGATTTTTCTTTTTACGGTATTCCGAAATTCTTTTTCCGATAGTGTCCATTGTCTGAACTCCTTTCCTTTTTCTGCCTCAATTATAGCATTCGCGGGGCAAAAAATGAAGATACCAAAGGTTGTTTGGGCTTAAAATCGAACAACCGTAAGTGGAATTTTGCTCAACTTACGGTTGCATAGCAATTTTGACAGCTTTTTAGCTGTCAAAACTGCAACGAAATATTTTGCCGATGGCAAAATGTGAAATTTTTCTTCGCAAAGTGAAATTCGCTTGCGCGAGTGAAATATTTCGCCCGTGGCGAAATGCGAAGGTAGAAATTTGCCAAGGCAAATTTCATTAGAATTATAATTTTCGAGCAAAGCGAGGAAATGTCCTTCAACTAGCAACTAGCAACTTATTTCTCCGGATCAAGATAGCTCCAATACGCCGCAAGATAATTGATGCCCGACCAGAGTGTGAAGAAGGTCATCAGCGCGCAAAGGAGGATGGTTGCGGGGGGATAGGTGTCAAGGAAATCGGGGAGGTCCGTGCCGCTCTTTTCGATGGTGTGATAGATCACGGGCTCAAGCAGGAGCACGATGATCGAGGACATCTGCGTGACGGTCTTGACCTTGCCGAGCCAGTTTGCCGCGATGACGACGCCCGAGGACGAGCTTACGACAAGTCTGATCGAGGTGACCGCAAACTCGCGGAAGATGACAACGAGTACCGCCCAGAAGAGCCAGGTCTTGAGGTGCTCGTAGCGGTAGAGGATGGCAAGAAAGCTGCCGAGGACGAGAAATTTATCGGCGAGGGGATCCATGAATTTGCCGAAATCGGTGATGAGATTGTGCTTTCTTGCAAGCTTGCCGTCGATCGCGTCGGTGATCGACGCAAAAGCGAAGATGACGAGCGCGATCAGCGCGGTCAGATCGGGATCAAGCCAAGCCTCGGGGATGAGGATGGCGGCGATGCAGACGGGCACAAGGCACATACGCATCACAGTCAGCTTATTCGGAAGATTCATCTTTGATTTTGCCATCTTGCGCCTCACTTTTCGGGAATGAGCAGAGCCACGCCGCAGAGGTCGTAGTCGAGGGTGTCCTCGATCTTTACGTTGACGTAGCTGCCGGGAGCGATGCGGCGGCGTGCGCGGAAGTAGATCTTTCCGTCGATCTCGGGAGCGTCGGCATCCGAGCGTCCGAAGTGCATCTCGGAGACGTGGTCGAAATCCTCAACGAGAACGCGGAGCGTCTTGCCGATCATCTCCTCATTCTTCTTTTCCATTATCGAATACTGAGTCTGCATAACGATATCGGCGCGGTCGAGCTTTGTCTGCTCGTCGATCTGATCCTCGAATTCAGCCGCGGGCGTGCCCTCCTCGGGGGAGTAGGGGAATGCGCCGAGGCGGTCAAATTCGGCTTCCTTGATGAACTCGCAGAGAGCCTCGAAGTCCTCCTCGGTCTCGCCGGGGAAGCCGACGATGACGGTGGAACGGAGAACGATGCCCGGAATTCTTTCGCGGAGCTTTTTGACTGCCGAGCGGACGGCTTCCTCGCCGCCGTGGCGGTTCATTCTCTTGAGGATCTTGCCGACCACGTGCTGGATCGGGATGTCGATGTATTTGATGATTCTGTCGTTGTTTGCAATAACGTCGCAGAGCTCGTCGGTGATCTTGTCGGGATAGCAGTAGAGCAGACGGTAGCGGACGGTCTTTGTCGCCTTCAAAAGCTCCTCGAGCAACTTTGAGAGCGAGTATTCACCGTAGAGATCGAGACCGTAGCGGGTGGTATCCTGCGCAACGACGATGATCTCCTTTGCGCCGAGCTCTTCGAGTCCGACAGCTTCCTTGACGACGTCCTCCATAGGACGGCTGCGGAACTTGCCGCGGATATCGGGGATCGCGCAGTAGGTACAGCGGTTGTCGCAACCCTCGGCGATCTTGAGATAGGTCCAATGCGCGGGAGTGGTCAGCACGCGGTCACCGCCGAGCTCGACTTCGTTCTTGTCGAGGAAGGATGAGTATCCGCGACCCTTTTCCTCAACGTATTTGACCGCATCGACGATCTTGTGGATCGAGCCGACGCCGAGAACGGCGTCGACCTCGGGGAATTCCTCGAGGACAGCCTCGCGGTAGCGTTCGGTCATGCAACCGGTTACGATGATGCCGCGGAGCGACTTATTTTCCTTGAACCAGGCAATATCAAGGATATTATCGATGGCTTCCTTCTTTGCCGCCTCGATGAAGGCGCAGGTGTTGATGACGATAATATCGGCTTCGGTCTCGTCGGGCGTGATCTCGTATCCCGCTTCAAGAAGATGGTGAAGCATAACCTCGGTGTCAAGCTGATTTTTCGGACATCCGAGTGAAACAAATCCTATTTTCATAAGTTAACGAACCCAAGCTTTCTGCGGACCTTTGAGAGGGTCTTGCGCGCGTAGTAGGATGCCTCGTCGGCACCCTTTTTCATTACTTCCTCGAGATATGCCTTGTCGGCGAGGATGCGGCGGTATTCCTCCTGAACGGGGATGAGCTTTTCACAGCATACCTGACCGACTGCGGTCTTGAAGTCGCCGTAACCGCGGCCGTCAAACTCGCGCTCTGCTTCCTCGATGCTCTTGCCCGAGAAGCAGGAGTAGATCGTGAGCAGATTCGATACGCCCGGCTTGTTTTCGGGATCGTAGATGATCGAGCTGTCCGAGTCGGTGACGGCTCTCTTGAATTTACGCATAATTGCGTCGGGAGCGTCAAGGATGCGGACAACGGCGTTTTCGTTCTCGTCCGACTTCGACATCTTCTGAGTCGGCTCGGCGAGCGACATGATCTTCGCGCCCGACTTCTGAATGATGGGCTCGGGCATTGTGAAGGTGTCGGGATAGAGCTGATTGAAGCGGTCAACGATGTTGCGCGCGAGCTCGAGATGCTGCTTCTGATCCGCGCCGATCGGAACGACGTTGGTCTGATAGAGAAGAATGTCAGCCGCCATAAGAACGGGGTAGGTGAAGAGTCCCGCGTTGACGTTGTCTGCGTGCTTCTGGCTCTTGTCCTTGAACTGTGTCATACGCGAAAGCTCGCCGAACATAGTGAAGCAGTTGAGCATCCAAGCCATTTCTGTGTGCGCGGGGACGTGGGACTGAACGTAAAGCGTGTTCTTTTCTGGGTCGAGACCGCAGGCGATGTAGAGAGCGAGAGTCTCGTAGGTGCGGCGGCGAAGCTCGGCGGGTACCTGACGTACCGTGATCGCGTGCTGGTCGACGACGCAGTAGAAGCATTTATACTGCTCGGAGTAGATAGGGAAGTTCTTGATCGCTCCGAGGTAGTTTCCGATGGTAAGGTTTCCGCTCGGCTGAACTCCCGAGTAGGAAACGGGTCTGTTGTCAATCATTTTTTGTTACCTCTTTTTTATTTGTTCTCTGCAAGCATTTCTCTTGCAACCTCGCCGAGGATCACGCAACCGCGTTCGATCTGCTCATCGGAGGGAGTGGAGTAATTGAATCTTACGGAATTTGACGTGCCGTTCTCGTCGGGGCAAAAAGCTGTGCCGGGGACGATCGCGAGCTTGTTTTTGAGGCATCGCGCGACGAATTCGGTCATATCGATGCCGTCGGGAAGCGTGCACCAGACGAAGAGTCCGCCCTCGGGACGCGTGAATTTGAAGGATTTGGGGAGATTTTCGTCGAGTCCCTTCATCATTATCGCGCACTTGCGGCGATAGATCGCGCGGATCATCTCGATGTGACCGTCGAGGTCGCGCTCGGTGACGAAGCGGTGGCAGAGCATCTGGAAGAGCTGATTGGTGTGGACGTCCTCGACCTGTTTTGCAACGACGAGCTTCTGCATCAGCTTCTCGGGCCCCGTGATGAAGCCGACTCGCATACCTGCCGAGAGCACCTTCGAGAAGGAGGAGCAGTAGAGGACGAGTCCTTCTGTGTCCATACTCTTGATCGTCGGGATCTCCTCACCTGCGAAGCGGAGCTCGCCGTAGGGGTTGTCCTCAAGGATGACGAGGCTGTATTTGACAGCGATCTCGTAGATCTTCTTGCGGACCTCGAGGGAAGTCGTGATTCCCGCGGGGTTGTGGAAGGTGGGAATGAGATAGAGCATCTTTATTTTGTTATCGCCCGCGCGGTCTGCGGCGAGGTTTGATTCAAGGATATCGGTATCGATGCCGTCGTCGCGGAGTGAGATTCCGCGGGTGATCGCGCCGTTTGAGCGGAATGCGTTGAGCGCGCCGATGAAGGAGGGATCTTCGCAGAGGACTACGTCGCCCTCGTTGCAGAGGACCTTGCAGGAAAGCTCAATTCCCTGATTGCCGCCGCTGACGATGAGAGTGGTGTCGTTGTATTTGTCGCCCTTTTCAACCGAGCATCCGATCGAGAATTTTTCGGCGAGACGGCGGTTTACAGCTTCGCGGAGAGGGGGATAGCCCTCGGTCTGACCGTACTGGAGAGCCTTGACGGGCTCGTTTGCGAATATGTCAGCGGTGATCTCTGCGAGAGCGTCAACGGGGAAGGACTCTGCCGCGGGATTGCCCGCAGCGAAAGCGATGATCGAGGGGTCGGAGAGGGATTTGAATATTTCTCTGATAGCCGACGGCTTGAGCGCCGCGAGCTTGTTTGAAATGCGGTATTCCATGGTATTACTCCTGAATATAAATATACATAATATATGATACAACAAAATCGGGGAAAAGTCAAGAGTTTTTTGGTGATTAGTGGTCAGCGGTCAGTGATTAGAAAGATGCAGAAAGTTTTGATCGAACTTTTTCAAAAGTTCGCGGAGCACGAGGCAGAGCCTCGGACTAATGCGAGAGCTTCAGCTCTCGCTACTGCGCTTCAAAATCGTGAAGCGAGTTTGCCGAAGGCAAACATCTTCTCAGATTTTGGACAGAGTCAATACTTCCCGAATGTAGGGAAGTATTGCGCTCTGTCACCCTGCGCCGTCTGCAGACGGCGCAGATACGGTGAAAATCCGCGCGCCCTTCAATCGGGAGCCCACCCCTGCCCCCGCCCCTTAAACAGGGGCGGGGAACCTCGTGAGTGCTCGAATTATGCGCTGCTATAGAGATTTTTCCGATATCCATGTAATTTTGCATCGGCAAATCGGGACCCATCCCCCGCCCCCTTCCCGTCAACCGGGAAGGGGAGTTAAAGAGCTCGAGCCCTTTTATTTATCTTCCTGAACTATGAATAATATTTTGAAAATCATTCAATACCGCGGCGCCGCTTCGCTACCCGTGAACAGGGAAGGAGGGGTGAGTGCGAACATATCGCTCTTTGATAAAAATGCAGGATTCCGAAGAATCCTGCGGTTTTGTATTAATTTGTTTCCTCTTTTTCGGAAGATTTCTTGCGTATCAGTCCGATAAGCCCCCAGATTTCGTACCAAACGAAGGGAATAAAAGCAAAAACGATCAAGTTAAGAAATATTATCAATATAGGTAGAGTGAGCAATAGGGAGTTATAAAGGGTAAAATAATATTTATTTGTGCTGTCGGACAGACATATTTTTGAATACAAAACCGATAAGGCAGGGCTTACGATCGCAACACAGAATATTAAGCCGTTCATCATAATTGCCAATGCGCCGTACCCTGTATCATATGAGTATGGCTCTGCCGCGAGATAGAACAACAAAAGAATGATTAACAGAACAACTGCCGAAGCTACGGGAAAAAGCCATCTCTTGAACTTCATTTTGACCTCCTTTTTAGTACTATAAGACCACAAATCTCGCACCATACGATGACGAGCGAGAACCAAATGCCGTTGTACTCGCCTAATATTAGATAATGAATAATCAAGGCGATGACCGGAAGGCATGCCATGGCGGTATTGTATAGAGTTAACCAAAATTTTATGTTGCTGTTTTTAACAATTTTTGTGAGATATAAAAATTGAGTTGCGGGAAGGTAGACGACAATCCATGCTATACAACCTATCATAACATACAGAAAACCGCCCATATTCCAGGTGCCATATGTCATAATATACGGAAGAGCAAAGCAAACAAATGCGAGAAACGCGGAAGATATGAGGGCGTTCCCAATCGGAAAAAGCCAAATTTTAAGCTTCATTTTGACCTCCTTTCTGTCGAAACGGGGCGTAAATAGTTCCTACAACACTAATATACCATATTTTTGGCGGGATGTCAAGAGTTTTTTGCGCTATGTTAGCACAGGCAAACGGGGTGCAGGGGCTTCGCCCCTGCAC
>JAFQPI010000002.1 GCA_017411805.1 Clostridia bacterium
AAGCCGCGTGAGGTTCTTATATCAAAAGACGAATGGCACGAGATTTTGTCGCGCAGAAGTCTTGACTAATGCGTACAAAGAATACAACTACAAGGAGAAATACTGTGATTGCTATACTTTTAGCAAACGGATTTGAAGAAATCGAAGCGCTTCTTCCTCTCGATCTTATGCGCCGCGCGGGGCTCGAGGTCAAGACCGTCGGTATCGGTGGACTCGATATCACGGGCTCGCACGGAATTACCGTTATAGCCGATATGCTTGATACCGATCTTTCGGATAACGCGCCCGAATGCGTGATTCTTCCCGGCGGTATGCCCGGAACGAAAAATCTTGACGCGTCGGCTGTCGTTCATAAGGCTCTTGACTATGCGCTTGGATCGGACGCTCTCATCTGCGCTATCTGCGCCGCGCCGATGATCCTCGGCAAGAGAGGCATTCTTAACGGCAAAAATGCTACCTGCTTTCCCGGCTTTGAGGAATATCTCGAGGGCGCGAACGTCGGCGGACGTGTGGTCCGTGACGGACGGGTCATCACAGCTATCGGCATGGGTGCCGCGCTCGAATTCGGAATCGAGATCGTTGCCGCGCTCCTCGGCAGAGACGCCGCCGATAAGCTTTTTTCCGCAGTTCTTGCAAAATAAATGAAGAATTATTTCAAAAATCCCGCGAATACGGCACCGATTCTTGTGTTGTCGGTCTTCCTTCTGTTGTTTACCTCACGCTTTATTGATACCGCGCTTCTGACGAGGGATAACGAATACGTTGCAGTTATCGTGCTTCAGCTTGTGATCTTTCTCATGCCCGCGGCGTTTTATATCAAGGCTTTGGGGCTTGATTTCGGAAGATTCCGATTGTCGCTATTCGGACCGGGACACCTGCTGCTCCTTATCTCCGCGCTCATTTCGCTGACAACGGGTACTATACTTATAGATCATTACGTCATAGGGGGAGATTCACTTTCCGCAAGCTATGATCTTTGGGGAGTATTTATCTCGAAAAACGAGGGCGGAGTGGGAAACACGCTCTATCTGATCCTCGCATACGCCGCGCTTCCCGCATTTTGCGAGGAGTTCGTCTTCCGCGGACTTCTGATCTCGGAGTATGAAAAAAGGAGCACGACCGCATCGGTGCTGCTTTCCTCGCTTTTCTTCGCTCTCCTTCATTTTGATATCGCGCGCTTCCCGACGTACTTTTTCGCGGGCCTTATCCTTGCGCTGACTCTCTATGCCTCGCGCTCGCTCCTTGCCGTAATGCTCATTCATTTTTGCAACAATATGGTAGGCATTTTCGGAAGACCTTATATGCAGACGCTCGAGGAGCTTGGCGGAGATGAGTTTTTTATGACTTTGCTTATCGCGGTTTTCCTGCTCTTTACGGGTATTTTTGCAGCAGATGCCGCAAGACTTTATAAGAACTATGCGCGCCTCGATCTTTCCTCGGAATACAGAAGGATCGATCCGCCCTATCCGCCCGCAACTGCCGATTCCTCGCCGCTTGAGGAAATGGCGGCAAAGCATCCGCGAATTGCCGCGACTCTCGGCGCGTTCTTCTCGTTTCCCTCGCTTGTTTGCTATATCGCCTATACCGCGGCGGTGTTTATAGATTTTTGAGAAAGGTAATCCAGATGGAAAAAGAAAAAGATAAAAAATCCCCACCCGAAAGATCCGAAAAAAAGCCCGAAAAGCTGAAAAAACCGGATAAAAGGGAGGTCATAGGCGGCTATACCCGTGCTGAGTATGATGCCGCGCTGCGCGAGCTCGATCCGGAGGAAAAGGATTTCTTTGACCGAGCCGATTATACCGAAACGCAAAGCACGGTCGGCGCGATAATCAAGGCGCTCGTTTATATTATTGCGATAATAACGATATCGGTCGCGCTTGCCGTTTTCGCCATTTCCTGCGCAAATGATATTTTTGCTTTTGTTAAGGAGGAGAAGACGGTCGAGGTGGTTATCCCCGATTATGCCACGACGGAGGAACTTTCCGAGATCCTTGCCGAGGCGGGCGCGATAAATTATCCCTGGCTTTTCAGGTTTTATTGCAGCCTCAAGGACGTGGACACCAATCCCGCGTATAATTTCGTCGGCGGCACTTATACCGTAGCCACGAATATGAACTATGACACCCTGATGCTCTCCTTCGTCGAGAAGATGACGCTTACGACGGTCCGCATAACCTTCCCCGAGGGTTCGACGGTCGATGAGATCATGAAGATCTTCGAAGCAAACGGTTGTTCAAGCCGCGAAAAATTCATCGAGTGTATGGAGACTTACGATTTTGGCGCGGAATATGAATTTCTTAAGGATATTGACACTACGGACAGGTATTATCTGCTTGAGGGATATCTCTACCCCGACACCTATGATTTCTATACCGGAAGAAGCCCCGAGTATTATCTCTGCCGTCTGCTTGATCAGTTCTCTAAGGTCTTCCGTCAATCCGGCTTTTTCAAAGCCGCGGAGGAATCCGAGTATACTCTCGACGAGATATTGACCATTGCGTCGATAATCGAGAAGGAAGCATATCAGCTCAACGACTTTGATATCGTCTCATCGGTCATTCACAACAGACTCGGCGATCCCGAGACCTTCCCCAACCTCGAGTGCGACTCGACGATCGTATACGCTCTCTCCTGCGAGGCGGGCGAGAGAGTCACCGAGATCACGGGCGAAGACTTGAATCTCGATAATCCCTACAACTCATATCGCAACGAGGGCTTGACTCCGGGACCTATCTGCAATCCCAGCTATAATTCTATAGCCTGTGCTTTTGACCCTGCGGACACCGAGGTGGAATATTTCTATTTCGTTTCGGACAAATACGGTATGATGTACTACGCGACCACGCTCAAGGAGCATGAAGACAATATAGCGGCGATCAAGAAGGCTGAAGCCGACGCCGAACAAGAACAATAATACCAATTATAAAACTGCGTTTTACAATTGAGATTCGCGCTTATCGCCGCGAGTAAAAATCGTTGGTTTTTGCTCCCTCCCCTCGGCGCGCGGACTCGCAAGGCTCGTCTATGCGGTGTTTTTTCGGCGGCGGAGCCACCGAAAAAACGGATTTTATTAAAAAACAAAGGAGATTTACCATGACGGATAAGGAAAGATTTATACAGATATACAAAGAAAAGATCACCCGCGAGGGCTCGGCTGAGCTTCTTGCATACCTTTGCTCGGAATCCTGCGACTTTTTTACAGCGCCCGCGTCAACAAGATATCACGGCGCAGAGGTCGGCGGACTCTGCCGACACAGCCTCAACGTATACGATTGCCTCGTTGACATAATGAACCGCCGCCGCTTCAAGGAGGTCTACGGAATTCATTACAGCGATGAAAGCATTGCCATTGCCGCGCTGCTCCATGATCTTTGCAAGATCAATTTCTATCGCGTTGACAGCAGAAACGTCAAGAAAAACGGCACTTGGACCGTCGTTCCGTACTATACCATCGAGGATACCCTCCCCTACGGACACGGCGAAAAATCGGTTTATATCGCCTCCGGATTTATGAGACTGACCCGCGACGAGGCGTTTGCAATCAGATATCATATGGGCTTTTCGGGTCCCGAGGACAACGGAACCATAGGAAAGGCACTCGAGATGTTTCCCCTCGCATTCGCGCTTATGACGGCGGATATGGAGGCGGCGTATTTCCTTGAGGGAATGCCCGAGGAGAAATAAAATGTCCCGAGAACGAATGCCCTCAAATAAAATGCGGGTACGGCATGCGATAGAAAAGGTCTTTGTCTGGATCAAATATTGCTCCCCCGCGATACTTACTCTCTCGTCCTGGTTCTTCTGCCTTGTCAAGAGCATCAGGTTTTTTGACGGAAAGACGGTGTACAGCCTGCAATCCGTCAATGATATGGTGACTCAGGCGATGAAGGGCGCTGAATCTTTTAACCCCGTTGAGGATGACAACTACACCGAGCTTCTGGCAGGCGCGCTTAAGCCCGTGACGAATATCTACGTCTGGTGCTTTGTGATAGCGGGGATACTCTCGCTCTATCTTTTGATCTTTGCCGTGGTGATCCTTCCCGCAGACCCTATGTCCGTATCGACAAACCGCGCAAAGCTTTGGTTCAAGACCTTTTTCCCGATTAAGGCTCTGATCCCGATCGCGCTGATCTTGCCGATATATCCGACCTTTATGCCATACATCATAAGATACCAGTTCTACAAATATTACGTAATGAATGACCTCAGCGTTATTGCCTCGCGCTTCAATCCGGCAATAGCGATCACAGCCATGGCGGTATTTTTCCTCGCGGTTTTCTTTATTGCCATACCTTTTGAGAAAAGGCATAAGATGGATCTCTTTAAAAGATATGACCTTGAGGATGACGATTGAATCTACGATTTTTGTTGATAAACCTTGAAAAAAATGCAGGAAGTGCGCTCACTTTCTGCATTTTTTCCTTGACAAATCAATGCTTTTGTGATAAAATAAAGTGTATGAGTTTTTGCAAATGCAATATATATATTGTATACATCTCATAATTAATTATTAAAGTAGAAAAGAACAACAAAGGAGGTGCAAAGGAAATTGACTTTAGTTGAAATCATCATCTGTGTTGCGGTCGGTTTGGTCATGCTTGCCGTAGGTATCGTAGCCGGAATTCTTCTCCGCCGTTCGGTTGCCGAAAAGAAGCTCGGAATAGCTGAGGAGCGCGCCAAGAAGATCGAGGCGGATGCCAAGGTTCAGGCAGAGGCAGACAGCAACAAGATGATTCTGGCTGCGCAAAAGGAGATCAATCAGATGCGTTCGGAATCCGAGCGCGAGATCAAGGAGCGACGTAGCGAGATCTCAAGATCCGAGCGCAGGCTTACACAGAAGGAAGAATCGCTCGATAAAAAGACCGAGCAGCTTGAGAAGAAGAACGAGCAGCTTGATAAGCGTATCAGGGATAATGAGATCGTCCGTGAGCAGCTTAATGCATCCCTCGAGCTTCAGACAAAGGCGCTTGAGCGTATTTCGGGTCTGACCGCAGAGGAAGCAAAGGCTGAACTCGTTGAAAAGCTTGAGAGCGTTGCAAAATTTGAGTTTGCCCAGAGAATGGACGAGCTTGAGGAGCAGTTCAAGGACGAGGCAGACACCAAAGCACGCAATTACATTTCGCTGGCTATTCAGAGATACGCCGCGGATAACGTATCCGAAACAACGATTACTTCGGTTTCCCTCCCCGGAGAGGAGATGAAGGGACGTATTATCGGACGCGAAGGCAGAAACATTCTTATGCTCGAAAAGCTTACGGGCGTTGATCTTATCATAGACGATACTCCCGAGGCTATCACACTATCCGGTTTTGATCCCGTACGCCGCGAGATCGCAAGACTTGCGCTTGAGAAGCTTATCGCGGACGGACGAATCCATCCCACGAGAATCGAGGAGATGGTTGAAAAGGCACGCCGCGAGGTCGAGGCGGGCGTCAAGCAGGCGGGCGAGCGCGCAACCTTCGAGGTTGGCGTTCACGGACTCAACCCCGAGCTTGTCAAGCTTCTCGGAAGACTCCGCTATCGTACATCCTACGGTCAGAACGTGCTCAAGCATTCGGTTGAGGTTGCATTCCTTGCGGGAATCATGGCTGAGGAGCTCGGTGTTGATGCGGCAACCGCCCGTCGCGCAGGTCTTCTCCACGATATCGGTAAGGCATTCCCTCACGACGTCGAGGGTACGCACGTACAGATCGGCGTAAACGCTGCCAAGAAGTATAAGGAGAGCCGCGAGGTCATCCACGCTATCGAGGCGCATCACAATGACGTTGAACCTAAGACTATCATTGCAGTTCTCGTTCAGGCTGCCGACGCTATCTCGGCTGCAAGACCCGGCGCGCGCCGCGAGGATCTCGAGAACTACACCAAGCGCCTTGAAAAGCTCGAGGAGATCGCCAAGGATTTTTCGGGCGTTGAAAAGGCATACGCTATCCAGGCGGGACGCGAACTCCGCGTAATGGTCAAGCCCGAAGATGTAGATGACGTAACGATGAAGGTCATCGCGCGAGATATGGCGCAGAAGATCAAGGAAGACGTCAAGTATCCCGGACAGATCAAGATCCACGTGATCAGAGAATCCCGCGCAGTTGATTACGCAAAGTAATCTCACAGTTTGTTTTATCACTTTTTATCTGCCGAAAGGCTCTCTATATATTGATATAAAGTCCTAAAGCCAACAAGCCGCAGAAATGCGATGTGAATAAAAAATCCCACCCGTCAGCGAAAGCTGACGGGTGATTTTTTGGAAAAACGTGCAAAAATGTATTCGAAAATTCAGAAAAACGTGCAAAATTCGCTTGAATTATTCAGAAAAACGTGCAAAATTCGCTTGAATTATTCAGAAAAACGTGCAAAATTCGCTTGAATTATTCAGAAAAACGTGCAAAATTCGCTTGAATAATTCAGAAAAACGTGGAATATTTTATTGAAAAGGTTTGCCAAAACTCCATTGTGAGTGCAAACTGATTTAAATAAAATATTCCTTTTTGATATGTAAAATTATAGATATAAACGATATTCGCTGTAGAAACATCGAGATTTGCGCGAATCCCTTAGCCTCCCTCCGGGAGGGAGGGGGACCGCGGGGGAGCGGTGGAAGGAGAACGCGATTGAACTTCTATGTGTTTTTCGTGCAAGATTCGGGCGGAGAGTGATGGTGTACGGCTTTCCGAAAATCTTACCGAATACATTCCTC
>JAFQPI010000017.1 GCA_017411805.1 Clostridia bacterium
AGAACTTTGATGACATCCAATTAAATATCACTCGGGCGAAAAAATTTTTATGCTTTTTCGCCCTTTTGGTGCTTCTCTTATTAACTCAAAATTCTTCTCATTTATTTTCTGAAAACCTATTGACTTTTCTTAGCAGGTTTATTGCAATGCGAATATTGCACCATGACAGGGTGTCAATCATCGATTCTGAGGTCAAAAAGTCCTTTGTGACTCTGCTCGTTTTGGGGTAAAGATACTTCGTTCGGGTGTACCTACCACCCCATAGAATTCCGTTGCAAAGCCCCTTTGTGACCTTGATTTATCTGCCACCCGCTTCGCCGAACATCTTCGCTTTGTATTCGGGAGCCTTTACCTGCAAGAGATATCTTTCGTTACCGCATTTATAGAGACAAGTGCCTCGTTCGGGATACTTGATCAGATCAAATTCGGATTCCTCAAGCTGAAGCGCTTCGATATAATCTCTTGCGTTGATATTACCGCCGTTAAAAAGGAATTGATGTGTCGGAATGGAAAACAGTGGTTTTGTGAATTCCTTGATCTCGGGCAACAAAAAGTCCTCGATATTCTGTGAAGCCAGAATGATCGAGGATTCCTTTTTACGCACACGCTTGGAGGCGTTTCGGATATATTCGATTGCCGTAAGATTGGTGAGGAACAGATAAAGCTCGTCGATGGAGGCTGCAGTGTGTCCCTTCGTGAGAAGCTTGTGGTTCATATACGAGAGGATATTGAAGAGCATGGCGTCCTTGAGTTTTTTATTGGCTTCCATGAGCCCCTTCACGCCAAAGCAGATGAACTTATCGTCGGTGATATTGGTGTGACCGTTAAAGAACTTACTTTCCGCACCGACGCACATGGAATTCAAACCAAGACAAAGTTCACGAAGCAATTCTTCGGTAAAGAGGGATTTTGAGCCTTTTTCGTATTTCATATACTCATCCTCCACAATGGCGTACAGATCTGCCATGATGGGATAGTCTTCGGATTTGAAGTTCTCATAGTCTGTATCATCATGAATGCCGAACTTGGTGTATAGCTTCATCAGAAGAATTTCCAATGCATCGATCTGGGCATCGTTGAAATCCTTGTAGACTCGGAAAAAATCCTTGAGGTAAGAAACGTGCTGTGAAAGCCTCGTCGATTTGCGGAATGCTTCGGGTGCGTCATCGTCAACGTCATCGGCATTGTCCGACCATTCCTTGGGTTCAAGAGGATTGATGATATACTGACCGCTCATGAGGTCAACGTAGCAACCGCCGAGGTTGTTCGTCAGATCCTTGTATTCCTGTTCGGCGTCAAGGCAGATAACGGATTTGCCCGACATTCGGGTGTTGGTCAGAATCAGCTTCAAGAGGTACGACTTACCCTGACCGGAGTTACCGAGAATAAGGATATTGGAGTTTGTTTTATCATCGCTTCTGCGGTCAAAGTCCACGATGATATTCGTACCGTATTTATCACGGCCGAGATAAAATCCGTGGGGATCCGTTTTACCCGAATAGTTGAAGGGATAACAGTTTGCCACGGAGGACGCAGGAAGAACCCGCTCAAACTGCGTGCCAAAGGTATTGTATCCGCAAGGCATACAGGCGACGAAGCCTTCCTTTTGACGAAGCAATAGCCTGTCTACGGAAAGCTTTTCACGCGTCATTTCCATGGAGATGTCCGCTTGCAGCTCTTGTAACTTTTCAAGGCTGTTAGCCGAGAGCTCGATGAATACCGCGCAATGCAGAAGAGGTTCACGGTTCTTGCGAAGCTCGTTCATCAGCTCGACAACGTCACAGAGATTGCCTTCGCCGATGACGGAGTCCTCCAGATCGTTGGAGTTGGCAAGCATTTTGTTTTTTCTGCTTGCATTTTGCAGAATCTTTCGCTGTTCGAGACCGTCAACGAATCGGGTGTACATATGAAGAGTAACGGCTTCCTTATCTCCGAAGCGAGAAAGGATCGCCTGATCCGCAGTACTCGGCGGATATTCCTTGATTGCCCAAACGCAGCGGTAGCTGTCACCACAGATAAAGTGGTCGCTGTTGAATTTGATCGTTGTGGGTGCAACCATGTCAAAGAAGTCTTTCACGTATGCTTCGCTTGAAACGGTACTCGAAGGGAGTGATTTTTTTGCCATTTGTATCCTTGTACCTCCTTTCGTTAATCCGGAATGATCCACTTTTTGATCATTCGTTCTCCGTCCACATCGTCAATACTGTCCTCAACCATGTGACCGAAATATCTGGAAATAAAGCGCTTGATGTCATCCTTGCTTGCTCGCTTGACCTCGAATCCCTGATCGGAAATATGCTTTTCGATTCGGTTGAGGGTTGCCAGCGAACCGTCCTCGCTTTCGTGCGTGAGTCGGTATGCGAACATGAATTCTCTTGCCGTGGACATCTGCAATTGGATATCGTCAAGGAATTTCATGTCCCTGCGGAGAAGGAGCTGGATTTTCGGATTTTCTTCCTTTTCCGCTTTCCTTGCAAGAGAGAGCTTGTTATACTCAAAGTTTTCTCTCGCGTCCGAGCAGATAATCTCGATATCGGGTTGCTGGGAAAGCAGTTGCATCAAGTGATTGATCTTAATTGCGATACTCGTTTCGCTCAAAACCGAAATATTGGTCGGCTGAACGATAAAATAAACCACCTCACCGTATCGCTGTGTCATGAGACCATTTCGAGAAAAATGGCTGATACCAATCAGATCGGTGGTTGACATTTTTTTATTTGCCACGTTTGGATTCCTCCCATATAAAATATTGCTGTGTAGTTAATAAATACCTTGCGGCTCTGCGGATATAATCCAGCACCGAGGTTTCGTCAAGGCGCATGGATATAAATCCGTATACCAGCGTCATTGCCGCAGGTACAATAAAATTAAGCTTCGCCCATGATACCACCGAAAGTGTAAGGGCGATAGCAAGAATGATTACATCCTTCAAGCTCCAGAACCAGAGTTTTGCTTCCGTCCGCATATTCTGCGGATATAAATATTGTCTTTTCACTTGTTACCCCCTTACTTGTGTGTGATGACTTTCGTCAGATTGATCGCGCTTGTCGTTGTGTGTACCGCACTCATCACATTGACCTTTGTTCCGGTTTCCAAGCCGAATTGCTGTGCGATACGAGGCACTTCGTTTGCCGCCAGCATAACGCCGAGGCCGAGCAGTGCTTCCGTTTCCATCGTTATCAGACCCATGAGCAGTAGCGTTGTTTGCATGAAGGTCGTGAAGCAAAGCGCAATGATCTGCTTGCACCAAACCGTAAAGCCGTCTGTCATACCTCTCGGAAGTCCGAACATATGAAAACTGCCTACGGCAATCTGCGTGAGAAGAATACCGCCCCTCTTGATATTCGAGAAGAAGCATTTGACCACGCAGTAACCGAGACAGATCAGAATGAGCAGATTGAGAAGAAGATTGTGATTGTCGCCGTAAATCGGGTATCGGAATCTGGCAAGCACATTCAGTGACAATCCCTGAAGGTCAAGGTGCATTCCGATTGCTTCGTTTGCCAGATCCTTTGCGAAGGTATTTTGGAGGCTGACCGAAAATCGGAACAGTTCAACGGGGAGCGTGGTGAACAGATTGACCGCCAAAAGTCCGTACAGAAACGGCAAGATCTGTTTTTTGATATTGAGGCGTCCCATCGACTGGTATTCAATCGCCGTATCAAATACGGCAACGACGAGTCCGGCGATGAACAGCCCCCATCCGAACAGATTGAAAAAGTGTAAGGCAGCCTTTACCCAATCGAGATCGAAGAGGTTTGCACCGATTTCTGCCATCGATGCAAAGAAGTCCGAAAGCGATTGATATACCATGGAGTAAAGGAAGCCCATATATTTGTCCCAAATGCTGTCGGATATGCTCATCCACGTGGAAGACAGCGCTTTATTGATGGCTTCGGCATAGCCATTGATTAATTCTCGAATCCATTCCAATCCGGTTCACCTCCACTGCATGGTTACATGCCGAGGATCGTCCAGATATAGAACGGACAGGTCAAGGAGAATACCAGCGTGCCGAGGAGGATTGCAGGACCGGTCCATTCAAACTGACCGTGTTTTCTGTAATCGAGATATGCCGTTGCGATCTTAACGAAGAACAAAACGGCGAGGATCAGGTCGATAATGGGAAAGACTACGTTATTGACCACGTCCTTGATCTGCGTTCTCGCCGCCAACCAAGTATCCTCGACCGCACCTGCAACGTTGCCTGTTACCTCATCCGCAAAGACGGACATACTGAACATACCGACCATAAGCAACGTCAGCATGGCAAGGACCGCGATTTTTTTAAAATTGAATTTCATTGAAGTTCATCCTTTCTGTAGTTTTATTAAATTTTTTTACGTCAGTTACCTACAAAATAATCGTCGTAGATGGAGCCTTCGACAGCAAACGAGTTCGAGGTTCTCGTCGCGGAGATCACGCCTGCAGGTGTCCATACACGGGAAGCCGTGACGGAAACGGTGTAATCGCCGTCAACAAACCACACGGGAATGAAGTGGACACGTTCGTTGTCGGCTGCGGAGGCGTTCTTGACAAACTGCCATTTGCCGTCAACGTATACGAGTGTACGGCAATTGCCATTGCTGTCCGCATAGTTGAATTCGGGAAATTCCGCAATCACGTACTGAACGTTCGTGTAAGCAGAGCTGTCGGGTGTGTTGTAGCCGCTCGTCGTAATGACTGTCGGCGTATAGCTCAAGGTGAAACCGTAACCGGAGCGGATCGTCCATTTTCCGTTTTCATAAACTGCGGTCTTGCAGTCTGCACCGGGTGTGATAACGGGATCGGCGCTCGAAATCTGAACACCGTAGGATTTCAGAACGAACTGATTGTTTTCATATACCCACATCGTCCAAGTTGCTTTTTCCGTTTCTTCCGCAGGTGCGCCATATCCCTTGTACGAACCGGGCTTGGTGTTTTCAAACCTCGTATTGGGTGTCTGCGAATCGGTCAAGGAAGCAATGGTCATAGTGAGCACGGCAGTGTTGTTTTCCATGTCTTCCTCATTTACGGCAGAATCGGCATTGATGGTACATTCGCAATAAACGGTTTGGCCCGTCATACCCGAAGGAACCGTCCACTTGAAGTATACGATATTGGATTTATCGCCGGGAATTACGACGTTGTTCCAAGTTGCCGTTGTGATAACGACTCGGTTGGAGCCGTTGTAGTAATAAGCCGTAAAGATTGCGGTGTTATTTTTGTCGGGTGTGATGTCGTAACGGCTGTCATTGCTGACCATAAAGGATGTGATGACGGTTTCGCCTGCGTGGTATCGGTCGGATACCGTAACGCTTTCGATGGACATGGCATAGTCAAGCTCCTTTACGGTGATGGCAGTGGATGCACTGTTGTTCGAAGGATCGGTTTCACTGCCTCTGTCAGACCAGTTGATACGTGCTTCAAGCGTTCGATTGCCGGGCGTATCACCGACATAGAGCGTAAAGGTCAGATTGGCTACACCGTAAGCTGCGAAATTTACATTCTGTGTGGACATGAGCTGACCGTCGTAATAAAGCTGAACGGGGATATTGGAATATGCGTTCACGTTATCCCAGTTATCTGCTCTTACCTTAACGGTGATCTCGCCGTAGCGGTAAGGAGACGGATTGGATACACTTGTGATCGATACGGAAAACTCGTAATTTGCTTTTTCCCATACCGCATACAGGGTTGCGGCAGAGTTTGTCGGATAAGAACCGCCTGCGGTATAAGTCGCGCTCGTTGCCGTAGGATCGGTAGACCAACCGAGGAAGTTATATCTGCTTCTTGTCGGAACGGTCGTGGGCAAGGTCAGATTGATACCGTGCGTTTTGGTCAGTGAGGAAGGTGCGCCCGAACCGCCGTTAGCGTTGAAGCTGACGGTATAGGTGTTTGCTTTCCAAACCGCATAGAGCGTTGCTCCGCTGTTTGAAGTGTACGCACCGCCTGCATTGTAGGTTGCACTCGTTGCGGAAGTGCTTGTCGCCCAACCGAGGAAGCTATAGCCCGTTCTGATCGGAATCACAGAAGGAAGCGTGAGGTTTACACCGTAGGTCTTCGTCTGTGCGGAGGGTGCTCCCGTACCGCCGTTGGCATGGAAGCTAACCGTATAGGTATTCGCTTTCCATACGGCATACAAGGTTACAGCGCTGTTTGCCGTATAAGAGCCGCCTGCCGTATAAGTTGCGCTCGTTGCAGACGAAGAAGTTGACCAACCGAGGAAGCTGTATCCCGTTCTGGTCGGTACGGTCGTGGACAAAGGAAGTGTAACATCATGGACTTTGGTCTGTGCGGAAGGAACTCCGTTACCGCCGTTTGCCTTGAAGGTGACTGTATAGGTGTCGGGCTTCCATACGGCATACAAGGTGGTGCCGCCATTAGAGGTGTAGGTGCCACCGGCGTTGTAGGAAGCACTCGTTGCAGAAGCACTTGTAGCCCAACCGAGAAAGCTGTATCCAGCGCGTGTCGGCTTCGTCGAGGACAGCGTAAGATTCACACCGTAGGTCTTCGTCTGTGCGGAGGGTGCTCCCGTGCCACCGTTGGCGTTGTAGCTGATGGTATAGATGTTCGCTTTCCATACCGCATAAAGGGTTACTGCGCTGTTGGTCGTGTAAGAACCGCCTGCGGAATAAGAAGCACTCGTTGCGGACGCAGAGGTTGCCCAGCCTTGGAAGCTGTAGCCTGTTCTGGTCGGCTTCGTTGAAGAAAGTGTCAAAGCCGTTCCGTAGGTCTTAGTCTGTGCGGAAGGAGCACCCGAACCACCGTTAGCGTTGTAGCTGACGGTATAGGTGTTGATCTTCCATACTGCATAAAGCGTTGCACCGCTGTTGGATGTGTAAGATCCGCCCGCGGAATAGGAAGCGCTCGTTGCGGACGAACTCGTCGCCCAGCCTTGGAAGGTGTAACCCGTTCTCGTCGGCTTCGTCGAAGAGAGTGTCAAAGCCGTTCCGTAGGTCTTTGTCTGTGCGGAAGGTGCGCCCGAACCGCCGTTGGCATTGTAACTGACGGTATAGGTGTTAATCTGCCATACCGCATAAAGTGTAGTTGAGCTATTGGAAGTATAACTGCTACCTGCGGAATAGGAGGCACTTGTGGCAGATGCACTCGTTGCCCAGCCTTGGAAGGTATAACCCGTTCTCGTCGGCTTCGTCGAAGAAAGTGTGAGATTCACACCGTAGGTTTTTGTCTGCGCTGAAGGTGCACCCGAACCGCCGTTGGCGTTGTAGCTTACGGTGTAGGTGTTGATCTGCCATACTGCGTAGAGCGTGGCTCCGCTGTTTGCCGTATAACTACCGCCTGCGGAATAGGTTGCGCTCGTCGCAGAAGCGGAAGTTGCCCATCCTTTGAAGGTGTATCCTGTTCTCGTCGGTACTGTCGTGGAAAGCGTCAAAGCCACATCATAGGTCTTGGTTTGAGAAGAAGGCGCTCCGCTTCCTCCGTTTGCATCATAACTGATTGTATATTTGACAGGATCATACTGCCATACCGCATAAAGCTTGGTGTTGGCGTTGGTTGTAAAGCTGCCGCCTGCGGCATAGGTTGCTGTCGTTGCCGTCGAGCTTGTCGACCATCCGAGGAATGCATAATTGAATCGTGTCGGGATCGTGGTCGACAAATACAGCGTGGTGTTGTTCAGTTTCGTCTGACTTGCAGGCGCACCCGTACCGCCGTTGGCGTCATACGATACCGTATAAGTGGGCTGCCATGCGGCATATAAGGTCACGGAAGCATTGGTGGTATAGGTGCCGCCGGCGCCGTATCTGCCGACAGTGGAAGCACTGCTCGTGCTCCACCCCTTGAAGGTATATCCGGCTCTCGTCGGAATCTCACTTCTCAGCGTCAAGGGAACGTCGTGCGTTTTGGTTTGCGACGCGGGAGCGCCCGTGCCGCCGTTGGCATTATACGTTACCGTATAAGTCTTGGGAGCGTTGGACTCCCAGACTGCATACAGTGTTCTCGTGGCATTGGCAGTATAATTACCGCCGGGCTGATAGGAGGCGGTGGTTGCGGTCGAGCTTGTTGCCCAGCCCTTAAAGGTATAGCCCGATCTTGTCGGAACGGTATCGGACAAAGCCATGTCATATCCGTGATATTTCGTCTGGCTTGCAGGCGCACCCGAGCCGCCGTTGGCGTTGTAACTGACGGTATATTCCTTGATGTCGTAAAAATATTCGACCCAGAATACACGGTTGGTACAATAACTCAGCTTGCCGTCCTTGCTTTCGTCATACTTCGTTACGCTTTTCATCGCATCGGCATATGAAGTATTCACATAATCGTAAGAATAGCTTCTCGGATAGTCGGGTATATTCGCATAGTTTCCAAGCAAGGCTTCAAAGCACAGGTTTCCGGATAAGCTTCCGTTGTAACCGCTCGCCAAGGTATATCCCGTAATGGATCTCTGCGCGGTCGAAAACGATGCGTAATAATCCTTGGTGGTACTGATTGTCGTGGAATGGTAACCGTAATTGTTTCTGCCGCTTCCGGTCGGACTCAATTCCACGTAATGGCGGACCTCGAACTGAATCGGATCCCATTTTCTCATCGTTACGGTGATGTCCAACTCATTTTTGCTCAGATTACGGAACAAGTAATTGACATAAAGCTGTGCTTCCATACCCGTACCGGAACTGGATGTCCAAGCCATCTCGCAGTTTTGCCAAATACCTTTATTGGATTCAAATTTTACGATATCGTAGCCGCCGAGACCGATTTTGAAGGTGTTTTCTTCGCCGGTTTTGGTGTGAATGGCTACCGTTTTCAAAAGCGTTCCGCTTGTGTCGTAGAAATACACGTTGATCTTTCGGTTGCATTCGCTTGACGAATAGGCGTAGAACCCTGCGAGACCGCCGTCGGGATCAAAATGTCCGGTATTCGTATGAATCGCAAAGGTAGGAATGGCCAGAATGCAGAGAGCAACCGTGATGAACACCAGAGTCAGTCCGATTTTCCATGTCTTTCTTTTCATCCTCATCTGACCTCCTTGCCGTTAAAATAGTCGAAAAGAGGCTGGTTGTAGTCGATACAAACACCGAACTCTTTGTCTACTGCGAGCTTAAAATTGTCGAACGTCATATTTTCAATTGCCATACAACGAACGAGCGCCTCTGCCCAATCGGAGCGATATTCCGCGTCTGCAATGGAGCCTGCGTACAAAAGCTGGGCAACGATAACGGATTCATCGTCAAGCTCGCTTTCGCTTACGGCTTTTACGACGTGATGAAGCCAGCCTTCAAGATTTCTTTCGTAGCCGTCATCTTCTTCGGTTTTCAAAAAGCTGTAGATACAGAGAAGCTCCTCCATATCCGTCAGCATAACCTCAGACGGACAAACGCTATTGAATTCCACCTTGATTTCGGCAACACGGAATGGTTCAAAGAGATATGAGCAGCCGTCACCGCTGTTATAGCCGAACACACGAAATACGGTGTCACCCGCGGTCAAAGGATCCGCGCCGTCCTTCGGAATGCAGGCTTCGATCTTTCGAATCAATTCCTCAAAATCTGCGCCGAGAAATTTCTGATAGTTTTTGATATAGAAGCGCTGTACCTGATGGCTGGCTTCCGTAGTATATTCCTTTTCCGCGAATCGGTTGATCAGTGTGATGAGATTATCAAGAACGCCTTTCACGTGCTGTTGCTCGCTTGTATCATAGACAATATCACCGTTTTGATCGAGATAGTAATTGCCGTTTTCATCAATCGCAGGCGTTCCGTTTTCCATGCGTTCGATATAGGCAATGAGACTTTCGTCAAGGAATTTTTCGTTTCCTTCGTCAAAGTCGATGACAGGATCTCCCTTGGTGTGTTCGAAACGGTAGTCGGGTTCAATCACGATGATATCCGGAGCGGTCGTATCGGAAGGATCGCTCTGTACGGGATTCTTCGGCTCTTCATTCCTGAAAATGACGAAAAGACCGATGATCAAACCTGCTACGATGGCAACGATCAAAAGGGGGATCCAAATGCGGTTACTGTGCACGGTTTACACCTTCTTTCGTTCCGTATTCGACCGTTGCATCCACGATGCCGGGATTGGGATCTCTTTCTTTGTCCGTCACGTCAAGGGTGACGTCCGGCTTTTTTGTGGTGGCGGTCGTTTCCTTCGGAATTTCAATCGGAGGAATTTCGGTGCCGGACGTGCTGTCTTTGGTAGAAGAAGTCGTTTCTTCGTACCTTGTTGTGCTTTCTGCCGTATTGCTCGTTCCTTCATTTCCGTGTTCGTTGGTGTTTACGATAGAAAACGCCAACGGGCAAACGATTGCGATAATCAGCAGAACAGCGGTGGCGCCGATTATGATTTTCTTTTTCAAGTTATATCATCCTTTCTTATTTTGTTTTATAATAGCTTGTTACGGTAATCGGTACTTCGAGATTGGCAAACCGCCTGCCGCCCCATATGACGGCAAAAGATGCGGTGTAGCTTGCCGTCAGTCCGAAGCCGTTACCCGAAAGCGCCCGAACAGTCGGACGGCTCATGGTACAGTTTCCGTTAGGATAGGCGTAGCTTTCCTCATTGGAACGGAAGCCAAGCTCTTCAAAGGCGTTTTGCCTTAATTTGTTGAGGTCAATAACACTCTCGAGACTCTCGCCTTGCTTGAGCGAGTCAAAGGCTTCGACTGCATATTCCGTAATGCAGTTGTCGAGCTTTATTTTTACGTCACGCTTTTGGATCTGCACCTGCGCCATCAGCCCCATATACATGATGGCAACCGATACGAGCGCGGAAATGAAAAGGACGATGACGCATACAAACACATACGATTCGCCCTTTGTGGAGGATATGGCGTTCTTTGTTCTTTTCAGCATTGACCGTCACCTCACTTCCAATAGACCTGCGAAATACCTCCCGAAGCCGCTCGGATGGTTACGGGAAAGATGGAATTTCCGAATCCGAGAATACTGACTCTGTGGGTGAGACGAACCTCGATCTCGTCGCCGAGCTGTACCTTTTGACCGCTGAGATACTGTGTTCCCGAAAAGGAGCAGTCAAAGTCAATACCCGATTTTTCCTTTAGGTCGCTCACGTAAGAATCCACGTCCGTCGTGCCTTGCGCGGTCGCATAGTCCGCGATCTGATCTGCCATCGTCTTCAGATTCTGAGCCAGCACCACAACGGATATCATATTGACCGAGAAAATGAGGACGAACGCTACGATCATGATCAGAACGGCAACGTCAACATAGGTTTCGCCTTTTCTGTTAAACATTTTTTTCATCCGAACAAACCTCCCAACGAAGACAGAAGAACCTGTCCGATAACCACGACGTACACCATCATGAAGCAACAAAGAAGCGCCATCGAGAGCTTTCTGACTCTTTTCGGCGCTTTGTTTGCTTCGTTTTTAAGGAGGGTTCTCTGGTAATCCGAGAATTTGAGGACAAGATTGCCCCAATAAACGTCCGTCTTATCACCACGGATGACACCGATGAGACCGCGCGTCACGTCGGACATCATGGCAGAACCGACACGGCTTTCCAGTCGTGTGAGTGCCACCTCGTAGTTACCGCTTCGCATATCCGCAACCGTGATATCCAGTTCACGGCGAAGCTCTTCGCCTGCGTGTTCGCGGTAGGAATCGAGGATATTCAGAACGTCACGGCTGTGGACGAGTGTCTTATCGATATTGGAAACCAGGCGAGGCAGCTCGTATTCGATCTTTCTTCGCTTTTCCTTGATGATATTGCTGATTTTTTTGCTTTCGCTGAAATAAGTCACGATGGCAATCAGCGCGATCACGCCGGAGAGAATCGGGAAAAAGAACAGGAACGGAATCGCAAATACGCCGAGAAACAGCGCTTTTACGATGGCGTTTGCCACATACTGTTCGGGAGACATACTCATATCGGCACTTTCAAGGTCGATCTTCAACTGAAGCCGTTTATATTCGTTCAGCTTGATTTTGGAAGCGATGAGATTGGAAAGGTCTCCGAGCCAGATATCGAGAGGACCGGTTTTTTTGTTTCCTCGTTTTCCGAGGCTTGTGATCGCCTTGGATACGGGATATTTGGGGATTTTGAATACGTCTGCAAGAATCAATGCCAGACCGATGGCGGCAATGCCTGAAATCAGAATCTGTAAAATAATTTCCATAGGCAACCTCACTTTCTGAATTCGACTTGCTTCGTGTACTTAAACATCAGAAGCGCTGTGACGATGATGGTGAGACCGCATACGGCAAGCACGATCTTGCCGAGAGTCGTGAACATCAAGGCGGCATACCAATCCTTGTTGATGATATACAAGAGCGGAATATTGCCGACCACCATCGCCGCCATCATCCAATATTCGGTTCTGGCTGCCATGAGCATACCCTTGATCTCGTTGTTGACGATTCGCACGTCGGTAAGCTTCGCTACGATGGGCATGAGCGTGTCCTTCAGCGTTCTGTCATCCTGACAGGAGACCAGCGTATCGCACCACTCGTCGAAGATCGAATTGCCCACCTTTTCCTTGAGATGGCGAATGGATTGCTTGATATCCGAGGAAATCATCATATTTTCCGCTACGAAGCTTGCGAAAATATCCTTGACGGGAGGCTTCAGATACTGCACGTTCTCCTTGACTGCCGTCACGATATCGTCGGTTCGGACATAAGAGGTCGTGATAATGGAAAGTGCGGTTTCCAATTCTTCCTTGATGTGGTTATCGTAAAAGCTGACGGTTCGCTTTGCGTAAGCAAACGGAATGAGCGCAAACGCAATGGCGAATACGGGAATCAAAAAGGCGTTATCGATCATGATGGCGACGACACAGCCAATGACCATGAGAAGGATGGAAGCAGCACAGGCAATCGCAAACTGACCGCCTTTCCCCGTCTTCGCAAGTGCGTCACGGATACGGTTCAGCTCGACGGTAAGCTTTCGGGATTTCTTTTTGCCTTTGATTGTCAGCACCTTATCTCGCAGAGTCTGTTTGGGAGATACGAAGCGCATGAGGTCGCTTGTGATCCTTTCAGGTGTGAGCTTTAAAAGGATGACCGCGCCTACGGTAATCAGCAAAAAGCAGATAAGGTATACAAAGGTCATTGATCCATCTCCTTTCCCGTGAAATGAGCAAGAACCTCTTGCGGTACGCCGGAACGTGTCAGCAGAGTCTGCAGATAGGGGGACGGCGGATTCAGCTTTTCGAACTCGCCTTTAATGACGAATTTACTTCCGTCATATTTGTTTTCCGAGATATTGTAGCGATAGAGACAGTGATAGGTCGTTTTACCGTCGGGTGTGATCTCACACTCGGAAATGTCCATGACCTTACGGCTGTTGTCCTCGCATTTATGAGCGAAGACGACGATGGGAAACGCCTGTCTTGCCTGCGCAAGAGAAACCTCCATGCCGAGTTGGAATCGTCTTTGACAAAGGAGCGAGATTCTGCCGTGTGCGGATTCCGCAGGACCGGAGTGTACCGTGGTTACGACTGTGTGTCCCGTCAGAGAGGCTTCCACGGTAGAGTTTGCTTCGGCGTCTCGAATCTCACCGACCACGACAACGTCGGGGTCGAAACGGAGAGCGGCAACAACGAGGTTTTCCTGTGTGATGTTGTACGCTTCGTTTTCGGAAGGACGGGACAGCGTGTGTACCACGTTATTGATGGTTTCACCGAAGCGATTTTTCTTGACGAGAAACAGCTCTCGCGCACCGGATTCGATGGTATAGATACGTTTATCGTCGGGAATGCTCGAAAGAAGTGCGTTCATCAGCGTCGTTTTACCCGAACTTGTTCGGCCTGCAACGACGACAGAAACACCGTATCGAATGCACATCTCAAGAAAAGCGATCATTTCTTCGGTCGCCATACCGCTTTCGATGAGGTGGGCGCGGTCAACTCTCTGCGGATGGAGCAGACGGATGGAAACCGAAATGCCTGCTTCCTCATCCACAACGGGAGACTTGATCGCCGTGATTCGGGTATTGTTCGGCAGATGTCCCTGCGCGATGGGTGTGGCATTGTCAATGATCATACCGCTGTGGTGCAGAAGTCTTTTGACGATGTCGACGGAATGCTGGGGATTTTTGAAATGCTCTTCGAGCTTCAGCATTCTGCCGTCCGAATAGGTCAGCGTAATATCGTCCCATGCGTTGATATTGATTTCGTCAATATCGGGAGAGCCGAGAAACGGCGTGAGGATGGAGTATTCGACCATCTCGGAATATATGCGGTCAATCACCTGTTCCTCCGTAAAACCGTGCACAAGGAAGCCGCCGTCAAGGATATATTTCTCAATATAAGACTTGAGCTGGTCATGCTTTTGCTCGTCGGTCAGTGCGGTTGCGTAATATTTGGCGATATATTCCTGTGTTTTCGCCAAAAGATCGTATAATTCAATCCGTACCATAAGCCACCACCTTACTTGCAATGTCCTTCATTCGGGTTTCGAAGCGTTTGTCGGATGTCTTCATGTGAAGCTGACCCTTCTGCATTTGCTCCTTAACGGAAGCACTGAACGGAATGGTAAAGGAAAGGTCGCCGAGTTGTGTTTTTGCTTCCTCAATCGGCATAAACACGTCAACATTCGGCGTATTCAGCCCTTGGATGTGATCGTCCAGACGGAATTTACTGTCCGTATAGACCGGAAGCTGTGAGAGATAAAAGCTGATGGATTTCAGATCGGGAGAAGAAAGACGGAGGATCTGATCCGCTTTTTCGATTGCAGTTTGTGCAATGGGATTGCCGTCCAGATTGCTCGTGCAGTCTACAACAACGTAGTCCGCAATTCTGCAAAGCTCCGTCAGCAGATCCTCGGCTTTCGCTTTGCCGAATTTGGGGTACGTGTACTTGTTTTCGCCCGTTTTATATCCGAGGAAGCCGAAGTTCTGCATTTCCTTCACGGTGATCATGCTTGCGATGACGTCGCCTTGCTCCACTTCGGTTTTGGAAAGCGGATAGCCGACAGAAGCGAGTTCCTCGTTTTTGTGAAAAGGAAAAAGAATGGGGAGTACGGGCGTTTCCAGATCGGTATACAAAACGATGACCGTGGTTTCAAAGGATTCATAAATAGCTGTTGCAAGCTTGGTTGCAAAGGTTGTTTTACCGCTGTTGGGAGATCCCCATACGGCAATGATCTTTCCGTTCATGCTTATTCACCTCCGAATACTTTGTTTTGAATGTCGAGATATTTTTGTGCGGTTTCGGCGTCGCCTCGGTATTCAAGGACGATGTGCATATCGCCGTGCTGTTCGTAATATGCGAGGATCTCTGCCTGCTTTGCGTTGACAAGCAACGTTACGGTAACGGGCTGGCTGTCATCCTCAATCTCAGCCTTATCCACACCGTTCGCATTCGTGGTCGTGATAACCTTCACGTAAGTCAACTCGGGAGGCGTAAACATTTTATCCTCTTCCTCGTCGTAAACCAGAATACTGACGATATCGCTCGTTTCAATTTTTCCGGAGAAGCCGAGCGCATAGGAGCCGATGGTGATACTGATCGCCTTGTGCTTCGGATCAAGGGATCCGAGGATACTGTCGGCAGTTTCTACGTCATTGCCGATCTTGGACGGCAAAATATAGTCGCCGACTGAAAGCTTAGCGAGCGCGCATTGACCGATGACAAGATTTTTGTCCTTGATAACATCCGAGGGCAGATTATAACTGCCGACCTCTACGATTTCGATGTCGGATTCCGTGATGATTACGCCTGCAGGTACGTCCTTTTTCATACGCACGATCTCGGTCTTTCCATCCGAGATTTTGTTGACCAAGGGAGCAATACCGAAGCAAATCGCAAGCGCGACTGCAATGCAGATGATTCCGACAACGGTGCGGTTGCCCACAGGATGGGAACCGCCTTGTTTTTTCTGTTTCATATGATTGATTCCTTTCTGCGTTTAAATGAAAAACATTGCCATCATACCGATAGAAAGAAACGGAACGAGAGCAAAGCTTTCGTTATTGTCGCGTTTTTTAAAGCTGTTGCGGATCAGCGTGAAGATAACGCCGATGAGAAGACCAAGCACCATGCCCGAAAGACCTCTTGACCAGCCGAGCAAGAACGTACAGGCGGATGAGATTTTCCAATCTGCACCGCCGTAACCGCCACCGCTCATGGAAATAATGCCGATCTGAATGGCTGCACTGACAGCACCGCCGACGAGCATAGAGACGATTCCGACCGTTGGAATGCTGATAAAGGATAATGCAAGGATGGAAATGCTGATATGGTTGGCTACGTTGCGGTCGGTAAGATCCGACATAGAGGCATAGAGCAAAAGGAAAAACAAAAATAATCCTTGGAACGTGTATATGCTCATACCGTAACGAAGCGATAAACCGAACGCCATCACCGTCGAGGAGATGAGCGTAAACGTCTTATTTGTGAAGAAATTTCGTTTTCTCATATATCGGTTCAGATATAAACCGATGATCAAAGAGGCGGTTGCAACGAGAATCATCTGAATCATCAGCACGATGACATCCCATGCGAGGGCGTTTTCGGAAACAAAGCACTCAAACATCGGTTGCGCAATGGGCATATTGCTTGAATTTGTTGGGTTGATATACAATGGATATCTCCTTTCACAAGTTTTTTACGGAAGGAGCGCTTACGCGCCCCTTCACAAAATGCGTTCCCTTAACCTGCGTAGTTGAACATACCCTGAATTTTGGTGGTCAAGGTAGGAATGACGGAGGTGTTGAAAAGCGTGTAGAGACCTGCGAGAATGACACCGCCGATGACTACGCCGACGATGATTTTCACACCGGTGTCAACATAGCCCTCGCCTGCAGTGGATTCGACGGCGGTTCTTGCGGATACGATTGCGGAATTGATTTTGTTTTTGATGGAGTTGATGAGTTTTTTCATAGAATAATTACCTCGTTCTTTCTTTGTTTTTGTTTGTCAGATTTCGATTAACCGGCGTAGTTGAACATGTCACCGATCTTGGTGGTCAGCGTGGGGATGACAGTGCCGTTGAAAAGGGTGTAGAGTCCGGCAAGAATGACACCGCCAATGACTACACCGACGATGATTTTTACGCCGGTATCAACGTAGCCTTCACCTGCGGTGGACTCAACGGTGGTTCTTGCGGATACGATTGCGGAATTGATTTTGTTTTTGATGGAGTTGATGAGTTTTTTCATGTGTAGTTACCTCGTTCTTTCTTTGAATTTTTTTGGATTAGCCTGCGTAGTTAAACATATTGCCGATCTTGGTGGTAAGCGTGGGAATGACGGTACCGTCGAAAAGGGTGTAGAGACCTGCGAGAATGACACCGCCGATGACTACGCCGACGATGATCTTCACGCCGGTGTCAACGTAGCCCTCGCCTGTGGTGGATTCGATGGCAGTTTTTGCGGAAATGATTGCGGAATTGATTCTGTTCTTGATGGAGTTGATGAGTTTTTTCATGTGTAGTTACCTCGTTCTTTCTTTGAATTTTTTTGGATTAGCCTGCGTAGTTGAACATGTCACCGATTTTGGTGGTCAAGGTCGGAATAACCGTACCGTTGAAAAGGGTGTAGAGTCCGGCAAGGATCACACCGCCGATAACAACGCCGACGATGATTTTCACGCCGGTGTCAACGTAACCTTCGCCTGCGGTGGATTCAACAGCAGTTCTTGCGGATACGATTGCGGAATTGATTCTGTTCTTGATGGAGTTAATGAGTTTTTTCATTGAATAATTACCTCGTTCTTTCTTTGTTTTTTGTTTTGAATTGGTTTGAAAAAGAAAAACCGGAAGCGATTTTATTTCGCTACCGGCTTGTGCGGCAGATTACATCTGCTGCATGGTCTGACTGCTGTGATTCGGAACGGGAGTCTGACTTGCGTTTTGAGATTGGACAAGCGCCTGATCGTATCCGTAGATCACACTCTTCACGAGTGCCTCGCGCGCTTCCTTGGTTACAGGGTGGAACACTTCGTCATACTGCGTGTTACCCTTGTGGTCTTTGTAGGCAACGGAAGGCATATTGATGAATCTGCCTTTCTCATTCTCAAAGATCCTGATATTGTGAACGGCAAAGGGACCGATATTGGCACTTGCAATCGCTTTCAGCTTTTTGCTTTCATCATCAAAAATCTTGTCGATTCGCACGGTAATATCAGGAATGGGAATCTGTGCAGGCTGTGTCTGAAGGTTTTCTTCCTTCTTTTCAACCTTTTCCGCAGACTTCGCTTGCTCGTTCTGTGTAGGCGCGGTATTGCCACCGCCTTTCTTTGAAGCCATTGTTCTACCTCCTTTCTTTGTTTTTTTATTTACAATCTATCCGATAGTTGCGCACCTATCGGGTTTATTGTCAGTTCCAGTTGAAGAACGTAAAGCCATAGTCGGCTTGCGTTTCCTCGTCGCTGATATCGTGTGGTTCGGCAAACATCTCGCTGTATTGCTGAACCTGCTCGTCGGTCAGGCTACAAAGACCGCCGACACCGTCATCTCTGGTAATATAGATGGGTCCTGCGTAGATACTGCTGTAAAGTCTGCGGTTTCCTTCCATACCGTTAAGCTTGGCTTCCTCGTTGCCAAGAACCATGCAATCGTCATCGAACGGATAGGTATATTCGATGAGTGCTTCTTCGCCGTGGTCGCTGACAGCCATTTGCAGATCGTGAAGATTATCCTTGACGTAGGTGACGACGGGAGGACGGTGCGGAAGGATCATCAGCATTCTGACTCCGTCCATTTCCGCGGTCTGAACAGTATCGAAATCAATCTTTTTCCAACCGACGTTATCGCAGAAAAAGCAACCTGTTTCCGTCAGCTTGATATGCTGATCCTCCAGGATTTCCGCTTGGATGGGACGTCCGCAATATCGGGACTCTTGAATCTCGGCTTCATATGCATCGGGATTCGTGAAATATCTCGTTTCGCCGACCTTGGTTTCAAAGTCATTGGCACGGTAGAGATAATCGATCTTTCCGTAAATTTCGGGAATATCGCCTTCAATTTCGACGATATCGGAAACCGAAAGGGAGTGTCCCTGAAACGTCGTTGTATAAGATTCTCCAAATATATTGAAGATCGCGTAGATATCGTCAAGATCTTTGGCATTCACGTAACCGTGAAATACGCATTTGTAATTTTCGGGAATCACGCCGCCGTGCTTTTCGGTTTCTTCATAACCGCAAAATTTCACGCGATTTTTGTCTTTTTCGCCGTCGAGCTGATAAATATTGACTTTCATGAGAGTGTCATGCCTCCTGTTTCATTTTTTTGAAGTCCTTCAAAATGCTTGCGGATATTTTCGTTTACCCAATCGGGAACTTGTTCGGGATCTGCAATACCGAGGAAATCGCTTCGCTCAAACTGTGCGCGTTCTCCGTCTGCCACGAAAAAGCCGAATATCTTTCTTCCGCTTGCCGTCGGACTGCAGCCGAAACCGCAATTAGCGTAGAAATATTGGAATTCTCCTTTCTTATACGGATCGGCGAGTGCCTCGCTCCGCATGATGAGAAGCTGATTCGTATAATCTTCGCTGTTACTGTTCGGAAGACAGGCAGCCCTGCTCATAATACCGAGCTCTTCGGAAAGATATTTGCGGTACTGACCAACCAAGCCGTTGACCAGCTCCGGATGTGAATCAAGCTCAAAATCGGCATTTTTTCCGTCCTCGGGGAGATAATATGCTGTTCTTGCCCATTCCTTGGTGTCGGGTCTGTATCTTCCGTCGCAATCGTTTTCTACGACTGTATTTGCCAGAACCCAGCCGACACGGTCAATGCCGTACTCATTGCAGGCGTCCTTGATGATCTCGCTTGGAAGAATGTTTCCGGTATATCGCTCGGAAACCATTCTGTCGATGGCGTCACGGCAACGGATATTTTCCGCATGAGAAGCAAGCCAATCACCAAGTTCTTCGCACCGTCTTGCTTCGGCATGCGAAAATCTGTAGAGATAGACCGACATTATCCACGCTCCTTTGCGAGTCTGATGGAAAGATATCTGTGCAGAGCCTTCTGTTCCGTGGCGGTAAGGCTGTTTACCACATCGAGGATCGTGCCTTCCTTGACATCCTTATCCTTGCAATGCTCGCAAATTCTTTCACGGCGGAGAATGATGGTATCCTCATCCTTGATTTCAAAGGAGAGAAGGCTGTTATAGCCGATCTTCATTTTGGTTCGGATTCCAAAAGGGATCGTCAGACGTCCCTTTGTTCCGAGAATTTTGAAGTGCTTTTCCATGATAACCTCCGTCATTCATCGAGCTTGCAGGTGCCGCAACTGCGACAGTAATATTCGCAGTATTGGCACTCTTCGCTGCAGCAGTTATCTTCGTCGTATTCGTCTTCATACTCGTCTTCATTTTCGAATTCGAGCGTAACTACGCCGTCATGAATAGAGGCGATAACGATGGTATCGTTGTTGATATGCAGAGCTTCCATGAGCTCATCGGTAAGGGTGATTTCTACTTTACATTTGATTTCCATATAATTTTGTGCTCCTTTAATATTTTTTCTGATTCTTCGAAATCGTCGAAGAGTGTTAATTGTTTTGCAAGGACTCTTTCCTCGCCGGTGTCGTAATTGGAAATAAGCAATTCGGGATATTGTTTTCCGGCTTCAAAGCGCTGGGCAATATTCGAAATGCGTGTGGTGGACTCGATCATGATTCCTTCCTTGGCATAAAGCGCCCGAATTTCGGGACAGTCATTGTAGGAGAGAAGGAATTTGCCTTTGATATTCATCAAGGCGTTGCAAAGTCTTTCGTGGTCGGCTCGTGTGAATCCGACGTCTTCGTAATAATCCTCGGTTTCATAATACGGAGGATCGAGATAGAAGATGGTGTTCGGACGGTCATACTGCTTGATGAGCTTTTCGAAATCCTTGTTTTCGATCACCACGGTTTGTAAGCGTCGGGACGCTTCTGTGATCAAAGGAAAGTTACGCCACATATTGTGCGGTTGTGCTCCAAAGGAGTCGAGACCGGATGCGTAGCTTTGCCTGATGATCTGATAAAAGTAGGCGGCACGTTTGATGTCGGGTATGGCGGTTTTGCTTTTGAGTACCTCACGGATATGCTCGAAATCCGTTCTTGAGTTCAGAGAATATCGGAGTTCCTCGCAAAGCTCTTCGGGATGATCTCGCACACATCGGTACAGATTGGCGAGATTGGGGTTGAAGTCGTTATACACTTCAAATTTTGCAGGCGGTTTGTGAAACAGCACCCATCCACCGCCGCCGAACACCTCAACGTATCTGTCACAGGAATGGCTGAGTCTTGCCACGATCTCATCGCGCAAGGCTTTTTTGCCGCCTACCCATGCCATAAAGCTGTTCATTGGGATCCTTTCCGGTACGTTTTGCATCAAAAAAAGGTCGTCTTGCCTTTGTTTTGCAAAACGACCTATATTTTTTTGCTTTTGGAATTTACCTCGCCGTTTGATATCGCTTAAACATTTACGATGCTTGAATAGGCGAGCGACTCCCTGTGGGCGTTGCCCACTTACTTTTTATTGATCTGAAAGAGGCACATCGTGAATACACCCACGATGCCGCCCGAAAACAGACCGAGCATGAAACTGATCACAGTGTCATACCTCCTTCTTGATGATATGCGGCTTCCATGGCGTCATCGCCAAGACATTGAACGTAGCTGTTGTAGTCATCCCACGATTTACAGGGATGGATACCCCAAGCACGAATGCTGTCGTCGATCCTTTCGAACATATCGTCTTCCTCGTCGAGAAGAGGATACATTTGTAGCCACACCTTTTCGTTGTCGAAATCGTAACAAAGCACGACGGGATGACCGAGCGAAGCGTCGCATTGGAAGCTTTGGGAAACGTGTACGCCCTCACAGTATTCCATGATACTGCCGTCAATGGACGGAACGTATCCGGAGGCGGATTCGATATCAAAAACCAGATCGATTTTTTTGATGTCGGCGGCTAAAAGCTGTGCTTCATACGTTCCTTCTCGGGGAGTATATTCATCCATCGTTTCTCCGAACGCAATGACCTTCGTTCCTGTATGATATCCGAAGTTATCATCCGCATAGCGAAGGGTAAAGAAAACGTCACAGTATTTTTGGGATAACTCCTGAATGACCTTGCTTGCGTTTCGGTTGGCTGTCTTGAAGCGGATCTGACATTCCTCTTCGTTATAATCTGCACCGTCGGCGTATCCGTAGGAATTCCATTTCGTCCCCCAATGATCTCTTCGCCAGTTCAGACAGGCAAGATCCGAAGCAAAGCCTTGGGGTTCGGGAATGATTTTATTGAAGTCAATGGAGCCAAATCCGATTTCATCGAGCTGAATCTCGTTCAATATCTCCTTGAATCGTTCCTCTGTGCAGCCGGAAAAGGTTATTTCGTTGGTAACGTTATTCGCCATTGTCTGCCTCCTTATTCCAATTTTCGTGAACTCGCTTGATCACGGCGGCGAGTTCCTTGATGACGGGTACGCTGACCGCATTGCCTGCCATTTTGTAGAGTCTTGCATCGGACAAACCTGCGTTTTGCGCCTTATAGAATTGCTCGTCGGTAAAGCCCTGCAATCGCCAGCACTCGATGGGCATGAGTTTTCGTATAGCAAAGCACAGCCGCTCTTCCCACGCCTCGCATGCGTTCAGAGATTCCGTCTGCAGCTCGTATTCCACCACACCGTGCCGATCCTGCGTTGTCAAGGCAAACATCGGCTCGTTGGGATCCTTGATTCTTCTGCCTTGCTGACGGACGGTTTCGCGTTCGGGGGAAATGATGGCTCTCGGTCCAATTTCAAGGACTCCCGAATGCTCGCCCTTGCGGTTTCCGATTCCGGAATCCTGTCTTGCCGTAATGCACCGAGCAAGCTCCGTGATCTTGGGTTCGGGGTTCATGTCAAGACAATATACGCCTTGCGTGATATTCGGGGTGATGGTGTGCGCGATCTGCTTTCCGACTCTGCCTCGTCCGGAATTGAATTGGATGATAAGCTGTCCGGTATCATACAAGCCCGTATTTCCTGCAAAGCCTCCGGCACCGCTCGTCAGCGTACAGCTCAATCCGTCTGTATCGTAGACTCGGTCACCTTGTCTTCCTTTGACTTTTTGAATAATAGTTTTAGGATTTGCTTCAGTGAAAGATAATATTTCGCCGGGGCATTCGTCTCCAAGATAGCAGACAAGAAACACTCTCTTGCGGGATTGGGGTACACCAAAATCCGCGCTGTTAAGCACTTGCCATGATACATGATACCCCAACTCATCCAGTGCAGTGAGGATTGTAGCAAACGTCCGCCCTTTGTCATGCGATAAGAGACCGGGAACGTTTTCAAGCAACAAATATGAAGGTCTTTTAACTCTGGCAATTCGGGCAATTTCAAAGAACAAGGTGCCTCGGGCGTCTTCAAACCCACCGCGTTTTCCAGCGATTGAAAAGCTTTGACAAGGGAATCCTCCGCAAATAAGGTCGATATCCGGTAAGTCTTCAGGGATGATATCTCTTGCGTCATGAAAATATAATTCTCCTTTCGTATCATAAATGGCTTCATAGGCTTTCTTTGTGTATGGATCGATCTCACAGAAGCCTACAGGTATAAAAAAATCGCCGAATTGCGAGAGACCCGATCTGAAGCCTCCGATTCCGGCGAACATATCTAAATATTTAATTGGTTTTGTCAGAGGCACATACCTCCGTTCTGCTCGAACGACTGACCCGTGGCAGAAGAAATGATATCCCGAATATCATCGGGACAATCTGCCATATCCACATGGATATCGCTCTCACAAGTTACCGTATACCAATACCGGTACGGTGTTATTCTTTCCATTCGTTCGGCTTCGTCTTCATCGGACGCGCCGTCCTGAGATATTCCTTCGGGCGTAACGACACAGGAACCCCAGTGTTCACCCGAAGAACCCATATCCAGCGTTACGACTCCGGGATAGTAATCACCCGTTTGTAAGGATTCGATGATGGCAGGAACTTGGACGAATCCGACGAGACCGTCCACGGTATCCGTGTCATAGATCTCAACGAATTTATCGTGAAGCTCACGAAGGATTTCCGTCGTATAGGTATCATCCGCATTCGCGCATTCGTTTGCAAGTCTGTCAAGGTTGACACGCGGAAAAATATCTCTGTACACGGCTTCGGCATACTTATCGTAATTCCGCGCACATTTTTCTTCCAGCAATTCATGCTGTGTCAATGGTCTGAAATGGTCTTCGCCGTATGCCAATCCAAGCCTTCTTCCGTTATCGAATCGGCAGAAGACGGTGGCGATATCGTCAATATATTCGACCGTTCCTTTCGTACCGTCCGGAATCGGATTGGGATCGTTGCCCATGCTGATCAGCTTGATACGAGTGCCTGCAGGGTATCGTTCTCGATAGCTTTTTGCCAGCTCACTCAATTGTCTGAATGTGTATTCCAAATCACATACCTCCCATCGCCATACCGCAGCACAAGTCATGGCTTTCATACATGGAGCAATAATCCGATACCATATCCGAGATTCTTGCACGGTCAAGCTCGGTCGGTTTGAATCCATACCAGCTGACGTTGCCGTTATAGTCCCAGATATACGGATCCGTTCCGTTTTTCTTGCCAATGATACTGACGAATCGGAACGTTTCCGTATCGATCACGCCTCGCTCTTTGTTAATGATGGAAAGCCTCAAGGCGTCGTAATGATCCACAACCTTGGTGCTTACGAACTGAATTTTGGCAAGGAGTTTATCGTCAATACCGCCGATACCGCCAATCAACGTTCTGTCGGAAAAGACAGCGTCGGCAGATAAAAACTCCGATTCGCCAAAAAGCAATTCCATTTCTTTTTCAAAAAAGGTCATTTTTTGACATTCCTTTCTACATAGATTTTAAATTTTTCAATCCGTTGAATCTTCATCGGATTCTTCTGCAAGCGCTTGTCCTACCTTTGCTCTCGCATCGCGCATTCGGTCGGCAACTGCTTTTTTCATATCCTCGCTCATGGGTATGGTAAACGAGATTCGGAGCAGATTCTTCGGGAAGATCGCATATACGAGTCCGTGTCCGTTCGGCGGTTCGATCGTATACTGATCGGGCGCTTTTTCTTTGGCTTTGTAAAGACGGTTGATGATCTTCTGATTGTACGTAGAAATCTCAACCGTATCTTCCTCTTCGTTCCAAAGAATAATCGTTTCTTTTTCAAGTAATGTGAGATTGTATTTGGGCATGCAAGACCTCCTTTCTTCATTATATAATATATAGCGTTACAGCCAATTACGGTCTTCAAAGCCCTCGCCCTTGCGGAGCTCTTTCATTAACGCATACTTGTATCGCATATCGTTGCAAAATACAAAGTCACGTTCCTGAATTTCGAGCAAAGGAGTACCGTCATCTTCGGTAATATAACCTCCGCCCATGACGTGAATGAAGTCAGCCACTTCCTTCAGATTGTAAAGTCTTGCACCCTCACCGTCGCAAAGCTCGTTTGCATAGCCGAAGAGTACGTCGTAGTAATTCTCTGTCATATTCACCCCCAATCCATCCCGAAGAGTTCATCGGGAGAGTAGTTGCAGGTGAAGTCAACAGATTCGATATTGTCGCAATGACCGGACAGGAAGTTCTCGTCCTTCTGCATTCGAAGATGAAAGTATGCCACTTCCTCAATGGATGCCTTATAGGTTTCGCCCTCACCGTAGAGATAGGCTTCGGCGTGAACGCTGATTTCGGTTTCTTCCTCGATGCCATCAAGAAAATCTTCGAATGCCGTGTAATTCTCAAGGTCATCGTAATCTCTCGGAATACCTTTCACGAGAAATTCCGCTTCGTTTCCGTCGGGCGCGGATACCCGAACGTGGGAGAACAGCAATGCCATCACATACCTCCCATTTCCATGCCTTGGGTGTTGAAGCGTTCCTCAAACTCGGTTTCGTTATCGACGAAATAATCATCATCGAAATTCCAGAAGCTGACGTACATAAATCGTCCGTACCGACCGTTTTCAAAATAGATCTCTTGCTGTTCGAAGCCTTCGCCGAGGCCGTCCGAGTTCTGTCCCGTGATCCACTCCTTGAGAGATTCTTCCTCTTCGCTTGAAAGAGGTCCTGCCGTGCGAACCGTGATACAGCCGTAAAGCGCATCGCCTTTGCGCTCGAAATCCCAATCGGCGGAAATGATTTTCTCCCTGACTCTGTTGTCACCGTGAAAATATTCTGCCATATTGACTTCGTCGTAAGCCGTATACGCATACAGGGCGCTTCGGATCGTGTCTTCATGCCGTGCCGCGAATTCTCCGTCCTCCGCGTAGCCCTCATTGTCAATATCACCCCATGAATCTCTGCCGTGAATCTGAAGCGTCAGAGGGCAATAGTATTTGGTCGTAACAGCCCTCGGTGTAGCATCGACAAGCATTTTCTCAAGCCGCCCAAAGGATTCCAGCCCATTCAACGCAATGGATTCTTCCAAATCCCTTCTAACTCGATAGGGCAGATTTTTCATCAAGGAAAGCGCGTCGTTCAAGACGCTGAAGCGCAATCCGTTCGGAACTGATTTTGCAATGGCGTTTTCCACGAGTCCGTGACAGTCGAGCGAAACCTTGAGACCGGCTCGATTTTCTTCGTTGTATTTGAGTTCATAATCGGAAGCGTGATTTTCACCCAAATACACGAGTGCGCCTGCAAGCTGTTTTTGTTCAGCCGGAAGCTGAACGTGGGCGGTCTTGCCGCCCTTTGAAATAATTGCTATCATCTTATCATCCTTTCTGCAAAAAAATAAGCCAAATGCTGGCTGAAAGCATTTGGCTATGTAATAAGTAATGAAACTAAACGCAAAATTTAGTTGTCAACAATGGATTGTTTGTTGATTTTTAATATTGTGCTAATATATAATAAAGTTACAAAAGGATCAGAAAAACACAATCATGAAAAAGGAGCACTGCCATGAATATAAAAATCGGCGATACAATAAAAAAACTGCGTCAAAAAAAGCGTATTACACAGAAACAGTTAGCTGCATATTTGGGTGTTACCGAACAGGCAATTTCACGTTGGGAATCCGGCGGAGGTTCTCCTGATATTCAGCTTCTGCCTCCGCTTGCATCATTTTTTTCGGTTTCTGCCGACACACTTTTGGGGATTGACGTTAGCGGTCGTGAACAGCGGCTTGCCGATATTCGCCGTAAGATGGATGAGGCATGTGAACTCGGCAGAGATTCAAGCGAAGATACCGTTGCCGAGGCAAGAGAGTGGGCAGCAGAATTTCCCGGAGAAGATGATATTCAGAAAAATCTGGCAGACGAAATCTGCAAATTTACCATGTGGGATGAAAAGCCCCAAATTGGACTTTTAAGAGAAGCAGAAAGGATATACTGTACCCTCATTGATACGAATGCAAGCTCTGAATTTCGTGGTGACACGATCGAGAGTTTAACTGCGCTGTATTGCATCGGATTCAAAGATACTTTGCTTGCCGATACCTGCGCAAACCAACTTTCGTCTATGAAATATTGCAGAGAATCGGTAAAATCAAACATTTTCTCCGCTTGGGTACAGGAACATCCCGAAGATGAGCAGTTGCTTTTTCACAGCCAGGATTATATGGAACGACTGCTTACATCTTTTCACTCGCAGGTATATTCCTATGTCATTGCGCACATCCCCAATACACCCGACCGATGGGATGAAAAAATCAGATATTTCGATTGGCTGATCGAAGCCTACAAGATGTTCTTTGGCGATCATATGCTATATTAGCCCTAAATATGTTTATTCATCTCGTGATAATTCCATTGCCAATTGTGCGCCGAGACGAAATGCATATTCGAACAGAGCCTCATCCGAGAGACTTGCGTATTCGCTCCAACAATCGTGAAATTTTTCGAAGATTGCTTTCTGTTCGTCCGTCATCGTTTTGAGCAAATCATCATTGTGTCTACTGATGTATTCCATTAGTTGTGCCATTTCGGGCGAGTTCTGTCTTCCATCTTCGGGCGGCATAATGTTTCCTCTCCACAGTTCTTTAATAATGCTTTTCATGGTATGTACCTCCTGTTAGCACACAACAATACCATAGATCTTCGGAAAAGTCCAGTCATTATTGGAAATTAAATCAAGCAATTTGTATTGGCGTTTTCTTTGCTGCGTAACAAATTTTGAGTGGTGGGGAGAAGTAAAAGCGGCAAGCATTTCTGCTCACCGCTTATGGATTGAGACTGTGCCGAAACACAGTCCGAGGTTAAGGAAAGGCAGACGTAATTTTACTTACGCCTGCCTAACTTGGTAGTCCAAAGGGTCTGTGCTTACATTGTGCGTCGCAGGCTCTTGTATTTATTTAATCTATTGCATCATTGATGCAGTAATAGCCATCCTCACTACCGATCTGTACAGTGCCGCCGTTGCCGTCGCTGACCCATACGCCACCGAAAGTACCACACTTATATACAATGCCCTCATATCCTATGCCGAGAGCATAAGCACCCCATTCGTTAAAGTCTGATGGAAGCCATGTAGGAATAATCTCGTCCAGTTCCGCCTGAGTTACATCGGTAAAGATAATCTTTCCCATATTAACATAGGCATAGGATTTGCCGACGCCCGATCCTATAAGTGCGGCATAACAGTGTGTCGTACCGATCTCCATAGAAAGATTCAACTCGGTATTTGTAATGACAATATCTCCCAAAGTTCCGGTTACATATGCATGCATATTAGCGCCTGCACCAATTACAGAAGCAAGCCCGTCGCCATTATTTCTTGCTGTGATCTGAGAATTTTTAAGGATTATATTACCCATTGTGCTACCGACATAACCTATACCGATTGCTGGTGCATGCGAGGTGCTTTCATAATAACCACCTTCCGCAACGATGATTGAATTTTCAATGAGGATATCTCCCATTGATCCGTCCGATGTACCTATGGCAGCACCGCTGATACTGGTGTCAGCCTTAATCCCCTTATTTGAATCCGCTGACACTTCCTTTGAACTTCCCGTAGCATCCACACGGGCATTGCGGATGGTAACATTTCCTGCTATAACGCCATTATTTGCGCCGATGCCTGCGTTGCCACCTGTAGCCGTAACGGTCAGTTTATTGTTCTCTTTGGTAAGGTCACCTTCGATGATCACATTGGAGCCATTGCCAAGGGAAATGCCGCCGTTCACGGTATGCTCTGCAT
>JAFQPI010000018.1 GCA_017411805.1 Clostridia bacterium
GCGATGCTGGGGTGATGGGGGCGACGCCCCCTTCACCCCTGACGATGTCATCCTGAGGGCGCGTCCGCAGACCGCTTGGCGCCCGAAGGATCTCGTGACGCCCGAGTTGTTCCTCGGGCGTCGCGGTGCTGGCGAAGTAGTCTGCACAGCACCGACCCGACTAAAAGTATATGAATATAGATAATCACTGTGTAGTATCAAAATTACATAGTGATTTTGTATTATTTTGCCTTTCAAAAGTGCGAACAACTACGTTTGACTTTAGTTTTACGTTTATACACATCAAACTTCTCCGTACAGGCACCGCGCCGCGCTTGTAAATGGGCGCGGCACGAGATTCTTCGGCGGCATGGCGGACTGCGGTCGCCGCCTCAGAATGACAACGTTTTTTCTTGCAGGGGCTTCGCCCCTGCACCCCGCTTTACAAGTTCGAACATAGCTGTTTATCTGTTTTTTGTGAACTTTGACATATCGCTTTTTAGAATAAGGGTTTGTCAGTAATCTGTGACAGCTTTGCTGTCTTTTTTTGATCCTCCTATTGACAAACCCTCCCTTTTGTGCTATACTATGTATAGCGTAGTATTATGCAAAAGGAGGTATATGATGGATATTCAAATGAAGCGCGGGCTTCTTGACGTTTGCGTGCTTGCGGCGATCAAGGAGGAGGACTCCTACGGCTATCAGATCATCAAGGATATCAAGCCCTACGTCGAAATATCCGAGTCGACTCTTTATCCCATCCTGCGACGTCTTGAGTCGGCGGAGCTACTGACCGTCCGTACAGCCGAGCATAACGGCAGACTCCGAAAGTATTATCATATTACAAAGGCGGGCCTCGGGCGCATCGAGGATTTCAAGGAAGAATGGAAAGAGATCATGTCGATATACAAATTTGTGACGAAGGGGGAAGAGGACAATGACTAAAGCTGAGTTTTTAGCGGAACTCCGCGCGGCTATATCGGGGCTTCCCGAAGCCGATATAGAAAAGAGTCTGGATTTTTATTCAGAAATGATTGACGACAGAGTTGAGGACGGTATTCCCGAGGAAGAAGCGGTCTCGGCACTCGGAAGCGTAGAGGATATCAAAACGCAGATTTTGAAGGATATTCCGATAACGAAGATAATTAAGGAGAAGGTAAAGCCGAGGCGGTCATTCCGCGGATGGGAGATCGCGCTGATAATTCTCGGATTCCCGCTTTGGTTTCCGCTTCTGATTGCGGCGGGGGCAGTGATCTTCTCGGTTTACGTAACGCTCTGGTCGGTTATCGTGGCGCTTTTTGCCGCGGACGTTGCATTTTTTGCGGCTGCTGTTGCGGGGCTTCTTGGTTCTCTGCCGATCTTTATTTTAGGTAATGCCGCCGCCGGAATGCTTCTGATCGGCGCGGGCTTACTCTGTGCAGGACTTGGTATACTGTGGTTCTTCCTCTGCGTTGCCGTTACAAAGGCGATCGTATGGTTGACTAAGGTATTTATTAAATCGATCTTCATCGGAAAGGGAGATAAAAAATGAAAAAAAGTACAACTGCATTGATAGTTGCCGTCTGCCTGATAGTCGCGGGTATTGCGATACTCGGTGCCGCGATGGCAATCTCGGGCTTTGACTTTGAGAATATGGGCACCGACAGCTACGAGGAGGTAACGATCCCGATCGAGGGCGATTTTATGCATATCGTAATTGCGACCGACGTGCACGATATCGATCTTTATCCCGCCGAGGACGGAATCTCCAAGGTCGTCGGCGACGAGAGTGACGCGATCAAGATCCGCGTCGAGTGCGAGGGCGGATACCTCACGGTCAAGACCGAGGACACGAGGAAATGGTACGATTTCATCGGGATCGGCTTCGCCGGACCTTCGCTTAAGATCTATCTTGCCGAGACAGAGCTCGTCTCGCTGACCGCGGCATCCGATACGGGACATATCAACGTCCCCGAGTGCTTCAGCTTTACGGGCGCATCCGCCGCTACCGACACGGGCGCGATCGTTTTCCGCGCCGCGATCTCGGGAGAGCTTGCGCTTGCGAGCGATACCGGAAGCATCTCGGTCAGCAAGCAGAAGCTTGAAAAGCTTGAAGCGGAGGTATCAACGGGCAGGATCACCTTTGAGAATATCGAGGCTTCGGGTTCGGTCAGGGCAAAAGCGACCACGGGCAGGGTCGAGCTCCACGGGATCAAGTGTAAGGATATTGACGCGAAGACGTCGACCGGCAATATCGTTCTGAAAAATATAGTTGCGGAAGGTGAAGTCAAAGCCGAGGCGAGCACGGGCAGAGTCTCGCTTACAAGCTGTGTTTCGGATTCGTTGGAGATAGAGACCTCAACGGGCGACGTTATTCTGAACGCATCCGATGCCGGATCCATCGACATCACTACCGACACGGGAGACGTTGAAGGCTCTCTTCTGACGCCGAAGATCTTCGATACCGAAACCGACACGGGGAAGGTCCGCGTTCCGCTGAGCGGCGAGGGCGGTATCTGCAAAATCAGGACCAATACGGGTAATATTATTATTACGGTTGAATGAAAAACGGCAGCTTTGGCTTCCGCTTTGTGACTTGATATTTTGTTTGTTTTGTGCTATAATATATAGGTAAGATCAATTTAGAATTATTCGGAGGACAACAATGGAAAAACTTTCAAAGCGTGCGCTCGGTTGCATGTATACCGCCTCGATAATCGGCGCGGTCATTCTGCTCGGCATAATTGCGGCGCTCAATATTTTTGTATTCTTTCCTTACGGCGTTACAGTCGGCAAGATCATTTCGCTTGTTATCGCGATTATAGTGGTTGCAAATGCCGCTATCAGTCCGATTTTCCGCTACCACAGATACAGCTACAGCATAACGGATGAGTTTATCGATCTGCGCGAGGGCTATATTTTTGTTGAAAGAAACATCGTTCCGATCGAGCGGCTCCATAAGATGGAGACTCAGCGCGGACCGATCGACCGTATGTTCAAGGTTGCAAAGGTTATTGTTACAACTGCGGGCGGCGACGTTGTTTTGCGTTTTCTTGACGAGGAAAAGGCGGACTTTATCGCGGAAAACCTTGGCAGGCGCGTAAACAGGATCGCGGCGGAGCAGAGGGAAAGCAATGAAAATTAATCAGAGATTCCGTAATCACTTTTCCGTGGTTATTACCAACACGGTCCCCACGGTGATAGGTATCTGGCTCGTTTTGAACCTTGATCTGCTTGGCGAGGCGGAGGATGTTGGCGGCATTGGCGCAAGTATAGGCTGGACTTCCCTGATCGTTGCCGGTGTTGCCGTGCTTTACGTCATCTTTTCGCTGATAAACTGGGCAAAAACCTACTTTACCGTTACCGAAGATATGCTCATCGTGGAGCGCAATACGCTGATAAAGCGCAAAAACACCATTGCTCTTAAGAATATTTCCAACGTCAACCTTGAGCAGGGATTGCTTTCCATGCTTTTTGATACTTGCAGGGTGAAGCTCGACACGAATACTCTTTCAACCGCAAACGAGACCGACGTGACAATAGTTCTGAAAAGACAGGACGCGGAGGAATTGCGTCAGCTATTGCTCCACGGAGCGGAGAAGACCGACGGTGATGAACAGCCTGCGAAGAACGTTGTTTTTGATGAAGGAAAGTCATTCGAGGTCAACACACGGGATATAATTGCTAACGGCTTCTTTTCGCTTTCCTTTTCGGTCATCATTATCTTTTTGGGCGCGGCGGCATTTGGAATCTCGATGCTGTCCGAAGCACTCAAAGATCCTGAAATGGGAATGGGAGATGCAATTTCGGTATTTCTATCCTTGACTGTGTTTGCTGTCGGTCTGATATGGAGTATGGCGAAAAAATTTATTGATTACGTTGATTTCCGCGTCGAGAGGGCGGAGGATAAGGTCTACCTCAGCTACGGACTTCTCAAGAAGGTGACGTATTCGATTCCCGTCAGCAAGATAAACGCTATCTTGATAAAGCAGACTCTGCTTGCGCGTATCGGAGGGCGTTATATGGTTGAGATCGTCAATGTCGGAATGGGAGACGACGATCACGAGGCAAGAACGTTTTTCCTGCCGTATTCAAAGATGGAGAGGATCAAAGATCTGATATCGCGTCTGCTTCCCGAATTTGACGGATGTATAGAAATGGAAGAGGAGCGACAGAGCCGCAGTATCTGGCTGATATATCTGCCAAAGGTGCTGATTTATCTTGCGGTGTCAGCGGCGGTCACTGCCCTTGTTTATGAGCTTTGGCGCGATTATGCGATCATTCCGTTGATAGGATTTGCTGTTCTCGGTATATTTCTGCTAATAGTAAAGACCGCGGTCTATGGTACAAGATCGGTATCGCTCGGCGAAAAGATGATTTCGATCACTGATGGAGCTTTTTCGAAGAAAAGGCTTTTCGTCGGGTACGGAAAGATACAGTATATTGAATCGAGCCAGGATCCTATAGCAAAACGTTGCAAAATTGCCAAGGGATCGCTTCATCTCCTTGCATCCGCTGCGAATCAAACCTGGAGGATCCCTTATACAAAGGAAGAAAATATCGAATATATCAAGAACAAACTTATAGGGTAAATAATGATTATAACGGCAGGTTTGGCGTGATACTCTTAACGGAGTATCACGCCAGTTCTATTCGCCTTTGGCGAGTGGTATTGCTACGCAGTGATATTCGGCTTACGCCGAGTGATATTCGCTTCGCGAGTTTTAAGGCGAATAGAATACAAGAACCTTCTGCGCAGAACCTTGGTAGCACTGAAGCTGCAAGGCTTCAATATCACTATCGAGTTAGCGATAATATCACTCCGACGAAGTCGGAATAGCACTCTTGCTTTCTCTGCTGATTTATGATATAATATAATCAGCACTTTAAGGGTATGGGCTTTGCCCGAGGCATTTGTAATACAAATGCGAAACTGGCGAAAAAGTTGAGCATTAAATAAAAATTTAACGAGGTGAGCAGGAGTTATTATGAAAAATAATAATACAAGTATAAATGAGATTCGTCCAAAAAAAGATTTATGCATCAAAGGTTTATGGATTGAAATCATTCTTGCGTGTGCGTTTATTCTATCTTCGATTCTTATTGATCTGACACTATTGTCTTTTGTATTTATAATGCCTATAATGATTTTATTTACTTGCTTGGATTATAAAAACACATGCGTTGTATATGATCAAAACGGAATTACAATTACCAACTTTATGAACAGACATTTTTTCTACTCTTGGGATGATGTTATATCGGTTCAAGATACGTATGCAGATCCTCGCCTTTTTAAAGGGACGACTGATTCGAATCAAAGGCGCATCTTAAAAATAGGTGTACGTAATCATAAAGGAAAAATAGAATATCTAACTTATTTATTTTCGCATTTTTCCGGAATATATCAGTTCTTGGATTATTACGAATGTAAGAGGAATAACGATCAAAATTAATAAGGTTTTATTTGTCCAACAGAATCCCCGACAGACTTAAAAATCTGCCGGGGGTTACTTATTTGTTTTCTGCGAACCATTTTTATATCCGTAGGGGAGACCTGCGGTCTCCCGCGGGCGAACCGCCGAGCTTGCTCGGATGTTCGCCCCTACCGTGTATTAGATGATTTCTCCGATAAGAACATCACGCTTTCGGCTTGCCGTTTTTCAATTATCTATTGATTTAACAATATAATTGTGCTATAATTATTATATATTGTTTGAAATCGGGTGCAAGATAATGAAACTTACCGAACTATTTAAAGATGATAAGCTGTCTCTCTCCTTTGAGGTGTTCCCTCCGAAGACGGATACGGTCTTTGAGAGCGTTAAGCACGCGACAGAGGAGATCGCAAAGCTCTGTCCGTCCTTTATGAGCGTCACTTACGGCGCAGGCGGCGGCACGAGCAAATACACCCTCGAGATCGCAAAGAATATCAAGGCAAATTACGGCGTGCCGACTCTGGCTCACCTTACCTGCGTTTCCTCAACACGCGAGACAGTACGGGAGCGAATTGCCGATATGAAGGCGGCGGGAATCGAGAACGTGATGGCTCTGCGCGGTGATATTCCCGCGGGACTTGAGAACGCAGATCGCTCGCATTGGGATTATAAGCACGCGATCGAGCTTGTGCGCGATCTGCGCGAATCGGGAGCCGATTTCTGCATCGGCGGTGCTTGCTACCCCGAGATCCATCCCGAAAGTGCCACTCAGAAGGAAGATATCCGATATCTCAAGGAAAAGGTCGATGCGGGCTGCGAATTTCTGACCACGCAGATGTTCTTCGATAACAATCTGCTCTATAATTTTCTCTATAAGATCCGCGAGGCGGGCATTACCGTGCCGATCATCCCCGGAATAATGCCGATCACGAACGGCAATCAGGTCGACCGTGCCATCAAGCTTTCGGGCTCATTTATGCCGCAGAGATTCAAGTCTCTTGTCGATAAATTCGGTACGACCCCCGCGGCAATGAAGCAGGCGGGAATTGCTTACGCGACCGATCAGATCATTGATCTCTTTGCAAATGGCATCAAGAACGTTCACGTTTACTCGATGAACAAGCCCGACGTCGCCGAGGCGATCCTTAGCAATCTCTCCGATATTCTCGGATGATGGTTTACACAAAGACATATGATGCACCGCCGATCGACCGCCGCGAGATAATGCGATACGCGGGCGTCCGCGGTGATGCTCCCGAGATCGAAGCGATCCTCGACGAATGCCTCAAAGAATCCGAAAACAAGCTGACTTATAAGCTTTGCTACGGTGAATTTCCCGTCTCCTTCTTCGTTTCGGTTGATTCCAAGGATCTGAAAAAGCATCTTGAGGGCTGTGACAAGGTCATTCTCTTTGCCGCGACCGTCGGCATCGGGATAGACAGACTTATCTCGCGATATGCAAGCATTTCGCCGACAAAGTCACTTTTGTTTCAGGCTATCGGAGCCGAGAGAATAGAGGCACTTTGCGACGAATTTAATTCTGAATTCGTTGGCTCGCGCTTTAGCCCGGGTTACGGCGACCTTCCACTTGAATTCCAGAAGGAAATATTCCGTTTGCTCGATTGCCCGAAACGCATCGGACTGACGCTGAACGAAAGTATGCTTATGTCGCCCACGAAATCGGTAACGGCGATTATTGGAGTAAAATAATGAATATCATTGATTTCTTGAAAAATAATATTGTCTTCCTCGACGGCGGAATGGGTACTCTGCTTCAAGGGCGCGGTCTTGCGGCAGGCGAGCTTCCCGAAAGATGGAATATTGAGCACCCCGAGGTCATAGTTGATATCCACCGCGCCTATTTCGACGCGGGAAGCAATATCGTCAACACCAACACTTTCGGCGCGAATATTCTGAAATTTTCCGCCGAGGAGCTTGATCGTATCGTCAAAGCTGCCATCGAAAATGCACGTAAAGCGGCAGAATTGAGTGTCGGATCGCAGGAAAAGTTCGTCGCGCTCGATATCGGACCTACGGGAAAGATGCTCAAGCCGTACGGCGATCTCGACTTTGAGGATGCCGTCCGTATCTTTGCCGAGACCGTCAAGCTCGGCGTGAAACACGGCGCGGACCTCATCGTGATCGAGACGATGAACGACAGCTACGAGACCAAGGCGGCTCTGCTTGCGGCTAAGGAAAACTCTGCTCTCCCTGTTTTCGTGTCGAACGCTTATTCCGAGGATGGCAAGCTGATGACGGGCGCATCGCCCGCCGCAATGGTTGCAATGCTCGAGGGTATGGGTGCCGATGCTATCGGAGTTAATTGCTCGCTCGGTCCGAAGGCACTTGCCCCCGTGGTTGAAGAATATCTCAAATACGCATCGGTGCCCGTGCTTCTCAAGCCGAACGCGGGTCTGCCCTGCTCGGTCTGCGGCGAGACTCATTACGACGTCAGCGCGGATGAATTTGCCGCGGAGGTTGCCGCTCTCGTCAAAAAGGGTGTGCGCATTGCGGGAGGATGCTGCGGAACGACTCCCGAATATATCTCCGCCACCGTCAAGGCTTGCGAGGGCATCAAGCCGACCGCAATTCAAAAGAAGAACATCACCTGCGTTTCGTCCTACACCCACGCGGTGATATTTGATGAAGCACCGATCCTCATCGGCGAGCGAATCAATCCGACGGGCAAAAAACGCTTCAAGGAAGCTCTCAAAGCTCACGATATCGGTTATATATTAAAGGAAGGAATTGCAGAGCAGGATAAGGGCGTTCATATTCTCGACGTCAACGTCGGTCTGCCCGATATCGATGAGGTTTCAATGCTCACCGAAGTTGTCTGCGAGCTTCAGGCGATAATCGATCTTCCGCTCCAGATCGACACCTCAAATGCCGCCGCAATGGAGTCGGCACTCCGCCGATACAACGGCAAGGCGATGATAAATTCGGTCAGCGGAAAGCAGGAAAGTATGGACGCGGTCTTCCCGCTTGCAAAGAAATACGGCGGTCTGATCGTTGCTCTGACGCTTGACGACAGCGGCATCCCCTCGACCGCAGAGGAACGCTTTGAAATCGCCAAGCGCATCCTTGCAGAAGCCGAAAAATACGGCATCGATAAGAAGGATCTCATCTTCGATCCGCTTGCTATGACGATCAGCGCGGATACGGGCGCCGCCCGCGAGACTCTGCGCGCGGTGGGTATGATCAAGCGTGAGCTTGGATGCCATACCTCGCTCGGTGTTTCGAACGTATCCTTTGGGCTTCCGAACAGAGACGTAATAAACTCGAATTTCTTCGCTCTCGCGCTCGGTCGCGGACTTTCGGCGGCTATAATGAATCCCTATTCCGCAGAGATGATGAACACCTATTACTCCTATCGCGCGCTTGCGGGACTCGACGAGAATTGCTCGGATTTCATTTCGTCGGTTCAGTCGGTCGGAACGGTTGCGCAGACGGTCACCGAAGTCAAGGAGAATTTTGCCTCCGAGCTCCAAAAGGCGATCGTTAAGGGACTCAAGGATCGCGCGGCGGATCTTACCGAGTCGATGATCGCGGAAAATGATCCGCTATTGATCGTTCAGAATGAAATAATCCCCGCGCTTGACACGGTCGGCGTCGGATTTGAGAAAAAGACGGTCTATCTTCCCCAGCTTCTTATGAGTGCCGAGGCGGCAAAGTCGGCTTTCGAGGTAATCAAAGCCCATATGCCGAGCGGTAAAGCGAGCGATAAACCGCCCTTCGTGATCGCAACCGTCAAGGGCGACATCCACGATATCGGCAAAAATATCGTCAAGCTAATACTCGAAAACTACGGTTATCCCGTCTGCGACCTCGGACGCGACGTGCCGCCCGAGAAGATCGTTGAAGAAACTGTCCGTCTGCACGCTCCGATAGTGGGACTCAGTGCGCTGATGACAACCACCGTTCCCGCTATGGAGGAGACGATCAAGCAGCTTCGTAAAAAAGCTCCTTGGGCGAAGATCATCGTAGGCGGCGCGGTTCTCAACCGCGAGTACGCAGAACGCATCGGCGCGGATAAGTACGCGAAGGACGCGATGGAAGCAGTCCGATATGCGGAAGCAATGCAAAATGCTAAATGCTAAATGCAAAATTGAATTGATAATTTTGTTTGGCGATTCTGATATTTTTAACAAAAAATCACTATGATTACCGTGTCATAGTGATTTTTTATTTAGTACAGTTCATTTCGCATTCTGCATTTTGCATTCTGCATTCAGTTCATGTATCCTGATATGTCCCGTAAGTACGTCGGCGTACTGAAGCGAGTGGCATTGTGCGTAGCCGCTTGAGCGCTCTTCAATGCGGAAGAGGTTTGCGTAAACGCCCTTGATCACAACGGGATCGTTTTCAAGATGCAGCTTCGGGTGCGTCAGAGAGACGTCGAGGTGCACGTTCGGATTGGTTTCGTAAAGCTTCTTAATTCCTCTTTTGATAAGCTCGATGTTTGTCATTTCTTCTCCAATTCGCATCGGAATGGCTCCTGCGTCCGATTCCGAGCGAATTAATTATACCATAAAAATCAAAATTTTTCGCGCACGAAAGTTTGAAATTTTTTCGTTTCATCAATTTTTTTCTTAAACCTGTTGACAAATATACTTGGTGGTGGTATAATATATTTGCAAACAAAACTTGGCAAAAGGAGGAAACGCACAATGGAAAAGAACGAAGTACTTGAAAAAGCCAGAAAAGAAAACAAATCCGGCGATGAAAATTACATGCAAGAATCCTTGCGAGCATCAACGGCGGGATTGCTTTTGGGCGTAATGTTATGTTGTGTGCTTGGTATGATCTACACATTAATTACCGACAACAGCTCCTCTCAAATTAGTGCAGTAACAAATATAATACTTATGTCATCATTTTTCTTCAAATATACCAATCTTGCCGTAAAATTCAAAAAGAAATCGGACGTCATTTGGGCTGTAATTTGCGGAGTGATGTTTGTTGCTTCTGTTGCTATCGCATTTATTACTTTTTTTATCTTAAATAAATAAGCTTCAAGGGTTAAGCATGGACGAAAAATTAGTACTGAAAAATTGTCTTGCAGAGGTGCGGACAAGCGCAGGTTTGTCACAATCAAAGCTTGCTGAGATGGTCGGCGTCTCTCGAAACACTATAAGCTCGATTGAAACAGGTCAATTCTGTCCCACGGCAAAGCTCGCATTGATTCTATGCATTGCGCTAGACAAAAAATTTGAAGAATTATTTTATTTTTAATCGAGAGGTACAACATGAAATTACTTATCGACGACGCGAATATTGCGAAAATCAAGGAAATATCCGAATTTTACCCCGTTGACGGCGTAACGACCAACCCCTCGATTCTTGCCAAGAGCGGACGTCCGCCCTTCGAGGTCCTTTCCGAGATCAGAGAATTTCTCGGCGAGAAGGAGCTACACGTTCAGGTCATCTCGGATAATGCCGAGGGAATGATCAAGGAAGCCGAGAAGATCACCGAGGTCCTCGGTAAGGACACGTATATCAAGATTCCCGTCACCCGCGAGGGGCTCAAGGCGATCAAGGCTCTCTCCGAGTGCGGTTATAAGATCACGGCAACCGCGATCTACACACCGATGCAGGCGTATCTTGCGGCAAAGGCAGGCGCAGATTACGCCGCTCCTTACGTCAACCGCATCGACAATCTCGGTGCGAACGGTATCGAGTCGGCTATGACTATGCACGACATCTTCGTAAACGGCGGATATAAGACCGAGATCCTTGCCGCAAGCTTCAAGAACAGCCAGCAGGTGCAGGCTCTCGCGGCTTACGGCTGCGGATGCGCGACCTGCGCTCCCGACATTATTGAGGGACTTATCGCCAATCCCACCGTCACCTACGCAGTAGAAGCCTTCAAAAAAGACTTCGAAGGACTCGTCGGTGAAGGAAAAACTATGCTTGATTGCTGATTTTTCAGCAGTTGTTTAAACGGTTTTCACAATTTATTGGTATAATTAGACAACCCAAAAGGAGGTACCGAACCATGAGAACGAGAATCATCGCATTTCTTCTTACCATGGCGCTTGCCGCTTCGTTTGTCATTTCAATAGGCGCGGTAGAGGAAGTCGAGCCCGAGACCGTTGTGGGCGAGACCGAAGAGGTCGCTCCCGAGGTGTCAGAGGAGGCAGAGGCTCCCGCAGAAAAGCCCGTTTGCGGAAAGCACGCAAAGCATGCAAAGAAGCATGAGCGCAAGGAAAAGCCCGTATGCGAAGCTTGCGAGACAGCAGGTGTCGAGTGCGAGGAGTGTGCCGCACGCAGAGCGGAACGCGAAGCCGAGAAGGCAGAGCGCGAAGCAGAGCGCGTGGCGAAGAAAGCAGAGCGCAAGGCTGAACGCGAGGCAGAAAAGGCTGAACGCAAGGCAGAGCGCGAAGCAAAGAAGGCTGAACACAAGGCAAATAAGCCCGATCGCAAGCCGGGACGTAATTGTCCCAAAACCGAGAAAACAGAGGCAGAGCCTACTGTTTAACAAAAAGAAGACCCAAGCATGGACTTCCGTGCTTGGGTCTTATATTAATTCAAAAATTTTCAATTAGCTATTGACAATCGTTCCTTTTTGTGTTATAATAAGCGAAATTTTTCAGAAAGGTCTACGGCAATGACTACTATTAAGTATCTTCTTAATAATAACGTCCCTATGCACGGAGAATACTCTTGGTATTCCTCGGGCTTGTATTGTCGTACCCAAATTTCATCATAATCATATTGCAGGATTATAATTTTTTGGATATAGACGGTGCAAGTCGAAGTTTTTAATTCGATTTGCACCGTCTTTTCTGTTTAAGAAAGGAGAAAAAACAATGGACAGAATCGAAGCACTCACGGCTTACTATTCCCGAGGAAAGGAGGACGGACGCCTTCTTTCGCGTTACGGAAGCGTTGAGTTTATCACAACGGTAAATTATATCGAAAAATACCTTCGCCCGGGGATGAAGATCCTCGAGATCGGCGCGGGTACGGGACGCTATTCGCATTATTTCGCGCAGAACGGCTACGAGGTCGATGCCGTCGAGCTGATGGAATGTAATATTGAGGTTTTCAAGGCGCATACTATGCCGGGGGAGAATGTCACGGTCACGCAGGGCGACGCGCTTGATCTCAAAATTGATGACGAAAAATACGATATCACTCTTCTGCTCGGACCTATGTACCATCTTTTCACGGTCGAGGATCAGAAAAAGGCACTCTCGGAGGCGATCCGCGTGACGAAAAAGGGCGGAATAATTTTCGCCGCATATTGCAACAGCGATATGACGATGTATCAGTATTGTATGGGTAAGAATATGCTCAAACCCACACGCGCGGAAAAGAAGATAAATGAAGAGACCTTCAAGCTATATTCGCTGCCGCAGGACGTTTTTCAGCTTTATCGCAAGGAGGATGTCGACGGGCTGATGTCGGGCTTCAAAGTCAGACGTCTGCACTACGTCGGCACAGATATGCTCGTCAATTTCCTGCGCGGACGCTTTTCCGAGCTTGACGACGAGGATTTTGAGTTTTATATGAAATACCATATGAACGTCTGCGAACGCCCCGATATGGTCGGCGCGACGAATCACATGCTTGATATTTTCAGAAAGGAATAGCTATGGAAATCACAATAAGAGAAACGCACCCCTCGGAAGCCGAGGAATTAATTGAAATACAAAAGGCGGCATTTTTGCCGCTTTACGAAAAATATCACGACCCCGGCAACCCGTGTTTGCGCGGTGTCGAGGATATACTGATCAGATTAAATGAAAACTACCGCCATTTCACCATCCTTGCTGACGGAAAGATCGTCGGCGCGATATTTTACCGCATTCACGGCAAGTGGTTCCCCGATACCTTCCTCGAGGACGGCGAATACTACCTCGGCAGACTCTACATCCACCCCGATCATCAAGGCAAAGGCATCGCACCGAAAGCCATCGAGCTTGCGGAAAAACAATTTCCCGACGCCAAAAGATTCTACGTCGATTTCCCTGCCGATATGGACAAAAACCGCCGCTGTTACGAAAAAGCGGGATATAGTGATATGAATTTATCCCTGCAAGTTGAGCAGAATCTTACGCTTACGTTTTACAAAAAGGAGATAAGAAAATGAGTATAAGAATAGAAATGATTAATTCATTTTACGACGGCTATCGCGAGGATGTCCGCTTGGAGAAAAGCCGTCATGGTCAACTCGAATACTTTACCACTATGCATTACATAAACAAAATGACAGCCGCGAACACTTCGGTTCTCGAAATCGGTGCTGGCACGGGACGGTATTCGATCGCGCTTGCCCAAAAAGGCTATAACGTAACCGCTGTTGAGCTTGCAGACAAAAACCTTGATATTCTTATGGAGAACGCCAAAGGGATCGATAATCTTCATTGTTATCAAGGAGACGCACTTGATTTAGGCAAATTTGATGACAACAGCTTTGATCTGACATTGGTTTTGGGTCCGATGTACCATCTTTATGCAAAGGAAGATATGCTAAAGGCATTAAACGAAGCCGTACGTGTGACCAAGCCCGGTGGCATAATTATGACAGCTTTTTTGTCGATTCACGCGATCATGTATGACGATTATCTGCAGGGGAATTTTGTTTATGGATTCAAAGAAAACTTTACCGAGGATTTCAAGGTTAAACACTTTACAGAGCAGCTATTTACAGGTTTTTACATAGATGAATTTGAGGCTTTGTTTGATACACTGCAAGTCAAACACATCACGACCGTCGCAACCGACGGCGTCCTTGAGCTTGCTGAAATGACAAAGAATTTTGCAATGTCCGATGAGGATTTTGATTTGTTCGCAAAATATCACCTGCATAACTGCGAGAGGCGAGAATATCTCGGAAGTTCGAGTCATCTTTTGCATATTTGTCAAAAGGAACAGTAAAGAATCGCCGACCTGAGCGCGAGAATTATATATTTTCAATAACCAATTAAGCACGAGTCTGTAGGGACCGACGTCCTCGGCGGTCCGAGCCCAATAATGCTATTGTTCTGCACAAAACCAATATAATTTAATTACATTTTTCTTGGTTTTGCACACATATATAATTTTATGCCCACGGACCGCCGAGGACGTCGGTCCCTACAATCTCGTAATATAAATTTATTTATTCTAAAGCTATCACTCGTACTTTATGTAGTACAGAAAGGACTAATAATGATATTCCAACCCAAAGAAATAACACTCAAAAAATGCAGAGTGAACACGAAAAATATCGTAAAATCAGAATAATTGTATCAAATTATAAAGTTTTTTCGGGATTGCGCTTGAAATTCAGCAAGGTTTGTGGTATAATAGTTAAACGATTGAATTATCTTACAACGGAGGTCAGACATGAACGATCCTAAATACGATTGCCTTAAGCTGCGCGGTCAGCTTTGTTTTCCGCTTTATGCCGCATCCCGCGAAATGATCAAGCGTTATCGTCCGCATCTTGAGAAGATCGGTTTGACATATACACAGTATATTGTTATGATGGTGTTCTGGGAGGAGAAGACCCAGAACGTAAAGCAGCTTGGAGAAAAGCTCTATCTTGATTCGGGAACGCTTACTCCCGTTCTCAAAACCCTTGAGGCAAAGGGCTATCTCAAGCGTCACCGATCCCGCGAGGACGAGCGAGTTCTGACGGTCGTGCTCACTCCCGCCGGCGAGGCTCTCAAGAACGATGCGCTTTTCATTCCCTATGAGATGACAAAGCACGTTGCTCTTACAAGAGAGGAAACCATTACACTGTATAGGCTTCTTTATAAGCTTTTGGATGATGCTCCCGATTTCGAATGATCAGAAAAAGACGGTTTGTTTGCCCAACTTCTCATAAGGAAGTTGGGCAGTTTTATTCGCCTGCGTGCGAGTGATATTGCTGACGCAGTGGTATTCGGCTTACGCCGAGTGGTATTTGCTTCGCAAGTTTTTGGAGGCGAATAAAATATCACTGAAGCCGCAAGGCTTCAATATCACTATTGCGGTAGCAATAATATCACTCCGACGAAGTCGGAATATAACTCTTGCTTTTTCTGCTGATTCGTGCTATAATGAATAGGGGTATGGGCTAAGCCCTATGCCTTTGTAATACAAAGGCGAAACTGGCGATAAATAGAACAGGAGGATGACTATGTCAACTTGGAGCGGTATTAGGCATAAACTTGAAAACGAGTATCTTGCAGAATCATTACGAGGACATATTCAGTATTATTGCACTTCTTACAGCAAAAGTCCTGACCATCACGGCAGAGCATCCATACGGTTAGATGGCAAAGAATTGATCAGCGGTTGCTACTGGAACAACTGGAGCAAAGCTCACTTATTTCCACATGATGAAACATACGAAAAGCGAATGACAAAAAATTACGCATATATGGACGATACAGCACTAAAATTAGGCATATTCAGTCCGCATTCCTTTTATCAAGCTTTTGAAGAATTTGACAATCAAAGCATTGAGGAAAGCATGAACAGTGAAAACATGATTATTCGTATTTTCGCAATACTTGATCGAAGAGTTGGAAAAAGAAGATTGATAAATATGTATCGCACGTTAAATCCTAAAGAGGAAGTTTTTAATTTGTTTTACTCAATTCGAATCAATGCAGAGGGCATTTCATTGAATTAATACTTAGCCCCGACAGACTTTTTCAATCTGTCGGGGTTAATCTTTGTCTTCTGCGGAGCAATTATTTGTGTATTTGTGATAAAAATGTGAATTATTTATTGACCGATCGCAATAAATATGATATAATGAAGTTACCAAACATTTCAAGGAGGAAAACTCAATGAAACGCATTGTTTCCATGATTCTGATACTTGCCATGGTATGCGCGATATTTCCCTTTGCGCTTCCGGCATCGGCGGATCTCCTGCCCGGAGATACCGTTGTAGTTGATGCATCGCTCAGCGGTGCTGACGGTACGATGACAGACGTCACGATCGGTGACAACGTCTGGTCTGTTATCATCGGTACAACGGGCTTTACGACCGTAAGTGCTGCGCTCGAGGCTGTTCCCGCAGGCGGAACCATCATCCTTGCGGCAGGTACGTACAGCGAGGGCGTTACCATCAAGAAGGACGTAACCTTCCTCGGACCGAAGGCGGGCATCAACCCGAACGTCAAGGGTGCTGAGCCCACCGATGACTGGATCCGAAATCCTCTCCGCGGAGAGGGCGAGGCTGTGCTTACCACAAGCTGGCACGTTGGTATCAACGCAAACAACAAGGCGGTCTATGATTGTCATAACGTAACCTTCGACGGTATTGCCGTTTCCGGCGCAGGTATGTTCCGCTCGAACTACGGTGTGGAGGGCAATATCACGCTGACATATAAGAATATGTACGTTTACGGTTATACGACCGCCAACAACGGCCCCTTCTATTGCTATTCTTACTATCCCGATAAAGCAACAAACGATTATTCCCGTAATCTTATTTGCGAGAATATCCGTTTTGAGGGTCAGACTTCGGCTCCCGGCTTTAACCTCGACGTTGGCTTTATGGATGCTTCGGGTATCTATTTCGACGCGGCAAGCTCAAAGCAGATGTTCACTCTCCTGACAGCGTCCAGTTCCGCTCAGGAAAACGGTGAGATCTCCTATACAATCCGCGACTCGATGTTCAGACAGAAGTGCTCCCAAATCCTCAACTGCAATCTGACTCCGGGTTCGGGCGGTCACGGCTTCATGACGAACGTCGCAAATTGCTCGAAGGTCACCGTTAATATTTTCAACAACGTCTTCGTTGACAATGATACCGGTGCTGCTGCCAATAACAATATTATTGTTCCTCAGATCAAGACGGATAACGTATATTTTAATATTAAGGATAACGTATTCAAGATCTCGGGAGTTGCTTCCGAAAACTTTATTGCGATCCACGGCGCGACCGACTCGCTCGACCTTGGCTCAAAGTTCGTTGTAACCGGAAATACCTTTGACAACATCCCGACCGATATCTCGCTCCCGAACTCGACCTCGGCAGTCGATATGTCCAATAATACCTACAGAAGCCCCAAGGATGATCCCGCAAAGTCGGTCCTCGACGGCGTTCCCTCTGTCGGTACGGTCGATAAGACGGCAAAGACTCTCAAGGACAGCGTAGATGACGATGACTATAAGGTTGAAATCACCACTTCCGCCTACAATACCTTCAAGGTTTATACGGATAAGGAGCTGACCAAGGAGATCGCCAACCCCGTTAAGCTTTATAAGGAAACAAATACTTTCTATATCAAGATCATGTCTGCAAACGGAGTGAATGAAGAGGTGTACACCGCTACTGTCACAACGACAAAACCCGCAAAGCTTTTGTTTGATATTGAAAACGAAATCCGTTGGCTCGGAAGAACCTATTCGAAGGACGGAGAGCATTACTTTAACTGGTCTTCCTCCGGATTTGAATTTACCTTCAAGGGAAGCGGAGCACGCGCCGAGATCATTTCCAATGCTCCCGGTGGAGGCAATACCGCGTATATCAAGGTCTTTATCAATGGCTTTGAGATGCCCGATATACCTCTTACCAAGGCTAAGCAGACCGTTACCCTCGCCGAGGGTCTCGATCCCAACAATATCTATACCATCAGAGTGGTAAAGCGTTCTAACGCGCGTTCTTCGACAGCCGCGCTCCTCTCTATTAAGCTGAACGACGGTGAGAAGCTTCCTCCTCCCGCAGAGAAGACAAGACTTATTGAATTCGTCGGCGACTCGATCACAGTAGGTTATTCTGCCTCCGCGGAGGCAAGCACGTCGTCCTCCTGGAGCACCGCTACCGAGGACGGAACAAAGACGTATTCCGAGTACGTTGCTAAGGCATTCGATGCGGATTATAACGTTATCGCCGTTTCGGGCAGAGGTATTGCGCGTAACTACGGCAATACTACCGAGCGTCTGATTCCTCTCCTTTATGCATCTCTCGATGATTATAATCTTGAGGGCGTTAAGTACGATTTCAAGCGTCAGGCAGACGTTATAGTTATCAATGCGGGAACCAACGACTCTTCGGGTTCGGTTACGGGACTCCACCCCAACGATTTCAAGGCGGCACTCAAGACGTTCCTTCTTGACGTACGCGCAAAGAACCCGAATGCAGAGATCATTTATGCATACGGTATGATGGGTGCGGGATTCCTCGCGCAGATGAAACAGGTCGTTGATGAGCTCCGCGCTGCAGGTGACACCCACATCACCTTCCTCAAGCTCGATCAGTGCAAGGGCGCTGAATTGGGAATCGCAAGCCATCCTACCGCTGACGCTTACGTCAGCCGCGGCGATGCAATCATCGAGCTCATCGAAAATCTTACCGGCTGGAAGGCAGGCGAGCCTGTTGATCCTCCCAAGCCTCCCGAGACTTCCTCTGAGCCCACTCCCGAGGTTACCCCTGCTCCCGAAACCACGGTTGATGTGACCGAGCCCGCAGCTACAGTGCCCGAGGAAAAGGACGGATGCGGCTCGTCGATCATGTCCGCGGCGGCTGTTATCTCCGCCGCCGCCGCAGCAGTTGCTCTCAAGAAAAAGAAAGAAGACTAAATGATACAGAAATTCAACGTCAGCCGAGACGATTCGATCTACGAGGCGTGGCCCGACGTAATTCTGACCGATGGCGGCAAGCTTATCTGCGTTTTCTCGGAATGTGAGCATCACAAAAACCGTGAGGGCGCGCGCATCATGATCACGGAAAGTCTTGACCGAGGAAGAATGTGGTCTGAAAAGAGACCGCTGACCGAAAAGGGTCACGCGGGCGAGTATTTCAACTGCGCGCGCATATCGAAGCTCGGTGACGGCAGCCTTGCCATCATCTGCGACAAGGTCTACGGCAACGAAAACAAGAGAGCCGAGATATGGCTTTGGCGCGGAGACGCGGAGGGAAGAGAATGGGGTGAGCCCCAAATCTTCCCGTTCTGCGGAATCGTTCCCGATAAGTTTCTTCAGCTCGGCAGCGGAAGACTCATCATCGCCGCGCATTTCAAAAGCCCCGATACGGGCAAGCTTGAGCAGTATCTGTGGTACAGCGACGATGCGGGCAAGACCTGGTCGGATCGCGTTACCATTGCCGCCGACGGAAAATACAATCTCTGTGAGGTATCGATCCTCGAATACGAGGATAATAAGCTCGTGGCATATCTCCGCGAAAATTCAGTAAAGGGATATCCTATTCTCAAGGTCCTCTCCGCTGACGGCGGAGAGACCTGGTCGGAGATATACGGTACTTCGATGGACAGCGGACACAGGCCTGCGGCGGGCTTTCTCGCGGACGGAAGTATTATGGTGACCTACCGCTATATCCCGAGCGGAACGCAGAATATGTTTGCCGCGTTTATGAGCCGCGATACTATCGAGGCTACGGGCAGGCGCGATCAGCGTGTCCGCGTAATGCCACTCGATTACGACCGCAATCCGAGCCCAGATATCGGTTACACGGGTTGGGTGCAGTTCGATGACGGCGAGATCTACGTCGTAAACTATATCAAGGACGATGCCGACAAGGCATACATCCGCGGATACAGCTTTTATCCGCTTGACGTCCTTCTCCCCGTAAACGAAAATACTACTAAAAACGTATTTTAAGAGGTTAATTATGCAGGAAAAATTCAAGGGTATTTTTACCGCGCTTCTGACTTCCTTTGATGAAAATAACAAGATCAATGAGAAGGCTCTCGAGGCGCTTGTCAAGCATAACGTGAATATGGGCGCGGACGGTTTTTACGTCTGCGGAAGCACGGCTGAGGCGTTTCTTCTCACGACCGAGGAGCGCAAGCAGGTCATGGAGATCGTCAAGGCTACGGCTCCCGGAAAGACTCTGATCGCGCATATCGGCTCGATCTCGGAGGACGAGGCGCACACTCTTGCCGACTTCGCAAACGACCTCGGCTACGACGCGATCTCGTCGGTTGCTCCATTCTATTACAAGTTCGGTTTCAACGAGATCAAGGATTACTATTTCAGACTTGCAAACGCTTCGTCGATCCCGATGCTTGTATATCATTTCCCCGCATTTTCGGGCGTAAATATGGGCGTTCCCGAGATCGGAAGATTCCTCTCGGACGATAAGTTCATCGGTATGAAATTCACTTCGAACGATTTCTTTATGCTCGAAAGATGCAAGGCGGCGTATCCCGATAAGGTCATCTATAACGGCTACGACGAGATGTTCCTCTGCGGACTCTCGATGGGCGCGGACGGCGGCGTCGGAAGCACTTATAACTTCATGGCGGATAAGTTCGTCATGATCAGATCGCTCTTCGCGGAGAATAAGATCGCCGAGGCGCAGGCTGTCCAGACCGAGGTAAACCGCATCATCGCGCTCCTCTGCAAGGTCGGCGTAATGCAGGCGGAAAAGGAAGTTCTAAATCAGATCGGAATGAACTTCGGCAATTGCCGCCGTCCCTTCTCGGTCCCTACCGAGGAAGATCGGGAACTCATTGCGAAAGAGATAGTGCCTTATATTTTTAAATAAAAAGAAGAGGTCCTCGGACCTCTTCTTTTTTATCAGAACATCTTGTTAATTTCGCTGAGCGTCTTTCTTACAAGCAGATCGCCGCCTGCGTGGCCTGCACAGCCGCTTGAAACGTATGCCGAGTAGTGACCGCCCTTTTCTGCCTTTTCCGTGGGAAGATAGCCTTTACTTCCGCAGCATAGTTGGATGAGGAAGGTCTGCTTTGCTTTACTGCGCGCGCGGATCTGATTTCCGTAGTTGAGGAAAAGCTCGTAGGGGTTGGTGGCTATAGCAACGTCACCGAGGCGGAGGACGTGGATCTCGATCGGGTCGGTCTCAATACTCTGTTGGACCTCGTATCTTGCGACGGTACCCGCGTGGACGTGCATTGCGGCGTTGTCCTTGAAGGTGATGGCTCCCGTATGCTTATCAAAAAATGACTTTATCGCGGCGAGCGCACGGTCGCGCTCTTCGATCGTGACACGGCGCAGAGGTATATCGAGATCTATGATCTTATGCGTGAAATCGGCTTCGTCGGTGTAAGAGGTGATATCCTCGTATGCGTAAATGATCTCATCGGAGATCCTGCGAGCGGCGCGGATACAGCCCGCCTCGTCGAACATCGAAGGGTCGGCTCGGCGTGCGGGTAGGTTTTCGCGGACGATGTTCGGGTCGTTGATCGGGCTTTCGGGCTCAACCCAACGGATCATATCGCGCGGGCATTGATCTCCCGCGGGGGAGCAGAGCGGAAGAAGGAAAATATCCTCGCCGAATCTCGCGCGGAGATTTTTCTTGACGTCGCCCCAGAAGTCTGCGGAGATGACGCTCCTGTGCTCAAGAACCTGCGCGGGGCATGCGAGATTGGCAACGATGCCCGTGAGCTTTTCGTTACAGTCGGTGATAAAAAGCATCTCGATGCCGCTGTCGTTTCCGCCCTCAAGCTCGGTGAAATTGGCAAAATTCGTGTCGCCCCACATCTTCGCACTGCCGTCGTCATAGCAAACGCGGCGGCACATTCCAACGGCGGCGCGTCCGAATCCGGGAGCGTATTTTCCCTCCTTCAGATCGGCATATGCAAGACGAGCCGCTTCTGCGATCTTTTCCGCAATAAAAGCGTGAGCCTCCTCGCCTTCGAGAAGATGTCCGGTGCTGTCGCTTGCGAATTCCTCGTAAGTCACGCCCTCGGGGGTGTATTTTGAGAGGACGCCGAGCGTGCTTCCGTACGAGTCGTTCGAACGGGCGTAGGAGATCGATGTATGGCTGTGGATCGCGTTTACGATTATCTTGTCGTAAGGGAACCCCTCTTCCTTTTTGAGTATCGCTCTTGCCGACTCGAGCAGGGCAGAGCTCGCACTTTCAAGGTCGCAGGCACAGAAAATGGCGATATCCTCACCCTCGACGGCAAGCGCGGTGACCGATATTTCGTCGCGCACCTCATCTGTGATGCGCTCGTAGAACTGTCCCGCTAAATTGATCTTTTTTCCTTCGGGAATTATAGATACCTCACTCCAGCCGAATTTGAGTTTCGTCATCGCATACCTCCGCTAACAAATGATCATTATGATTATATTATAACGATTTTTTGCGGTATTGTCAAGATGAAAATGAAAATAGCTTTCCGGAGACGTGCATCTGAATATTTGCGTGCCGATAAAGCTGACCCGCACGAGAATCTGAACTTCTAAAGGATTATTAATAGAGCGGGACTTGCGGTTTTCGTAAGAAAACGGCGGTGTTCAGCCGCCGAGAAAGACCCGGAATTCGCCGCAGGCGAATAGTCACACTGTAGCGAGCTAAAGCTCGCGGAGTTCTGATTCTATATGAAACAGCAATAAGAAAAGCACGACGCGAAGCGTCGTGCTTTTCTTATTGGTGAAGCGGACGATGCGATGTCCGAACTATTTGCCATATATTCAATTTCATCGGATGTGGGGATGTTAATTGACTTATCGTCAAAGGTAAGAATCAGCTTGATATAATCGTCGTAAACGAATATCGCTTTGACAATCCCGTCAATCAAACGCTCCTTATTTTTCTCAAATCGGAGATCGAGATTTCGGAACTTATGCAGCGTGAACAGAATGAAGTCCTTCGTTATCTTCGGCTTCTTGGCTTCCTCAAGTTTGATACTCAAAGTGATTTTCTCTTCTTCTGCCTCAAGCTCTTCCAAGCGTGTTTTGGTCGTGCGAGTAACGACACCCTTATCGATAGCCTTCATAATGTTGTCGATAGAATCCCGAACCTCCTTCAGCTGAGCCTCAAGCGCGAGGATCATTTCGTCATCCTCATTCAGAAGAGCCATCACACCGTCAGCCATATCACTGAGAAGCTTATCGTTATTCAACCAAGCGGATATCTGCTCGATAACCTTTTCCTCAATCCAATCCTTGCGAATTGCCTTGCGGTCGCATTCATGCCGTTTGGCACTTGCGCATTTATAATAACGATAAATCACACCATTCGGTTTGTTCGCGCTATCACCAACAAACATTGATTGGCACGTTCCGCAGAACAGCTTGGTCGTCAGGATATAACTGTCGGGGGCTTTTGCTTTGCCCGTGGCGTGCTTGTTTTGCCCCATGCGAACGGCTACTCTGTTGAAGATGTCCTCGGAAACGATGGCAGGAATTGCATGAGGAATAACGATGTCCTTATAGCTGTACTCACCGATATATCTGCGATTGGAAAAGATGCGAGCAAGTGAATTTTTATTGAAACGGTTACCTTGGGACGTGCGGATACCCCTCGCGTTCAAATCCTCGATGATGTCGGTGATGGATTCGCCACCTGCGTATCTGCGGAACATTTCAATTACAAGAGGAGCTTTCTCGGGATCAGGCTGATAATGCTGTTCCTCGTCTATCATATATCCAAAAGGAATATTGCCACCATTAAAACGGCATTTGAGAGCATTCTCGGTCATGCCACGGGATACCTTTTCAGCCAGATCAGCGGA
>JAFQPI010000019.1 GCA_017411805.1 Clostridia bacterium
GCACCTCACGGCGAATTAATTTTTGATGGATTTTGGTGGGATTTTGCGAAGCAAGGTATTAACCTTGCGAGTAAAAGCACGCCGAAATACGCGAAAAGTAATCGCCGTGAGGCAATTAGGTTCGACTCCCGTACGGCTAAGCTTGATTTGATACTCAGGTCAATCCTTTATGTTAAAGGTAGCCTTATAGATATATCCGCCCGCGCTTGAGACGTTATAACCGATATAGAAGGTATCGCCTACGTGACAGATATTCTGTGCGCTGTTTGAACTGTCTGAAAGCGTGGCAAGACCGATAAAGGTGCCGTCTGTTTTATATACAGCCACGCTGTTTTTCGCGGAAAGAATGAAATATAGGTACTTACCGTCGCAGTCCATTCCCTGTTTTGTATAGCCGCTTGAATAGCCCGGATATGTCTCCCCTACCTGCTTAAGATCATTATCAAGACGCGCAAAGTCATAGCAACCCGAGAGACCTGCCCAATAGCAATCAAGCACCTCATCGTACGCAAGCGCATAAATACTGAAGCCAAGAGTCTTTGTCTCAACGTACTTCATGGTATCGGCATCGATGACCGTAACCTTTTTCGGCTCGGGTGAATTATGAACTACGAGTATCTGATTGGTCTTCTTATTGTAAGTTATATCGTTTGTAATACCTGTCCCGAATCCCTCTGAGGTCGCAACGATCTTACCCGTAGCAAGATCGATCTTCAGAAGTGCGGAACGATAAGATGATTTCACATCATTGTTCATCATCATATAGAGATAAGTGCCGTCGGTGCAAGTGCCCTGCGTAACCTTACAAAGATTTCCGCTGCCATCGGTATACTGATCGACCGTCTGCCATTTAGTCATACTTGCGCTGACTTCCGTAGTTTTTACCGTATTGATCTTTGCCTTGTAGAGTCTGCCGCCGCTCGAGGAGGTATAGTATCCGATATAGAAGGTATCTCCAACATGGCAGATATTTTCCGCCTCGGTAGACTGGACCGAAAGATCGATCTGCTTTATGAATTTTCCTTCCTTGTTGTAGACGATGATGCAGTTGGTCTTGTACTGTGCAAAGTATATGTATTTCGAATCAACGTCCATACCCTGCTTGGTATATCCGGTTTCCTTGCCTACGTATATATCTCCGACCTGATTAAATTCAAGATCGAGCTTTGCAAAATTGTAACCGTACGAGATTCCGACCCAATAGCACTGCTCAAAGGGATCATAAGCCATTGAATAGATATCAAGGGTCAAAGTCTTCTTCTCCTTCAGAGTCATCGTCTCAAGGTCATAGATCGAGATCATTTTTCTGTCGGGAGAATTATGTACGGCGATCAACTCGCCCGTCTCGGTGTTTACCGTCATATCATTTGAGTGCATGATCTTCAAGCCCTCGTAGGTCTTTACAAGTGCGCCGGTGCTGATATCATACTTGCGGATAGCAGAGACCGACTCGGGATCCGAACTCTTGCTGTCATTGAGCGCAACGTAATAATACTTTCCGTCCGTGCACGCCCCCTGAACAACGCGGCATTTCACTCCGTTTGAATCGGTGTGAGCCTCAATGCGTACAATCTCTGTCAAAGATGCGACCTGTTCGTCATCCTCGGAAATATGATCAGAAGGCTCGGGGTCCTTTGGTTCGGGATCCGGAGCTTTTGTTTCGGTAGTGGCGGGCTCTGTGGTGGATTCTGTATCGGCGGGCTCTGTATCGGTAACAGCGTCGGTTTCTTCGGCAGTTGTTTCCTCTTCCGAATCAAAACCGGTATCAGATGCCCCTTCGGTAATACTTTCACTGCCGTTTTCGGCAGGTATGTTATCCGTACATGCGGTAAAAAGAAAGATCAGAAGCATTACAGCACAGATTGCGCGAATAAAACGCGAAGTCATAAGGGAAAATTCTCCTTTTTCTTAATTGATAATTTGTTGTATCTATAATTATATCCGAAAACGGTTCACTTGTCAAGTAAATTTTCCGCAGCTCGCTTCACTTACTTTTTCATGCGAGTTCTGTATGGCGAGATATGTTTTCCGCAAAATCAATGACTCACAGATTGCGGTTTTAAAAAATATTTTATTCAGCATATATAGTACCGTCTTGTTTTTTGTCCGACAATATGATATAATAGATTCATAAAACCGCAATTTTGGAGGTACGCATGAAGCAAAGAGCCCACAGTTCGTTTATAAATACCATACTGCCCGCCGTGTCCTTTGGCGCGCTGACGGGTGTTCTGACCTCCGTTGTCGTTAATCTCTACAAGGTTTGCGCCAAATACGCGATATCGTTTTCCGAAAAAGGCTATCATTTTTTATCGGAAAGGCTATATTTTATCCCTCTGATTCTTGCCGTATTCATCCTCCCCGCGTTTCTCTTCGCCTTTATCTATAAGCGGATCCCAAATCTGCGCGGAGGAGGCATTCCCACGTCGATAGGCATCCTGCGCGGTATTATTCCGTTCAAATGGATACGCAATATCATCGGCATTTTCTGCATGTCGCTCGTCTCGTTCCTTATCGGAGTACCTCTCGGAAACGAAGGACCTTCGGTTCAGATGGGAGTTGCGATCGGACGCGGAAGCGTATTCTCATTCGGAAAGAAACATCACGTCTGGGACAGATATTCTATGACGGGCGGCGCATGCTCGGGCTTTGCGGTCGCAACCGGCGCGCCGATCTCGGGCGTACTCTTTGCAATCGAGGAAGCACATCAGCGCATCTCCCCGATGATACTTATGATCGCCACCACCTCCGTAATGTTCGCAACGATGACCACCGAACTTCTCGCGCCGGTGCTCGGAGTCAGCAAAACTCTCTTCCCCTCAATGGAGCTTCCGACACTCACTCTCCGTGAGGTATGGATCCCCCTCTCCGTCGGCGCTGCCGTCGGACTTTTTGCGGTACTCTTCTTGAGATACTATCAATTAATATTCAAATTCTTCAACAAGACCCTGAACCGCATCCGCCATGGATGGCGCATCTTCATCGTCTTCGCACTGACATTCACCGCGGGACTGTTTTCCTTTTCATTCATATCCACGGGGCACGAGCTTATCCTCCACCTTCTCGGCGGCGAAACGACCATCCTTATGCTCCTTCTGCTTCTGATCGTCCGCTCGACCCTCACGCTCTGCGCCAACTCAAACCGCATCACGGGCGGTATCTTCCTCCCATTGATGGCTGTCGGAGCGCTCGTTTCCGCTATCCTTGCCAAGTTCTTCGGCTTTATCGGACTTGACTCCTCATACTGCACCGTCATCCTTGTATTCGGTATCATCGCCTGCATCGCGGGTATGATGAAAATGCCGCTGACCGCAATAGTCTTCGCCGTCGAGGCACTTTCCTGCTACGGAAACGTCATCTACGTCATTATCACGGCGGGTGTCGCCTTCCTTATAACCGAGATATTCTGCGCCGAGTCGATAAATGACCGAGTCCTCGAAAACCGTGTTGAAGAGATCAACGAAGGCAAGACCCCGACGATCATCGACCGTTACGTCACGGTCTGCCCCGGATCATTCGCGATCGGAATGCACGTGCGCGATATTTTCTGGCCGAACGGACTCTTCGTTCTCTCGCATAAGCACACGTTGCCCATCGATATGCGCGACAAGCACGCGGCAAAAGCGATACACGAATGTGATATACTACATATCAGATGCACGACATTTGACGAAAAACACACCGAGGAAAAGCTCAAGCTCATCATCGGAGATTGGGAAAATCCTTCACAATAATACTTAACACAAAAACCGTTTCGGGATACCCGAAACGGTTTTTGTGTTATTTGAATATTCCAATCGGCACCTTTGACGTCGCCGGTCCGCAGACCGCGAGTTCGGTAGTCATCAATCTGATCGGAAAAATCCTTTTCATACTCAAGCCTTGTCAAAAAGACCGATCAGGTATCTCGAGATCTCGACCGAATAACGCTCGTAGCTTTCTCTTGCCACAGGATCGGGAACCTTCTCGGGCTGTAGCTCGAGGTTGAAATCACCCTCGTAGCCTGCTTCCTTAAAGGCTTTCATAACGTCCGCCCACGGTACTGTGCCCATATAAGGAGCCTTGTGCATATCGGATGCGCGGTTATTATCGTGAACGTGGAGCATCTTTATACGCTTGCCCATAGCCGCAATGACCTCGGGGATGTTGTTATCGTGGAACTTATTCTGATGAGCGTGGCCGATATCAAGGCAGATTCCGACCTTGTATCCCTCTCCGGCGAGAATATCGACCGCCTCGATAAGCTCGTTTACGGGGAGCTTGCACATATTCTCGATAGCGAGACCGATATTTTTCACGCCCGATTCCGCAAAGAGGCGCTTGGCGTACGCGACGGTGCCCTCAACGCTCTTGACGTGCATAACAGCCCACTCTGCGCCGAGATACTCGGACGCGCGAAGCGAACGGACAGCCATTTCGTGGAAGTAATCAAACTTCTCCGAGGTGGGATCCTCGTAGTTATAGCGGTAGGGCAGATGTGTAGTTGCGATCTTGAGCCCGACCTCCTTTGCCTTAGCTATGTAGGGGTCGAGATTCTTCTCCCAATCCTCGCTGTCGAGGATATCCTCGTGCGGATAAGGATCGTTGTTGTAAATAACTCTTGTGAAGCCGACGTCGATCGCGTCGTATCCGAGCTGTTTGAGCTTTTCGATCTTTCTGATATTGGCGTTTGCTGAAAGTAACATAAATATTCCTCCGAAACTATTTTTTAGTAAAACGTCTTGCATAACCGCAACGGCGGCATAATTCCTCTGCTGCGCGGCGGCGTGTGAATCCGTCGTAGATCTCGCGTGCGCGCGGAGTGGCAAGTATCTCGTCAAGCTCGGTCTCAAATAGATTTCCGAGACTTATATATCCCTCCGAATCAAGGCAACAGGGCACTACGGTGCCGTCAACGAGCACTCCGAACTGATCACGCAGTCCGTGGCAGAAGCAGTCTCCGTCCTCACCGATTGAGGGAGCTTCGGGATCGGGCCAATCAAAGCGGTCGCCGAATTCAAGGAAGAGGCGCGAATGAAGGCGAAGGCTGTCACCACCCCTCATTGGTTTCCATTCTTCGGGGAACTTTTCGTGCAGACGCGCGAGTATCGCCTCATTCTCCTTTTCGTCCTCCGAGCCGAGGTTCCAGAGACGCAGGACGGTATATATTCCCTTTTCGGAGGCGCGGAGTGCAAAATCCGCACATCTGTCAAAATATTCCTTATCCGCAAAGGCGGGATTGGCACTCGGAGCGTGGAGCGAGATGCTGATCTTATAAAAGGGAGCGGCAAGCAGCTCATCGCCGCATTTCGCAAGCAGAGAGCCGTTCGTCGTCAGCATCGGCAAAAATCCCTTTTCGCTTGCCTTTCTGACGAATTCGGGCAGAAGCGGATGGAGCGTCGGCTCACCCATAAGGTGAAAGAAGAGGTACTGCACCTTCCCGCGCAGACGGTCGGTCAGAAGATCAAATTCCTCCGCACTCATAAATTTCTTCTCGCGTTTCGTCTTGTGACAGAACGAGCAGGAAAAATTGCATACGTTCGTTATTTCAAGATAGGCTTTGTTGAGCATTTAATATCTTTCCCTGAGCGCAGTGCTTGCGTGATTGACCGGAAGACCGTCGCGGTATAGGTGCGAGTCGTTCGAGAGAGTCAAAACTCTTGCGCGCGCGTAGCCGTCAAAGCTCCATCCCCTGCCCTCGTCAAAAAGGATAGCGGTCATACCCGTATGCTTCATTTCGAAATGCACCGAATAATATGGGAACGGTATATCGAGCAGCTCGCTCATAAATATCTTTCCCGCGCCCTCGTGAGCGAAAAGCGCGACTCTCTTATCCTTGACGTCCTTCGTGACCCTATACATGCCGCGCTCGCGGTCATGTTCAAGACCGAGGGACACGAGCCACGCATCAAGATTCGATCCGATCCTGCTTACCGATGCGCCGAGATCGAATTCCTTGAGGGAGGGGTGTTCAAACCAATTCTCGCCCATCTCTCTTACCTCACGCGACGCGAGGATCTGCGAATATTTTGGATTCGCCCAAGCCCAGGTCTTGGATTTTTCATCTATCGGGAGTGCCATCTCGCGGAAAGCATAATTCTCATGCATCCAATCGAGCAATATCGGCTCCTTCCCGACGAGCTCACAGGTGGGCTGTGCCGTCTGTATTGCTCTGGTCGAGGTCGATGCATATATCTCGTCAATGCCAAAAAGGGCAAGACGTTTTGCCACAGACTCAGCTTGTCTGTGTCCGAGAGGAGTCAGCTGATCCGGACTGTAGATAGGATCTCCATGGCGAATGTAAAATAGTATCATCCTTATTCTCCTTAAACAATCTTACTGTTTCTGCACAACCGTATTCTTCTGTGCAATAGGCAACGGCATATTCGCCGTCATCCGCCCACCAGACGTCTTTCTCCGTGGAAATAACCGAGAATTTCGAAAAATCTCCGTCGATCCCCTTGCCGCTGAGCTTGACGTAAGCCTCCTTGCCGCACCAGATCTTATAAAAAGTGGAGACAATGCCGCGGTAATCCCAAAAGCTTTCAAGCCTTCCCTCCACCGCCGCGATCTCCTCGGTATGAAAATAGCGTCGAGCGATCTTGAGGCATCTCTCCTCCTCGTCAGGACGGTGCTTGATCTTCTGAACGTCGATCCCTACAGGCACGTCAGCTATCGCAAAGGCAAAAACGTCATCACTGTGGCTGACTGAAAAATGAACGTCAAGCATATTTGAAAAGTAGGGCTTTCCGCGCTCAAGACGCCCGATCTTGAATGCATTCTCCGATTCAAGTGTCAGGAAGAGACGGCTCAGATGATACTTTGCAAGCTCAACGATCTTCTCGTCGGTCGTCTTCATCGGATCGTTTTCGGTCAAATAAATATAAACCATATCGCACCTCCTTTTAGCCATATTATACCACATTTCCGCGCGTTTTTCAAGCTTTTACATAAAAATACGGGCGGATGCCGAAGCATCCGCCCGATGTGTTAAAGAAAAGCTTTTAGTTCTTGCCCTGAAGCTCGTTCTCGTACTTCTCTACCATCTTCTTGACCATCTGGCCACCGATGGAGCCTGCCTGGCGAGCGGTAAGGTCGCCGTTGTAGCCCTGGTTAAGAGTTACGCCTACCTCGTTTGCCGCTTCGTTCTTGAACTGTTCGAGAGCCTTCTTTGCATTCTTGTTAGCCATTTTGAAATTCTCCTTATGCTTAACGCATTGATTTCTTTGTTGGGTGCAATCGCTCGCGGAGTGTCTTTCGGCAGCTTTTACCGCCCAAATCTGCGTGCGAATGCGAATCTATATCAATTGAGCCCGCAGACTTCGTCACATGAGCTTTCGGTTGCCGTCAGACTCCGCGCCGCCGACTTGCGTTCTCTGCTAATATTGTTCTCCGCATTCGGAATTATATGAATTCCTTTTTTTGCGAATTTTTATTTTGCATAAGGATTTTTTCTATATCAATTACCGGATTCAGCTGTCACCGGATACTTCTTGTAAACACCTCAAAAGTCATTCCGTCGCGATAGTTAAGATACTCGGTGTAAGACCTTTCAGTATCGACCAGGATCGCATGCACCTTGCATTTTCTGTCTTCCTCGTCGGGAATCTTCATATAATCGCCGTAGAGAGTAGTAAGCAATTCATCGTAATGCGCCGACATGGGTACAAGCATATCCTCAAATTGCATCTCCGTGATATCCGAAAACCATCTGCGCGGATATACTCCCTTTTTGAATGATGACGTCGCGCCAAAAAAGCTGTGGACGTATTCGCTGCCCGATGCGCGTCTTCGTTTTGTTATAGCACAGAAGGGCTTCATCGGAAGGATTCTGCAAAGCTGCATGAATAACTTCTTTCCCCGGGAGCGCGTTTCGTATCCCCTCCTGTACAAAGCCTTCGCCAAGACCACCTTCGAGGACGCGAACTGGATCATTCTTATCAGCCTATTTCCCGCCGCGTTGTCAACCGGAAAAATGTCGACGTATATTCCCTGATGTATATCATTATCCTTCGGATGATACTTTTCAAGGCAGGTGGTATTATTCTTTCTCAATTTTGAGAAAAACATCGGCCAATGCTCGGAAAACTCGCGCTGTAAATAGTATTTCCCATCCCACTCATCAGCAGGTAGAGACATTAGCTTTTCGTACTCTTCTCTGAGCATCGCAATATCCAGATCGTCATCCCAAGGAATGATCCCACCGTGTCTTACCGCGCCGAGAGCAGTACCCGCAAACAATATGTATTTTATATCATGCTTTTTGCATACCCTGTCAAATTCGCGCAGTAATTCGATCAAGACAGCCTGATGCTCTTTCAATCCCATCATAGTATTCTCTTTTCCGTAATGCTGTTTTTCCACTATAGTTTAACACCAAACGGCGCATATAGGTTTAACAATTTGTAACTTTTTCTTCATATGGCGATATATTGATCTTTTTACGCGATAATTTGCCATCAAATTCAAAAAAAGCGATTGACAAAAATACATTTTTAGTTTATAATAATTATATCCATATATTATTACGGAGGAATTACTCAATGAAACATTTGATCCGCATTCTGACCGCGCTTCTCGTTGTTGCAATGCTTATTCCCATGGCTATCTCCTGTGCTGATACCGGAGCGGGCGAGCAGTCTACCGAAAACGCGTCAACCACAGCTCCCGGCGGTAACGGCGGTGACGCTACCACCATTCCCGAGGAGACCCTTTTCGCTCCCAGCGAAATCCCCGACGATCTCAGATTTGACGGCGAGACTATCAAGTTCCTTTATTGGCAAGACGTTGAGAACCCCGAGTTCTTTGTTGAAGACACAAACGGCGAATCTGTAAACGACGCTATCTTCAATAGAAACGAATTCATTCAGGAAAGATTCGGCATAACTCTTGAATTCACAGGCACTCCCGGCAACTACAACAACCAGAAGGCGTTTGTAAATACCTGTATCAACTCCACCGAGGCGGGTTTAGATGCTCACGACTTCTTCTGCGGCTACTCCATGACGGGTGCTACCCTCATGACTCAGGGTATCGCGCAGGATCTTACCAACTATGACATCATTGAATTCGACAAACCCTGGTGGCCCTCCTCTCTTATCACCAAGGCTACCATCAAGGACGGCGTTTACTTCGCATCCGGTGATATCTCCACAAACTTCCTTTACATGATGTACGGTTGCGTATTCAACAAGGAAATGTTTGACAACATCCACAACGAAAGCAGCAACCTCCTCTATGATCTCGTATACGACGAGCAGTGGACTCTCGACAAGCTCATCGAATACTCCACCGGCGCATTCCTCGAGCAGAACGGCGACGGCGAAACCAGCAAGGGCGACCGCTTCGGATTTGTTACAAACAATATCCACTTTGACTCCTTCTACACCGGCTCCGACCTCTATACGATCATATCCGAGGATGACACCATCAAGCTTGCACCAGACCTCTCTTCTCAGAAGACCAACGATCTTCTTGTAAAGCTCTGTGACTTCCTTCATAACACAGGCGAGTGCTGGATCACCGATTCCGCAGAGATCTTCGCAAATGACCAGGCTCTCTTCACCATCGACCGCGTACAGATCACAAACAAGAAGCTCAAGGAAGTTGCCTTCTCCTTCGGTATTCTTCCCATTCCGAAGTACAATAATGACCAGGAAGGCTACAGAACCTGCATGGCATTCCCCTTCACCACATACGTGCTCTCGACCGCTTCCACACACTCCGAGGCAGCAGCTGCTACCCTCGAGCTCATGGCTTACCAGAGCTACCTCAAGATCACTCCCGCACTCTTTGAGGAATCTATGAAGCTGAGATATGCTGACCAGAGTGACGACTCCTTCATGTTCGATAAGATCCGTGAATCTGTTGTTATCGACCTTGGCAGACTTCTCACCACTCAGGTTGATAACCTCTCCTACAACATCTTCCGCGGCGCTGTAAACGATAACGCTACTACCTCTTGGGGTTCTGCGATTAAGGCTAAGTGCTCTCTCTTCGAAAAGAGAATCGCAGTTGTACAGAAGTCTATCGACAAGCTCGACTAATACATAATACAAAAAACGTTGATCTTCGGATATGCACTTTGTTTTGGAAATATTCCGTTTCCGCCCCCGGAACGCGGTTGTTCAAACCGCGAGGAATATTTCGGGACGGCGTAAATTGAATTTCAATTTACCGCTAACTGTGCACGCCGTCGGGTCAACGTTTTTTGTATTATTATATGTTTTTGGTTCTTTTTAAAAAAAGAGATTGACAAATGCTTCATTTTAGTTTATAATAATTAGGTATATCAAATAACTCAAATTCGCAAAGGATAAAGAAAAATGACACTCTACGAAGAACTTATCGCGCGCGGCCTTGTTGCTCAGGTTACAGACGAGGCGCATATCAGCGACATGATCAACAACGGCAAAGCCACCTTCTACATCGGCTTTGACCCCACGGCTGATTCCCTGCACGTAGGTCACTTTATGGCTCTCTGCCTTATGAAGAGACTTCAGATGGCAGGCAACAAGCCCGTCGTTCTCATCGGCGGCGGCACCGCAATGATCGGCGACCCCTCGGGCAGAACCGATATGCGTTCTATGATGACCCGCGAGACCATTCAGCACAACTGCGATTGCTTCAAGAAGCAGATGGAGAGATTCATCGAATTCGGCGAGGGCAAGGCTATTATGGTAAACAACGCGGATTGGCTGCTTGACCTCAACTACGTTGAAGTGCTCCGCGAGGTCGGTGCTTGCTTCTCGGTAAACAACATGCTCCGCGCAGAATGCTACAAGCAGAGAATGGAGAAGGGCCTCTCCTTCCTTGAATTCAACTATATGATCATGCAGTCCTACGACTTCTACTATCTCTATCAGAAGTACGGCTGCAATATGCAGTTCGGCGGCAACGACCAGTGGTCGAATATGCTCGGCGGTACCGAGCTTATCAGACGTAAGCTCGGCAAGGACGCTCACGCAATGACCATCACTCTTCTCCTCAACTCCGAGGGCAAGAAGATGGGTAAGACCGCATCGGGCGCAGTATGGCTCGATCCGAACAAGACAACTCCCTACGATTTCTACCAGTACTGGAGAAACGTTGAGGACGCGGACGTACTCAAGTGCATCCGTATGCTTACATTCCTCCCGATGGAACAGATCGAGGCAATGGATTCTTGGGAGGGCAGTCAGCTCAACACCGCGAAGGAGATCCTCGCATACGAGCTTACAAAGCTTGTTCACGGTGAAGAGGAAGCAAACAAGGCACAGGCAAGCGCGAAGGCACTCTTCGGCGCGGGCGCAGATGCTGACATTCCCACCGCTGAGATCAGCGAAGCCGACCTCATTGACGGCGCGATCGACATTCTCACCATCCTCGTCAAGGCAGGACTCGTACCCTCGAAATCCGAGGCACGCCGTGCAGTTGATCAGGGCGGAGTTACCGTCGAGGGCGAGAAGGTAACCGATATCAAGGCTACCTACACCGCAGAAACACTTAAGAACGGCATCGTTGTCCGCAGAGGCAAGAAGGCGTTCAAGAAGGTAGTTCTGAACTAAATAAGCACAAAAACGGCAGTTCGGTTGATGGACTGCCGTTTTTTGAGTGAAAAGTGAAAAGTGGAAAGTGAAAAGTTATGGAGAATTTTCTCGCAAGCGAGGAAATTTCCGATTTAATAAATGATTGAAGTTTTGATCGAACTTTTTCAAAAGTTCGCGGAGTTTGAGGCAGAGCCTCATTTCAATGCGAAAGCTTCAGCTTTCGCTTCCGTGCTTCAAACAGGTGAAGCTCCGCTTCTCCTGTTTGGACAGAGTCGATCATTCCCGAATGTAGGGAAGTGCAGCTCTTGCGGTTTTCCGAAGGAAAATGGAGGCGTAAGCCGAGAAGCAAGAGTTGCAACTTGCCGTAGGCAAGTATGCGCTCTGTCACCCGGCGCGCTATGCGCGCAAAAACACAAAATGTTTTACTTGCAAAATATCAATATTTATGATATAATAAAACAAAAACGGTAACTGAAATGAAGAAAAATAAATTATTCAAAAAGCTGTTCAGAAAGAAAATGACACTTGAACAGGCGATTTTATTCCTCGTTGTCGGATTAATTCTCGGCACAGTGTTCACATTCGGTCAGCAGTATTGGGATGCTCCTATCGATCGCGAAGATGCGATTTCGGTTGAAGCGGAATATCACTCTTATTCCCGAAAATTCTCGCATCCCGAATCACACGATGTTGGAATCGAGTGCAAAACCGAAAATCCATACTATGTTAAATACTATATTGATGCAAGCTGCGTCACTTACGACATTCTGGATTATGTTCACAACCTTGAAAGAGGAACAAATCTTTTAATGCTTATTCATCCAAATTCGGATACGATTCTCTCCCTTACCGTAAACGGCGAGGAGATACTCAATTTTGATGAGGTGCAGGATAATCTCAATTCAACCAACGTCGGCTTTTTGTGTCTTGGGTTATTTATGTACGTTCTCGCCGTTTGCGGCGCGGTCAGACTTATTGTGATTGCAGTGCAAAAACTTAAAAAATCAAAATAAAAAAAGAGTTGACAAATCAACTCCGATGTGTTATAATAATAACGGAGAGCACCGATGACGGTTGCTTCCCGATTAAACGAATAGAAATAATCGCCTAAGTGTGGAAGCAGAGGCGGTTATTTCTTTTTATATATGTTGTTGATGTAATTCAACAAAATGAAGATCAGACCGATAATAGCCAATACATCACTGAGTTCTAATTCCATCTACATCACCTCCCCTCTTCGGGAAGGCAAAAAGAAATTTCATCTTCCCAATCAAGGGAAGCAACCGCCACCGTTTTATGGTGCTCTCCGGATATCATTCGATATCAACGCTATTATATCACACTTTTATATATTCGTCAATAGCGAATTATAAATTTCTGATATACTCCGCAAACACGTCCGCCATGTGTTTGCAAGCCTTTTCCGACATATGCGTGCCGTCGGGCATTGACTCGGGATCGAACGGGTCAAGCTCGGGGTCGTCGTGGAAATTCAGCGGCTCGATATCCTCGCTTCGGCAGACCGATACGAATGCCTTGTGGAAATCAAGGTGCTTCAAGTCATCCGTGCGCTTTTGCGGCTCGCGCTTCTTGCGCATCGAGGTCGAAACGATCAGCTTCGACTCGGGATATTCGCTCTTAATAAAACGGATTAGCGAACGGAGCGCGCCGCAATAGGTATAAGGGTCGGTAGAATCGAGCTCGCCGAGGGGAATATAATGGTTGCAGTCGTTGCCGCCGCCCTGAACGATGATGACGTCCGCGCCGTGCTCCATCATAGGCGCGCGCTCAACGTAGGAATCCTCTCTTCCCTCCTGCTTTGCAATATTCGTGCCGCCTATGCCGTAGTTTCTCGTTTTGCAGCGCAGGCGAAGCCCAAGCAGTACGGGGTAGTTTATCTCCTTCGTCTTGATACCCTCGTTGTCGATCAGTATCTGCGTGTTCGACGCTCCGAGGCAATTTATAGTCAGCTTTTCGGTATTCATTGTCAGTAATACTTCCGTGTTTTTTCTTAAGTATAGCACAAGTTTCAGAGTTTGTCAACAATCTTTCGATCAAAAAGCCGCCGTATCTTACGATACAGCGGCTTTTTTAAGGCTTATATTACTTTACAATAATTGCGTAGAAGCAATCCTTATCGGTAGCCATGGGGCCGATAGTGGTATAGGTCTTATCGGATCTGGTACCGAAGATGAAGGTCTTGCCTTCAACGGTGCCTACGAGGGTCTTGAGAGTCTCGTCGTAGGTGTAAACGGTGGAGGGAGCAGCATCGTACTTAGCGTTGGTGTATGTACCGCTCTGAACCATATTGATGTAGGTCTTGGTACCGTTAACCATGCAGTAGAAGTAGTAACCGCCTGTGGTCTCCTCAACGTAAACGTCACAGCCTGCGTTCTTATCCTCGGTGGTAGCCATATAGTAGCCGTCCATTGCGCCGGTGATGTAGAGGGTCTTGCCGAGAGTATCATGAGTGAATACGAACTTGTAAGCGGTGCCAACCTCGGGCTTCAGAGCTACGGGGCCGGTTGCTCCTGCCTTCTCGAGCTTCTGGAGAGCTGCGTTCTTGAGCTGAGGACCGTTGAAGTTGCAGATCTGGCTCATAACCGTGATGGTATCGCCAACCTGGGGCTTATCGGTCATAGCATCGTAACGAACTGTGCCGTCCTTGGAGTAGAGACCGTAGATGTAGAGGGTGTTGCCCTCTGCGTCCTTGATATACATATTGCCGTACTGCTCGCTCTTGATCTCGGTGATCTCACCCTTAACAAGATACTTCTCAACAGTGTTGGTGTTGTGCTCGAGCTTTTCGCCGATCGCGCTCGCGTCCTTGATGGAGGTAAGCTCGGTGGGATCCTTGGGAGCCTCTTCGGGTACGAATGCATCAGCTGCGTCCTTGTTCATGAAAGCAACGACGAACTGGGTAAGACCGGTGTTCTCGGGAGTGATGTAAGAGGACTCGGAGATGCAAGCGGTCTCATAGGAGCTGTAAGTACCGAAAACGTAATCAGCGCCGTCGCACTTGGTGAACCAAGCGTTAACGTCTGCATGATATGTGAATACGCTGGAGTTCTCGGTGCTGTAGCCAACGTACTTGCTGATCTTGCCGTCAGCGGCGGTGGTGGTGTGAGCGTAAACGTAAGTCTTAACGCCATCAATGGTGGTGTAGATCTTTACGCCGCCGTCAGCCTTCTCAACCATGAACTCTGCACCCTCTGCGGGAGTAGCAGAGCCAAGGATGAACTTGTTCTCGTTGTTCTGGGTCTTGGTTGTGAGGAAGAGGGTCTTACCTACGTTAGCCTGAACGAGGAAGAGCTTGTAAACGTCGCCTTCCTTGGGCTCGGTAACTGCAGCGGAGTTATCGTAAACGGGAAGAACTCTGCCAAAGGTCTTGGTCTCGGTTGCGCCTGCAGCATCCTTAACGGTAGCGGTAAGGGTGTAGGGGGTCTCGGTCTCGTTCTTGGAGGGGAGCTTTACGGTATAGGTACCGTTCTCAGCTACGATCTGGATGCTCTCAAGGCTTACGGTCCAGGTGATCTCAAACTTAACGTCACCGATCGGGACCTGAGCGATGAGGAGGTAGTCAGCGGGGGTCTTCTTGCCCTCGTCGGACTTGTACATAGAGTTGAGGTACTCAACTGCATCCGCAAGGGTAGCAACTTCCTCTGCGGGATCTGTGTTGGGTGTGGTCTCCTCGCCTTCATTGCCGTTCTTGCAAGCTACAAGGCTTGTGCAGAGCATGGAAAGAAGGAGGAGGATAGCTAAAAACTTTTTCATGATATCTCCTTTTGTTTTTATTTTACAAATGTAATGTCGTTTACAGAGAATACCTTGAGCTGATATACTCCGTTAAATACGTCAATAACGCCGCTTACATCGATCTTGCTGCCGATGGGAAATGCATCCGCAGTAATGGTCTTACCTTCGGAATCCTTGAGAACTACGGTGCGTACAACGATCTCTGTGCCATCCTCTGCGGCGCAAGTAATGGAAAGTGCGCCGAAATTCGAGCTGTCCTCGTTCTGCGTGGTGTAGATGCTCTTGATGGTGAGTCCCTTCATGGAAGCGGAACCGTGCATCGTGAGGAATCCGCGGTCAAAGGTCTTCTCAACGATCGTCTCGTTTTCACCCTCAACAACCGTAATATTGAGCGTGACCTTTTCTGTAAGAAGATCCTTAGCCGAAACCTCGGAATAAGAACCCTCGTGACCCTGGCTTATGAGCTTGATATTGGACTCGTCATCAGGGCGCATTGCATTGTACTTGATATCAGAGATCTGATAGGTTCCGCCGGTCTCGTAATACTGTACCGAACCAACGATACGAACTCTGTTGCCGACCTTCAGTATTTCCTGACCGAAATAGTCGAGGTTGAAGCCGTAATAGACCTGAATTCCAAAATAGAGTCCGGTCTCATCGTCGTATTCCTCAACATATGCGGTGTTGCCCGAGTTTCTTACTATAACGCCCTCGAAGCTGACGCTCTTATCCTTATAGGTCTCGATATTCGTCTTGAGCTCCTTGAGAGTCATGGGAAGAGCCGCGCCGTAGTAGAAATCGGGGTCTTTTTCCTTCGAATGAACGTGAAGCTTATGATTTGAAGCCTGATAAAGTATCTGCGTGCAGAGCTCGCCATAGCTTGTATCGGAGGACTTCGACGCAACTGCCAGACCATTCTGGAGGATCTCGAGGTTGAGGCAACGGTAATCCGTCATCTCTGCTGTCTTATACCATACCCAAACGAGGTATCTCTCACCGGTTGAGTCGGGATTCCAGCTATCATTGTCAGATTCAACGATAATGGACGTCGCGTTCTTGAGAGCTTCCTTGGTATAATTGGAAGCCTTTTTGCCCCAAGGTTCGATCTGACCCGTAGATTCGGGTGTGTTGATACCGAGGTATCTCGCCTTGAGAAGACCTGTATCTATGATAGAAGTAGGTACGTTAAAATGAGTGGTATCACCGTCAACGAAGGTCTTGACGGTAGCTTCTGTATAAGCTCTGCCCGAATTCGGATCGAACTTCAGGGTTGCGGCAAGATCAACAAATTCGCCGATGCCTTCCGAACCCGCGGGAGTACTTGTCTCTTCGCCTTCGCCTCCTTGGCAGGCAGCAGCCGCGCCTGCAAGAAGAACGAGAGCAAGAAGAAGAACCAATAATCTTGAAATCTTCTTCATTATTTTAATTAGTGAGCAGCATACTCACATTCGTAGATAGCATCCTCAAAGAGCTTCTTGATCTTGGCATCAACGTCGTTGCCTTTGTAAACAAGTGCGCTCTGCATAAGGATACCAACCTGGTCACGAGCTGCGGAAGAGCCGTTGAACGCAGGAGATACGAAATATGCGTTGCTCTGGGAGAGAGCGAGCTTAACGCTCATTGCGGTAAGGTTGGTAAAGCCGTTAGCTGCATCAAGCCACTGCTGGTATACGGGATTGCTCTGAACCGATTTGATAACGGGAGCGTAACCCGAAGCCATGGAGAATGCTGCCTGGAACTCAACGTTGGTGGTGAGGAACTTAACAAAGAGCCAGGATGCTACAACTTCCTGAGGATTCGAATCCTTGAAGATGCAGAGGGAGGGACCCTGAGAGATAACCTTGGGCTTGGAGGGGTCGATCTGAGGAGGAGTTGCCATGTCGGTCTCAAAGAGATGCTGACCGTCAACCTGAGGAGGCTGCTGATAGCTTGCACCGCCGGTAGAACCGATAACCATATAGCACTTCTGACCCTCGGTAGCGGTAAAGAGACCGGAGGTGTAGGAGCCGTAGATCTCCTCGGTGGTTACCCAACCGTTCTGATGCCACTCGCGGAACATAGTAACGAAGCCGCGGTTGGTCTCATTGTCAAACTTGAAGTGACCGTTCTTGTCAAGGCTGGTGTACTCGGAGCCGTACTGCTCACACATGGTGATGAACCAGTTTGCCTCGGAGTCGTAGCCGAGAGGAATGCAATCGGGATCGATAGCCTTGATCTGCTCGCAAAGCTTGCCCATCTCTTCCCAAGTGGTGGGAACCTTAAGACCGTGCTTCTCAAAGAAGGTCTTGTTGTAGTAGAGAGCCTCCGTGGACTTGGACATGGGGAGAGTGTACATAGTTCCTGCTGCGTCAAATGCGGTACCCTCTGCATAGTAGCCGGGAATAAAGTCCGCGATCTGATCTGCTGTGAAGCCGAGAACGGTCTCGTTGCCTGCAGCGTCCTTTACGGGGATGGTGCTCTCGATGAAGCTATCGAGCGGAACTACTGCCTTTGCTACGTTGTAAAGTGCAACGTGGTCGGGATAGCAGTATGCGATGTTGGGCTGGTTGCCTGCGGTAAGCGCGGTCTTGATCTGATCGCGTACGCCGTCGTAGTCACCCTGAGAAGCATGCTCAACCGTGATATTGGGGTAGAGCTTGTTGAACTCGGGGATGTAGTTGTTGAGCACGGTCTGGAGCTTTGCGCCCATCGAATGATAGAATGTGATGGTAACTTCGCTTCCGTCGTAGCCCTCTGCGGGTACTTCGTAGGTAACCTTGTTTGCTGCATCGTTTCCTCCAAGTCCTCCGCCCTGACCCTCAACACAGCTTGCAAAAGCTACTGTGCCGAGAAGCATGGAAAGAACGAGAAGGAGAGAGATGATAGATCTTTTCATTTCTGTGATCCTTTCAATATTTGTTTTATTTTGTTAAGCAGACGTTGGCGTTATCTGCATTTAACCTGTTAATTGATGAATAAACGGATTAACCCTTGATACCGCTTCTCGAAACGCCTTTCATAATATATTTACGAAGGAAGATAAATACGAGGAAGAGCGGGATCGAAACGACTGTAACGGCAGCCATCTGAACGGGGATGTTAGCCTGACCCGACATATCGGTGAAGGCGTCACGCAGACCGTTGGTGATAAGTCTGTAGTCATCGGTCGAGGTAACGAGACGGGGCCATACGTAGGAGTTCCACGCGCCCATCATCTTAAGAATGGTTATCGAGATAAGGTTCGGAAGCGAGAGCGGAATCATAACCTTCCAAAGATACTTGAGGTCGCTCGTACCGTCAACCTTTGCGGCAAGGTAGAGCTCGTTGGGGATCTGCAGGAAGTTCTGGCGAAGCAGATAGATATAGAAAACGCTGACAAGGAAGGGTACGATAAGTACGGTATACGAATCGAGCCATCCGAACTTTGTTACGGTAACGTAGTTTGTGATCGTGAAGAGCTCTCCGGGGATCATCATCGTTGCAAGAAGAGCGGCAAAGAGCGCGTTTTTGCCCTTGAACTCGAGTCTCGCGAAAGCAAAAGCCGAAAGAACTGTGATAACGAGCGAGAGGATCGTCGAAACGAGACCGACGATTACGGTGTTGAGGAAGAGTCTGCCGAGGTTTGCCGCGGTAAACGCCTCAAGGTAGTTGCCCCAAAGGATCTCGCGCGGGAAAAGCGTCGGGATCGGAAGACGGTACTCGACCGTACTCTTGAGGGACGAAATGATCATCCAATAGAAGGGGAAAACGATGATCAGCGCCATCGTGCAAAGGAAGGCGTAAAGAAGGAACATCACAATGACCTTGGTGATCTTCTGAGCGACTGTTACCTTCTGCATGTCTTTTTCATGCATTGTGGTTAATACTTTATCAGCCATGTCGCACCTCCGTCAATAATGTGTCTTCTTTTTGCTGACGTACATATTTATCATGGTAACGACAAATATGATAGCAAAAAGGATCAGCGCAGCAGCACTCGCGTCACCCTCGTGGTTTTCGCCAAGCTGCTTGTAAATATAACCGACCATGGTATTCAGCGATTCGCCTCCGACCGCGTGCATATCGTCACCGAAGATACCGACGATACTGGAGTATTCCTTGAAGCCTCCGATAAAGCCGGTGATAACAACGTAAGCGATCATGGGAGAAAGGAGCGGGACCGTAATCTTGGTAAATACGCGGAGACGGGGTGTCGAGTCGATCTTGGCGGCGTCATAGTACTGCTTATTGACGCTCTGAAGACCGCCGAGCAGGATGAGTATCTTGAAGGGCAGCGCATTCCAGACGATATAGATCACGAGAACTGCGATGTTTGCCCAATATCCGGAGCCCGCATTGATCCAGTTGATGGGATCAACACCGAAAACGCCGAGGATATTATTAATGATTCCGTATGAGGGATTGGAGGTTCCGAAGCCGACGATATTGAACATCGCCTCAAAAACCATTCCGATAGCGATCGAGTTTGTTACGTAGGGGAGGAAGAAGATCGTCTGCAGGAATCTCTGGAAGGGCTTGATAGCGTTCAAAGATACCGCGATGACGAGCGCAAGGATGGTGGATAGCGGAACTGTCAGAACGGTAAGAAGCATGGTGTTCTTAAGGCAGTCAAGGAAACCGCCGTATCCAACTACCCATTTAAAGTTCTTGATACCGAATTCAAACTGAAGCTCTCCGCCGAGCTCCTTGAAAAGTCCGTAGCCGTTCCAGAACGCCATACGCAGCGTATTGAAGATCGGCCAGACCGTGAATATGAGCAAGAGAACAATGGCGGGCGAGAGATATATCCACGCCTTCCATTGATCAAACTTGATCTTTTGCAGAAAGTTTTTCATGGTTTTTCACCTCAGATACCTGTCTCGGGAGCTGTCTGATTGCCGAAATAGATTCTCTCCTCGGTCTCGGAATCAAAGATGAATACCTTATGAGGCTTGAGGTTGAACTTTACGCTCTGCGCGGATGCGGATACCTTGTAGTCGGCATCAACGATCGAGCGGATAGTGGGTGTGAGCATAGCCTCGTTCTTTGAAACGATGCTTACGTCGCGGCCCATAACCTCGATGGAGGAAAGTGAGCAGGTCATCGCACCGTTGTCATCGGGGACGAAGCCCTCGGGTCTGATAGCGGCGAATACGTCGCGGTCACAGACACCGGGAACGTCGAGAACAGCCTCGCCGCTTATGTAGAGTTTGCCGCCCTTGACGTTTGCCTTGAATACGTTGATGGGAGGAGTTCCGAGGAACTTTGCAACGAAGAGGTTTACGGGATTATCGTAAACTGTCTGGGGCTTGCCGATCTGCTGAACGACACCGAGCTTCATAACTACGATAACGTCGGAGATGGACATAGCCTCCTCCTGGTCGTGAGTTACGAAGATAGTGGTGATTCCGGTCTCACGCTGAATACGGCGGATCTCCTCACGGGTCTGCAGACGCAGACGAGCATCAAGGTTCGAAAGCGGCTCGTCGAGAAGGAGAACGCGGGGCATCTTTACAAGTGCGCGCGCGATCGCAACTCTCTGCTGCTGACCGCCCGAAAGCTCGCTCGGCTTGCGGTCCATCAGCTCGTCGATCTGTACGAGTCTTGCCGCCTCGAGCGCACGCTCAAGCATGGTGTTCTTGTCAAGCTTATCCGCGCCCTTCAGGTTCTGGAGGGGGAAGAGGATATTCTGCTTGACTGTCATGTGGGGATAAAGCGCATAATTCTGGAAAACCAGACCAACACCTCTGTTCTCGGGAGAGAGGGAGGTTACGTCGTCTTCACCAAAAAAGATCTGACCGCCCGTGGGCTTCTGGAGTCCGCTGATCATATAAAGAGTAGTACTCTTACCGCAGCCGGAGGGGCCGAGAAGTCCGACAAGCTTGCCGTCGGGGATGGTGAAGGTGAGATCGCTGACAGCAACGACCTCTTCATTGGATTTTTTGTTTCGACTCGGGAAAACCTTCGTCAGATTCTGCAAAACAATTTTCATGATCTTGTAGCATCCTTTTTATTTGCATTATTTAAGATTTACGGAATGTATTTGTCCCGCGCGGCGTTTTCCGCGTGGAGTTTATTTTTGTAAGCGAGCATATCAGCCTCGCTCTCAAAAATCATCTGTGAGCTCATATCTACCGCAACCGTTGCCGCCATCATATCGTGGATCGCTGAATTCGTCCTCGAAGTCAGCACAAGCGCTATCTGAAGTACGGCGATTCCCGCGAGGATCACCGTGCCCGTCATGCCGAGATTGCCGAAGATTATGAGAATAAGGATATACACGGGGATCATCGTCTCAACCGTACACTTTCCGAGGATAGCACGGACAAACAGCATAAGATTAGTTATCCTTACGCCGTCCTGACGGATAAGACCGATACCGAAGACCTTCTTGCCGACGGTCTGACCGTTTTTGAAAATGATGGGGATGACAAACTCAAGAATGAGATATCCGAATAATATGGAAAGCGAGGCGATAACAAGCGCGAGATTTACGGTCATATTGTAAGCCTCTATCGCTTCCTCGTTTTCATTCATAAGCTTGTTTACTTCATCATAAAGCTTCTGCTCCTCGCGGCTGAGAGCCGAGAAATCCTCGCTTGATATATCGAGGTCGATCCCGTACTCCTCCTCATATTCGGCATACACACGCTCGAGAGTATCAACGTAGCTGTCATAATCGAGCAGAGCCGAAAGCAGAAAGGCGGCACCCGTTATCACGGTAACAAGCAGTATAAAGTCAAGTATATAAGCAGAAACGCGCTTTAAAATACTTGCTCTCTGAAGATCTGTGATCATTTTTTGCCTCTTGAATAACAACTTGATTTACGCGCTGACCGCATAAAACCATTTTATATTATAATATATTCTAAGACAAAAATCAACAGTTTTCACACATTATTAATATTTTTTCCCGGATTTTCCGTGTTTTTTCCTTGTGATTCTTGAATTTTATTTTCTGTTGTGTTATAATATCTAAGAAAACTATTATCAAGGAGCATCATTATGTCCGAATTCATTTACAAAAAAAGTATTCCCGATGAAATCGAAGCCGACGTTGCCGTAATCGGCGGCGGTCCCTCCGGTCTTTGCGCGGCTGTAGCTGCTGCAAGAGGAGGCGCAAAGGTCGTCCTTATCGAAAAAAACGCATTCTGCGGCGGTATGGCTACCGCGGGAATGGTCGCACCCTTCATGACCTGCTATGACAGCGCAGGCAATAAAATGCTTATCCGCGGACTTTTCGAGGAGCTTGTCGAGAGACTCATCGCCGTAGGCGGTGCTATCCATCCCTCGAAGGTTGAATCGAAGACCGCCTTCACCTCATACATAGATAAGGGTCATATCCACGTAACTCCCTTCAAGGCCGAAAGCCTTAAGATCGTTGCCGATGAGATGCTTGCCGAGGCAGGCGTAAGAATCCTCTATCATACAAAATTCGTTGATGCCGAGACCGAGGGCGACCGCGTGACCCGCATCATCGTAGATATGAAGGAAGGTCTCGCATCCGTACGCGCCAAGGCTTACATCGACTGTTCGGGAGACGGCGACCTTGCCGCTGCTGCAGGCGCGGAATACTCCGTAGGTAACGCGCAGGGCAAAATGCAGCCCGCTACCATGTTCTTCACCGTAGGCGGAGTTGATGTTCCCAAGGTTGACGCCGACATCGCAGAAAACTGGGGCAACTTCTTCCGCAAGGACGGCATCAACTACCGTTCCCTTCACTGGTGGGTAGCAAAGGCAAAGGAAGCAGGAGACTGGCCTCTCGACCGAGTTTCCATAGGTCTCTTCCGCGGCGTTGAGGAAGATGAATTCAGCATCAACACCTCACGCGTTATGAACATCGACGGCACGAAGTCTGAAAGCCTCACCTCCGGTGAGATCGAAGGCCGTCAGCAGGTCCGCATCATCTTCAACTTCCTCAAGAAGTATATTCCCGGATTTGAGAATTCGAGACTCATCCTCTCGGGCTCTACTCTCGGTATCCGCGAGACAAGACATATCAAGGGTATCCGCACTCTCTGCGTCGATTCGGTCCTCGGATGCGAGGTTCCCGAGGATTCGATCCTTCTTGCCGCAAACTCTGTTGACGTACACGGCAAGTACGGTCCCAAGAGCAACGAGTATATCACTATCCCCGAAGGCAAATGCTACGGTATTCCCTACGGCTGCATGATCCCGCCCGCATTCTCCAACCTTGCCGTTGCGGGCAGAGCGATTTCCGCAGACTGCGAATCCGCGGGAGCTATCCGCGTAATGCCTCCCTGCATGGGAATCGGTCAGGCAGCCGGAACAGCGGTTGCTATGGCTGTGGCAAGCGGCGCAGACCTCCGCACGCTCGACGTTGCGGCTCTCCGCAAAAAGCTCGCAGAGGATCACGTCGTTCTCGACGCCGAGAATCTTTAATAATCTGACATAATATCGCTTGACGTCACCATAGAGAAGGTATTGTCATGAGCAACGAAAAGACACCAAGACTCTTTTGTACACAATGCGGTGCGGAACAGATGCTCAATGCAAAATTCTGTTACGCATGCGGCGCGCAGATCATGCGCCCCGAAGCACCGTCTGCACCTGTCAAAGAATCTCCCGCCGAGACTGTCGTTTTATCGACAGCGGGATCTACCTCCGAGGCCGCTTCCGAGTCTCAGACCGAAATCCTTTCCTCAATCCCCGAGCCAAACGAGCCCGAGAGCCTTTCTGCATCCGATGAAGCCGCGGAAAGCATCCCTGCCACTGAAAATACCAATATACCCGTATCCGACCCCTCCGAAGCAGCAGCCGATGAGCTCCCCGTAATTGAGGATATTATCCCGGATGAAATCCCCGCAGCCGAAGAACCGGCTCCGATCCGTTCATCAGTCTTCGTCGATCCAACCGAGAGTGCGGAAGAAACGCCGATTCACGAATCGGTTTATATCCCGCCGGCAGAGCTTGAGGTAACGTCGGATAACGAACCCGTGCCGACATATGCGCCTCCGGTTTCCGAGCCCGCTCCCTCCACTGCTTTTGAAGAAAAGCCCAAGTCAAAAAAAGTCAAGGGCAAGCAAAACGTTTTTCTGAAGTTTATTTCCGTCCTGCTTTCGATAGTTCTGACATCCGCTCTGATTGCAGCCGTACCTCTGACGGTCATCAACGGTTTGCTCACCGAAGACAACGTCGAGCTCATGGTCGACGAGGTGATCGACATCCTTGATCTCAAAAAGCTCGGTATAAGCACGACCGAGGGCGGAAAAAGCATCTCTTACATTATGCTTTACGTTATGCGCGACTGCAAGGGAATACCGTATATTTCCGAGGCTCAGGTCTCCAAGACATTGGTTGACGATTTCGTAAAACAGCTGACGACAGATCTGCTCAATCAATTCAACAACTCTCTTGAGGAGGGCGAGATCAATATCGGATGGAAGCCGAAGGATATCTACAGATTCTTGAAAAAGAACGAAAAGACCTTCCAGAAGCTTGCCCGCGAATCGGGATATTACAACAATATCGACATTGCCGCATCCGAGGAAAGCATTATCGCAAACATCGAGGATCTTATCGGAAAAGACGGAATCTCGATCGGCACTCTCCTTGACGATGACAATATAACAGAGCAGGTAGAGCTCTATCTCTCATATGCTCAGTTAGTGTTTTCCGACACGGCAGTATTAACGCTCTGGGGAGCAGTCGCCCTGATAGCATTGCTTCTTTTACTTGTTAATATCGGATATTACACCTCGTTTATGCGCGCATGCGGCGTCCCCGCATTCATAGTCGGAGGACTTTGCTTCATTCTCGGCTTCTCCGTTGAACCAATACTCAATCTTATTGATCTTCCCCTTGAAAGCCTTACCGAGATAGTTGACTTCTGTGCAGGCCTCATCGGAGCTATGATCATGGAAGTATCATCCATAGTTTTCATTGCCGGACTTGCGCTGATAATCATTTCAATAATCGTTGATATCATCATGCGCAAGCTAAGAAAAGAGCAATAATACCCAATAAAAAAATCAGATCGGCTCGCCGATCTGATTTTTATTTTGAATTATTTTGCAAATCCCTGAGGATCTATCTCTGCCGCGCCCGAGCGGTTGGCGGAGAGCCAAGCCTTGTAAAGCTCTGCAAAATCCGAAGCCGCGCTCTTGTCGCCTGCCTTTTCGAGTATCTCGGAGGCGTACTTATAAGTGTTGCCCGTATTGTAGAAGACCGCAGTCTGCTCTTCCCCGTCCTTGACGAAGGTAAGATTTCCGGCATTATAGCGGTCCTTGACCTGTGAAGCGTCTCCGCTGATAGCCTCGTTGGTCTCAGCCATGATAAAGAGCACGTCTACTTCGGTGTCGTATCCGCTATAGGTGGACGAAGGCAATCCGCAGATAGAAATATCCACGCCGAGATAAGCAAGGTTCTCTGCCGCGGTGCCGTAAGGAACCATGCCGATATATTTACCGATAGAATCCTTTGCATGGAATGCGAGAAGTGCGGTGTCGACAAGCTTATCGTAAGAGTACTTTTTCTCCTTAGCCGCGTCTCCCTCGCCGTCCGTGCGCTTTACCGTGTGGCGATCGCCCCATTCGGCATAAGCACCGATAACCTCTCGGGGATGACCCTTGAGAATGATATCGTGTTCCTCGCCGTAAAGCAGGTATGTGAACTTGAGAGTGTAAATATAGTTGATATAAAGATTGAAGCATTCCGCCTTAATCTCTGCAATAACGTCTGCGGGAGCATTTTCGGGATAATTTGCTTTATCGTTTATTACCGAAAGGAAAGTAAGATAGTCTGCCTCGCTGTCGAAAAGCAGCGCATTCTTATACTTCTGATCGAGTTCTGAATAGCTCTGAGGGAAGCTGTCGGTTGCCGAAAGACCGCCGATACCGTACTTGGCATCCGAGGCGAACTTGGGATAATAAGCGTGGCGTGCACCGATAAATACAAGCTTTTCCTTGGGAGCGGCTGCGCCTGCGCGCTCTGTTCTGGTAAGTGCTGCATAGGTATCAGCATAATAATCGCCGTACATAAGGGTCAGGTAATCCTGCTTCTGCTTATCCGTAAGCTTCGAGATCTTAGAGGAAATGGTCTGATATCTGAGATTAGCCATTACCTCGGTCGTGTTTTCAAACCCGGGAACTCCGAAGATGCCGGGAAGCTTGCTTCCCTCTGCTGCTGCAAGTATGCCGTCTACGCTATTCTTATCCTGGAACCAATATGTGAAATTTGGAAGGACTGCAAGAGCAAACGCATCCTTGATATCGTATCCGAGAGCCTTGTCCGAGTTCTTGTTATCCCGCTTAGACATAACGGCTGTAAAGTTTGCTCCAACCTCGTTGAGAATGTTCATAAACGCCTCGTAGGGCTCATCCTTATCCGAGCTCACGGTTTTATTCTTTACATAATTATCGCGTATGGAAACGTATGCTCCGGTTCCGTCCTCACACATAATAACGTGGAAATCCTCAACCGGAATACCGGCGTTTGCCGCGAGAGCTGCGGCACGAAGGGCTGTTCCGTCCTGTGCGTAAATATAGAAGAAACTGTTCTCATCTGCCGCTCGAAGCTCTTTGATCTTTTCGACCATAGTATCGAACTCAGTCGATGTGAAGCCGTTCGAGAGGTTGTTCGCGGGATCGAATCCGGCGTTGTGGAAATTCTCGATCTTCTCGATACCGTTGTAAGTCTTTCCGCGCTCAATAATGGCATAGGTCTCATATCCGCTCGAGATCGCGTCAAGAGCCGCAAGCACGGGAGGAACCGTTGCAAGAGAGAAGATAATATTGTATATCTTCGCGCCTTCCTCCGGAGCGGTAACAATACCCTTCTGCTCTGCATCGGGGGCATATGTCTCCTCGGTGGTCATATCCGAGCTTTGATCAAGCGATGCCTCTCCCTCGGTCGAAGAGCTATCTTCTCCCGTACCTCCGTTTTTGCAGGCGAAGAAGATCGGCATAAGCATTGTAAGAGCCAGCATAAATGCGGCAATTTTAAATGACAGTTTCATGATTTCTCCTTATAATTTTATTTGCTATGAGCAATGATAGTATATCACACTGTTTTAGCGTGGTCAAGCTTTTTCAACAAAAGTTTAGAATTAGGGCGAAAATGGTTAAAATTCGTCTAAAAAAACTTCAAAATGTCGGATTTTTCCACCACCCGCGCTCCAAAAAGTTTTCATTGACACATATTATTTTTTATGATATAATGAATATAGATAATTATGCGAAGGAGATTATGCCAATGTCCAATAGAATAATTACGCTATTACTTATGACATTTATGCTTATCCCCCTTTTATCCGGATGTTTTTCGGAACCGGAAGAAAGCTCCACTCCCGACACTTCGGATATAACTCCCGAGAGTTCGGAAAAATACGATGAACCGGTTTTAAAGTCATTTTACGCAACAGAAGCAAGATGGGCGCAAGGATACGTTGTGTTCGATCCCCTGGAAAATTCGGAAGAATTCGAGAATTGGGACGTGCTCTACGTAAACCGATTCATTGACGGTGATCCCTGCCCCGGTCTTAACGAAGGTGAGGTAGTCGAGATAGTTTACAGCGGCGAAATTGAGCCAAAAGAAAAGGAAAGAATCGGCTTCATCGAAAACGTACATGCAATAACGATAAAAAACAATCCACGTAATTATGACGGAGTAGATTACGGCGTTGCGATCATGCGTGAAGCCATTTCAAGTACCAAGATCGACAGTATTTCCGGAGACAATACCGAGAAGGGGATGATCGTTCTGACAAGCTTTGATGAACTCGACGCCCTTGTTGGTGACGCCTTTCTCTGTCAAATGGTTATGGATGAACCGCTTACCGATATCCAGAAAGACAGCCTTTCGCGCGTCAACAGCAGACACCGCCTGCTTGACGGGTATGATGAAGAGTTTTTTGAAAAGAATGATCTTTTGATTAAGTCCTTGCTTTTAGGATCTGGATCTCTTCGTTTTGAAGTCACGGACATTTCTGTGGAATCGGGCGTGTGCACCGTAACTTACGAATTTACAAACAGACCGATAACATGTGATATGGCAGATTGGATCATCTTCGTTGCCGTTCCCAAAGAATTGAGTGCACAGATAAAGGAGTATAAAACCTATTTGTCAAAGCCGGATTGGTATCCGTAAGTTTTAATAAACTATTAACAATACGTGACTTTTATGTATAACACTTGACAAAACTATGCTACAGGGTGTATAATCTTTGTATATTTATTCACAAGCTGAGAAAGGAGTCCCCAAATGGCTGTAATTCTTCTGAATACACGATTTTATTATTATTTTAGCCATACGGGCTGCCTTGCAAGAGCTTTTGCGGCATAACCTTTATGGTTTTGTTGCCGTGTAAATATTTAGCTTAAATGCATAACAGCCCGCAATTATTTCGCCACGTGCGACTTTTGCGGGCTTCATTATTTGAGGTGAAAAAATGTCTGACGAAAACAGGACCCTGCTTGAAGAAGCAAGAGAAACGATAAACCGAGTTGACCGCGAGATGGCGCGTCTCTTCGAGGAAAGAATGAACGCTGTCCGCAAGGTCGCGGAGTATAAAATAAAGAACGGACTCCCGGTGCTTGACCCCATACGGGAACAACAGGTCATCGAGCGTAATTCGGCACTGATCGAGGATGATGAATTACGCAGCTACTACATCAGCTTTCTTAACGAAAGCATGGCGATCTCGCGCAAGTTCCAGCACCGCCTTATGGAGGGCAGCCGCGTGGCTTACAGCGGAGTTCCCGGCGCGTTTGCTCATATCGCGTCCTCGCGCATCTTCCCCGACAGCGTCTGTGTTCCTTACGGCAATTTCAAGGCGGCTTACGATTCGGTCATTTCATCCGATTGCGATTGCGCAGTTCTCCCGATCGAAAACAGCGTAAACGGCGACGTAACGCAGGTTATGGACATGGCGTATTCGGGAAATCTCTACATCAGCGGCGTCTACGAGCTCGGAGTTGAGCATTGTCTGCTCGTTCTCCCCGGCGCGTCTATGGACGGCATCAAAACAGTAATCAGCCACGAGCAGGCACTCGGTCAGTGCTCGGCTTACCTCTCAAAGACAAATTGGACTCAGAAGACCGCAGTCAACACCGCGATCGCGGCAAAGGAAGCGGCGGAAGCAGGCGACCCGAGCGTTGCCGTCATCGCAAGCGAGGAAACGGCAGAGCTTTACGGTCTTTGCGTCCTCGAGCGCAAGATCAACGAGGGTGCACAGAACATCACGCGTTTCGCGGTATTCACACGCGAGCCCGTCACTCCCTCTCCGTCAAACAACAGATTCATAATGTTCTTCACAGTCAAGAACGAGGCCGGAAGCCTGATGCACGCCGTTGAGGCTTTCGGAAAGAACGGATTCAACCTCCGCGCTCTCAAGAGCCGTCCCACGAAGGAGACCAACTGGGAATACTACTTCTACGTCGAGGGTGAGGGCACCATCGCGGACAAGTCGGGCAGAAGAATGCTCGAGGACATCGAGGAGGTCTGCGGCAAGATCAAGATAATCGCGTCCTTTGACAGAGACGTAACCCTTTAAGGAGCAGAAAATGATTATACCCGTAAGGCTCGGTGAAGCGAGCTACGATATAGAAGTCAGCCGCGGCGCGATCGATCTCGCGGCGGAAAAGATCCTCAAGCCCGACCGCAAGATCTGTGTGGTCACCGACAGCGGCGTTCCAAAAGAATATGCCGAAAGGCTTATGGCATCACTCGGAAAAAACGCGATACTTCACGTATTTCCGCAGGGCGAGGAAAATAAGAATTTCGAGACCCTGCAGGGCGTTCTCCACGCTATGCTTGAATCGGGATTCACGAGAACCGACGCGGTCGTCGCGCTCGGCGGCGGTGTCGTAGGAGATCTCGCAGGCTTTGCCGCGGCGGTCTATATGAGAGGAATTGATTTTTACAATATTCCGACGACCCTCCTCTCGCAGGTCGATTCTTCTGTCGGCGGCAAGACAGCAGTCGATCTCGACGGCTACAAGAATATGATCGGAGCATTCCATCAGCCGAAAGCGGTTTTCATCGACCCCGATCTGCTTTCCACTCTTCCCCGCCGTCATATCTCAAACGGCCTCTGCGAGGCTCTCAAGATGGGAGCGACGTCCGCGCCCGATCTCTTTGAATTATTTGAAAGAAACGAAGTTATCTCATCCCCCGATCTCATCGACGAGATCATTATAAAAGCAGTTTCAACCAAGCGCGACGTTGTCGAGATCGACGAGCGCGAGGGCGGTCTTCGTAAGGTGCTCAACTTCGGTCACACGCTCGGACACGCCATCGAGACCTCATCGGGTCTCTCGCTCCTCCACGGCGAATGTGTCGCTCTCGGCATTCCTCCGATGTGCCAAAATGACAAGCTTAAGCAAAGACTCTGCCGCGCACTTGAAAACATCGGTCTTCCCACAAACGCAAACGATCGTATCAAGGATAAAAACGCCGTCCTCGAGGCGCTTTCGCACGACAAAAAAGGAACCTCGGGCGGCAAAATCAGCGCAGTTCTGCTCAATGACGTCGGCAGCTTTGAATTTGTCAAGATGACCCCCGAAGAGCTTATTGAAAGATTAGGTTAAAATTATGAAAAATTCATTTGGAAATGCAATAAACGTCACGGTCTTCGGCGAAAGCCACGGCGCGGGCGTCGGCGTTCTCATCGACGGAATCGCCCCCGGCATCAAGGTCGACGAGGATTTTATCGCGCAACAGCTTACTTTGCGCCGTCCTTCGGGCAAGATTTCAACAGCTCGCCGCGAGCCCGATAATTACGTCATTCAGAGCGGCGTATATAACGGCTTCACAACCGGCGCGCCCCTCTGCATCTTCATCCCCAACACCGACACGCGAAGCCGCGACTACACCCCCGATCTTCCCCGCCCCTCCCACGCGGATTTCACCGCACGCGAGAAATACCACGGATTCGAGGACTATCGCGGAGGCGGTCATTTCTCCGGCAGGATCACGGCGGCTCTCGTTGCCGCAGGCGCGATCGTCATCCCCGCTCTGCGTGAAAAGGGCATCTATATCGGTACCTGCATCAAGCAGGTCGGTCAGTTCATTCTCGGAGACATTTCCCATGACCGCGAAGCTCTACTTGCAATTGCCGAAAGCGATTACGGACTTACTGATGAATACGCGATCTCGATGATGAAGGACGTCATAGAATCCGCCGCATCCGACGGAGACAGCGTCGGCGGAGTGCTTGAAACCGCCGTCATCGGTCTCCCCGCGGGGCTCGGCGAGCCTTGGTTCGACGGAGTGGAATCTCAGATCGCACGCGCCGTCTTCGGCATCCCCGCAGTCAAAGAGATATCCTTCGGCTCGGACAAGATATCCGTCCTCCGCGGAAGCCGCGCAAACGATCAGTTCACCGTCAAGGACGGCAAGATCGTCACCGAAACGAACAATTCCGGAGGTATTCAGGGCGGTATCACGAACGGTATGCCCGTCGTATTCCGTACCACTATCAAGGCAACTCCCTCGATCTCCAAAGAGCAAAAAACCGTCAATATGTCAACTCTTGAAGAGGTCACGCTTTCGGTCAAGGGCAGACACGACCCCTGTATTGTCCCCCGCGCGCGCATAGTCCTCGACAGCGTTGCCGCGCTCGTCATAGCCGATATGCTAACCGTCCGCTACGGCTCGGACGCACTAACGTCAAAATGAAATACGGACTCATAGGTGAAAAGCTTTCTCACAGCTTTTCAAAAGAAATACACGAAGCACTCACCGATTACGTCTACGAAATTCGCGAGTTGACTCCCGACGATGTCGCTCCCTTCCTTGAAGCGCGCGAGTTCGAGGGCATCAACGTGACCATTCCATACAAGGAAAAGGTCATGCCCCATCTCGATCATATATCGGATGCCGCCCGCAAGATCGGTGCGGTCAACACGGTAAAGAAGATTGACGGCAAGCTCTACGGCGACAATACCGATTTTTACGGTATGCGCGAGATGATACTACGTTCCGGGATAGTCATCGAAGGCAAAAAGGTCCTCATACTCGGCACGGGCGGTACCTCGAAGACCTCGCGCGCGGTTGCCGCGGACCTCGGCGCACGCGAGATCGTCACAGTATCGCGCCGTTCGGGTGAAAATACCGTCACATACGAGGCGGCACTCGGGCTTCACCGCGACGCCGATATCATAATCAACACCACGCCCCTCGGAATGTATCCGAACACGGACGCGGTGCCGATCGAGGTCAAAGCCTTCCCGAATCTCACGGGTGTCATCGACGCGGTCTACAATCCTCTCCGCACGCGTCTCATTCTCGACGCCGAAGCCGAGGGCATCCCCGCAACGGGCGGACTTATGATGCTCATCCTTCAGGCAGCTCGTGCAGCGGAGATCTTCCTCGGCGAGGATATCGACGAAGAAAAGGTTGAAAACGTAATAAAAAAGATATTTGAATCAAAAGAAAACGTCGTTCTCGTCGGAATGCCCTCCTGCGGAAAAAGCACGATCGGCAAATTACTTTCCGATATGACGGGACGCGAGCTTGTTGACACCGACGAGCTCATCGTCGGTATGACGGGCAGACATCCCTCCGAGATCATCAAAACCGACGGCGAAAAAGAATTCCGCAGGATCGAGACCGAAGCTGTACGCGAGGCATCCAAGCGAAGCGGAATTATAATCGCAACGGGAGGCGGAGTCGTTACTCAGAAGCGTAACATCCCATATCTCCGTCAGAACGGCAGAATATTTTACCTTCATTGCATACCTTCCGACCTCGCGGTAACACCCGATAGACCGCTTTCGGCAAGCAGAGCCGTCATAAACGCCATGTACGAGGTTCGCCATCCGCTCTACACCGAAGCGGCGGACGCGATAATCGAGGTCTCGCATCAGGATCCTCCGCAGGCGGCGGCTGACGAGCTTATAAAAACATTCACGGAGCTTATTTAAAATGAAAATTCTTGTTCTCAACGGACCGAATATCAACATGCTCGGCATACGCGAGCCCACAATCTACGGCAAGGAAAATTACGCCTCGCTGATCGCGAAGATACAGAATTACGCGAATGAACGCGGTATCGAGCTGAAGATCCTTCAATCAAATCATGAGGGCGTCCTCGTCGATGCGATCCAGGAATCCTACAAAAAGGTCGACGGAATCGTCTTCAATCCCGCCGCCTATACGCATACGTCGGTAGCTCTCCTCGATGCGCTCAAGGCTGTCGGCACCCCCACGGTCGAGGTCCATATCTCGGACGTCTCGAAGCGCGAGGATTTCAGGCAGATCAGCTACGTCAGGGAGGCTTGCATAGCTACGATCTCGGGGCACGGCACCGACGGCTACCTTGAAGCTATCGACCTCCTCGTTGAACACAAAAAATCGAAGAAATGAACCGCTTTAACGTAAAAATCGAGCCTTCTCGGCTCGTCGGTAAGGTAATCGCACCGCCATCCAAGAGCATTTCGCACCGCGCGCTTATCTGCGCCGCGTTAGCCGAGGGTGAGAGCGTGATATCGAATCTCGCCTTTTCGCAGGACATCCTCGCAACTATCGACGTTCTCACCGCTATAGGCGCGAAAATTGATAAGATCGACGATTCGACCCTCAAGGTCATGGGAATCGCGGGCAAGCCGAGATCTCTCGATGTCCTCGGATGCCGTGAATCGGGCAGTACGCTCCGATTTATGATCCCGATCTGTCTGCTTTCGACCGATGAGTTTAAGCTTTCCGGAAGCGAAAAGCTGCTTTCCCGACCGCTTTCGGTCTACGAAAACCTTTTTGCGGAACGATACCTCGGCTCGGACGGAAAAGCTCTGACTCTGGCATCGGGCAAGCCTATCGAACCCGGCGAATACCGTGTTGCGGGCAATATCAGCAGTCAGTTCATCACGGGACTTCTCTTTGCTCTCCCGCTTTGCGACGGCGACAGCAAGCTCATTGTCGAGGGAGATTTCGAGAGCGCGTCATACGTCGGTCTGACTCTTGCATCTCTCTCGAAATTCGGAATAAACATAACGCGCGAGGGCAATATTTTCACTGTAAAAGGAAACCAAAAATACATCCCATCAAAAGCCCGAATCGAAGGCGACGCATCAAACGCCGCATTCTTCGGTGCGCTGGGTCTTATCGGCGGAGAGGTTGAAGTGATCGGACTTGATCCCGAGAGCAAACAGGGAGATATGGTCTTTAATAAGCATTTTTCGGCACTTAAAGCCCATTCGGACCTTCCGATCGACCTTTCCGACTGCCCCGATCTCGCGCCCATTCTCTTCTCCGCGGCAGCATTTTTCGGCGGCGGAATATTCACCCACACCGACCGTCTGCGCCTCAAAGAAAGCGACCGCATCTCGGCAATGGCAGAGGAGCTTGCCAAATTCGGCGCTGTTCTTGACATCACCGACGGACTCGACGGCGGAACCGTCAAGGTACTCAGATCCAATCTTCATCCCCCGTCATCGCCGCTTGATTCGCATAACGATCATCGCATAGCAATGAGCATGGCGATCCTCTGCTGCCGATTCGGCGGCGAGATCATCGGGGCTGAGGCGGTAAGAAAAAGCATGCCGGATTTCTTCGACGTGCTCGCGTCCCTCGGCGCAAAAATTCAAACGGAGACTACAAAATGAAACTGACCAAGGATACAAATATTCTCATCGTGGGGCTCGGACTTCTCGGCGGATCATACGCAATGGCTCTGACAAAAAAAGGCTACCGCGTAAACGCGCTGACAAGATCGCAGTCGAGCATTGATTACGCGCTCGAGCAGGGCATCATAGCAGAAGGCAAGACGGGTGTTGACCCCAAAATGATCGGGGAGGCTGATCTTATCGTCTTCTCGATCTACCCGCGCGTGCTGATCGAATGGATGGAGGAAAATCACTCCCTCATACGTCCCGGCACGATCCTCACCGACGTCACCGGTGTCAAGGGCTACACCGTCTACCGCGTTCAGGAACTTCTCCCCGAGGGAGCAGAATTCATCTCAGCGCACCCGATGGCGGGACGCGAATGTCTCGGAGTGAAGAACGCAACCGATGAGATCTTCAAGAACGCCAACTACCTCGTCGTCCCAACAGAATCGAACACCGAAGAAGCTATCACGCTCTGCGAGGAGCTCGGACGCGAGCTCGGATTTGCGCGTATTTCACGCATTTCCGTCGACAAGCACGACGAGATGATCGCCTTCCTCTCCCAGCTTACGCACGCCATCGCCGTCACGCTGATGTGCTGTAACGATTCGCCCGAGCTTGTAAATTACACGGGCGACTCATTCCGCGATCTGACAAGGATCGCAAAGATCGACGACGGAATGTGGAACGAGCTCTTCATGTGCAACCGCGACGAGCTTTCCCGTCAGATGGACATCTTCTCCGAGACCTTCGAGAAGATGCGCCGCGCCCTTAAGGAAGGCGACACGACAACAATGCGCCAGATGATGCGCACCTCTACCGAAAGGCGTAAGCTTTTTGATAAACCGAAAAACAACGAACAATAACTCATCGCAAATAAAGGAGACCACCAAAAATGAGTAAAATGTTAAACATGACCTTCAAGCACAAGCTCCCCATCCCCATGGACATCAAGGCGCAGTTCCCCATCACCGAGGAAATGCAGAAAGTCAAGGAAGCGCGCGATATCGAGATCGCCAAGATCTTCAAGGGCGAGATCGACAAGCTCGTTCTCGTTATCGGACCCTGCTCCGCTGACCGCCCCGAGCCCGTGCTTCAGTATATCGAAAAGCTTGCCGAGATCCAGCAGAAGGTTTACGACAAGATCCTCATCATCCCCCGAATCTACACCAACAAGCCCCGTACTACGGGCGACGGATACAAGGGAATGCTCCATCAGCCCAACCCCACAGAGGACGTTGATATGCTCAAGGGCATCATCGCTATCCGTGAGCTTCACAGCCGCGCTCTTCGCGACTACGGAATGGCTTGTGCGGACGAGATGCTCTATCCCGATAACTACCGCTATCTCTCCGACCTGCTTTCATACGTTGCAGTCGGCGCGCGTTCTGTTGAAAATCAGCAGCACCGTCTCACCGCAAGCGGAATCGACGTTCCCGTAGGTATGAAGAATCCCACCTCGGGCGACATCTCGATAATGATGAACTCGATCACCGCCGCACAGCACAGCCATACCTTCATCTACCGCGGCTGGGAGGTTCAGAGCCACGGCAATCCCCTTGCTCATGCGATCCTCCGCGGATACGTTGACGGCTCGGGCAAGTCATACCCGAACTACCACTACGAGGATCTGCGCGACCTCTGCGAGACCTATGCAAAGTCGGGTCTTGCAAATCCCGCTGTCGTTGTCGATACCAACCACGCAAACTCTGGCAAAAAGTGGGCTGAACAGCCTCGTATCGCAAAGGACATCATCCATTCCTGCCGCAAGAGCGCGGATATCAAGAAGCTCGTCAAGGGACTTATGATCGAGAGCTACCTCATCGACGGCGCGCAGAAGGTCACCGACGAGAAAAGCTACGTCTGCGGTCAGTCGATCACCGACCCCTGCCTTGGTTGGGAAAAGACCGAAAAACTCATCCTCGACCTTGCAGAAGAGCTTTAATTGATTCAAAAAAGGCGGGGGTCCCCCCGTCTTTTTGCTTGACAAATTAAATTTTTTGTGATAATATAGATTAATAAATATTACTCCCGAAAGGAAACGACAAATGAAACTTTTATTTCTCGGAACAGGCTCGGCGAAGTGCAAAAGACTCGAAGAAGATCAGATTCCCGAGGGCGCACGCCGCTGCTCCTCGATGCTGATCGATGGAAGTATTCAGCTCGACGTGCCGATCCATACCTATGATTTTCTCGTAAAGCACGGAATCGATCCCGCGGGCGTGACCGATATTTTCCTTACCCACAGCCACGACGATCATTTCTGCAAGGAGACCTTCCTTCGCTACGCAAAGGCCGGCGAAAGACGTCTAAATTTCTACTGCAACACAGGTGCGCTCGAATATCTCGGACTGACCAAGGAGGAGATGGCTCTTGTCAATATCGTGACCTTTGAGGCTATGGATACCTTCGAGGCGGCGGGAATGACCGTCACTGCGCTCCCCTCGAATCATATCGCGGGCAAGAACGAGCAGACCCTTCATTACGTTTTTGAAAAGAACGGACAGAAGCTCTTTTACGGACTTGACGGCGGCTGGCTGACGGGAAAGGAATGGAACTATCTTTACAAGCAAGCTCTTCCGATCGACTGCGCCGTTTTCGACACGACATGCGGCGAGCAGCCCGGCAACTTCCGTATCGGAACGCACAACACCATCCCGATGGTGCGCCTGCTCGTTGAAGCATTCAACGAAAACAAGGTCATGGGCGAGGGCGGTAAATATATCGCAAGCCATATGGGTCCGCACATTCACGGCGTCCCCGCCGAGGAAACCGCAAGAATACTCGCGGAATTCGGCGTCATTATGGCATATGATGGGTTTGAGATAGAAATATAAGAGGAAGGGTTGAGTCCGATTAAAATTCAGACTCAGCCCCATTTATTTACCTCTTTCCGCAAACAATAATCGCTCCCTGCGAGCCGCGGTTGTTTCCTGTTATGCGGTGTGACCAATATCGGTCGGAGGAACACATAGTACATTCTTTGGAAATCTCGATAGATTCAACACCCGCGCGGCGCAGAGCAAAAGCGTTGACAGCCTTGAGGTCAACTTGATATTTTTCGCCCGTTTTGCGGATAAAGGCTTCGGCTTCTGCGCCGAATTCTGCAATTATAGCATCGGGCACGTCGCGGTCCGTCTCAAAACAGCAGAACCCAATATTGGGTCCGATCGCGGCACGGATTTTTCGGGGATCGCATCCAAATTCTGTTACCATCTTACGGACAGTCTTGCCTGCGATATCCGATACCGTACCTCTCCATCCCGCGTGAACCGCGCCGACCGCGCCCGTAACGCTGTCCCACAAAAGTATCGGAGTGCAATCCGCCGTAAAAACTACGAGTGCACATCCCGCATCATTCGTTATCAACGCGTCAGATTCGGGATAATCGTGATGATCGAGTCCGCACGCGTCTGCTTTAGTAACGACACGAACAATATCCGAATGAGTCTGCCTTGTCAGAACGAGATCGTTTACGTCAAATCCAATGTTTTCTGCAAGTATCTCATAATTTTTTATCACGTTTTTCGCTTCGTCACCGCGATGCATGGCAATATTCATCGATAAAAATATTCCCTCACTTACTCCCCCAAGCCGAGTCGTGAAAGCATGTGGTGCATCCAGATTGCGGGCATAGCTGTATTCAAGCCCTCCATTTTTTATTATTTCTATTATTTCAAACGACATAATTTATCTCTTTCTCTTTTCACGGTGTTAAAATTCAGATCTTCCGAGGTTCGATACAATAATTATACATCCGTCAGATCGTTTTTTCAAGATAAACAAATAAAAAAATATTGTTTTGTTAAATCTTATTGACAAATTCAAAATAATTTGCTATTATTATACTGTCAACAAGACAAACACTATCTAAAAGGAGAATCCAATAATGAAAAAGGCTCTATCTCTTATCATTTCGCTTATTCTCGTCATCACCGCACTTCTCCCCCTTACAAGCGTAAGTGCTGCTGATGCAGACCCCAATGCGTGGCTTGACACCCTTCCGGACGGCTCGATCGTATACGTTCCCAACTTCAACGGTGAAGCAGGCATTTACGAGCCCGGTCCCTTCAAGGGCTCTCCCCAGGCAGACGTTGACCCTTCTAACAACAATACCATCACCTTCCAGACCACCAAGAACAAGACCGCATCCTACTGGGGCGGCTTCATCGACATCCTTCCTCTTAATGAGAAGACCTGCTACACCATCTATTACTCCGTAACACGTACAGGCGATCATTCCGTCGGTGCTTACTGTGACTCGATTCACGGCGCATACGGATATCCCGCACGTAACAAGCTCATGTACAACGGTAGCTCCCTTACCGGCCACGATTACGTATACTATGATACTATCGGTGTTGAAGTTCCCGCGCTCAACGGAGAATCCGTAACTCACGAATACGCTCTCGAGGTAAACGGAATCAATACCAAGATCGCCCTCTATATCAAGAACAATGCAGGCCAGTACGCTCTCGTTGACGAATCCAAGGAAGGCGAGATCGAATTCTTCGGTGCTGACGTTCTCGGCCTCTTCTTCTACTCCTACTATTCAAACCACATCGTAACCATCAGCGATTGCTACATCACCAAGGGACTCTCCTACGGTACGGCTACCATTCCCGAGACCACAGAAGCTCCCGATACCACCAAGGCTCCCGACACAACCAAGCCTGAGGAAACGACCTCCAAGCCCGAAGATACCACATCCAAGCCCGAGGACGCAACCACCAAGGCTCCCGATGCTACCAAGGCTCCCGACGCTACCAAGGCTCCCGAGTCCACTCCCGCACCCGAAAAGAGCGGCTGCTCCTCTACGATAGCATCCTGCGCGATCATCGCCATCATCGGTTGCGCAGTTCCCGTAATCTGTAAGAAGCGCAAATAATCAATCATAAAAAACTCCGAGCCCTCATGGCGTTGTCTTCCTTCGGACACAACGCCATGAGGGCTCGATTTTTTAGTTCAAACTTCTTTCGTAATAAAAAAGATACTGTTGAGCAAGCCCCGCGTATTTGCCGAGAGACGCGGCATTGAAGGGCGCGGGAAAATATTTTTCTATTACTCTCTTTACCCAGACGTCAATCGGAAAAGCATCGGTACGGTCAAATCCGAAAAGGAGAGTGCAAGCCGCTACCTTCGGACCGACTCCCTTGACCCTCATCAGCATTTCTGCAGCCTCGGCGGTAGTTGCCGCCTTTGCTACTGCATTGAGATCAAGCTCGCCGATTGCGACCTTCTCTGCGGCGTCGAATATGTAGGGTGCGCGGAAGCCGAATTTCATCTCTCGCAAGGCGTCAACTCCCGCGCTCACAACCGCTTCAGGAGTCGGGAAAGCGTAGACCTCACCCGCACGCTCGGAAAGCTCGGATGAGCACTCGATCTGCTTGCCGAGATTCTTCGAGATAGTTCCGATGAGTCCGCGGATACGGGGGATATTGTTGTTCTGAGATATGATGAATGAACAGAGCGTTTCCCACTTTTCCTGTCTCAATATCCTTATTCCCTTACCAAACTCGATCGCCTTTGCAAGCGCGGGATTGTCCGATCTTGAAAGGATATCGCTTCGGGCATTCATAATGTCGAAATCAAGTCCGAGGTAAGGGACCCATATATTGTTGAAATCCTCCTCATCCGCGCCGTAGATCGTCAGGGTGTCCCCGTCCTGAGCGACCGAAATATACTTTCCGAAAGCCGCACCGCCGTACTCAACTGCGTGTGCGGTGTTTTCAATCGGCAAGAATCTGAACGCCTGACCGCAATCAAAGACCGCGCTGACGTCAAAATATTCAAGTTTTTTTATTCTTGTGAAATGCGTGCCTTTTTCGGTAACGCCAAATTCCGTATCAAGTAAAGAATTTATCGGCATATTGTAAATTCCCTTTCTATTTTCCTCATTATGCTTGCATTATTCTATATTTTCTGCTATAATATTATTATCTATAACTATTATACAATAAATTTTGCAATTAGTCAATAGTGAGGTTAGTATGAACCAGATTTACACCATACATATAAACGAGCATTTTGACCGTGCGCGTGAGGACGCGAGCTGCGGATGCCCCGTCTGCTCTCTCTACCGAATGCTTGAGGAAAACGAGCTCGAGCTCATTCTCGGCGCATCGATGATGGAGCCCGACGTCCGCCAGAAGACGAACAAGCTCGGCTTCTGCGATACGCATATGAAGATGATGTTTGAATACCGTGCGCGTCTCCCCATGGCTCTGACTCTTGAAAGTCACCTCGATCAACTCCGTAAGGAAGTCGGCGATCTTCCGCTGACGGTTCCCGGAACCCGCGCAAGGGCAAGGATCCATGAGCTTGAAGAGGATTGCTACGTCTGCCGCCGTATCAACGAATATTTCAAGAATCTGCTTGAAAACCTCGTCTATATTTGGAGCACCGATCCCCTCTTCCGCGAAAAATTTGCCGCGCAGCATATGTTCTGCCTGCCGCATTGGGAGATGATGCTCGGAGTTGCAAAGCAAAAGCTCGGCAAAAAGGATTATTACGCCTTCGCCAAATCCGCAAGCGACGTCGTGCTTCCCTATTTCGATCAGCTCCGCGAGGACGTTTCCTGGTTCTGCAAGAAATTCGACTACCGCTACGGGGACGAGCCCTGGTATAATTCGAAGGACGCGGTCGAGCGCGCAATGGCATTCCTCAATTCCGATCTTCATCGCCCGCCCAAGAAAAAGTAGAATAAAGCGTTTTTTGAAAGGTAACAATCAAAATGATAGATCTTCTCTCACTGCACAAGCAGTTCATTCTTACACACGTTAAGGAAGGCGACACGTGCGCCGATTTCACGATGGGAAACGGCTACGATACCGAATTTCTCTGCCGCACCGTCGGCGACTCGGGCAAAGTCTACGCCTTTGATATCCAGCCCGCGGCTGTTGAATCTACAAAAAAGAGGCTCGCCGAGGTCAATTGCCCCGAAAACTACACTCTCATCTGCGATTCGCACCACAACGCCGCAAATTACATCGATTGCAAGATCAAGGGCGGAATGTTCAACCTCGGTTGGCTTCCGGGCGGCGACAAGTCGATAACCACTATGCGCGAGACCACAATGCCCGCCATTGAGACCGCTATCTCGCTTCTTGATTCGGACGGAGTACTTACGGTTGCCGTCTACCCGGGACATCCCGAGGGCGACGCAGAGGGCAAGATGATCGAGGAATATCTCTCCTCACTCTCCCGATTCAAGCTCTGCGTGACCAAGATAAAGATCGTCAATTCCCCCACCTCCCCCTATTTCTTCTTGATAGAGACAAAATAAACAGCTTGCAGTGATTCTGCGGAAAGGAAGGCAAAATGAATAATGGAAACAAGACACCCGGCAACTCCGAGCTTATTGCTATTGCCAACCGCCGCAGAGAAGAATTAAAAAAGGCTCAAGCCGCACAGCCCAAGCCCGAACCGCAACCAATTCCTCAGCCTCAGCCCAAACCAATCCCTCAGCCTAAGCCTCAGCCCGCTGTCGAAAAGAAGCCTCAAAAACCGACGCCGTCACGGGAAAAAAAGGCGGCAGCTGAAGCACAAAAAAAGTGCGATCGGGAAATCAAAAAGGCACGCGCCGAGGAAGAAAAGAGAATCGCCGCCGAGAAAAAGAGAAAAAAAGAGGAAGCCGCGCGCATTGAAAGAGATAAAAAAGCGGCGCAAAAGCGCGTTGAACGCCGTGAGCACACGGAAGAAACTATACGCAAGCTCTCCTCCCTTCGCGACACCTACAAAGGGACTGTTAAAAACGCTCTCGGATATTTCGTGGTCTTCATCTGCGTTTTGCTGATAATCTGCACTCTGTCCGCAACCGTTTTCCTTCTCCGTCTCTTGAATTACGGAGAAAAAGCAGAAACTCCATCTGCGGTCGTATTCAGCACAGACGGTAAAAATAAAAAATACGATTACGCAGATATCGTCCGCGACGGCGTATATTACGTTGACTTTACTGCAATCGCGGAGCTCTGCGGTCTTTCTCTCAGCGGTGACAGCAGCCTCATCATTTATTCAACCAAAAGCGGAGAGCAGATCCGTTTTACTGCGCTTTCGCGCAAAGTTCTGATCAACGGAAATCACATCACCGCCTCTGCAGAGATACTTTTGGAGAACGAACGTGTATGGATCCCTCTCGATCTTGTCCGTGATTACTTTACCGGCATAGAAGTCAAGGTTGATTCCGGAGTCAAGGAAGAATCGGGAGATCCATATCTCAATATTACCGTTTCCCGCATTGAGGAAGGAGACGGATTTGCCGAGGTATCCTTCGTTCTGAAATACAATTCCACTCTCAGCGGCATTTCAAACGAATCTCTCCCCGAGGAGCCCGTGACCCTCCCCGAAGGCGTGCCTGTCTATGAATTCGCCGCCAATCTCGACCGTTATCTGCTCTATATGTGTCCCGAGGACTTTGATAAATACATGATCCTCGTCAACCCCTCGAATCCCTCAGACGCAAGCTTTATTCCCGAGGATATGATCTCGGTCCCCAATCCTCGTTACGACAACGGAGCCTTGCTCTGCCGCGACGCTTCAATGTCGCTTGAAGCTCTCTTCGTCGAGATGTACACTCTCGGCTTCAGCGATATGAAGGTAAGCGTAGCCTACCGCTCGTACGAGCAGCAGGAGAAGCAATTCAATATTTACGTCGGAAACGAACGCTTATACCACCGTTACAATTACGAGACCGAGGGCAAATGGTTCAGCGATACGGCATTTGAAGTTCTCGGCAAAGCCTATCTTGAGGAAAAATATATTTCTCAGGGTATAACGGCTCTCACCTACGATGACGCAAAGCGAGTTGCCATGTCATATTCCGCTTATCCCGGAACCAGCGACCATCAGACCGGGCTTTCCTTCGATCTCTATCTGCCGGGATTTTCCGGACAGAAATTCGTCGAATCTGACGAGTATAAATGGCTCTGCGAAAATGCACATAAATTCGGATTCATCTTCCGATATCCCGAAAAAAAGGAAAACATAACCGGATATTCATTTGAGCCCTACCATCTCAGATTTGTCGGTCAGTATCACGCCGCTCTCATCTATGAGACGGGACTCACGCTTGAAGAATACGTTGCTAAATATATTGATTGACAAAAATAAGATTTAATGATATAATAATATGATAAACTACTGTAAAGGACGGCGAGAATATGGTATTAATTACATCTGTAGAGCGCGGTTCTGTTTGCGATAAGCTCGGTATCCGTGCGGGTGACAGCCTTGTTGCCATCAATTCACATGAAATATACGATATTCTCGATTACCGTTTTCACCTCTGCGAGAAAAAGATCAAGCTGACCGTATCCCGCGAAGGTAAATTGAAAAATTACCGTTTCCGAAAGGATGAAAATGACATTGACATCGGGCTTGAGTTTTCAACTGCCCTGATGGACGAAAAGCAGTCTTGCCGCAATAAATGTATATTCTGCTTCATCGATCAAAATCCGCCCGGCATGCGAGAGTCCTGCTATTTCAAGGACGATGACTCCCGCCTTTCCTTCCTCCACGGAAACTACATCACACTTACCAACATCAGCGAGCGCGAGGTCGAGCGCATCATAGACATGCATATCTCGCCGATCAATATTTCGGTACATACTACCGATCCCGAGCTGCGCTGCCGTATGCTTTCAAACCGCTTCGCGGGTGAAAAGCTCTCTTACCTCCGCCGCTTTGCCGATGCGGGCATCACTATCTGCGCGCAGATAGTTCTTTGCCGCGGCATCAACGACGGTGAGCATCTCGATCGCACGCTCCACGACCTCATGGAATATCTTCCCGCGCTCGACAGCGTTTCGATCGTTCCCGCGGGTCTTACCAAATACCGCGAGAATCTGCCAAAGCTGACTCTCTTCTCTCCCGAGGAATGCCGCGACGTAATAAAACAGGTGGATGCCTACGGCGACTATTGCATGAAAAAATACGGCACGCGAGTCTTCCTCTGCTCGGATGAATTCTACGTCAGAGGTGGGCTTGATCTTCCCGACGAGGACTTCTACTGCGGTTTTTCCCAGCTTGAGGACGGTGTCGGTATGCTTACCTCATTCACCGCAGATGCAATGCGCGAGCTTGAATACACCGAAAATGGCGAGCATGAGCGCGCAGTCTCGGTAGTTACGGGACACGCCGCATTTGATACGATCTCAAGGGTCGCGCGGCTGTGCGAAGAAAAACACGGCAAGCTGAAGGTCAACGTAATCAGGATAGATAACAACTTCTTCGGTGAGACCGTTACTGTCGCCGGCTTGCTGACGGGCGGAGATATGATCGCCGGATGCCGCGGAAAAGATCTCGGAGAAACACTTTTCATCCCAAGAAATTCCCTACGCGCAGACGGAGACCTCTTCCTCGACAACCTCACCCCCGCCGATCTTGAGCGCGAGCTCGGAGTAAAAGTCCGTCCTCTTGAGGGCGACGGCGCACTGTTTGTTGCCGCAATTTGCGGATATGAGATTTAAAATGAAGATTAAACTTTCAACTTTGCTATTAACGCTTGCCCTTGCCGCGGCATGTATCTGCGCATGCTATCCGGTGTCGGGCGATAACGGGTATCGTACCATGCCCGTCGGAACGGGCACCGAAGCTCCCGTTCTGCTTGAGACCTCGTCCGTAACAGAACCCGAAGTCATCACAAGCGAGGTTACTACTCTCGCCCCCGAGATCACAGAAGCTCCTTCTCTTTCCACGGAGGAAACAACGTCAACCTCCCCCGAGACCACCACATCCGCACCCGATACCACAAGTGAGGAAACGACAGCAGCCCCGCCCGAGATCATCGAATTTGAATTCGATATCATCGAGGACAGCTCCGAGCTTGGAAGCGTCGGCAAGGACAAGTGCCTGCGAGTTCTGCGCTATCCCGCCATCAAGGGGCTTGAAGATACAAAGATCCAGACTGATATCAACAAGCTTCTATCACAAATAGCTTCCGTTGAGTATCAGAACAGGCTTTCAAACGCAAGCGAGCTTATCAAGAACGGAACGTACGTCGGATACGAAATCACAAATACCGCCATCACCTTCCTCGGAAACGGCATCCTTTCGGTTCGCTCCGAGGGCAGGATCGACTATAAGGATGACGCCAAAGACGAAAGCTTCGTTTACTGTAATCTCATAAAGCTTTCAACCGGAAAGGATATCACGCTGAAAAAGACCTATACCGATTTTGCAAAGATCATGACTTTGTTCTCAAGCGGCAAGTTCAAGCAGATATCGGGAGAGTCAAATCTGACCTCATCGCTTTCGCTTTCTCAGCTTATCGAACAATACAAATACCACAGCCAGTACGGAACGTATCCCGAAACCTATTTCACTAAGGACAGCATGATCATCGTTATCGAAACGAACAGCGAGCACGGATTCTTTGCCGAATTCTCTATCGCGCTCGACGAGGTAAACGACTGTCTGGTACAGAGTCCAACAAAATAAATCATTTAAGGAAAAAGAAGATGTCAAAACCTGTAATTGCTATTGTGGGCAGACCGAATGTCGGTAAAAGCACACTTTTCAACAAGCTCATTGGCGAACGCCGCGCTATCGTTGAGGATACGCCCGGCGTAACCCGCGACCGTCTCTACGGTGAGACGGAATGGTGCGGTAAGAGCCTCGTTGTCATTGATACCGGAGGTATTGAGCCCAAGACCGATGACGTAATCCTTGCGCAGATGCGCCTCCAGGCAGAGATTGCCATCGAAAGTGCAGACGTTATCGCATTCGTCTGCGACGTTCACACCGGTTTGACCGCTAACGACCGCGAGATCGCAGTAATGCTCAAGAAGAGCGGAAAGCCGATCGTTCCCGTTATAAACAAGTGCGACCGCGTCGGCGATCTCCCCTATGAATTCTACGAGTTCTACGAGCTCGGATTCGAATGCGATCCCATTCCCGTTTCCTCCGTACACGGCACCGGCACCGGAGACATGCTCGACGCTATCTGCGCTTCCCTTCCCGATTCGGATGAGAAGGAAGAGGAAGACAGCGGAATCAAGGTCGCCGTTATCGGCAAGCCTAATGCGGGCAAATCCTCGCTTATCAACCGCATCGTCGGTGAAAAGCGACTCATCGTCTCGAACATCCCCGGCACGACACGCGACGCGGTCGATACGATCGTCACAAATCAGTACGGCACCTACACCTTCATCGACACCGCAGGTATCCGCCGCCAGGCAAGGATCAAGGATTCCGTTGAGCATTATTCGGTTCTCCGTTCGCATACAGCAGTCGATCGCGCCGACGTATGCCTTATTATGATCGACGCCGCTGAAGGTATTACCGAGCAGGACGAGAAGATCGCAGGCATTGCTCACGAGGCGGGACGCGCATCGATAATCGTCGTTAACAAATGGGACTCTATCACTGACAAGGATAATTCCACAGTCAACGAATATAACAATAAGATCCGCATAGCTCTCGGCTATATGCCCTATGCACCCATCATGTACGTTTCGGCTCTGACGGGTCAGAGGGTTACCAATCTCTTCGAGCACATCGACTACGTTTACGGTCAGTCCGTCATGCGTATCACGACAGGTATGCTCAACGACGTTCTGCGGGATGCCATGATCCGCGTTCAGCCGCCTTCTGATAAGGGCAAACGTCTGAAGATCTATTACATGACCCAGATCGGGATCCAGCCGCCCACTTTCGTAATCTTCTGCAATAACGCGGAGCTTTTCCACTTCTCATATCAGAGATATATCGAGAATTGCCTGCGCAATACTTTCGGCTTCAAGGGCACACCCATCAAGCTCATCATCAGAGAAAAGGGCGACGACAAAAACTGATTAGTTTTTCGTTTTAAAGAAAGGACAGACCGTGAAAAGATTCTTTGCTTCATTCATTGATTTTCTCGACATGGATATGCCGACTCCCGAGCCCTACGATGAATTTCACATATGCTTCGTAATAATCATGGCTCTCTCCTGCTTTCTTCTTTGCAGGTATTTCCCCGCTCCTTCCGAAAAAACTCTCAGAAAAATTCTTCTCGTTTACGCGCTCGTATGCATCTTCCTTGAGGTATACAAGCAGCTTTCCTTCACCTTTGACGTAACCGATGCCGGCGAGATCACGTCGGGCTATCAATGGTACGCCTTCCCCTTCCAGTTTTGTTCGATACCGATGTACGTCGCGCTTCTGGCTGCACTCATCCCGAGCAAAAAATTCCTGCACGGTGCAATATCATTTCTCGCCACCTTCGGCGTTATCGCGGGTGTGCTTGTAATGGCAATTCCGACAACGGTATTCATAGATACGATCGGAATTAATATTCAAACTATGGTACACCACGGCGGACAGGTATGCATCGGTCTGTATCTGCTCATCAGCGGCGGTGCATGCAAAACGATCGGAGCCGAGCTCGGAGGGATCGGATTCTTCGTCGCTGCAGTTGGGACCGCACTCATACTCGATTGCACGGTAATACGTTTTCTCCCCGAGGGAACGACCTTCGATATGTTCTTCCTCAGCCCCTATTTCGATACTACCCTTCCGGTGTACGTCAATATCGAGCCATGCGTGCCCTTCCCCGTGTTCGTATTGCTATACATATTCCCATTCATCACGGTATCGCTTCTTATATACGCTTGCAAGACCTCGATCCCGAGGCTTATAGCAGATCATAAGAAAAGAAAAGCAATTAAAGCCAACTAAATCACTCCGAACGGAGGTAACACAATGCTTATAGACAGAGTAACGATCCATGTCCGAGCAGGCAACGGCGGCAACGGTGCCGTCTCCTTCAGACATGAAAAATACGTAAACCACGGCGGACCTGACGGCGGTGACGGAGGTCACGGCGGAAACGTCATAGTCCGCGTTGACACAAACGTCAATACCCTTCTTGACTACCGCTTCAAGCGCAAGTTCGAGGCTGAGCACGGCGCAAACGGAAGCGGCAAGAAGTTCCACGGCGCAACCGGCAAGGATTGCATCATAATAGTTCCGCCCGGAACTCTAATCCGCGACTCGGAGACCGAAAAGATCATCCACGATATGTCAGAGAATGATGGATCCGATTTCATCCTTTGCAAGGGAGGTCGCGGCGGTTGGGGCAACCGTCATTTTGCAACTCCCACCCGTCAGGTGCCGATGTTTGCAAAGAGCGGTACGCGCGGTGAGGAGCGAGACGTTATCCTCGAGCTCAAGATGCTCGCGGACGTTGGACTCATAGGCTACCCGAGCGTAGGTAAATCCTCGATCCTCTCGCGCATCAGCGCGGCTAAGCCGAAGATCGCGGACTACCACTTCACAACTCTCTCCCCCAATCTCGGTGTAGTCAAGACTCCGGGCGGCGGCCGCGGATTTGTTGCAGCCGATATTCCCGGACTTATCGAGGGTGCTTCCGACGGTGCAGGCCTCGGACACGCATTTCTTCGCCACGTCGACCGTTGCCGCCTGCTTCTCCACGTCGTTGATATCGCGTCGGTCGAATACCGCGATCCCGTAGAGGATATCAAGCTGATCGACACGGAGCTTGAGCGTTACAGTCCCGAGCTCGCCACGCGTCCACAGGTCATCGTCGCAAACAAATACGACCTCGTTGACCCCGAGCTCGTCGATATTCCCCGCTTTGAGGAATATTGCGCCTCGCTCGGCAGGCAGGTACTCTACGTTTCCGCGGTCACCGGCGAGGGGCTCGACGAGCTTATAAAGCTTGCGGACGGAATGCTTCAGACTCTCCCGCCCATGACGGTATACGAGGCTGAGTATCAGCCCGAGGACGCATACGTCGGAGGCGGCAAGGAAACGACTATCCGCCGCGAGAACGATACCTTCTACGTTGAGGGCGAATGGCTATTCAACCTCTGCGGTCAGGTCAACTTTGAGGATTACGAGTCGCTGAACTTCTTCCAGAAGGTACTTCAACGAAGCGGCGTCTTTGAAGAGCTTGAGGCTGCAGGCTGCCGCGACGGTCATACCGTTTCCATCTATGATTTTGAATTCGATTACGTAAAATAATATATTCGGAGGTCACACATGAATATCTGGCATGATATCAACCCCACTCTCATCACACCCGAGGTCTTCACGACCCTGATCGAGATCCCCAAGGGAAGCAAATGCAAATACGAGCTCGACAAGCACACAGGTCTGCTCCGTCTTGACCGTATTCTTTACACCTCTACTCACTATCCCGCAAACTACGGATTCATCCCCCGCACGTATGCCGACGACGGTGACCCTCTCGACGTCCTCGTTATCGGTATGGAGCCTATCTACCCCATGACTCTGATCGACGTTTATCCCATCGGCGTTATGCGAATGATCGACGGCGGCAAGCTTGACGACAAGATCATAGCGGTTGCCATCTCGGATCCCAACTATAACAAGATCAAGTCCATCGACGAGCTTCCCGCTCATATATTCGACGAGATCATGCATTTCTTCACAGTCTACAAGCAGCTCGAGAACAAACAGACCGCCGTCCGCGAGCTCTTCGGTCCCGATGAAGCCAAGAAGATCATCGCAGAGGCTATTGAGGGCTACAACAAAGACATCCTCCCCACGCTCTACAGATATCATTAATCAACACCCGAGGTATTATCATCATGAAAAAAGTCAGGATCGGTGTGCTCGGCGGCTACCGCGGTAAGACGATGATCAACTGGTGCATAATTAACCGCGAGCTTGCAGACGTTGTCGCTATCTGCGATATGAATCCCGACGTCCGCGAAAACGTACAAAGCATGCTCAAAAATAGCAATTATGAATGCACCTTATATGAAAACTTCGAAGATTTTTTAAATCACGATATGGATGCCGTCGTTCTCGCAAATTTTGCAAACGAGCACGCGCCATTTGCCATCCGTTGTATGGAGCGCGGTCTCCACGTATTCTCCGAGGTCCTTCCCTGCGCGAATATGAAAGAGGCTGTCGAGCTTTGTGATGCGGTTGAAAAATACGGCAAGATATATGCTTACGGCGAAAACTACTGCTACTTCCCCTCGATGATCGAGATGAAGAAGGAGTACGAGCTCGGCAAGATCGGCGAATTCGAGTACGGCGAGGGCGAGTACGTCCACGACTGCGAGAGCATCTGGCCCAGAATTACTTACGGTGATCCCAACCACTGGAGAAACCAGATGAGCTCCTTCTTCTACTGCACTCATTCGGCAGGACCCATCATTCACGCAACGGGTCTTCGTCCCGTCAGCGTTTCGGGATTTGAGCTTCCCTACGGCAAGCGTCATTTCGAGATGGGCGCGCAGAATTCGGGCGCGGCTGTCGAGATGGTCACGCTTGAAAACGGCGGCGTATTCAAGAGCCTTCATTTCAATATCAAGGGTCACAACACCTGGTACAGTATGTACGGCTCCCGCGGCAGAATGGAAACGGGACGTCAGGGCTTTGACAAGTATTCGATCCATTGGCTCTATCAGTGGGCTGAGCAGGAGGACAAGACGACAGATTTCGCCTTCTACCGTCCTTCTGTCGGAGGCGAGCCCTTCGAGGGACGTTTCGGCAAGGTAGGCAAGCGCGAATACCGCGCGATCTCGGATAAGGGTCAGGATGCAAAAACCTCCTTCGGTCACGCGGGCTCAGACTACTACAGCATGGAAAATTTCGTCAAGGCTATCGTCGGAGACGAGACCGCCGATATCATCGGCGTTTACGAAGCGCTCGATATGTTCTTTGTCGGTCACTTCGGTTATCTCTCTGCTCTTGACGGAAATATTCCCAAGTCCATACCCAATTTCAGAAACAAGGAAGAACGCGAGCCCTTCCGCAATGATACGTCCTGTTCCATCCTCGCCTCCGCAGGCGACATGCCACTCCCCTTTGCAACCAAGGAGCATGATGAGATCCCATATTCTGTATACGAAAATATCCAAGAAAAATTCTACGGCACAAAAAAAGACCGTAAACAATACGGTTTATAAATAATAAAGGAGTTAAGCTATGAAAAAGATTCGTGTTATTTCATTGTTATTATCGCTGCTGATGATACTTCCTTTCGCGCTCTCCGCATGTGACTTGGATTCCGAAATAACGTCCGGAGCTCCCGAGCCCACCGATGTTCCCGACGTAACCACCGATCCCGAGCAGACTACCGGTGACGTTACCGCAGAGGAAACAACCGCAGAACCCGAAACCACCGAAAATCAGATCCAGAACGCCGAGCCTCCCAAGTCTATCAAGATCCTTGCGATCGGCAACAGCTTCTCGACCGACTCCATGCAGTATCTCTATCAGATCCTCAAGGACGGCGGAGTTGAAGAGATTGTCCTCGGCAACCTTTATTACGGCGGATGCAGCCTTGATCAACATTTCCAGTACTTCACCAGGGATTCCGAAAGCTACAAGTATTACAAGAATACCACGGGCGAATGGAAGGTCACAGAGAACTACAAGGCAAGCGCAGCTCTGACAGATGAAAAATGGGACTACGTCTCGCTTCAGCAGACCTCCAAAACCTGCGGACTTACCAATTCATACGGAAAGCTCGATGAAATGATCGCAAAGGTCAAGGAATCGAATCCCGAGGCCAAGCTCATCTGGAACATGACCTGGGCTTATCAGCAGGACAGCACGCACTCCTCATTCCCCAACTACAAGAACGATCAGATGACCATGTACAATATGATCATCAACGTAGTAAATGAAGTAATTACTCCTCTGAACTTCGATATTATGATCCCCTGCATGACTTCGGTGCAGAACGCGCGTACATCCTTCATGGGAGATACTCTCACCCGCGACGGCTATCACATGGATTATTATATCGGCAGATACATAGTCGGTCTTACCTGGTACGCTGCGATCACCGGCTGTTCTGTGGAAGGCATAACCTATAATCCCTCGACAAGCAAGATCACCGAAGATATGATCAAAGCTGCCAAGGAAGCCGTAACCGAAGCTATCAAGACTCCGCTTGCAGTAACCCAATCAACAGTCACCACGGGCACTCTTCCGGATAACGACACTCCGATTGAAGATCCCAGCATCAAGCTCGATCCGGCTGACTTCATCGAGGCTGATACCGCTCTCGCGGCTCAGAACAGCATCGATCTCTCGAAGTACACCCTCCTTGAGTGGAATTACCTCGAGAATACCTATTGGAACTCGACAAGCAAGGCAACCACTACCGTTCCAAAGTCCACCGCGAGTACTTATCTGCAGAATATCTGCTGCGACCGCAAGTACACTCTCTCCGAGCTTCCTCTCGGCACGATCTTCATCGTTGACGACGGCTGGCAGTACCGTCTTGAGGGATTTGTCACGGAAAATGCAAAGTACACGGGCAAACGTCCCGGCATGATCACGCAGAACTTCTTTATTCTCGATGCAAACTTTGTAAACGATATGCAGTACCTCGTTTGGAATGTCGCATCCGAACCCAAGTCAGACATCTCCAAGCTTTATGCTCAGGCAGCTTGCCACCTCAGAATCTACGTTCCCAAGGCAAATTAAAGTGACTGATTGCTAGTGAAATGTGAATTTCCGCCCTTTCGGGCGGAAATTTTTTTATTAATATAGAATTATAAATTCAGAAAGCCAAACAAAAAAATCCGCGCACTTAAGCTCCCCTTCCCGGTTGACGGGAAGGGGGTGGGGGATGGGTCCCGATTTGCCGATGCAAAATTACATGGATATCGGCAAAATCTCTATCCGAAAACAAAAATCGAGCAAAAAACGAGGCATCCCCCTCCCCGTTCAGGGGAGGGGGAGCGAGGGGGTGGGTCCCTCTTGAAGGGCGCCGAAATTTTCGATTATAATAATATAATTTCCGAGCCTTTCGGCTCGGAAATTAACCTTTCACTAATCACTATCCACTTTATTTTAGTCTGCGAAGAATATCCTTCATAAGCTCCCAAAGTCTCTCGACCGAGGGGATATCGAGGCGTTCTCGGGGAGAGTGGACCTCGGCGAGGTCGGGACCCATCGAAACGCAATCAAGTCCCCTGATCTTCTCGGAGAAGATCCCGCATTCGAGTCCGCCGTGCGTACCCGCTACTATGCCGTCCTTGCCGGTCGTCTCCTTGTAAGCTGCCATAATAACGTCACGCAGTTCGCTGTCACGCTTGTATTCCCAGGAGGGATAGTCTCCGTGGAGATCGATCTGCACGTCGCGGAAGGCAAGACGAAGCACGCCGTAGATTTTGTCAACAAGATCCTCCTTCTCGGACGCGATCGAAGAGCGCACCGAATATGAGAATTTCAATCCCTCTTCGGTCATCTTGAGCACGCCCATATTCAGCGAGGTCTGAACAAGGCCCTCGAAATCGCGGCTCATACGCTGGATATGATAAGGAAGCACGTTAAGCGCGGAAAAGAGCTTGACAGTATCGGTGATGATAATTCTTCTGTCGGGAAGCGCACAGGGCTCTGCGGAAACTGTAACACCGCCGTCTCCCGCCGCAAGCTCGTTCTTGAAGATCGCGTCGTACGCCGCAACCATATCTGAAAGAACTCCCGCGGATATTTCATCGTTTTGGAAAGCGATGACAGCAGTTGATTCGGGGCAGATAACGTTATCAAGCTGTCCGCCCTCGATAGCGCAAAGCGAGAACGGAAGTCTCTGGCTGAGTCTTCTGAGGAAACGGATGATGAGTCTGTTCGCGCTCTCGCGTCCCTTGTCGATGTCAACGCCCGAATGACCGCCCATAAGACCCGAAACGCCGATCTTATAAGCAACGAAATCTTCGGGGATATCCTCGTAAATAAGCGGAATCGTAGCGTTTACTCTGACACCGCCCGCACAGCAAACGGTGAAAACACCCTCCTCCTCGGAGTCGAGATTGAGCATTCTCTTGGCTTTCAGATTCGAGAAATCAAGTGCCGCCGCGCCGAGAAGTCCGACCTCCTCGTCAACGGTGAAGACTGCCTCGAGCGGAGGATGGGGGATATCGTCGGAATCGAGGATCGCCATTGCCATAGCAACGGCAATGATATTGTCACCGCCGAGAGAGGTTCCGCGCGCACGGAGATAGTTTCCGTCAACGTAGAGCTCGATCGGCTCGATCGCCATGTCCTTCTCGCAGTCGGGATCCTTTGCGCAGACCATATCGAGATGTCCCTGAATGATCAAGGGCTCGGAGCTTTCATAGCCCGCGGTACCCGGCTTTTTGATTATAATATTGTCCGCCTCGTCGCGGATATATTCCAGGCCTCTTTCTTTTGCAAAATTCTCGCAGAGATCCGCGATCGGCTTCATGTTGCCAGATCCGTGCGGCACGCTCGATAAAAGCGCAAAATATTCAAATACTTTTTGGGGTTTAAGGTCACAAATATTCATTTTCATACCTCTTTTGGCAAATATATAATTATTATACCACATTTTTTCGCCCGATTCAAGCATATATTGCCTCTTTGCGGAAATAATAACTAAAAAACGGGAGCGAAAAAATGAGCGAAGATAACAAGCATGATAATGAAAATAAATTAAATGAAGTGCCTGACGGGATGGTGCTTGCCGAAAACTCAAGCGAGTCGATCTACTGTATGTGCATCGTCGGGCAGATTGAAGGGCATTACATCGCGGGTGAGAATCAAAAGAGCACGAAATACGAGCATATTCTGCCGCGGCTTGTCTCACTTGAGCAGGATGAGCACGTAGACGGCGTACTTCTCCTCCTAAACACTATGGGCGGTGACGTCGAAGCGGGGCTCGCGATCGCGGAGCTTGTATCGAGTATGTCGAAACCCACAGTTTCGATCGTGCTCGGCGGCGGTCATTCGATAGGCGTGCCCCTCGCGGTCGCGGCAAAAAAGTCCTTCATCGTACCGAGCGCGACGATGACGATCCATCCCGTCCGAATCAGCGGCACCGTCGTCGGCGCACCGCAGACCTTCACCTACTTCCGCGATATGCAGGAGCGGATCATCAGCTTTATCAGCCGAAATTCGCGCGCCGAGCCCGACACTCTGCGTCAGCTTATGATGCGCCCTGACCAGATCGCAACCGACGTCGGAAGCGTCATCGCAGGCGAGGAAGCTGTCAAATACGGCATAATTGATGCAGTAGGTGGACTCACCGATGCGCTTGAGGCACTAAGAGAGATGATTAAATAATAATACAAAAAGCCTCAATGCTATGCAGCTTTTGTTGACATTGGAATCTATATATGCTATAATTAAACCAATAAAATATATTTGGGAATATTTTATTTATGATCACCCGTTGATTCGAATAAAATATTCCTCTTTTTTCGAAAAATTTTCAAAAAATGTGTGACCGCGGGCGACAAAAGGGTACTTATTAAGTGAAGGGACAGAAAGGAGACAGCAATGAAGGACGAAAAGATAATCGAAATGTTCTTCTCGCGCGACGAGCGTGCGCTTGAAGAAGTTGACAAAAAATACGGCGATCTGATCTACTACATCGCCTCGAATTTTCTCGCCCTCAAGGAGGACCGTGAAGAGTGCGTCAATGACGTCTACCTCGCACTCTGGAATTCGATCCCGCCCACAAAGCCCGCGAGTCTTTCGGCATATATCTCCGAGGTCACGCGGCGGCTGGCAATGAAGAAATCGCGTTCAAGCAACGCCTGGAAGCGCGGCGGTGAGGTCAAGCTCGTTGGTGAAGAGCTGCTGTCGATGCTCGACGACGGTACAGATCTTTCCGAGCTTTACGAGTCACGGCGCGCGGGCGAGCTGATAAGCAAATTTCTCCTGAGCCGAAGCGAGAGCGAACGACGGATCTTCCTTATGCGCTATTTCTTTGATATGAGTCCCCGAGACATCGCAAAACAAATGCATTGCGGAGAGAGCGCGATAAAAATGAGGCTCCTTCGCACCCGCAAAAAGCTTGCGGAATATCTCAAAAAGGAAGGTATAATGGTATGAAAAACAAAATTTTCAACGACACAAGGCTACTTGACGCTATGGATCATATCGACAGCAGCCTCATCGCCGAAACCGCCGATAAGATCCGTCCGCCTGCAGCGCCAAAACGCGAGGCGGAACAACCTAAAACCGGAAGAATCGTTATCGCCTGGAAGCAAGCTATTGCACTTGTCGCTTGCGCCTTACTGATGGGTGCGATAATCCCCGCTGTATCTATGCTCGTCAATAGTATTCTTCCGACATCGGGTAATTCCGGTACAGCAAGTGATTTCGGTGCAGCCGCCGGACCAATCAGCGATGATTCCGACATTATGTTTTACCGAAAAGTCGCACGCCGTACACTTGATAACGGATGGGTGTATACTTTCACCCGAGAAGGTATGAAGAATGGCGATGACAGCGAATTATTCAAATACGTTTTCTACGGTATCAATATTAAGTACAAATATGCGGAAAAATTCGGCGGTATTTCGAGCGAAGATAATTTGGAAACCGGATACTTGGTCTTCGGAGTGGGTTCTGACGCCGAAAAGCGCGATGCCGCACTTATCTCCTCGATACTCTCGAACGACAAAACCGACGAAGAGCTACTTGCTTTGAATCCCGATGATTACACCTTCGAGGTACTTGACAAGAGTATGTTTTTTGAGCTTATGCAAGAAGCTTTAACAGGAGAAGCGCAGGCAGAAGGTAAAGATCCGAACTATCTTGACAAACCGTACTTTGCTTTTCTCGAAGAAGAAGCATATACTGACGGATACAAATTCCAGATATGCAGCCTGAACGAGACCGGAATTATCGACGAACTTTTTATTGATATACTCTATAAAATAGGTTCCGGAGAAATGGATTACGTTCAGTTATCCGACCTTGTTGCCTCAGGTGAAGCAACAGCAGAGCAAACAGAGGTTTATGAGCTTATTCAAACAATAACAAGAGACATTAAGGAAAACACAAGCTACATTTACAATTCGGGCTCATACCGTGAAAAAACGGTAGACGGAATTGATTTTTCGAGACTTTACGGTATTCTTGATGATATGCATAACAATCGATTTGAGGATTATATAAAATAACCCTTATGTCGCAAAAACCGGGACCTCCCTTTTGAGAGGTCCCGGCTTTATGTCAATAACGATCATTTACGGGCAGTATCTGAAATGTCCTATGATATCGCCGCCGTAGGTGGTGGTGAGCTGATCGGCTTCGACGGCATTTTCAACCGGATTGCCGTGGTGAATTATGTATGGCAGACCGCGCGCGTTGCGCTTTTCCGAGCAGATCGCGATATGACCGTCGTAGATGACTATATCGCCCGGCATCCAATCCTCGGGGTTCGATGTCGAGGTCGTAAGCTCTTCTGCGTGCTTACGGAAAAAGACGAGCAGATTGCGGCATCGGCGGAAGTCGATATTTGAATCGGAATATTCGTCCTCATCGAAATAGGCGTCGTGACGCGCGTCGATATCGGCATCAACCATATCCTTAAGACTGTATCCCGCCGCACGAAAGGCTTGCCATATGACGTCGGTGCAAACACCGTAGTTGTCGGTCGGGTAACCTCCCGCATAATACGCGCTTTTATACTGCGGATTCGTGGCAATATACGCCCGTGCGCCCTCGACCATATCGGTGTAATCATCAATACCGTCGCCGTCGGCATCGTTCGGGCTCTTTATATCCTCAAAGCCGAAATCCTCCGCGCTGTATATATGAAAATGACGGTAGAGCATCACCGCGGACGTCAAAACGACCGCCGCGCAGATGCACAAAACTACCGTCATTCTTCTCTTCCCCATTGACATCACTTCCTTTCGGATACTATTATATACCAAAAGAAAGATGAAGTCAACGGGATTAATCAATTCTTCAGAATACTTAATTCAATCTTAATCAGCACATCGGTCTCTTGAGCATGATCTCCATGATCGTGCGGTCGGTTGCCTTCATACCGTCGTGACCGAGGATGCCGACGTTACGTAGGGAAATGATTAAAAAGTAAAATAAATAATATCTCCTAAGGGCATAAACAAAGATTAACAGGTCTGCTTCATTAAGCACTCTCCGTTGGATAATAAGATTTGTGCAATAAGTAGCTCGATCTGAAAATGTACAAACACAGTGCGTCCGTCTCTTCCCCTCATCCACCGTTCCCACGGTCCCCCTTCCCCACCGGGGAAGGTAAAGTGGATATCGATCTAACTATGTTTGTTCAGCGAATATCATTCTGACATATAATTTTGCATATTAAAAAGGAATATTTTATTGAAAAAGTTTGCAAAAACTCACAAACGAGTGCAAATTGATTCTAATAAAATATTCCTTTTTGCTTTGTTAAGGTAAAAATGAAACGATGTTCGCTGAAATGCGATGAGATTCGTACAACTCTTTTACCTTCCCCGGTGGGGAAGGGGGACCGAGCAAGCGGTGGATGAGGGGAAGAGACGGACGCACGTTGCTCGCTCAAAAGATATTTCGAGCCGTACTTTGACATACGATACTCGTATTATCTTGCTAAATCAACAGTTTATTTATACTTTTTGCACGATTAAAGGGCTGAATCATTGTTTGCTTAATGAATCAGCCCCGTGTTTCTCATTCATCTTTGCTTTTGTCATCCGATCGAGTTTCGTTTTCCTGATCGGATATTTTTTGATTGATTAAATCAACTATATTGTTTTTCCAGCTTCCGTCTGTTGACAACGCATCCTGAAACTCTCGAAAAGCAGGGTTGTCGCTTTCTTCAAGAAAAGCTTGGCGGATACGGAGTTGTTCTATCAAAGAAAGAACAATATCTATCAATAACAGTGCCAAACCTATGTATAGACAAGGTTTAACAAATATTCCTATGATCAATAGTATAATACCGGGAATAAAAAGCCAAAAGAAATGAAACAGTATGTTTGTTATTAATCCAATAATGAATAAGCTCGTCGGGTATTTCCTGTTGTTCATAGCGAACTCTCCTTTGCCGTTAAATCTTTTTAACCGGTTTAGTCTTAAGAAACCTTGCGGTTAACACATCTTCTTCAGCATAATATCCATGATCGTACGGTCAGTCGCCTTCATACCGTCGTGACCAAGGATGCCGACGTTGCGGATGGTGTTCTCAACGCCCTTGGTGATGATGCCCTCGCCGCTGTAAAATTGCTTGCCGCCGTTCTTAAACATCTCCCAACCGAGGATTCCCGCCTCGACCGCAAGCGCGATCTTGCCCGCGCAGGATGCCTTTGCGCCGTCGCAGACGATTCCGCTCGAGATTCCGAGCGCATTGACAAGTGTATGCGAGACCTCGCGGACTCTGCCGCCCTCAAGGAAACAGATTCCCGCGCCCGCACCCGCACCCGCGCAGACAGCTCCGCAGAATGCCGAAAGCCTGCCTATGTATGTCTTGAGGTGGATGGTGCAAAGATCGGAAACGACGAGCGCACGGAGAAGCTCCTCGCGGCTTCTCTTCTGCTCTTCCGCATATGTAATGACGGGCAGAGACGCCGTCATACCCTGATTTCCGCTTCCCGAAAGAATAACGACGGGCATAGCGCAGCCGTTCATTCTCGCGTCACTTCCCGCAGCCGCGCGTGCCTTTGCGCGGTTCATAAGACTGTCGCCCGCGCAACTGAGCAGAGTTTGTCCGATGCACGCGCCCCAAGGATTCTTAAGTCCCTCCGAGGAGATCGCGCTGTTGCACTCGATCTGCCTTGCAAGAATGGGCTCAACGTCGGAAAGCTCGACTTCTTCCGCAAACTTAATGATATTCTCAACAGTCAGGCACTCGTGCGACGACATACCGTCCTCGCTCTCGCAGGAAACGGGAGTGTCGCTGATGATCTCGCCGTTCTTCTCGCGGTGGACGATATTCGTGTGCGCGTTCGCCATACGGATAAGCGCGTTCTCGCCATTCGCCTCAACTTTTACGGTGCAGTCGAAGGCAAGATCACTCTCGCAAAGCTCAACTGTTATGATATTCTTCGCTAGGTAAGCGCGGATGTTGTCGCGGCCGCCATCATCGACGTCCGCGATACATTCAAGCTTTTTCTTTTCGTTTCCCGCAACGATACCCGCCGCCACAGCCGCCTCGATGCCGCGCATACCGTCGGTATTCGGCACGGTAACGCCCATAGCGTTCTTGATCAGATTTCCGCTAACCTCGACCTGCACCCTCTCGGGCATCCTGCCGAGAAGCGCGCGCGCGGATGCCGCGGCGTACGCGAGCGCGATCGGCTCTGTGCATCCCATAGCGGGCACAAGCTCCTCGCGGAGAATATTCAGATATGCGTTATAAAGCTTACAGTCCATTTATTTTTCTTCTTTTTTCTACTTAAAATGAAGTAAAACGCAGTTTTACTATTGGATCTTTTCGAAGTCAGCCGCGCCGTGCTTGCAGATCGGGCAGACGATGTCCTCCGGCAGAGTCTCGCCCTCGTATTCCCATCCGCAGATCTTGCAGACGAATCCCTTCTTCTTCGAGGGTTTCTTCTTAGGCTTTACGTTTGCGTGATAATATGCATACGACATCGTAGGAGCCTTGGAAATAACGCCCGATTCGCTCAGGATGCATATAAAGATACCGTGCGTTCCAACCTCCTGATAGCTCTCGACCCAGAGAGACATGTAGGAATTGATATGTTCCGTCGGAACCGCGAGCTCATTTTCGGAACGAAGGAATGCACATCCCTCAAACTTATCGGTATCGCGTCCGCTCTTGAATCCGAAACGCTCGAAGACGCTGAATGGCGCACTCTCACAGATCGGGCAGACGTTCATAAGTCTTGTCTCCTTAACAACGTCATGCGTATAATTCGCCTTATTGATCGAAACGAGGACGCGGACGGGATCGCTCGTCAGCTGTACGACCGTGTTGCAGATCATACCGTTGTCCTTCTTGCCGTCGTTACAAGTGATTACATAAAGACCGTAACCGATGTTATAGACCGCACTCTTGTCTCCGACAGGAAGCTCGGTGAGCTCCTCTTTGATCGGCTCGATCACGTCACCGGTGGCATAGCAGAGGGGACATACTACCTCCCCGCCCTCGGGAATTTCAAAAACTTCGCCGCAGATATGGCATTTATACTTCATAAGTTTGACACCTCCAAAACATATATAATTCAGTATATCACAAATCAGCCAAAATTTCAATATTTTTATTATATTTTTTCTCAAAACGCTAAAATTTATCCATTTCGTACTTGAATATCCTACTGTTTTATGGTATAATGCCATGGTAAATCTTTTATGGAGAAACAATATGTCGGGAACACTTTTAAAAGCCAAATACACCCTTATCGGCGACCGCGCATTTTATAAGCGCGTCATCGCGATACTCATTCCTATCGTAATTCAGAACACCTTCACCAACGCCGTCAGCTTTGTCGACAACATAATGATCGGACGCATCGGAGAAATTGAGATGTCGGCTGTTGCAACGGTCAATCAGCTTCTCTTTGTATTCAACCTCTGCATATTCGGCGGTCTTTCGGGTATCGGAATCTTTACAGCTCAGTTTGCGGGAGCAAAGGATTCCGCGGGCGTACGCCGCACCGTCAGAGCGAAGAATTATCTTGCCCTCGCAATGCTCGCGATCGGTATTACCGTTTTTCTCGCCTTCCCCGAGACGCTTATCAAGCTCTATATTGCCGAAGATACCAAACCCGAAGTTGCAGAGCTGATGATGGGCCACGCGCTCGACTATATCTACATAATGCTTATCGGCCTTGCGCCGTTTGCGATATCCCAGGTCTACGGTTCAACTCTCCGCGAAGAGGGTGAGACCAAGCTTCCAATGATCGGCGGAGTAGTCGCAATTCTCGTCAATCTCGTACTCAACTATATTCTTATCTTCGGCAACGAGGGCAAGCTTCCCTTCATCACCTTTGCTCCCATGGGAGTTGCGGGTGCGGCAATTGCGACCGTTGTTTCGCGCTACGTCGAAATGCTGCTGCTCGTTATCATCACCCACACAAGAAAGAATAAATATCCTTCCTTCGTCGGCGTTTACCGCACCGCGAAGATCCCGCTTCCTCTCTGTAAGGATATGATAATCAAGGGCTCTCCCCTGCTTATCAATGAATTCCTTTGGTCATTCGGTCAGGCAATACTACTTCAGTGCTATTCCGTACGTGGACTCGAATGCGTAGCCGCCGCGAACATTTCATCCACGGTCCTCAATCTCTTCAACGTCGTTTGCTTCTCGATGGGTAGTGCGATCGCCATCATCCTCGGTCAGCATCTCGGTGCGGATGAGGTAGAAGAAGCAAAATCCTCAGTCTGGAAGCTCTTTGCTCTTTCTATTGCCTCCTGCCTCTTTATGAGCACCGCTCTTGCGCTCTGCTCGAAGCTCATCCCCTCCTTCTACGACGCAAGCGAATATACAAGGGATCTTGCGGGATCGATGCTCTTTATCGTTGCCTGCACGATGCCGATCTTCGCCTTTGCTCACGCGGTATATTTTACACTGCGGTCGGGAGGTAAAACACTTCTTACCTTCATCTTCGACTGCGGATTTACCTGGGGAGTTACTATTCCCTTTGCATACATCACAGCGCATCATACGTCAATGGGTATCATCCCCCTCTACCTCTGTGTCCAGTTGCTTGACCTGACGAAATGCATCGTCGGCTACTTCCTTATCAAGAAGGGTATCTGGATCAACAGAATTATTTCCGATTGATCATAATACCTCGGCAAAAGCCGAGGTATTTTTTGGCTAAAACTGATAAAAACGCTTGATTTAAAGAGAATATTATGCTATAATTAAGTTAATATATTTTATATTCCGAAAGGAGCCAAACATCATGGTTATTGCTGTTATCGGCTGCGGCAGAATTGCCCAGAACGCACATTTTCCCGCGCTATCGAAGGTCGAGGGACTTCGCATCAAGTACGCATGCGACCTCATCATCGAAAAGGCGCAGGCAATGAAGGAAAAATACGAAATGGTTGAGAATGTTATCACAGACTATAAGATCGCCCTCGCCGACCCAGAGGTCGAGGCTGTATTCGTTCTCACTCCCAACTTCGCGCACTACACCGTAACTATGGACGCTCTTCGCGCAGACAAGCACGTCTTCTGCGAGAAGCCCGTAACAGTCAACTATGCTCTCTCCAAGGAGATGGCAGACGAGGCAAACGCACGCGGCAAGATCCTCAATATAGGCGTCTGCAACCGCTATCATAAATCTGTCGAAATGCTAAGAGAGATGAACGAGCGCGGTGAATTCGGCAATATTTACCACGTTTACTGCTCCTTCCGCTCTCACCGCTCCATTCCCGGACTCGGCGGCGCATTCACAACAAAGGCTGAGTCGGGCGGCGGCGTTCTCATCGACTGGGGCGTTCACTTCTTTGATCTCATCCTTTATATCCTCGGCGCTCCCGAGCTCAAGACCCTCACCTGCAACTCTTACAACGAGATGGCAAAGGATATTAAGTCCTATACCTACAAGAGCATGTGGGCTGAGGACACTATGGATCCCGAGGGAACCAACGACGTTGACGATATGATCACAGGCTTCATCCGCACCTCAAGCTCCTCGATCTCCTTCAACGGTGCTTGGGCACAGAACATCGGTCATAACGAGATGTTCATCGACTTTATGGGTGATAAGGGCGGAGCGCGCCTTGCCTACGGCAAGAAGTTCACCTTCTATTCGGGCGATACGCTTGAGTCCTTCGAGCCCGAGTACGATATCCCCAACATGTATCTCTGCGAGGACGAGGCATTCTTCGAGTCCTGCAGAACGGGCGAGAAGAACCGCTCGCATATCGACAACATTCTAAACAGCATGCTGCTGCTCGACACACTCTATCAGTCGGCTGAGCGCGGCGAAGAGATTCGCTTGTAATACAGCGTTTATTAAACAATTTTTTTACATAATCAACTATAATCGGAGGTAAATATTATGGGTTATTTTCCTATTGGCGCGATCGTTGACTCCTTCAAGATGGAGACACACGAAGCAATAAAGAAGGCTGCATCGATGGGCATCGAGGGTCTTCAGATCTACTGCACGAAGGGCATTCATGCTCCCGAGAACTTCTCAAAGGCTGACCGCCGCGAGCTTCTTAACTTCGCGAAGGATCACGGTCTCAAGTTCTCCGCTATCTGCGGCGACCTTGGCGGCGGCGGATTCACTCATCCCGAGCTCAATCCCGAGAAGATCGAAAAGTCCAAGCGCATCATCGATATGTGCGCTGACCTTGAGACCGGCGTCGTAACCACTCACATCGGCGTTGTTCCCGAGGACAAGAATCACGAGCGTTACAAGATCCTTCAGGAGGCTTGCCACGAGCTCGCTATGTACGCCGACAGCGTTGGCGCAAAGTTCGCTATCGAGACGGGTCCCGAGAGAAGCATCGTTCTCAAGGAATTCCTCGATTCGCTCGGCTCGACCGGTGTTTCGGTCAACCTCGACCCCGCTAACCTCGTTATGGTAACCGGCGACGACCCCGTTGGTGCAGTTTATAATCTTCAGAAGTACATCGTTCACACTCACGCAAAGGACGGCATTAAGCTTCTCGACGTTGGACCCGAGATTGCTTACCGCGTAGTTCATCCCGTTCCCGAAGAGTTCCAGGGCAAGAAGTTCTATCAGGAGGTTCCGCTCGGACAGGGCAGCGTTGACTTCCCGAAGTACCTCGCGGCTCTCAAGGACATCGGCTACCGTGGATTCCTCACCATCGAGCGCGAGTGCGGCGAAGATCCTGCGGCTGACATCGGCATCGCGGTCGAGCACCTCAAGAAGAGTATGGCGGGTCTTTGATAATGAAGATCTCGGTCAGCTCATATTCATTCCAGCAATATATCCGCGCAGGCAAGCTTACGCAGCTTGATACTGTTAAAGCCGCTTACGACCTCGGTCTGCGCGCGATAGAATTCATCGATCTCTGCCCCGAGCAGGGCAAGGCTCCCACTCTCGAGGAGCAGAAGGAGTACGCGAAGCTCATCCGTGCCGAGGCTGACAAGTACGGCATGGATATCAACGCCTACACCATCGGCGCAAACCTTTTCAAGAAGGGAGAGGAGGCCGAAAAGGAGATCAAGCGTCTTTGCGATCAGCTTGACGTTGCCGCGCTTCTCGGCGCAAAGGTTATGCGCCACGACGTCTGCTGGGCTTACGGCAAAGAAGCCGATGCACGTTCATTCGAGCTGATGCTCCCGACGATCGCGGAAAACGCTCGCAGAGTCACCGAATATGCCGCTACCCTAGGCATCAGGACCTGCTCCGAAAACCACGGTCAGATCGCGCAGGACAGCTACCGCGTTGAAAAGCTTTTCAACGCCGTCGGTCACGAAAACTACGGTCTGCTCGTCGATATGGGCAACTTCGCTTGCGTTGACGAGGACAGCGCAATGGCAGTTTCCCGACTCGCTCCCTATGCTTTCCACGTCCACGCAAAGGACTGGCTCGTTCACGAATTCGACGAGGATTTCGAATCGGGATATCACACCCGCGGATGCCGCAGACTTGTCGGATGCTCGGTCGGTGAGGGCGACATTCCCGTAAAGCGTTGCATCGCCATCCTCAAGAAGGCGGGCTACGACGGCTACGTTTCGATCGAATACGAGGGTCCCAATGATTGCATCGAAGGCATCAAGCTCGGCATCGAGAATCTCAAATCTTTTGGAGTAAGTGCAGAATGAAAATAACATTTATGGGAACCTCCCACGGCGTTCCGTCGGCGGAGAGGCATTGCTCCTCGACTATGATCGAAACAAACGGCTCTGCCTACATTATTGACGCGGGCGCGCCGATATACGATGAGGTTTTGCGTGCGGGAGTAAAATACGAGGACGTCCGCGCGATCTTCACCACGCATTGCCACGGCGACCATATAGACGGAATTTTCCATTTTATCGACCTTTCGCAGTGGTATTGGAAGAACTCGAATTACGACGTTTATCTGACCTCGCAGGCTGTAATCGACGCTATCCACGCGGTTCTGAATGCAGTCTCTCCGGGTGCAAAATTCCCCGAGGACCGCATTCGTCTGCATCTTGCAACCCCCGAAACCAAATTCGAGGACGAAAACATCAAGCTCTCCTATATCCCGACCAAGCATATAAACGACGCTCACCTCAGCGCGGCAATGGATATCGAGATTGAGGGCAAACGCATCCTCTTTACCGGTGACATGTCGCAAAAGCTCGCCAAGGACGACTTCCCGAAGGTAGCCTTTGAGAAGGAATACGACTTAATCGTATGTGAGCTCGCGCACTTTGGCATTCCCGAACTTACTCCCTATCTCGACCGTGTCAAGACGAAGCGTTTCGCATTCACCCACGCCTCCGAACGCAAATTCGGCGATATCGCCGACCTCGCCGCATCGGGCAAGTATCAGTTTGAGATACTGCATCCGAGTGATGGAGATATCCTCGAGATTTAAATCATATTTGCCGTTATCGGCAAATTATCCCTTATTTAATACATAAAAATATAGTTATTTTGCCGATATCGGCAAAATAACTATATTTTTATTTTTGCTTTCTATTGATATTTTGCCGATAATGTGGTATAATATATACATATAAAAAAGGAGTATCATTAATGAAATATTTTACTGCAGCAGAAGCGGCAACAAAATGGGAATTATCGGAGCGCAGTGTGCGTAATTATTGCGCGGGAGGTCGTGTTGCCGGTGCGATTCTTCTCGGCAAGACCTGGATGATCCCCGAAGACGCATTAAAGCCTATGAGAAAGCCCCGAAAAGTAGTTCGGGATTCTCTGCTCGACATCTTGAAACGCGAAAAAAGATCCGCGATCTCGGGCGGTATTTATCACAAGATTCAAATCGAGCTTACCTATAACTCCAACCATATGGAAGGAAGCAAGCTGACCCACGATCAGACAAGGTATATTTTTGAGACGAACACTATCGGAATTTCGGATAAAAGCATAAGAGTGGACGACGTCGTGGAAACCGCCAATCATTTCCGTTGCATTGATCTGATAATCGAAAATGCATCGGGAATGCTTACGGAAAACTTCATCAAAGAGCTTCACCGTATTCTCAAAAACGGAACCTCTGACAGCCGCAAATCGTGGTTTGCTGTTGGCGAATACAAAAAACTACCTAACGAAGTCGGCGGGAGAGAGACCACGCTTCCCGAAGATGTCGCACGCGAAATGAAAGCTCTGCTCTCCCAATATAATGCCACCAAGGAAAAGACATTTGAAGAAATTCTTGACTTTCATCACCGATTTGAAATAATCCATCCTTTTCAAGACGGTAACGGACGTGTCGGTAGACTGATTCTCTTCAAAGAATGTCTGCGTAACAACATAGTTCCTTTCATCATAGACGAAGAACTGAAAATGTTTTACTATCGCGGTCTTTCCGAGTGGACGCGCGAGCGCGGATATCTCCTCGATACTTGTCTTACTGCGCAGGATAGATTCAAGAAGTATCTTGATTATTTTAAGATTGAATATTGAATAAAACGATCCTCACCGAAACGGCGAGGATCGTTCTATTCAGATCAATTCGCTGAACTTAACGATATATCCGTCAAATTCGCTGCTCATTTCCTTGGTATATTCCTTTGAGGAATCGTCGTAGACGCCGTAGACCTTCATTCCTGCGATCTTTGCGGTACGGCATGCACCGAGGTTGTCGTCAAGGAAGGTTACGTCTTCGACCTTCTCGCCGAGTCTTTTTGCCGCTTCAACGTATATCGCGGGATCTGCTTTCGTCATATCGAAATCGTTGCAGGACCAGACGTTATCAAAAAGATCGAAAAGTCCGAGACGCTTGAGACAGGGATCAAGGGTGAGATGCGGGCTTGCGGTCAGGACGTTGAGCTTATCGCCGCGTGCGCGCAGAGCAAGCAGAGTCTCGCGGACAGTCTCCTTCGCGGGGATATTGTTCGCGTACTGCTCGTACATATATTCGCCCATACGCCTTGTGATCTCCTCAAAGGTCAGCGGCATACCGAGCTCGAGATAATAATTTGCCGTGCCGATATATCCGAGGGGCGTGATGATCTTGATCACGTCGTCGGGATATTTCGTGCCCGTCTCGTCGAGAATGCGGAGCATCTGCGAGGCGTACGTCGGCATCGAATCAACGAGCGTGCCGTCAAAATCGAAAAGATAAGTCATTATACTTCCTCAAAATCAACCGTCTTACCGAGCTTATCCGACTCGAAAGCAGCCTCGATAACGCGAAGAACTCGGCGCATCTGATCGTGCTTTACGATCTGCTCAGCCTCGCCTCGGATCGCAGCGGTGAAGTTGCGATAATAATCGTGAACGTCGGAGTCCATACGCTCGATGTAGCTCTCCTCAAGAGTGTCCTCGGCGCGGGGAGCCATAGTCTTGGTCATACCTGCGGCGGTAACTACGGGCTTGACCTCGCCCTCTTCAACCGTCTTGCAAGAGATCACGCGTGTGCGGTCGCGCCAATCCTCGATGATAGCCGCGCCCGAAGTACCCGTCATATAGAATCTGGGCAGCGAGATGAAGTGGTGAGTTCCGACCTCGATATGACCGACGGTGTCATCTTCGAAAATAATGTCGAGCTTGAAGCCGTCGTCAACTTCCTTGTTTGTGATATGTTCGCAAAGGCAACGGACCTGCTTGATCTTCTTGTCCTCAAAGATAAGAAGCATCTGGTCGATGAGGTGAACGCCCCAGTCATAGATCATTCCGCCGCCGTGTTCGGGCTTGCCTCTCCAGTCACCGGGAATGCCGCGCGAGCCGTGAATTCTCGATTCACATGAGAAAACTCTGCCGAGCTTGCCCGAAAGATAAGCCTCGCGCATCATGCGGAAGTCGATATCCCAACGGCGATTCTGATGAACCGTGAAGAGTCTGCCGCATTCCTTTGCAACCGCGATGACCTGTTCGAGCTCCGTCGAATTAAGAACAACAGGCTTTTCGGTGATAACGTGCTTACCGGCGCGGAGAGCCTTGATCGCGATCTCAGCGTGGACCTCATTGGGAGTTGCGATGGTAACAAATTTAATATCTTCATCCGCAAGCAGCTCCTCAAGGGAAGAATACGCGCGGATTCCATTGGTCTTCGCAAGCTCGACCTTTACGGGATTGATGTCGTAGATACCGCAAAGATACGCGACGTCGCTTTCAAGAATGTATCTGGTGTGCCAGCCGCCCATTCCGCCGTAGCCGATGACGGCGCAGCCTGTTTTCTGCTGCATTTTAACTTCACTCATAGTCCAGCCTCACATTTATGCAAAATTCGTATGGACAAAATCTGTCCTTACATATAACATTATAAGACAAAAAGCGCGATTGTGCAAGACATAGATGGGTAAATGTAGGACAAAAATTGCTATACAAAAAGCCAAGCTCATTGAGCTTGGCTTTTTTCAGAAAATTTATTCTTCTCTTCTCTTGCGAATAAGAGAGATCACGGACATCACAACCGCCATACCGCCGAGACAGACGGCGATAGTATTGAACGCGTTGTCACCGGTTGCGGGGGAAGGCACGAATTCATCGGGATTTGTCAGCAGATCGATAATCTGCGAATCCTCAAGCATCCAGAGCGAATAATAATGCGAAAATTTACACTCCACAGCTTTCGCAACCCTTTTATCTCCCTCAATAAATTCAAAATATACAAGTGCGGTAGCCTCCTTGTCGGTTGACTTCACTATCTTGATTCTCGTATCATCCGGGTCATAAACGAACTGAATAGTCTGCTCACCGTTTACGGTAACAATGTATTCGTCACCGACTTTTTCAGCGCCGATCTTTTCGACGGTAGCTTTGCATCCGGCAACCAATTTATCGACCGCGGAATCTTCGCAGAACTCCCCAATATAATATTTATCAATATCTTTTTTCAATTCGGCAATAACAGGCAGCAATATTTCCCTTACATCGGGAATCAGAATTCCGCCACCCGAAGGATTCGGTGCATCGGGATTTTTCGAGCGGTAGTCTTTAAGATATGCGTGCTCGGTCGCCAATACAAGGCTGTATTCAGATTCTGCTATTCTCCAGCCGTTTGCAGTTTTCTCGAATCTGCATTCAACAATATCAAAATCATCTGTTCTGGGACCGTCGATATATGCGAAATAAACTGTGATATTAGCCTTGGCTGTTTTTGAATCACCCGAAATTATTTTGATTTCAACATTTTCTACATTCGGGTACAGATACGCGCCTGTGTAACTCGGCACATCTCCCGGATTCGCGAACAAAACAGACTTTTCATCTCTGTAAAACAGAGGGCGAAGATTCTCCCACATTGTTTCATAAGGATGAATCGTTGCGGTAAGCGGATATGCATAAGATAATTCAGCAGTATCTTTAGTATAAATCGTTTCGGTATAATCACACATTTTTTCGTATGATCCACCCGGAAGCTTCTCTTCGTTTACTATCCAATAAGAAACCTTTCTGCCATTGTCAAGCTCTAATTCTATACGTTTATCATCAGAAAACTCAATGTATCTTGCATGGTTATTCCTTACGTCACGGGAAAACTCATACGCCTTTACTATCAGTTCCTTCGCCTCGCTCTCGCTGATCGTTTCACTCTTTGCTGAAGCTGTTGGCGCCGTTGCCGAAAAGGCGGCAAGACAGAAGGTGAGGGCTAAAATAACAGATAAAAATTTTTTCATTGTTTTACCGTCCTTTCATAACTAAAGTTAAAGTGTTTCTCTCTTTTTGCGAGGTATCAATGCGATCACAGACATAACGAGTGCCATTCCTCCAAGGCAGACGGCGATCTCATCAAACGCATTGTCACCGGTTGAGGGCGCTTCGCCGACGGTGTATTCAAATTCGTCAGCCGAGCTGATCATATCGATGAAGGGAGACTCAGCAACATCCCACCGACCGTAAGCGTAAGGCTTCTCTAATTTACATTCAACGTATATAGGAATCCTCTTGCCGTCCTTGATAAGCTCGCAGTAAACGTGCGCGGTCGCTTCTTTGTCGGTAGATTCAACGACCTTTACAACAGCGGTTTCGGGATCGTAAGAGAAATTAACACTATCGGGTACAGCAACGTAGTCTACTCTGCCTTCGGTGATCCTTCTTTCAAAATCACGATCGGCATATGCGCGGTCAAAAAGCTTATAAGTTGATTCCGTTACACAGAATTCCAAATACTCTTCGTATCCACCGTAGGGACTAAACATATTGTCCGATGCTTTAACATACTGCATAGTTTTCTTTTCACCGCTGTCGGAAACTATCTCTTTTAAGATAGAAACAAATTCCTTGCCATTCTTCTGAGCATATTCGTAATAATCCTGCTTGTAACTATTCATGCCGGAAATTGCGTACATAATCTCATCAACGGTATATTTTGCTTCGGCGGCAGCAAGCTTTAAAGCATCGTCGCGTACTTTCTCGGGATTCTCTTCTCTGTAATCGTAGAGATAATTTTGATCGTTTGCAAAAAGAATACTGAATTCCGATTCTGCAATTCTCCAACCGTCCGGAGTATTCACAAACTTACATTCAACAGGGAAATAGTAATCCGGTCTTGGTCCATCACCCCAATATGAATCAATTGTAATTATTGCGCTTGCTTCCGACGAGTCTCCGCGAATACCCGATATAAAATCGGGAACCTCCGGGTCTAAACCGATATAGCAATATTCAAGAAAAAAACAAGCAAATACTTTTCCGTTTTCATCCACATAAAAATTCGGGAACTCGATCAGGCGCCAATCCGATCCGTCTTTAATGGGGTATTCAACAACGTTGTAAGCTTTTGAAGCTATACCCGCCTCATAAGTCTCATTTGCAAGCTCACATACCGCCGCATACGATCCGCCCGGAAGCGCAGATTCGAGGACAGGACGATACGTAACATCAATATTATACTCGGGCAAATGTACCTTTCGTCTTTCATCGGACTCGTGGTCAAAATATTCCTGATCATAGTAACCGTATCTGACCATCATAAGATCACGAGCTTTTACTACCAGCTCTTTTACTTCATTCTCGCTGATAGTTTCACTCTTTGCTGAAGCTGTTGGCGCTGTTGCCGAAAAGGCGGCAAAGCAGAAGGTGAGCGCCAAAATAATAGATAAAAACTTTTTCATCGTTTTACCGTCCTTTCATAACTAAAGTTAAAGTGTTTCTCTCTTTTTGCGAGGTATCAATGCGATCACAGACATAACGAGTGCCATTCCGCCGAGGCAGACGGCGATCGCATCAAACGCATTGTCACCGGTGTCGGGGGAATCGAAATCAACATTCGAAGGAAGTCCGACGCCGTATTTTTCATATATTGCCTTATCCTTGACAAGATATTTGCTGTAATTCTGATTCGGCGCGGTTCTGGCAGTTATCGCTCGCAGTTGCTCACAGTCATCGATCACCCAGCCTTGGTCGGTCTTTACGAAAACGACTTCCAAAGAAAATAAAGTATAGCCCATTTCTTTGGGATGATCTTCATAAGAAGAATGGTATATCACCTTTCCGGTAGCGCGATCTCCGGTGATAACGAGGTCGTCGATGGTAGGCCTTCCCCGATTACCTTCCTTGATCAGATAAGAAATACTATCGCCACCGTAATAGCCCGGATACTTTGACTCGAAGCAAGCGTACCTCTTGCCGTCCTGAACGTAAAAGAGGGGCATATTTTCCTCGCTGGCATAATGAGTCAAAATTCTCTCCGCCGCCACTTCGGAAAAATACTTTTTACTTTCTTCGACAAGTCCTTCATAAGACCCTCCGGGAAGTTCATTTTCTTTTACCAGGTAATATCTTGCAAACTCATCACCGAATCGAGAGTTTCCGAAATCTTCTCCGAACGGAGTAATGTATTCGTTTTCATCATACGGCATGGAACTTCGGATCTGACTGTAAAACTGCATCGCATCAAAAAACAGATATTCAAAAAATCTCAGATTTTCAGGATCGCCCGAATAGGGTTCGTGTTCGATCTTTCCGTAAGTTATAAACATTGAAGCAAGCGGCGATTCTGCAATTCTCCAACCGTCCTGTGTTTTTTCAAACAGACATTCAACATCTGAATAGTCTTTTTGCAAACGATAGCTTTTTTCACCGATCGGGATGAATGAAATTATATCACAATAAACTTTCGCCCTTGCAGATTTTTCGTTGCCTTCTATTATGAAAACAGTATTGTCCGTTTTATCATACCCAAAGGAATTATACTCTGGATTGGGAATAACGTTCGCTAAAGCAACGTAACGCTTTTCGTTCTCTTCTATAAAGAGAGGTAAATTGTTGTTTGTATAGGCATGACTCGTAAATTCAGCACTGACCGCGGGTGTAAAAATCGAGTTCACATATTTTATGAAGCCTTCGTAAGAACCGCCCGGGAATACCGAATCCAAAACTTCCATATAATACATTCTTGTGCCGGTAGCATCGTCCTGGCGCGTCAATTTATCCGTAGGCCACGGAGCATCTTCTTCGCAATAGAATAATTCCTCATAATTGATCAAGACATAATATGCATCATAAGCCGCATCAACGAGCCTTTCGGCCTCACTCTCACTAATCGTTTCACTCTTCGCCGAAACGCTCGGCGCGATTGCACTCAAGGCAGCCAAAACAAATGTGAGGACGAGGATGGTTGACAATAATTTTTTCATAGACTTTACCTCCTTTTTGGTTGTCTTTAGAGATTTTCAAATTTAGTGTATTGAAAAAATAGCCCTTCACTTATCAAGTACCCAAAAAGGGCGATTTGGTTTCAGTTTTTTGAGAAAAAATATATAAAAATTTGAGATTTGTCATTCTGTACAAAACGCAAGGCGAAATCTTGTGCATACTGACAGTATAATTACATCTTAAAGTATTTATATATAGTCGAAAAATATAGCGTTCGGTTGCATATTTTTTAAAATATTCCCCTAAGTTTATTTTATCATAAATAAAAAAGCAAGTCAAGAATTTTTTGGCCTGACTTGCATTTTTTGTCATTTTGCACATTTTTTGAGTATTTCAATTGTTTATTATAAACAACAAATCCGCGCTTTCGCGCGGATTTGTTACATTTATTTCGCCGAAGGCGATAACCATTCACGCCAAGCGTGACAGAATCATTCAGCCACAGTCGGTGAATACACAAAGCTCCAGACTCTCCATTCGCCGCGGTAGAGCACCTGCAGGACGCTGATGCTGCCCGTAAGAGTATCAGTCTGCTCAATGCCGTCAAGAGTGCGGGTACGCGTTACGCTGAATTCCACCTTACAGCTGAGGCTGATATCGGTATATTCCACAAGATCCGTCGTATTCTTCGAATCAAAAGCAAATGAATCATATTTGGGCATCAGATTGACGTCGCGGTATGATTCCATAACTGCCACGTAACCCGCAGTACCCTCGATCATCTGTGCCTTAAGAGCGGCGTAATTTGCCTTGAAATCCTTTTCATTATCGGGATCATTCCATGAACCGCCGCCGCAGATATAGGCAATATACGCCTCGGCAAACTTCTCAGCAGTTGCGATCCTTTCCGCATCAAAGATATCACCCGCATTGAAATCAAATTCACATCTGATATTATATCCGTCCCTGACCGTTCCCGCCAACTCAAGCTCGGCATCTCCAAGCTTGGCGGTGACGTTCGGCTCGGCAAGGTAACCCGTTATCACGTATTTATCAAATGACGGCATAGCTCCCTCGATAACCCCGAGCTCCGAGACCTCGTATTTTCCGAGCGCGGTAAATCCGTAAGCTATTTCCTCGGCTGATGCTCCGCCTTCTGACTTTTTGTCCGCTCCGATAGCCTTTCCGTTAACAAATAGCTCGGCGCCAGAAGGCAGTATGACCGTCACGATGTACTTGCACTCATCCGGAGTGTTAAACTTATAATTTCCGCCCTCGCTTGAAATCAGATCAACAGCCTTCTCTCCGATCTTTGCCCCGACCTCAACCTCGCCGAAGAGGTTTCCGATCGTCCAAACACTGAGGCGCGGAAGCGTACCTGTTCCGCCGTCATCAAGCTGTCCGAGCTCGCCGTCTATCTCCTCGCGGCTCGCCAGCTCCTCTGTCAGATGAATTCCGCTGACAAAAGCGTCAACTCCGACGGGGACCGTCACCTTGATCGAATGAGATGCGCTTTCGGGATAGGAAAAATACCATTCGCCCTCACCGTTTTCATTCAGAACGAGGCTCTCGCCGTTAAGCGTTGCAGTAAGCTCCGGGATGAAATAAACGTCATGGAAAACGTAAATTTCGCAGGGTGCTACGTCATGCCCCGTCTCGAACATCGAGAGCGCGGGATACGCAACCGTGTAGTTTTCCTTTTTATCCGACTCAATGGCAATACCGTTTACCGTAAGTGCCGCGCCGGCGGGAAGGATGATCCTGTACTCGGGAAATTCGACGTTGTCAAAATAGGAGATTTCAAATTCAAATCGTTCAATTTCCCATTGACCCATTGAAAAGAGACCGATGGAGGTATCTTTAATAATTAAGGAAGCGAAATGCTCACCGTCCGAGAAAAGCTCAAAGACAGGATAGCCCTCCGCGGAAGGAGCGGTGCGGCGAAGATACGTGATCTCTCCAAGCTCAAAAGCAGGCGAAAGAACGTCATATGCGAGCTTTGAGGCATCCTCATAAGCGGGATAAGTCTTTGGGAGATTCAGACGAAGCTGTTGCTGCCATACTGAAAGATCACTCTCGGCAATAAAATTCTCAACGAAAAGCTCAGCGCGGCTACCCTCTCTTATCTCGGCAAATCGCCAGGATACGACAACAAGGATTCCAAGTATCAATAATGCGGCGCTGAAATATGCGATCAGCCCCTTGAGAAGGCCGTGCGACTTTGGGTGGCGTCTGCGTTCTCTGCCCTCAAAATTGGCGTCAAGTCCGACACCGATCTTTGACATAACGTCTCCGCGCTCTCCCGAGGTATCCGTCATCGAAACGATATTCTGCTCCTTGCCGATATCGTCGGGAAGATTTTTCGGAAGATCATTTCTGATTTCAGACATCAGTTTGCACCTCCTCTAACAACAAAAGCAAAGGAGCTTGCGCCCTTTTCTCCGAGCTGACCGACTCCGGAGGCGTAAAACGCGCCTTCTACGGAAAATGCCGCGGCATTGACCGCTCCGTATTCAAACATCAGCGAAGCAAGCTCGGAATATGTTATACCCGCAGGATAAAGTCCGCGGTCGTTTGCAAAAATAAGGATAAGCGATCCATCCGCCGCCTGACCTATAGCGGCTCTCGACGCATAGCCTCCGCCGAGATCGCCGACGGGCGAACCGTTCTGCAGGAGTACTCTGTCCGCCGCCATGCCCCAGACGTATCCCGAATTAGCAGCCTCATAAGCCGTCATCGCGCCAACGTCAAGTATACCGTCGTCGTCCATGGCGCAGAAGCAGTAGATCTCGCCGTCATTTCCGCGATAAGTCAGATAATCTCCGATAAGAAAGGCATCAACGTCACCGGCAAGACCGAGGGCGTATTTGGAGGAAGTATACGTTGCATCAGTCTCCTCGAGCGAGAGAGTGTCGGGATCAATTCCCGTTATTACAACGGCATCCCATGCCTTTGACACGCTGTCAACGTAATAAAGCGCGGAGGTATAACTTTTATCTTCGCCGGTCTCGATCTCGGATTCCGCAATCTCGGGCGGCATATAAAAGAGGGCGCGCTCAAGCTCGTCTGCGCTGTAGAAAAGCCCCGCCAGAGGGAACCTTCTCTCAGCAAAAGTGGCGCAAAGATGAGCCGATTCTGATCTTGCGGGTCCTTTGGCAATGACAAAGGCGGCGCCCGCAATGGCACCAAGAAATATGACCGCTGTAAGCAGCAAGACCAGTCCTATCGCAAGGATGACCTTTCCCGTTTTTTTCTTTCTTCTGATAACCTTTGACATCAGCTACTCCATGATAATAATATACTATTATATATTTTACCGCAAAAAACGACAATTGTCAATATCTTATCTGTTAACAATAAAAAAGTGCCGCTTCATCACGGCACTTCTTATTCGTTATTTAGTGGAAACTCGGGAACTCCGAGTCCCGTCATGATATTATCCGCGCCAGAATTCATCGCCGCCCTTGTCTGCAACTCGCAATCGGGATCTGATCCGCATCCCAGCAGCATACGGATAGAATACTCACTGCAGATACTTTGAGCGCGCAATACTCTATCCGCGATCAAGGATTGAGCATTCATAAGCGAGGGGACTTCTACCGAATAAAGATCAAGCGCGAGAAATCCACATTTCTTTGCGATCTCGTCGATCTTCTCCTTTGCACCGGTGGCATTAATAAATTCAAACGAAAGCCCGAGACCGATCACGGTACCTCTTCCCTTTTGCTCATAAACGTCGGAAATAAAGGAAAGACCCTCGTCGGTATTTCCGGTAAAACCAAGGAGCAATATTTCATCGAATCCCGCATCAACAAGCTCGCAGATCAGCGCGATCTCGTAAGCACGCATGATCGAGCGTGTCTCATCGGGACGGTTGAGATAATCTATCTCAAAAATACCGCATATCTTTGTTCGTTCACCCCAATTTGAGTATATCAGGTCAACACCTGAATCGAGATCGGTGCTCCCCACTCTGTCTATAGAATACTCGAGGCTTGCCGAAGAGTTATACGCAAGAAGCATTTCGCCGCTGTCACGGTCCTTTTCGCGAAGCGTTACGGAAACCGAATCAAATCTGATGGGATCCTCGGGGATCTCAATATTCTCCGTTGTATCCGAGGAATCGGACGTTACGTCACCGGTCTCCTCTTGCGTCTCCTCATTTACCTCGGTCGTATCTTCAAAAGTTGTCTCCGGGATATCTTCGGTCGCGTCTTCGGTTTCCGGGGAGTAATCCACTCCGAATATGATACCTTGCGCAATCACGTTGGCGGGAGGATTCGCGTAATAGACCTCAGCCTCCGTTGTCACGGGCTCCGTGGTATCATAGATTATATCCTCGGCAAGTGTGCGAAGATAGTTTCCGAGCATTACCGCAAGAACGAAAAGCACAAGCGCGATCGATACAAATATGACCGCAAGCTTTCCGCCGGGCGGCATTGGGGTATGATGACGGCTTCTGAAAGCTCTCCGCCTTCCGCCGCTTACTGTACTCATTTATTCAATCTCCAGAATATTGATCGATTTACCGTAATCGTTGAATTCAAATTTCAGCTCGCTCTTGTATCCCGCAAGTATCTTATTGAACTCCGAGCCCATGATATCGTCCTTGAAATCGTCATAATTATCCTCAAGATAGTCCTCCTCGAGCTCGAGGCGGAGGATTATGTAGTATCCTTCGGGCGTTTTGATAATATCGCTGAGCTGATTTACTCGCAGATCAAATGCCGCAAGCTCGTATTCATCTCCGTAATCGGAGGTATATCTTGCAAAATACTTGCCGTGTCTGGTGGTCATTGTGTAATCGGCGCAATGGATACCCTTGAGCATGATCAGCTCAAGCTCCTTCTGATCGCTCTCCTTGATCTGCGCGTGCAGCTTCTCGGCAAGTGCGAGATTCTCCTCAGTCACACCCTGGAGAAAAATATGGTTCGTTCTAATAAAGCTATCCGAATGCATATAATCATCAATATATTCATCATCGCTCTCGACCTCACCAAGGTCCTGAGAAAGAATATAGAAGAGCTCGGTCGCGCATTCCTCGGCGGCATTATAATAGCGGAAAAGGTAATCGGTAAGATACTGCTCCTCAAGCATCTTCTTATACTTTCTGAAGCTTCCGCATTCGTCGACAGCAAGCTCGACGGTCTTCTGAACTGCATCAAGAATAGCTTCCTCTTTCATCATAACGGCTGAGCCGCCGCCAACGTAATAGAAATCTGCCATTGCCTGAACAGCATAATAGTCGCTGACGATGCTTTCGGTAACGCGAGTCATCAGCTCATCGCGGTACTCCTCAGCCTTCGCGGGATCAGTCCAGATATCCTCGCCGAATTCAAGAGCCATATCCTTCTTATGATTGAGAACAAGATAACGAAGCTCCTCGTATCTGACGTCAAATTTGCCGATCTTACCAACGATAGCAGCCTCTTCATCGGTGCTCTTGACGGGCTTCGCTGCGCAAGAAGACATAACTGCGGTCAGCAGAATAAGCAATGCAAGAGCAAGGGAAAGTCGCCTCTTACGGTCAATTTTCATAATGATTCTCCTATTGATATAATAATTCATTTAATAATACCATAATTTTGTGTCGTCCATGTGAATACAAGAATAATTCGAACTATTTATTCTTGTCGCTCTATTTGAAAATTCACAAAAAAATTCTCAAAAACATTTGCAACCGAGGCGATTATATGGTATACTATATATAATAAAAAATTACGAGGACGTTTATCATGGAAGAAAAAAACAGAATATCGCTCTCATCGCTTATCAAAGAATTCAAGCTTGAAGAAATATATCTTCCCCTGACCGCTGAGGAGATCTTTGTCACCGTACCCGAGGTAGACCGCCCCGGACTTGCGCTGACGGGCTTTTTTGATCTTTTTGAGACCTCGCGCATTCAGCTCATCGGTAATGCAGAATGCCGTTATCTGACCAATATGAACGACGAGGATCGCGACTTGCATATACGCAATTTCGTAGCACACAAGCCGGTCACCATCATTATGACCTCGGGAAACAAGGCATACCCCGAGCTTATCAAATACTGCGAGGAATTCGGCGTTCCGCTTCTCTCGACCGACGAATCCACCTCCGCAACTATGGCGGCTCTCTTTGCCTCTCTCAACGTTCATCTTGCGCCCTGCATTACGCGCCACGGCGTACTCGTTGAGGTCTACGGCGAGGGTATCCTCATCCTCGGTGACAGCGGAGTCGGTAAATCCGAGACCGCGATCGAGCTTGTCAAGAGAGGACACCGACTAATCGCGGACGACGCGGTTGAGATCAAACGTGTATCAAAAAAGGCACTCGTCGGACAGGCACCCGAGATCCTGCGCCACTACGTTGAGCTTCGCGGAATCGGTATCATAGACGTCCGCCGCCTTTACGGTATCAGCGCGGTCAAGGACACCGAAAAGCTTGACCTTGTCATCAATCTTGAATCCTGGGTTCAGGGCAAGATGTACGACCGCCTCGGACTCGACGATCAGACTGTAAACATACTCGGCATCGAGCTTCCCTCCCTCACGATCCCCGTCCGTCCCGGTAGAAACCTCGCCATCATCCTCGAGATCGCGGCAATGAACAACCGCCAGAAGAAGATGGGATACAACACCGCTGAGGAGTTCAATAAGAGACTTATGGCGATGATGGGGATAGAAGAGTGATAAGTGTAAAGTGAAAAGTGAAAAGTTATGGTAAATTTCCGCCCGGATCGGGCGGAAATTTTCATTCATAATAAAACGGACTGAGCGATCAGTCCGTTTTATTTTATTATGTTTATGTTATTAGTCCATTATTATTATGAAAAGATAGGATTTCTGCGCGACATATTCCTTTCCAACCTCGGGTGTGCCATCCCACGAAGCCATGGATGGATCTTTTAATTGAAAAACAACCTTAAACCAATACATTCCCGCTTTCTGGTGTTCTTTATTTCCGGAATATATCTGATTGTGAGTGGGAGAATAGGACGCAACACCATCACCATTCATGTCGAACAATTCGGCATAGAAAAAATCTCCTCCTTGATTCAAATGTAAAGTTGAATATTGCGTACTGAGTAATTCGATCGTCTCATTCAACTCGCAAACAATGATCGGGCACCCATCGGGAATTATCCCGCTTGAAAGATCATACACTTCATATTCAACGAACTCGTATGAATACTTACCGTCCTTTTCCGAGTAACCTATACATTTATAACCGTTCTCAGACTGCTCATATCCCTCTACAATAGTATCCCCTATCTTTATTCCGACGGTTTTAATGTCATTTTCCGAAGCCAGACCGGGACTTTCGGGGTAAACGCTCGGAACATAAACGAATCCGCCTTCTTTTTGAATATCGTAAAATCTGAATGGTACACCCCAATCATCGTTTTGGAACAATAATCGAGCCTTCGAATCATGCTCAAAATTATTGCAGTAATTTGTTATCTCGAAGCGGTTAAAAACGTCATATCTTCTATAGTCGTCATATTCGGGCTGCTCGGTATCGTACAGATACAGCAAATACTGTGCACCGCTGATCATCGCGAGTCCGTTGCTATGCGAGAGATACAACTCGCACTCTTCGGCAACAAATTCTCCCGACACGGTTGTTTCTTCCTCTCCCAAATATTCCATCCAACCTTCGATAATGCACATCTCACCGCTCAGATCAACTTCAATAATATCGCCGACGGAAGATGTGTTACCCTCGGATTGATACAGTATATCGTCTATTTTTACGGGACATACAACTTCTGCACTAAACGATATATTTGTTGCAGAAGCTTCTGTCAATTGTTTCGGGTTTTCCAATACGGTTGCAACAACTATCATTGCGTTGTCCATGCCTCGGATCTTACTTTCAATTTCTTCGAAACTCAATGACAGCTCATTAACCTCGTAACCTCTTTCCCGAACGCTCATTTGGTCAAGGCAAAATTCCGTACCTTTATACTCAATTATCGGCAAATAAGTATAATTTTCCGTATATTTCGGAGGCAACGGTAGGCTGATATCGAGATTTGTGCGCTCCGGAAACTCGCCAAATTCATGAAAGCAGGAGGTGAAGCCTGCCAATGAGCACAATATGAGAATTATACAAGCTACTCGTTTCTTCATAATATCCACCTTATTGATTCAGTATTTTAATTATAACACAAATTATACCAATAAGTCAAGATATTTGCTCCCCATCTTGGAGAGTTTTTTTCTTGAGTTATTTACAAATAAATGCAGGTTTTTGAGACTCCCGTAGACTCTCGGTATCGTTTTGAGACTCCGCTCGGCGGTAAAATGATTACGGTACAGACGGGAAAGCGAGGTTACGATGTCCGCAAGCGACACTACACCGCCAAATACCCCAAGCCGCACCCTGCTTGAATACTTAGCAGACGAGGACAAGATCATCGATGCGATCAGCGATTACGTTCTACGCTGCCGACAAGAAACGGGCGGCAACCCCAAAAGTGCGGGCAGAATACCGAATGTCGCAGGCTTTTGCAGATTTCTCGGCGTGACGCTTTCCGATTTTGATCGGATGAAGTCGACACGTCCCGAGCATCACGGCGCGATCTGCGCCGCACTTGAGGATGAAGCTCTTAACTCACAGATGACGGCGACCATCCTCTCGATCTATCTCAAGCACCGTCTCGGTTACGGGGAGGATCGCGAGGAGGTCGGCGTCACCGATTCGGGTCAGCTCCGACTGATCTTCGATCATGACGCATTCGAAGACGGCGGATAGCGCGCCCGAGCGCGCCCTTCACATTCCCGGCTCCCCGAACGAACGCCAGCGCGAATTCTTCTCCTGCAAAAAGAAGTACATCGCCTACGGCGGCGCTCGCGGAGGCGGAAAATCCTGGGCGCTGCGAAGGAAGCTCATCCTCATGTGTCTGCGGTATCCGGGTCTTCGCTGTCTGCTCATAAGGCGGACTCTCCCCGAGCTCCGCTCAAACCATCTCGCGCCGCTTCTTGCGGAATACGGCGCGATACTCTCCTACAGCGAGCGTGACCGCGAGCTCACTCTCGAAAACGGAAGCCGTATAATCCTCGGTTACTGCGCCGCCGAGCGCGACGCACTCCGATATCAGGGTCAGGAATACGATATCATAGCCATCGACGAGGCAACGCAGCTGAGCGAATATCAGTTTTCTATCTTCAAGGCCTGTCTGCGTGGCACCTCGGACGTTCCGAGGCGTATTTATCTGACCTGCAACCCCGGAGGCATCGGTCACGCATGGGTCAAAAGGCTCTTCATCGACCGCGATTACCGTCTCGGCGAGGACCCCGAGGATTACGCCTTCATCCCCGCCACGGTTTTTGACAACGGCATTCTCACCCGCGCCGATCCCGACTATGTGCGCAGGCTCGAGACTCTGCCGCCGAAGCTCCGTGACGCCTGGCTCTACGGCAGATGGGATATTTTCGAGGGTCAGTTCTTCACCGAATTCGACGAGGCACGCCACGTCTGCGCAGACAACGCCATCCCCCGCGCAGACCACACAGTTGCCGCGATCGACTACGGCTTCGACATGCTCGCCGCCTATATCTGCATCTGTGACGCGGAAGGTCGCGTATACGTCACCGACGAATTCTGCGCACCAAATCTGACTCTCGGAGAAGCCGCCGCAAGGATCGCGGAGCTTTGCCGAGGGAAGAACGTGGAATTTGCCGTCGCCTCTCCCGACCTATGGAACCGCCGTCAGGACAGCGGCAAAAGCGGCTTTGAGATCATGCAATCTGCTCCCGGCATGCCGCCTATGCGCCCCGCCGATGACAGGCGAGTGCCGGGTTGGCGTGTCGTCCGCGAGTATCTGCGTGACCGCGAGGACGGCAAGCCGGGACTTCTCATCAGCCGCCGTTGCCGCGAGCTGATACGCTGTCTTCCCGCGCTCCTCTTTGACAAGAACCGTCCCGAGGATGCCGCAGGCGAGCCGCACTCGATCACTCATTCGCCCGAGGCACTCCGCTACGCGCTGATGAGCCGCTTTACCGCCGAAAGCGAGCTTCCACGGCAAGAAGGGCACGAATTCAGATTCCGCAAAAACAATAAGGATCCCTTCTTTGACTAAAAAACGCGTCTGTACCCTGTCATTGAGGGGAAATACAAACGAAAGGAAATAGAATGGCATCGATCAAATTCAAAAATGCACTCGGCGTCGAGCGTGGCTTTGAGGAAGGCTTCGGCGGAATAGACTCGAGTGCCGCGCAAAAAGCAACCGACAGCCTTTCATCTCTGGTCAACCTGCTCCCCGCTGCAGACGGTTCGCTTCGTCTGCGTCCCGGATACTGCGAAAAGCTTACGTTATCCGCGCCGCTCAGAGCATCCTTCTCGGTAGGAGAAAAATTCTACGCCTTGGCGGGAAGCAAGCTGACGCTTACCGACACCGAAAGCGGCGAAACCACTCTTTTGGCAGAGGTTGCAACCACCTCGGGCACAGCCGAGATATTCCGCTTCGGCGGAGAGCTTTACGTTCATGATTCGGAAAAGCTCTACCGATATGACGGCAATTTGCTTTCCGAATGCGACGGATACGCTCCGCTTTACGGAAAGAATTGGCATGCTTACGACTGCGGTGAGGTATTTGAGGATATTAACCTCGTATCCGACCGCATCAGGATCTCCTATCTCGTTTCAGAAGGAGACCGCAACTACAATATCGGGATCAGAGCAGTCTCGCTCGAACGTATTGAGGTTGACGGAAAAGAGTACGGCGTAGAAGAAAACGGTATCACCTTGAAGGACAACACCGTGCGCTTTACAAACAACATTGAGGTCTCGGACGGACAGATTGTCACGTTATGGCTAACGATAGCTCCGGAATACTCCAAAAGGCATCTGATCTCAAAGCCCGTAAGTACCTTTGTCTTTTCAAACAGCGGCGGAGAAAGACTTTGCATGTATTCCTCGGGTGAATCCTCAGAGCTTCTCTGTTCGCTGGCGCCTTCCAAACAAGAGATCTCAGAATCAAGAAAGAGCTCCGCTTCATCCTCCCCGCTGTATTTTTCAAGCGAAAATTCCATCCGCATAGGTAACGGCGGATATCCGATCACGGGAATGGCACATCATTTCGACCGTGCTCTTCTCTTCACAGACGCCAACACCTGGTGCGTTGATTTTGAAGGAGAAGAAGCCGATCCCAAAAGAATCTTCCCCAAGATCTTTCTTCTTAATTCCGCAATAGGTTTCGAAGGCTCAGGGAGCACGGCGTACTGCCAAAATGATCCTCTGACATATTACCGCGGAAGGCTCTTCCGTTGGCATTCTCAATCGGGTGTCCGAGATGAATGCAGCGCGGATATGATCTCCGAACCCGTTTCCCATCTCATCCCCAAGGACGGCGAAAATCTCTCCATGCTTTCGATACCGCATATGGGTCTCGTACTCATTTCGGACTCCGAGAGTGATGACGGAAGGATCATCGTTTACAGCACCGAGCGTAAAGCCTGGACGCAATACAGCGGCATATTTGCCGAGCGTCTCTTCCTTTTCGGCACGTACCCCGCATTTTCACGTTCGGAAAAGATCTACGTATTCGATGACAAACTCAAGGCGGATTTCGAAGACGGAGAAGAGTTCCCGATAGAGGCGAGGCTGGTTTCGCATTTCACCGATTTCGGCTGTCCCGAGCTCACCAAACGATCGGTAAGAATCTTAATAAACGGTGAGCTCGGAGAGGATGCAACTCTTGAACTCGAAAACGAAATCGGTGAGAAAAGGAAGATCGGACTTTTGAAAACAGGCGGGGACTTATCCGAAAGGCTGACAATGCCTCGGTTTAAAAAGCTAAGATATACGATAGAAAGCCGCGATGCCATCTGCCTTGAAAACATCATTCTATCGGCAAAATAAGGAGTAAAAATGATTACCGAATCTCAAAAAAAGACCTGGCGGCAGTATGAAGCCGGCAGAAATTACAAAAGACAGATCGGGCTCTACTCACGCGTCGAAGAAAACGAACGCTTTTACCGAGGAGACCAATGGCGCGGCGGCGCAGGATTGCCCAAGCCCGTCTTCAACATCGTCAGCCGAATCGTTGATTATCTCGTTTCAACTGCCGCGGTCGGCGACGTTAAGATAACGTATCTTGATGAAAACCTCCCGTTCGCTCCAAACACGGCAGAAGCTGACGTTATCAGAAAAGCCGTCGAGCTCATGAGCCAAAACGCCGCTTACCGTTGGGAGCACTCGCGCCTGCAGAGCCTAATCTACCGTCTTCTTTATGACGCTGCGCTGACGGGCGACGGTCTTCTCTATTGCTCGTGGGATCCCGATTCCGACGGCGGAGGCGGTTGGCGCGGTGATATCGTGACCGAGGCGATCGACTCTACGAATATCTTCCCCGCGGACACCTCAAATCCCGATATTCAATCTCAGGATTACATCATCATTTCGGGCAGAGCAAGCGTTGATTCCTTACGCCGCGAAGCCAAGGAAGCGGGCATGAGTGAGCAGGATATCTCAAAAATCCACCCCGACTCTTCCACAGAATTCAACGAGCGCGGTGCAGGTGAGCTTGCCAAGATCGAACCCGAATATGAGGACGGAGAAGCACGCGCTACCTATCTGATCAAATTCTTCCGTGAAAACGGACTGGTAGTGTTTGAAAAATCTACACGCGACTGTCTCATTCGCCGTGCTGTAACGCCCTGTAAGCTCTATCCCGTAGCTCATTTTTCATGGCAGGCGGCAAAGAATTGCTTTTTCGGAAACTCTCCCGTCAGCTCTATGATAGCCAATCAGAAATATATCAACCGTGCGTACGCTATGGTCATGAAGCATATGACAGACACGGCTTTCTCAAAGGTCATCTACGACCGCACGAGAATTCCCGAATGGACAAACGAGGTCGGAGAAGCGATCGCCGCAGTTGGCGGCGGAAATCTTGCAGATGCCGTCACGGTTGTGGGCACGGGAAAGCTTGAGGAAGGCTACCTCGCGCTTATCGAAAACGCGGTCACTTTGACCAAAGAGCTTTCAGGAGCAACCGAAACCGCGCTCGGAAACGTAAATCCGACCAACACCAGCGCGATCCTCGCCCTCCGAGAGGCTTCAATGCAGGCTCTCGAACGCGTTCAGAGCGAGCTTTACCTTTGCCTTGAGCAAATGGCTTGCATCTGGGCGGACATGACTCTCGCCTTCTGCCCCGACGGCAGACCGCTTCGCACGTCAAACGGCTTCGGAAAGCTTTTCCCCTCGCGTCTGCACTCGCTCCTTCTCCGCGCAAAGATCGACATCTGCGATTCCGCGAGATATTCCGCATCGGGAACGCAAAGCGTTCTTGACCGTCTGCTCGACGGCGGGCATATCACTCTCGCCGAATACCTTGACCGACTCCCCGAAGGACTTGTACCCGACCGCTTGATGCTTGCGGAGGCTCACAGAAAGGAGAAGAATAATGGACGAAACGATCGAGATGACGATTGACGAGATCGCTGAAGATGTGATCGAACCCGAAGAAACAGAAGCGAACGATAACGCCGATCTGATCGCAGAACTCGACACCCTGCGCCAACGTGTTGAAGTCGCCGAGCGCACAGCGCGAGAGATCTCTGCGGCTTGGCGCGAATTCTCCGAGCTTTATCCCGACGCAGACTTATCCTCCCTCCCCGATTCATTCAATTCCGCGATCGAGCGCGGGATCCCTCCCGCGGCGGCATACGCCCTTGAGCTTCGCCGCCGTGAGGTAACAAAACTTCGTATCGAGGCGGCAGATAAACGTGCCCGGGAGCTTTCCGCGGGCAAGGTTCAGCCCACCGAAGATTCACTATATTCGCCCGAGGAAGTCCGAGCTATGCCTCCCTCCGAGGTAAGAAAAAACATCGAAAAAATACGCCGCTCAATGAAGAGCTGGCGCTGACAAAACATTTAAAAAAAGAAAGGATTAAAAACTATGTCTCTTAAAAACTTTATCTCTACCGTATGGAGCGAAACGCTCTACTCCCAGATGGACAAGAAGTACATCGCCGTCGCAAACTGCAACCGTGAATTCGAAGGTGATATCAAAGGCCGCGGCGACAGAGTCAAGATTTGCGGTGTCGGCGATATCAATATCTTCGACTACACCAAGAACACAGACTTTGACAACGCAGCTCAGGAGCTTTCCGATTCCGTAAAGACCCTCATCATCGATCAGGCAAAGGCATTCAATTTCCAGATCGACGATATCGAGCGCGCTCAGACAAACCCCAAGCTCATGGATGCTGCTGTACGAAATGCCGCTTCCGCGCTCGCAAACACCGCGGACAAGTACATCTTCGGACTCTGCAACAAGGCGGGCAGCAATATCGAAAGCACCGCAACCGTCGATAATATCATCTCCACTCTCATCGACGCACGCACAAAGCTCCTTAAAAACAACGTCTGTGATCCCGGCGAGATCGTAATCGAGGTCTCTCCCGAGATCAGCAACCTCATTCTCAAGAGCAAGATCAACACCTCGAACGAGGATACCGCGCTTGAGACCGGATGTATCGGCAATATCGCGGGCTGCAAGGTATTTGTATCCAATAATATCGTCGTAGAAAACGGCGTACATAAGTGCATCGCCCGCTCCAAGCGCGCCATCGCATTTGCGGAACAGCTTTCCGAGATGGATGCATACCGTCCCGAAAAGAGATTTGCCGACGCTGTCAAGGGTCTGCACCTTTACGGTGCGGAGGTAATTTACCCCTCCGAGATGGTAAGACTCGACCTTACCCTCGCCGCGTAATTTTGAGGAGGGCGAAAAATGAAGCTTCGCTCTGTATACGAAACCGCGCTTAAGCTTATCGGCGAGGTGGAATGCACCGCATCAGAGGCTGAGCTTTCCGATCGCGCACCCTACATAGGTGCCGCGCTCTGCCGCGAAGCATCCGCGCTTGACCGCGCATACCGACAGGCATTCGGTATGGAAAAGGGAGTTGATTTCGAGGAATTGTACCTTGATCTCGAAGAAAAATTCCCCCTTGCGGACAGATTCGCTCCCGCCGCCGCGTACTACATGGCAGCAATGCTCATACTCGACGAAGATTTCGACCTCTACGAAACGCTCTTTGAGAGATGGTGCGATGCCCTCGCCGCCATCTCTGCTGAGATCCCCTTCGTCAAGGGCTCAACAGCCGACGTGTATCCCGAATAAATAATCTGAAAACGGATACTCAATTTCCGAAAAGGGGTTGAGTATCCGTTTTTTATGCTATTGCAAAACCGCAGTATTTATGCTATAATATAAATATGAAAGATTCTCTCTCAAAAGGAGGTTATTATGAAAGGCAAAATCACAAAAAAGCACATTCTGCTGTTCGTCTGCATGGGCTTGATGTTCGGCTTGATCTTTCTTACCGTTTTTTTGACGGGAGGAAGGGAGATCGGCGAGTTCACCGATACCGATCGAATCATCTTCACAGCATTTATCATCATTGAGATCGTCAATATCGTCGTTATGATGATCGTAGCAAACATGATAGGGAAAGCTAATCCTCCGCCCGAGCCTATCGCTCTGCCTCAAAGTATTTATCAAAAGACCTTGCGCCGGCGCGGGATAATTATTCTTGTTGCGTCAATCGTCTCGGCACTCGGCTTCAGGATACTCGGCATAGTCCTTTATAAGTTTATTCCCGCGCTCAATTGCACCGAGACTTTGATCATATGGTGCATAGCAATGCTTCTTCCGATAGTCTTCTTTATCTCTAGCATCGTCCTGCAAAAGCTTTACGTCCGCAAATTTGCCAATCAAAGCGTCGCGCAGATCCAAAGCTTTATGATCTCGCATCGCGAGCGTGCGGAAGAAACCGCGGCAGAAAAGCTTGCTTATTTAAAGAAATTAAAGTCGCTTTGCGATATTTACGCGATCCTTTTCGGAATACTCGGCGCGATATGTTCTCTTTTCTTAGGAAGCGTTACGTCATCATCAAGCGGTTCCGGATATTTGCTATACCCCACGTTTCTCTTCCTTTGCGCTTTCTCCCGTATCCGTTTCCGCACCCTCGAAATCTTTTTTGACGAGGACGAAAGCTGTATTTCCGAGGATTCTTTTCCCGCTCTTTTCGCCCTTGCCGAAAAAGCCGCGCGCAAGCAGGGATGCGAGGAAAAGATCAAGATCATTCTCGCACCCGATTATGGCGCAGGCATCGCAAAGGAATCGGGTATGTATTGCATAAGTCTCGGTGTCATGCTGCTTAATATCCTTTCAGATGACGAGCTTTATCAGATACTTCTGCACGAATTTGCTCACGTCACAAAAGAAAATATTGACGGCATGCGCGAACGCCGCTACGGCAGTTGGCTTGAAAACGGAAACCAACATTTTCTGTCCGCGCTCACCTCAAAAATGTACGCATTTGCAGATTGCATTTACGCACTTCAATTCTCGCTATATCTCTACGCCGCATCGATTCAGCTCGAGACCGAAGCCGACCGCGCAATGGCACTCCACGGCGACTCAAAAATCGCGGCAAGTGCCCTCACGAAGCTCAAATACCGCGATCTTTACGAATGGGAGATCGGCACTCATGATGATGAATCTGCCTTCATGACGGAGGCACCGGATCCGACAATTCTGAAAAAAGATATCGACGACTTCCTCTCGCAAATCGAAAAGAGGAAGGATTTCTGGGATTCTCTCATAGACAAGGAGATCATTTCAAGGCAAGCTTCCCACCCGACTCTAAAAATGCGCCTTGAAACTCTCGGCGTTTCGGAATACCGGGTTCTACCCGCGGAAGCCGCGGGCAGCTTTGCCGATGAGCGTATCCGCGCGCTTGAGCTAATGTCAGAGCTCGTGCGCAAAGCAAACGAAGAAAATTATGAGGAAAACAGAAAATACAGATACCTCGAGCCTCTTGAAAAGATCAAAGAATGGGAAGAAGCCGGTAGACCCGTCATTTCTGAGGAATATGCCGACATCTGCCTTTACCTTCGAGCTCTCGGCAGACATATCGAATCAGACGAACTCTGCAAAAAGGCAATCGAGGAGCTTCCCTCCCCCGCAAATCTCCACGGCTACTATATGCACGGTTGCTTCCTGCTTCATACATATGACCCCTCGGGACTTGATTACATCTATCACGCTATCGAAAACAACACCAACTATATTGAAGAAGGTCTTCAGATAATCGGTGAATACTGTTGCATAGTCGGAGACCAAGAGGAGCTTGACACCTACCGCGAAAAGGCTCTTCAGATCGCACAAAAGGACAAGGATATCTACAGCAAGATCAACGTCCTCGATAAAGGCGACGATCTCACGGCGGAAAAGCTGCCCGAAGGAATGCTTGAGGGTATTATCGACTTTATCAAGTCGATCGACGGAGACAAGGTCAGCAAGGTTTATCTCGTAAGAAAGACAATCACCCCGGATTTCTTCACAAGCGCCGTGATCGTTGATTTCAAGGAAGGCGCCGCAGATGATGACCAAAACGAAATAATGCACAAGATCTTCCGCTATCTCGACACCTCAACCGATTGGCAATTCTCGCTGTTTGATTACAGAAGTGTTGCAAAGATCAAAGTCGAGAACATACCGAACAGTTTGGTTTACAAAGCATAACAAAAAGCCCCGAAAGGGGCTTTTGTTATCTTTCAATTCTTTCCTTATCCCAAGTCAACAACACATATGTTTTGCCTATTAGCTGTATCGCAAAGAACAAAACTCCAGTAAGTATCATTCCGAGATATTCTGAACCGATAAGCTCATATATTCCCGCATCCATAACAAAGGGATACTCGATCGGCATTGTTTCGTCGTGGCTGTACCCCCATTTCGAATAGAGCAAACAGTACGGAAGCTGACCGAGCGTATAAATCGCGGCAAATATCAAGGTCTCGCGTAAATTCACTTTGCAGAAATCGACAAGTCCGAGATTCTTTCCCTTTGTTTCTGTAAGAAAAACACGTCTCTTTTCACCGTTGCGTGCGAATTCAACTACAAGGTAAGCGTTAAATATTACGAATATTACTATCGCAAACACTCCGATTATTCCGCGAGCGGTTGAAAAGTCCTTTTGATTTGCCGCTGTTCCCGCCATATTCGAAAGAAGTATACCGTATACAAGCGCGCTTATCAAATGAACGAGAACCAGCTCAAAATAAAAGAAAAAGTAATTTTTGATCTTATTCATATCGTCGTCTCCCTCTCAAAAACATAATATGACGGTTTCCATCCGCCGTAAATGTAATCACCGCTCTTCCATTCGATGAAGAGATATTCCTCGCCGTCGATCTCGCGCAGTTCATAAGCCGATGCGGTAACATTCAGCTTATCAAGAACGAATCCCTTTGTCCATGTGCGCATTTCGGGATCGCTGATCCTTCGATTGCCGTAAGTAACACTCAACGCACCGTCATTGCCGAAAACGACTTCCGAAAAATACGGTTTTACCGACGGTTTGTTCTTACGACGAAAATCTGTGGGCGTACTGCAAAAGCCACAGGCAATCCACCGTCCAAGAACTCTGTTGTCCTTCGCAAACGGAATATCAATATTGTCCTTATGCGCGATCTGGGCAACCGTATAGGATTTGTTATCCTCACGTTGAAGAACAAGAGTAGTCGTTTTTCCGCTCCTAAAATATTCATAGGACTTGAAATCCACAAACATATACTCTACTCCGTTATACTCTACGATCGCATAATTATTGACGGTTGAGCTTGTTGCTGTTTCGATCAAGAGTTTGCCATTTGTCCATGCATAACACCAATATTCCCCACCCTTCGGAAGAAAATAGATCTCCTTCATGACAGAAGCAAATTCACTATCCATTGAACGATCCTCGGTAAAGAAATCTTCTTTATTCAGATATTCACCGACTATCTTCCATTTTCCAACGGCTCGCGGATCGTCCACAAAAGGCAAATTGAGGTTTTCTCTGGGGAATTCATGTCTTTTCGGACTCGGCAGAGCTGTAGCGGAATCGACAAGCATCATGCGCTTGGATTCTTCAAGATTATCGAGCTTTTTTATATGCTCGATCTTCTTTTTTTCAAAAAGCTCTATTATATCCCAATCGCTCTTTGCCTCTGCAAGAATATCCTTGATCTCGCTCAACGAAAAACCCGCCTTTTTGAGCGCGCTTATTCGGACGAAAACGGCTATCTGCTCCTCCGAATAATATCGGTAACCCGTAAACGCGTCAATATATTCTGGAACGAGCAGTCCTTCTTTGTCATAATACCGAAGCACGGATATTTGTGTTTTGCATATCCGCGCAAATTCACCGATCTGCATTTTTATCTCCTTATGAATCTTGTGTCATAATTATACACCTAAAGTTAGGTTGAGAGTCAATAGTTTTTTGCAAAAAAACCAGCCCTGAAGGGCTGATTTTATATGCAGTAAATAAATTCTTCGATATTGTGAACCGTGGAAACGACGGTATGGGCGTCTTTGCCGAGGACTTCATCGGTGAGGTATTCAGCTTCGATGCCTCTTTTTTGCAAGCGGGCAAGATACTTTGCCGTGTCCTCGACTCGTTTGAAGGATTTTTCAAATCTTGCGGGGAAAGCAAGAGTCCTATATGCGTGTTCCGATTTCACGGCTTCGGTGATCTTTTTGCCTATTTCGGCAAAGAGCTCCTTGTTATCGCGGAATTCGGCTTCATTTCTCGATATTTCGTGCTTTGTTGTGACGGTAATGATCGACTCAACCGCGCGTTTTGCCTGTGAGCACGCGATATCACCGCCCGCGAAAAAGACCGAAGGCTTCGAGTGCGACGCCGCGATATAGGCATCCATATCGATCTCGCCGATATATTTTCCGTCAAGCTTATAGAACTGCACCGTTTTACTGCTCATTGTATGCGCAAGCACACCGCCGAGCGTGCCCTCCATAGCGTGATAGCCGAAGTAGCAGACGCAATCGTAATCGTCGGCGAAGTACATACGGGGCAAGGTCAGATCGGGGTCGAGCAGATCAACGCGCGGATCAAGGTCAGCCTTATCGATATTATGACCGCCGCCGTGGTTATCCCAGAGATCGACCTTCTCCGCGCCTGCGGCAAAAAGCGCACGCGCCGCGGCATTGATCTCAAGCGCGCCCTGCACCTTTGCGATCTTCCATTCGTCGGTGCCCTTCGAGAGAGCCTCGTAAGGAACGCCCTTGACGTTATTTACGCCCTCCAGATCGAGAGCGATTAGGATTCTTTTATACATAGTAACACCTCGTAAAAAAGAGTGAAGGAGCGAAAACCACCCGAAAAGGGTGGTTTTACTCCTTCCAAGCGGGTACCGGGGACGGCACCCGCTTGAAGCGCGGGGAAGTTTCGCACTCTGCGGAGTGCGACTTAAGGCTCTGCCTTAAGAATCCGCGAACTTTTGAAAAAGTTCGATCAAAACTTTAACCTTTTAATTAGATGAAAATTTCCGAGCAAAGCGAGGAAATTCACCTCAACTTTTCACTTTACACTTTCCACTTTTCACTACGCCGAAGGCGTCTTACGCCCACGAAATCGTTCTGGGCTTATCCTCTGTCATAACGATCGGTCCGAGAACCGAGATAGCCTTGCGAAGTCCCTCGTCAACCGTCATGATGCTGTCCTCGTGCTCGATGGAGATAGCTCCGTCGTAGCCGCAGAGGCGGAGGTTGGAAATAATGTCTCTCCAATAAGACTCGTTGTTACCGAATCCGACTGCGCGGAATACCCACGCGCGGTTGAGCTCGTCGCTGTAATGCTTGGTATCGAGAACGCCGTTCTTCGCGGTGTTGTACTTGTCGACCTTGGTATCCTTCGCGTGGAAGTGATAGATCGCGCCCTTCAGCTCGCGGATAGCCGCAACGGGATCCATTCCCTGCCAGATAAGGTGGGAGGGGTCAACGTTTGCGCCGATAACGGGACCTACTGCCGCACGGAGCTTGAGCAGAGTCTCGGGATTGTATACGCAGAAGCCGGGATGCATCTCGAACGCGATGTGCTCAACGCCGTGTGCGGTCGCGAACGCGCCCATCTCCTGCCAGTAAGGAATCACCTTTTCGTTCCACTGCCATTCGAGAATGGTGAGGAAGTCATCGGGCCAGGGGCAGGTTACCCAGTTCGGGTACTTCGAACCCTCGCTGTCGCCGGGACAGCCCGAGAAGCCGATAATGGTCTTAACTCCAAGCTTCTCAGCGAGAAGGATAGCCTCGCGGAAGTCCTTGTCAAAGCTCTCTGCGGTAGCCTTATCGGGATGCAGAGGGTTGCCGTGACAAGCAAGAGCAGCGATCTCAACGTCGAACTTCTTGAAGGTATCAACGAATGCGTTGTACTTTGCCTCGTCGGCAAGAAGCTCTGCGGGGTTGCAATGAGCCTTTCCGGGATAACCGCCCGCGCCAACCTCAACGGTATGTACGCCAAGCGAGGTGAGAATCGACAAGGACTCTTCAAGAGTCTTGTTGCCGTAAAGATTTTCAAGAACACAAAGTTTCATGGTTATTTCTCCTAAAAGTTTTTTATGTATGAGGAATTGCGTAATGTCAATAGCCAGTAATCGACACTATGATAACTAACAGCCAGTATGGAAAAAACATGATCGCGGCTGTCATCAACCAGGCACATATAGCAAAAGCCACGCTCCAAAAGATCTTTTGAAGCTTTGTCCTGATCGGAGACGTTAAATTTGAAAACGTCAAAAACGTCCACAGCACAATCATAATAGTTGTTAGACAATTAAACAAAAAACCGGGCGGAATCGGAGCTATCGAGTTGAGCCACGGAATTCCCACAATCGCCGAAAGCGTAAGTATCATCAGTATGATACTGACCGCTAAAGGCAACTTTTCCTGCGGGTTATACTCACGCTCGTTCCCGACAAGCATACCGCGGTGAACAATATCAATATCTTTGCCGTGCACAACAAGCTTAAGTGTTTCGTTACCGCACGCGAAATCATGTTCCAAATCGGGAATCAGCTTACTTCCCGAAGGCTGTAGCGTTGCGACTTGTGTGCAGTCAACGTAAATTTCTATCGGGTCAACAATAGATCGGCGCAAATTCAACTGCCTTATTACTTTAATGTTGTGTTTTCCGTCGGAGGTTTCGATCTGCCAAAAATACTCTTTCATTCGTACGATTTTCCCTCCTTTAAATGAGGTCGCTATGCACAAATTATCACAATCCGTAGGGACCGACGTCCTCGGCGGTCCGTGGGCATTAAATTATTTATTTGGCGAAATATTTCACTTAAAAGCGGTATATATCTCCCGTCTTAGCAGAAGTATAAATGCCTTCAAGAATTCTTGTTACAGTATACGCCTGCTCGGGAGTGACGAGGGGAGTGGTATCGTTGACGACAGCCTCGATCCAGAGTCTTGCCTCTCGGTCTGCGGGGGACTCGTTGCCGTGGCCGTCGAAGAACGCCGCGCCCTTTGCGTCAAGATTGGGCTTGAACTCATACTGCGCGTTGTGCGCAACTCCGTTGATGCGCAGACCATGGTCCATATCCGCGCCTGCGAGAGTTCCGCAGAAGGAGGTCACAGCCTCGCGGGGATCAGCCACGTTGAGCGCCCAGGCGGATTCAAGATTGATGGTCGCGCCGTTTTCCATAACTACGAAGCCAAACGCGGAATCCTCGACGGTAAATTTCTCGGGATCCCAGTTGCCCCAGGCGTTGCCCTGATGCTCGGGGTCGCCCTGCGAGAGCTTGTGGTATGCGGTACCTACGCAGTACTTGGGCTTGTAGTTATTCAGCATATAGAGAGTGAGGTCGAGAGCGTGGGTTCCGATGTCGATCAGAGGACCGCCTCCCTGCTCGTACTCGTTGAGGAATACGCCCCAGGTGGGAACTGCGCGGCGGCGAAGAGCGGTTGCCTTCGCATAGTAGATATCGCCAAACATACCGTCGTCAACGAGCTTCTTGAGGTAAACGGCATCCGCGCGGTTACGGGTCTGATAGCCGATCGTGAGCTTCTTTCCGGTTCTCTCAGCGGCATCGAGCATCTTCTTTGCCTCTTCAGAGTTGATCGCCATCGGCTTCTCGCACATAACGTGCTTGCCTGCCTCGAGAGCGTCAACCGAAATGAAAGAATGCGAACGGTTGGGAGTGCAGACGTGAACGACGTCGATAGTCTCGTCCGCGAGGAGCTCCTTGTAGTTTTCGTAGTACTTTGCATCGGGTGTGCCAAACTTTGCGGCAGCCTTCTGTGCCTTTTCAAGGATGATATCGCAGAAAGCGACCATCTCTACGTTCTTGAGCTTAGCGAGAGAGGGCATATGCTTGCTCGTGGCGATCCCGCCACAGCCGATAATACCTATTCTTACCTTTTCCATAATTATTACCGTCCTAAAAAATGTATTCACGCAGTTTTACAATTGGTATCAATTGCCCGAAACTGAAATATCCGAGAACATAACGTCGGGTGCGCCGAAGCTCGAGCCTGTGCCGAAGCTGAGGTTGTTTGCGATAGCGGTCACCTTGAAGAGGAGCTTATAGTAGTTGTCCGCTACGGTGATATTCTTGACCGCGCGGGTCTTCTTACCGCCCTCAACGAGGAAGCCCGAAGCCTGAAGCGAGAAGTCGCCGCTGACGGCATTTACGCCCGCGTGGAGACCCTGCAGACCCGTGATATAGAGTCCGTCGCCGAGCTTTTCGAGGAGCTCTTCCTCGGTAAGCTCACCCGGCTTGAGATAGAGCCCCTGAACGCCGATGCCCTTTGCGCTCGTTGCGTTACCCGTGGTCTCGGTATCAAACTTCTTTGCGTACATACGGTTGTAGAGGAGGGTCTTGAGAACGCCGTCCTCGATTACGCTCTTGGTGTAAACTGCCACGCCCTCTGCATCGAAGGGGCAATGACCGAACTTCTTCTCGTGGAATGGGTCGTCGATGAGGGTGACGATATCAGAGGCAACCTTCTCGCCTTCCTTGCCCGCGAAGAGAGTGGTCTTGAGGAATGCGGAACGAGCCGAGAATACGCCCGAGAATACGGAGAGGATCGAACGCATTGCGCCGTTCTCGAGAATGATATTGTACTTCCCCGAGTCAACGGGCTTGCCGCCGAGCTTTGCAACCGCGCCGTCATAGGCGAGCTTGACGAGCTCATCGTTCGAGATCTCATCGGCGAACTTCATTTCGTAGTTCTCTTCAGCGTCGTCGCCGTCCTTAACAGCAGCAACCGCGCCCTTTGCAACGTAACCCGACTCATAATCGAGATCGAGTCCCGCAGAGTTGAAGAAGCTCGACTCGGATGCAGAGACCTGCATGAAGCTCTGCGAGCCCTCAACGACCTTTTCACAAGCCATGATCTTGGTCTGGAGATCCATAGTCTCCTTGATCATTTCTTCAGCGGAAGGAATAACTACTTCCTTCTTTTCGACTTCCTTATATTCGGGCGAGCCCTCGAAGAGGGGAACTTCGTCCGCGTCGTCAACGACGAGCGCGCTCTCGCAAGCACGGCGAACAAGCTCAGCCGCTTCCTCGGGAGTTACGATATTGCCAGAAGCGTATCCGCTCTTACCGCCCTTAACGCATCTTACGCTGATGCTCTTGCTCTTATCATATGTAACAGAGGAAATGTCATCCTTGAGCGCCTCAACAGCCGCGCTTGTGGACGAGCCCATCTTAACCTCATAGCCTTCCGCGCCGTAAGCCTTTGCAGCCTCTGCTACGGCATTCTTAATAGCATTTTTCATCGTCTGTTCTCCTTTCGCTTACTTGCTTCCGCCGACCGTGATATCCGAAACGCGGATGAGGGGCTGACCGACGTCTGTCGGAACAGAGCCGCTCGACGAGCCGCACATACCCTGTGCGGTCTCCATATTCTGACCGACCATGTCGATATTCATAAGGATCTCGCTGCCGGTACCGATCAGCGACGCACCCTTGACGGGCTCGCAGATCTCACCGTTACGAACGATGTAGCCCTCTCTTACGGCAAAGTTGAACGCGCCTGTGAAGGGGTTGACAGATCCGCCGCCCATTGCAGCAGCATAGATACCGTTATCGATCGACTTGATGATGTCCTCGTTCTTGTCGGGACCGTTTGCGATGTAAGTATTTGTCATACGGGAGGTGGGCTCGTAGGAATAATCCTCGCGGCGTCCGCTTGCCGTAGAGGGCATACCCATTCTGCGCGAGCCGAGACGGTCGATCATATAAGAGGTGAGGATACCGTCCTTGATGAGGGTGCGCTTGATCATAGGCATACCCTCGTCATCGATATTGCAGGAGCCCCAGCCGTTCGGGATGGTTCCGTCGTCGATTGCGGTGACCTTGGGGTTCGCGATCTGCTGACCCATCCTGCCCGCCATCTGCGACATGCCGATACCAACGCTTGTTGCCTCGAGAGAGTGACCGCAAGCCTCGTGGAAGATAACGCCGCCGAAGCCGTTGCCGATAGCAACGGTCATCTTGCCCGAAGGACAGGGGACTGCCCTCAGGTTGACCATAGCCTGACGAGCCGCTTCCTTACCGACTTCCTCGGGATTTACAACGCTGTCGAAGAGCTCCCAACCCATGCTTCTGCCGGGGTTCGAGCCGCCGGTCTGGTTTTCCTTACCGTCGGATGCTACAGCGGAGACGCTGATTCTTGTACGAACCTGACGGTCGCCGGTGTAAAGTCCTTCGCTGTTTGCAACGATGAAGTTCTTTTCATTCGAGGAGATACCGCCCTGGACCTGAACGATCTCGGGAGCGTACTCATAAGCCTTAGTACAAGCCGCGCGGAGAAGTTCAGCGCGAACAGCCGCGGGAACGTCGGAGGGGATCGTCTTAATGGGGTGAATATTTGTTGGTATTCTTTCAGTCAGATAAAAATCGGGAATTCTCTGTACGGGGCTGCCAACAGCCTGCGCAACTCTCTCGGCGCACTCGCGCAGTCCCGAGGGAGTGAGATCGGACGTACATCCGAAGTATGTCTTTGTTCCAACGAAGGCACGGATTCCGACGCCGCCGTGAACGCTGTCTGCGACCGTTTCGATCTTCTTGTTGGAGTAGCTTACACTGTTTGCCTTGGAGTATTCCGAGTAGACTTCAACGAAGTCTGCGCCGCCGTGAAGCACGATGGCGATAAGCTCGGACATTGTTTTCTTATCAAGCATTTTTCGTGGTTCCTTTCTTGATTATATATAATATATAGAATAATTATATCACAATCTTTGGCGATTGTAAATATATATTCGGAAATTTGTTATATACTTATTAAAACTTGCGACAAGCCCATTGACAACGGCAAAGCTATATGATATAATCAATTTGGATAAATATAAAAATACAATAACTTTCAAAGAGGTACGACATGAAAAAAACATTTTGTTTTGTACTCGCGGTTATTATGATTGTCTCGCTCATCTCATGCTCAAAGACCGGAAGCGCCAAAATCGATTACGGTGAATCCGAGTTATATACTATGGAGGAGCGTGAGACAATCGTCAATATGATAATTGAAGAAATTGAAGAAGGGGAATCAAATGTCAAGCTCAAAAGTCTCGAATTTGCGGGGGACTCATCATGTTCCTACCATCTTGAACAGTTCAAAAAAGACTATGATATAGAATATGAGAAATGCATAGTTTTTATCGCCAATATGAAAACACCTGACGCAATTAAATACTTTAATCAACCTGAAAGAACATTTTGCTACTTCTATGTAAAAGAGCCGGACGGTGAATGGTATTTGAAGGGTAGAGGTTGGTAAAACAACTGCGCTGATATTTTCGTATATTTTTCCGCAGGTCGCCCGAGCGACTTGCGATCTGAATGCATTAATAAATAATTACATACCTAATATCGCAAAATTCAGGAAGCTATGTTCGCACTCGCGATGCAGGGGTGAAGGGGGCGGCAGCCCCCTTCAAAAGAAGCGATGTCATCCTGAGGAGCGCCCGCAGGCCGCTCGGCGACGAAGGATCTCGCGACGCCCGAGTTGTTCCTCGGGCGTCGCGGTGCTGGCGAAGTGGTCTGCACAGCACCGACCCAACTAAATGTATATGAATATGGAAAATCACTGTGTAGTATCAAAATTACACAGTGATTTTGTTTTATTTTGCCTTTCAAAAGTGCGAACAACTACGTTTGACTTTAGTTTTACGATTATGCACATCAAACCACTCCGTACAGGCACCGCGCCGCCTCTTGTAAATGGGAGGCGGCACGAGATCCTTCGGTGCCAAGCGGCCTGCGGGCGCACCTCAGGATGACATCGTTTCTTTTGTGCATTATTCCCAATTTGCAAATACGCGCAAAATAAAAGTAAAAGTATAACGCCGAAATTGCAAATTTCTTCTTTTTTATTAAATAAATACTTGCAAAATTAATTAAATAATGGTATAATATTTCTGTGTGAAAATACGAATAAAATAAAAAAATATATAAAAAGAAAGGTGCTATCAATCATGGCAAAACACATCGTCGATTGGACCACAATCACAAACTTTGTAGTTGACTCTTTCGTAGGCTACGGCATTCCCCGCGAGGACGCGGAGATCTGCGCAGACGTTCTTCTCGAATCCGACAAGCGCGGTATCGAGTCCCACGGTTGCAACCGTTTCAAGCCGATCTACCTTGACAGAATCGAGGCAGGTATTCAGAACCCCGTAACCAATTTTGAGATCATCAAGGAGACCGAGACCACCGCTGTTGTTGACGGACATGACGGTATGGGTCAGGTTATCGGTTACAAGGCTATGCAGATGGCTATCGATAAAGCTAAGAAGTACGGTATGGGTATGGTTGCTGTTCGTAACTCCTGCCACTACGGTATCGCAGGCTACTACACCTCCATGGCTGCTAAGGCAGGCTGTATCGGTCTTACCGGTACCAACGCTCGTCCTACCGTTGCTCCTACCTTCGGCGTAGAGGGTATGTTCGGTACCAACCCCCTCACTCTCGGCGTTCCCACCGATGAGCCCTTCGACTTCAACTTTGACGGCGCTACCTCCACCTACCAGAACGGTAAGCTCGAGTACTACGCTCGTCTTGACAAGGACGCTCCCGCAGGCGCACTTGTAACCAAAGAGGGTACCGCTTACGTTGGCAAGGCTGCTGACGCACTCAAGGATATGGCACGCGGCGAGTGCGCACTCTGCACTCTCGGCGGCCCCGGCGAAGAGGGCGCAGGCTACAAGGGCTACGGCTACGCAATGTTCGTAGAGCTCCTTTCCGCAGTTCTTCAGGACGGTTCCTACGGTAAGGCTCTTACCGGTCTTAAGGACGGCAAGAAGGTTCCCTTCCACCTCGGTCACTTCTTCATCGCTATCGACACAGACCACTTCCTCGGCGAGGACGTTTGCCGTAAGAAGGCAGGCGACATCATCCGTGAAGTTCGCGGCGCAAGAAAGGCTCCCGGAGCTGAGCGCATCTACTCCGCAGGCGAGAAGGAATACGAGATCCGTCTCTCCCGTGAGTCCGGTGTTCCGATCAACGAGTCTGTTCAGGGCGAAATGTCCGCAGTTCGCGACAAGCTCGGTCTTACCCAGTACGTATTCCCCTGGGAAAAGTAATCCTAAAAAGGCATCTTAACGAATATGAATTACAGAGAAGAATCCCTTAAGAAGCATGCCGAATGGAACGGTAAGATAGAAGTTACCGCTCGCATTCCCGTTAACACCCGCGATGACCTCTCTCTTGCTTACACCCCCGGAGTTGCGGAACCCTGCCTCGCTATTCAGGCAGACTACAATAAGTCCTTCGAGCTCACCCGCCGCTCGAACCTCGTAGCCGTTATCACAGACGGTACCGCGGTTCTCGGTCTCGGTGACATCGGTCCCGAGGCGGGTATGCCCGTTATGGAAGGCAAGTGCCTTCTCTTCAAGGAGTTCGGCGACGTTGACGCATTCCCGCTCTGCATCCGTTCCAAGGATGTAGACGAGATCGTCCGCACCATCTATCTCCTTTCGGGCTCCTTCGGAGGAATCAACCTCGAGGATATCGGAGCCCCCCGCTGCTTCGAGATCGAGCGCAGATTGATCGAGATGTGCGACATCCCGATCTTCCACGACGACCAGCACGGCACTGCTATCGTAGTTGCAGCCGCTCTTCTCAACGCTCTCAAGATCGTTAAGAAGGATATGGCAGAGATCAAGATCGCAATGAACGGTGCGGGCGCGGCAGGCGTTTCAATCGCTAAGCACCTCATCAATATGGGCGCAACCGCAGGCAACATTATCATGTGCAACAGCCGCGGCTCCATCTATGAGGGCAAGCCCGGACTCAACTCCGAAATTCAGGAAATGGCTAAGATCACCAACAAGGACAAGCTCGACGGCACTATCGCAGACGCTCTTCGCGGTGCGGACGTGTTCATCGGCGTATCCGCTCCCGGCACCGTTACCGCCGAGATGGTATCGAAAATGGCAAAGGACGCTATAGTATTCCCGATGGCAAACCCCACTCCCGAGATCATGCCCGACGAGGCAAAGGCCGGCGGCGCGCGCATCGTTGGTACAGGGCGTTCAGACTTTCCCAACCAGATCAACAACCTCCTCGCATTCCCCGGCATCTTCCGCGGTGCGCTTGACGTCCGCGCGTCGGTGATCAACGAGGAAATGAAGGTCGCAACCTCCCGTGCACTCGCTTCTCTCATCAGCGACGAAGACCTGAGTGAGGAGAATATCATCCCCTCCGCGCTCGACAAGAACGTCGGCAAGGTCGTCGCCAAGGCTGTTGCAGAGGCTGCAAGAGCTACAGGCGTTGCAAGGATCTAAATTCAACAATAAAACCGAGTCACTCAGGTGGCTCGGTTTTTTCGTTGTAGTGTAAAGTTAAAAGTGGAAAGTGTAAAGTTGTGGTGAATTTCCGAGCCGACGGCTCGGAAATTTTCATTTTATTGAAGAACAACAGCTGAAAAATTTTGATTGAACTTTTTGTAACGGAGTTCAAAAAGCCAAACCAAGAGGTCCGCACTCTTAAACTCCCCTTCCCGGGACACGTAGCGAAGCGTCGTCGCGGTATTGAATGATTTTCAAGAATTCCGCCTCAATGTTCAGGAAGATGAATAAATGGGCTCGCAGACTAAAGCTCCCCTTCCCGGTTTACGGGTAGCGAAGCGGCGCCGCGGTATTGAATGACGGTCCGGGGGACCGTCAGACCCGCGGCGTGACCGAGCCACAGCGAGACGGGGGTGGGGGATGGGTCCCTCTTGGAGGCGCGCAGATTTTCTCTTTTACAGTTCATCAAAAAACCGAGTCACTTACGTGGCTCGGTTTTTGAGTAAGAACTATCCAATTCAGTCTGTATTTGTTTCTTCATCCAACTCTGAGGGCGCAGGGTTATGATCTTTCTCAATACCAATAAATACATCTTTTTCAAACCATCCCGATTGACAAGTTCCGTCAGACAAAGTCAGCACTCCTTTTCCATTACGGCATCCAATCTCAAACTCACCTTCATAACGACTGCCATCGGCAGATTCCATAATACCTGTACCGTGCGGAAGGCCGTCGTGACTAAGTTCTCCTTTGTACACACCGCCGTCGGCATAGTATTTTTCGCCTTCACCTACGATATTTCCGTTTTCATAAGTGCAAATCATACGCGTCCCCGTGGCAAAAAGATACGTAGCCTTGCCGTGCTGTTTATTGTTTTTATAAGGACCTTCATAAACGTCACCATTGGCAAATAGGTATCTCCCTTTACCGTGTTTTTTGTCGTTTTCATAGGTACCTTCATAAACCGCCCCGTCTTTAAAGCGGGTAACTCCATAGCCGTGACGCTTTCCGCAAACAAATTCACCTTCGAAATCAGATTTAGAACAACCATATTTGCCGTGGCCGTGCGGTCTGTCATATTCCCACTCGCCTTCATAGTAAGTCCCATCGGGATATGTCATTTTTCCGAAACCGTGACACATATCATTTTTCCATTCGCCCTCGTAATGCTTCCCGTTATTCCAATCCGCAATGCCATAGCCTTCCCATATGCCGTCGCGAAATTCTCCCTCATAACGATAATTGACGTATTCACGCTTCCCTTTACCGCTAAAATAGAATTGACTGCCGGGAACGGGAGCTTTCTTGTTAAAAAGCAAGTGTCCTTTGATCCAAAAACCTCTGTAACGATGTTCGCTTGTATCCGTGTATGTGCCAAATCCGGTATATTCTCCTTTGCGGCGTGTTCCGACATAAGATTCTCCGTTTGGCCAGGTGGTTATACCGTAACCGTGCGCCACCCCTTTACGCCATCTTCCGTCATATGTAGAAAAATCCAGACGACGCTCGTGTCCTTTTCCCCACAACATATCTTTTTTCCACTGACCTTCATAGCGAGTGCCTCTAAAATCGGTAAAAACTCCGTAGCCACAGCGCACATCATTTTTGTATGCACCTTCATAATACGATCCGTCCTTCCATTTGAAAACGCCGCGTCCGCATATTTTGCCATTGCGGAATTCACCCTCATAGTGTTGCCCGTCATTGCAAGAAAGAGTCCCCTGACCATGTGGCTTATAGTCCTGAAACTTGCCCTGATAGCATGTACCGTCCGCAGTGGTGAGCGTACCGTGACCATTGAACATATTATTACACCAATATCCGGTGTAAACAGCACCGTCAGGTAAGCGCAAAGTTCCAAAGCCATGGCGCAATCCGTCAGAATAGCTTCCCTCAAAGACACTGCCATTTGGCTCTCGTTCAATTACTTCACCGTGCGGCTTGCCATCGCGAAGATTGCCTTCAAAATAGTATCCGTTAGGATTATTCATAACTGTGTGCCCTTGCATCGTACCTAAATAGTAGCTCGTAGACACACGGGTGCCATCACGGGTGGTAACGGTCATCTTTCCATTTGGAATACCGTCAAACCATTCTCCTTCAAAGATCGTGCCGTCCGAGTTTTCCCATTTTTCAAAGCCATTCAATAGACCGTTACCATTTGTTGCGGGCAGATTGGTTTTTGGGAAACGAAACATGTGATACCTCTCCTTACATTTGATATAAATATTATATCATACGCATTATTGCTTGTCAACATCAATTCTTGGCGCTATGTTTAGAGTGACAATAATAATATGAATAAAGCCAAGAGATATTGCATATATTTTAGCGAAATATACTATCACGGAGGAAAAAGAATGAATGAAAATTTAAACGGAAGATTTGACTTCACCGCGCGCATTTTCGACCGCGCGGAAACATGCGATCTTTCCGATGACTACACTTTGCCGGATTACATGCCGGCGATCGGGCGCGTCATTTCCTGCACCGCAACAGTCGCTCCCCCCACACTTTATCTCGGCGGAGGCAATCTCGAATTTGCCGGCGGTATTCGATACCGTCTGCTCTATGAATCGGCAGAAGATTCATCCCTATGGTGTTACGAGTTGCCCGGTGAATATGATTTTCTTATCCCCGCTGACCGTCTCTGCGATCTTCCCGAAGATCTCTCCGAACTTTCCGGCATTTCCGATGCAAAAGCGGAAAACATCTCCGCCAGAATAACAGCCCCTCGACGTCTCACTATCAAATCGAAAATTCGACTGAAATCTGCGCTTTGCTGCAGATCTGTTTTTGAAACCAAGTTCAGAGGAGATCTGAACAATACAGATGCCATCCGAACCCTTGAGGGTGTCGCAGCGTGCGGTATCGTAATCGGAGGGTCAAGCACCCCCGTCGTATGCCACGATAAGATCACTTTCTCCGAGGCGGGATTTACCGATAACAGCAACTACCGTCTGATCTCATCGCGCGGAAACGTCATGATCAGCCGTATGGAGAAATCCACGTCGTCCTTGGATTGCCGCGGCGAACTGAATGCTACAATAATTTTATCATCCGAAAACCCTGAAGACCGCCCGCGCAAGATCACGCGAAAGATTCCATTTTCCGTAGAGATCCCATTCGGCGACTATCACGATTCTGCAGCTAATCACATAGGGCTGCGTGCGAGTGGCGTATGTCCGAATATTTCAATGTCTACAGATGAGGAAGGAATCAACCTCGAAGCAACAATAATAATTTCTGCCGAGGCAGCCGCAACGTCGCGGATTACTTACCTGAAAGATATATATTCGAGAAAAGCAGACTGCGAAACCTCGCGTACTTCCCTCGTGCTTCCTATACCGCAGGCATGTTTCAATGGAAATGTTACTATAAGCTCTTCTGCCAACCTCTCCGATATTGGGCTTGACAGCGGCATGAGAATTCTCGATTGCATTGCTCATGCTACGCCAACGATTGAAAAAGAGATCACAACGGACGGCAAGCTTATTATAAGCGGAAAACTGAAGATCAACGTCATCGCAGACAACGGTGCAGAACTGATTCCGTCAGAATTCGAATCTCCCTTTAAGTATGTCACCGAAATTCAAAACTGTAAAAATATCCATAATCCCGTAATTGACGTTATTACAGCTATATCCGATATAAAATGCCGTATCGACGGCGGCAAGCTTACTTCGGATTGCGAGCTCTGCTTTGCAATTCTTCTTGAGAATGAAGTGTCAATAAACGCAATTTCCGAAGTAAATTTCACTTCAGCAGAGGAGCAAAGCATATCTCTCTCAAAAATTTTAATATGCTATCCAACACTCGGCGAGACGCTATGGGATGTTGCTAAAAAATATCGCTCCGATGCCTTTGAGATAGCGGAAAAGAATTCTCTGAGTGTCACAGAGTATGACGATCCAAATTCGCTCTCAAATTCGAAATTCATCATCATATAAAAAATGCCCTCCGTTCGGAGGGCATTTCATTATGTAAATTAGTTTTCTCTCTTCTTTGCTACGATGCCGGTAGCTGCAATTGCAACGATTGCAATAACAAGATAGAATATTGCGGAGTCACCGGTGGGAGTTGACGAACCGGGCTCAGTGGTCTCGGGAGCGGGCTCGGTTGTTTCGGGAGCGGGCTCGGTTGTTTCGGGAGCGGGCTCGGTTGTTTCGGGAGCGGGCTCAGTGGTTTCGGGAGCGGGCTCAGTGGTCTCGGGAACTTCGGGCTCGGTAGATTCTACCTGACCTGCGGTTGCAACGATCTTGAGTGTAAGTACGCCGTCAACGAGAGCGTAAGCCTCACCGAGAGCGGTTACGGTTGCGTCGCTGTTAATATCTGCAATTGCCTTAGCCTCGCCGGCAACATAACCGGGAGCAGTATCGGGAGCAAGTGCATTGCTTGCACAGCCTTCAAGATAGATAGAGTTCTTTACGGAACCTTCAGTTGTAATCAGGCCGGCAAGATGACCGTACTGAGCTGCATTCTTGTTATCAATATTAATGGTTACCTTACCGACACTTACACAATTTTCGATAACGCCATTTCCATAAAGTCTGCCGGTAATACCACCGGAGAGACGCTGACCGGAAACATCAGCATAGTTAATGCAGTTTGAAATCTTTACAAGCGTGCCATCTCCTGCTTTATTGCTCGAACCGCCTGTCTGAGCTACGATACCTCCGCTCAGAGGAGTGGTAGAAGATACGGTACCGAAGTTAGCGCAGTTTTCAACGATAATTTCGCGTCCGTTGAGCTGACCTGCAATACCACCTATAATGGAATTGCCGCTGGTGCTATTATATGAAACAGAACCGTAGTTTACACATCCGGAGATGGTCAGAATAATCTGATTCTTTCTGTTAGCACCACCAAAAATACCTCCGGAATAGCCGTTTCCGCTGGTAACTTCGATGTCAGCATAGTTTACGCAGTTCTCAACAACAAGATAACGTACAAAATCTGTATCCTTCTGCTCATCTGTGAAGTCAGTGATTTTACCGACGATACCGCCAACATTGGTCTTACCCTTGAAATAAGAATCCTTAACGGTAAGATTCTTTACCGAACCATCAGCATATGCAAAGAAGCCAACGCCCTCAGCATCGGAAACTACGCAAAGACCCGAAACAGTCTTGCCGTTACCATCAAAATTACCGTTAAAAGGAATGGGATTCCAGTTAGATTCTGTGGGGAGCTCAGAACCCTTGGTGTAAGAAGACCATACGATATCGTTTGTCAGCTTATAGCTTGCATTGTCAACGGGATTTGCAGCAAAATAAGCAAGATCCGCACCGTTTGCGATCAGATAAGGATCAGCTTCTGTACCAGAGCCCGAAAGGGACGCAGATACGCTTGTTCCATCATATACCTCTGCTGCAGAGATATACATTGCAACCATACCGATTGCGGAAAGACCCATAAGAATTGCCAGAACTGCGGCAACTACACGTACTGTCTTTGTCATTTGTTTTATACCTCACATTTTTGGCTTTCGCCGTTTTATAAATATATTATACTATATATTGAAAAAAAAAGCAATAAGTTTATCAAAATTTTTTTAAAAAACAATCAGCTCCCCGAGGGGAGCTGATTGTTTATGTAAGAATTTAATCTATTTCAGATTAGTTCTCTCTCTTCTTGAAGCTAACTGCAGCAACGCCGAGGGTTGCAACAGCAACGATAGCTACTACGAAGAATACAGCGTTGTCACCGGTGCCGGGGTTCTCGGGCTGAGTGGGTTCGCCGGTTGCGGGAAGAATAACAGCCTTGAGGTTGGTATTCTTGGTGCAGAGCTCATCAAGCCATGCATATCCGCAATCCTTGCAGTACCAGTACTCGATGTTACCGTTCTCGGTAGCGGTGGGTGCTACTGCTGCTACGTGCTCTACGTTGTGAGATACGGGAAGAATTACAGACTTAAGGTTGGTGTTCTGCTGGCAGAGCTCGTCAAGCCATGCAAATCCGCACTTCTCGCAGTACCAGTACTCAATGTTGCCTTCCTCGAAGCATGTGGGAGCCTTAGCCTCTACGTGCTTGATCTCGTGAGTAATGGGAAGAATTACAGACTTGAGGTTGGTGTTCAGATGGCAAAGCTCATCGAGCCATGCGTATCCGCACTTCTCACAGTACCAGTACTCTACGTTACCTTCCTCGAAGCATGTGGGAGCCTTTGCTTCTACATGTACGAGCTCGTGTGCAACGGGAAGTACTACTGCAAGCATGTTGGTGTTGAGTGTGCACTCTGCATCAAGCCATGCCTGACCGCATACTGCACAGTACCAATATTCGATGTTACCGATATCGGTGCAGCTGGGTGCCTTAGCCTCTACGTGAATGATCTCGCCGTGTGCCATGGGAAGTACTACTGCAAGAAGGTTGGTGTTGAGTGTGCACTCTGCATCAAGCCATGCCTGACCGCATACTGCACAGTACCAGTATTCGATATTACCGTTCTCGAAGCAAGCAGGAGCCTTAGCCTCTACGTGAGTTGCCTCTGCGTGTGCCATGGGAAGAATTACTGCCTTGAGGTTGGTGTTGCGTGTGCACTCTGCATCAAGCCATGCATATCCACAGTCTACACAGTACCAGTACTCAATGTTACCGTCCTCGAAGCAAGCGGGAGCCTTAGCCTCTACGTGAATGATCTCACCGTGTGCCATGGGAAGAATTACGTTCTTGAAGTTGGTAAGCTGAGTGCGTGCCTCATCCTGCCATACCTTCTCACACTCTTCGCAGTACCAGTACTCGATGTTACCGTCCTCGAAGCAAGCGGGAGCCTTAGCCTCTACGTGTACTACTTCTCCGCCGAGTTCGGGGAGGATTACGTTCTTGGAGTTGCTGATTTCTCTGAGGAGCTCGTCAGTCCATACGGTCTCACAAGTGTAGCATACCCAATACTCAATGTTGCCTTCGTAGTGGCAGCCGGGAGCTACTGCTTCGAAGTGAGTAAGAGTTGCATGGTTTACAGGAAGAATTACGTTCTTGAAGTTGGTAAGCTGGGTGAGAGCCTCATCCTGCCATACCTGCTCGCACTCTGCGCAGTACCAGTACTCAATGTTGCCTTCCTCGTAGCAGTTAGGAGCCTTAGCCTCTACATGTACTACTTCGCCGCCGAGTGCGGGAAGAATTACTGCGAGGTGATTGGTAATCTGCATCTGTGTCTCATCTGCCCATACCATATCACAATCTGCGCAGTACCAGTGCTCGATGTTACCTGTGTAGTGGCAACCGGGAGCTACTGCATCAATGTGAACTATGTTGTTGTGAGTTGCGGGAAGAATTACGTTCTTGAAGTTGGTAAGCTGAGTGCGTGCCTCATCCTGCCATACCTGCTCGCACTTCTCACAGTACCAGTACTCGATGTTGCCTTCCTCGAAGCATGCGGGTGCCTTTGCTTCTACGTGAATAACATCACCGCCTACCTCGGGAAGAATTACTGCGAGGTGGTTGGTAATCTGCATCTGTGCCTCATCTGCCCATACCATATCACAATCTGCGCAGTACCAATGCTCGATGTTACCAGTATAGTGGCAATCGGGAGCTACTGCATCGATGTGAACGATGTTGTTGTGAGTTGCGGGAAGAATTACGTTCTTGAAGTTGGTAAGCTGAGTGCGTGCCTCATCCTGCCATACCTGCTCACACTTCTCGCAGTACCAATGCTCGATGTTGCCTTCCTCGAAGCATGCGGGTGCCTTTGCTTCTACGTGAACAACTTCGCCGCCTACCTCGGGAAGAATTACTGCGAGGTGGTTGGTAATCTGCATCTGTGCCTCATCTGCCCATACCATGTCACAATCTGCGCAGTACCAGTGCTCGATGTTACCTGTGTAGTGGCAATCGGGAGCTACTGCTTCTACGTAAATCACGTTTTCATGGACGATAGGAAGAATTACGTTCTTGAGGTTGGTCATGCTCCAAGCCTCGCAAGATTCATCCAGCCATGCTGCACCGCAAGTCTTGCAGTACCAATACTCAACGTTGCCCTCGTTATCGCAGCCGGGCTTAACTGCTGCTACGTGCTCAACGTCGTGGAACTCACCGTACTCGATTCCTTCGCCACAAGAGCACTCACGGTACTTGTAGCAGGGAATGTCATTTACAGTGGTCCATGCGGTCCAATGATGGCCTTCGCCTTCGTGGAGTGTATCTGCTGCTGATACGCCAACTGCAATAGCAACCATTACAGAAAGGCACATAACCAAAGCAAATACAATTGCTGTAAACTTTCTCATTATTTGTTTTCTCCTTTTCTTATTTTGAAAGTTTTCGTGAATATTATACCACATATGCTTATATAAGTCAATGCTTTTTCAAAAATCTTTCCTTCCAAACGATTGTTTTTTTGAAATTTATTTTTTGTAAATTTTTATACTTGTCATTTTTTCCATAAAAATACCTTGACTTCTGCATTTTCTTTGTACATTTTTTAATCTATTACTATTTATTTCCATAATTGTTTATTTAATGTTTCCTAAATTTTCTTTACCCCTTTACAATGTCAAAGAAATGTGCTATAATATTCCTACAGAACTCAAAATCCGGAGGTCAAAATTACAAAAAATGACTACAAAACGAACCCTCTCGGCGATCTTATCGCTCATACTGATTTTTACCTTTTTGACGGCTTTTTCAGTCCCCGCTGCAGCTTCGATCAAGCCAAATTACTCGGCTTACGAATACGGTGACGCATACAAAACGAGCAATTATTACGATCAGCTTCTTAAAGCAAAAAAGCAGCTCACGGGCGATCACAGATATGACGTAATACTCATCGCGCTTTCACAGGTTGGCTACCACGAAGGAGACAGCGACGCCGACATGGACGGCTGGAATCTCTCGGGAAGCAATAACTACGTCGAATACAACCGCCTTTTCTGCAAGCTTGACGGGATCTGGGGATACGCCTGGTGTGCCGCATTCGTCTCTTGGTGTCAATTCCAGGCCGACATTCCAGCGCAGATCGATTGCTCTGAGGTCAGCTGTCCCAGAATGATCAACGAGATACTTACTCCTCAAGGACTTTATAAGACCCGCGAATCGGGATACATACCATTGATCGGCGATCTGATCTATTTCAAAAGCGCGACGTCGAACGCAGTCTCTACCCACGTCGGACTCGTTGTCGGAGTCAAAGATGGATATGTATATACCGTTGAAGGAAACGGCGGCGACCGTGTCGGAAAACACAAGTACGCGCTAAACGACAGCTACATTGTCGGCTACGGCGCGCTACAATATGAAACCAAAGAAGGAACAGACTATTCCGTATTCTCTCTCGAGGAAGACACCAAGCCCGGCGAATACATAGTCACCGCCGACTCGTTAAACGTCCGTGCAGGTGCCGGAACCTCCTTCTCCATCCTCGGCACTCTTTCAAAAGATGACCGAGTCGAGGTCCTCAAATTCAACGAAAGCTGGGGACGCATTGATTTTGGCGGAAAAGAGGGTTGGATTTCGGTCTCTTATCTCCGATCCGCCGATATGAACGTACACACTATATATTATAAGGTAGGAGAAGGAAAATTTTCTCTGACACAGCAAAGAAAACATCCCGGTAAGGACATGATCATTCCGGAAGAATCTCCTACGCTTACCGGTCACACCTTCCTCGGTTGGGCAACCGAAAGCAAGGGCGACGTCGTCTACAAGCCGGGTGACAAATACACCGCCGACGAGGATGCCAAACTCTACGCGGTCTGGGAACCCGAGAAATTGACCGTCACCTTCCTTGACTACGACGGAAGCGTCCTTGCAACAACTCAATGCGACTATGGTACGCAAGTAAAATATCCCATCGAAACCGAGCCCACACGCGAGAACGATGGCGAAAACGCATATGAATTTGCGGGCTGGGACGTTGAGCTTTCGCGCTATCTCAAGCGTGACACGACCTACACCGCGACCTACACCTCACGCCCGCTGACGGATGCGGAAAAAGAAGAATTCCTTGCCGCTCAGGCAACCGAGGAGATAACCGAAGCACCTGCAAATAACGGATGCGGAGCCTCTGTTTCTGTTATACCTCTCACCCTTATCATTCTACCCATCTCCCTTATCATCAAGAAAAACAAAAAGTCTTCCTAATATATATGCGGCATCTGCTTTCGCAGATGCCGCAATATTATTTTAGTTGATATCGAAATCAACCATTACGGGACAATGGTCGCTTGAGAGAAGCGTATACTCATGAAGAAGTACGCTGAAGAGCTTGGGAGTCATGTTGCTCTTATTATAAACGAGCGCGTGGTCGATAGCCGAAGAATACGTCTTGCTCGGATAGACCGACTCAAGATAGAGACCAAGCTCTGCGTTATAGGGAGCATACGCATGATGTGTTGTAATATCAACGGTTTCGGGTGAGATCTTCTGCAGATTCTCAAAGCCCGCGGTATAAAGATTCTTTATCGGATCGGACGAGATATTACAGTTGAAGTCACCGCCAACGATGAAGGGACATCCGTGCTTATCCGTGATCTGCTTTACGAGCTCGGCAAGCTGTGCTGCATCCTTGATTCTCGCAGATTTACCGAGTTCGTCACTCGTCCAGTAGAAATGCGTAGAACCTACGGCAAATACGTCACCCGTAGTCTTATCCTTAAAAACAGCCCATGTCACAGACTTCGACTTGTCGCCCGCGCCGTCGTCATAGAGATAATAGCCACTGTCAATGACGTCAAGCTTATCCTTAAGATAAAGCAAGGGGGTATAGTTGACCTTATTGGAATTCGTGACGTTAACGGTAACCTCGGCATAGCCGTACTTTTTGATAAAGGCATGGTAGGTGGCTACGCATGATGCACTCTCCTGAAGTCCGATAACGTCGGGAAGATACTCGAGATGAAGCTCGGCTTGCATAATATTTCTCGATGCGATCGGGTATTCGTCAATGTGCGCGCCGTGTACGTTGTTAAATATAACGCGATATTCGCCCGATCTGTTCTCGACATGATTCTTATCATCCGGCTCTGCAACTCCGCTGTAGGTGAAGCCGTCCGCTATCTCGACCTTATCGCCCTTGAAAAGGGTTTCCGTCAGATAATCATAAAGAGCGGAATATCCATCCATACATTCTGCCGAAACATAAAGCTTATTGCCAGATGCGCGCACGGAGAAGCCATGCTTTGATTCCACGGTGTCGCCGCCGTGCATAGTCTTACCGAATATGATCTCGCGGCGGCTCGCGTCATCCTTTCCCGCAGAACTGTCAGACTTTATCTCAAGCTCAAAGCCCGCATTCTTGGAAAGCTCATAGCGGAAAAGGCGCGCCGTTCTTTCTGCGGAATAAATATCGCTCTTGCCGTAAACGATGGTATATTCGGTAATATCCGCGCCAAGGAGATTGCATTCACCGATCGAATACTTGCCGTAAGTATAGCTGAACTTGTTATCCTCGGTCAGCTCGATTGTGGCACTGCCGATACTATCCCTTCCCTGCTTGATCAGCACGTCGTTAATAAAGCGATCGCATGCCTTCTCGACAGACGAGAGACTGATTCCGGCAAGGACGATCTTGTCGCCCTCATAGGTAACTGCATAATCGCGCGAGCGCATACCTTTGACGACGTTCTGGGAAGCTTCACGATCGGTCGGACCGAGCAGGATCTCGTACTGATGCTCAACTCCGTAATCACCAACAGGGCTATCGAGTATCTCATCGCTGACGAGCTTGAGCTCAACACCCGTATATTTCGAGATCTGCTTGCGCAGGCTGAGCGCAACGTCCTTGATGCTGCTGTCGAAGCCCTGGGGGTATACTATGTAAAACGCGCATTTGCCGCCCTCGCTGAATTTCAGCGTCGTGGGGACAGGCTCAGTCTCTTCGGGAAGGGTTGAGGTGTTCTCGCTGCCGTCGACAGGCGGTTGCTCATTGCCCTTGCAGGACGAAAGAAGAACTGCAAAAGCAAAAATGCAGATCAAAATGGTCAAAAAACGTGTTTTTTTCATGATATGCCTCCGTTAGTGGGATTGTTTTCTATGTATTCATCCAGGATCCGTGCCGCGAGTCTGACAGCCTCAAGGCAGGGCCTTTTTGCATAATATTCGGGAGTTCTCTCCTCCGGAGAGGGATCGCTCGAAACCGCTCCCGCTCCCATGCGGGATGCGAGGATGTCCCGGCAGACCACGCTTCCCCATCTTTCGGAAAATCGCGCGCCGAGTTCTTGTATTCTTTTATAATGAAGACTTTTTTCACCGCGCTCGGGCGGAATCGTAAATCCGTAGATAAGGCCTGCCGCCATTACCGCGCCCGAAAATGCTCCGCAAACCTCGCGCATACGCCCGACACCGCCTCCCATGGAGGAAGATAGCCGCGCCGCAGTATCATATTCAAGTCCGTGAATATCACAGAAGGCGCAGAATACCGCTTGTGCGCAGACAGCTCCCGAAAGGAACAACTCGGATGCACGCGCCTCATGGGGCGTCATAATCTGGTCGTTGATCATCTTCCCGCCTCGCGATTTCTCTCAAACCGAATATAACGCGTTCCCTGCAAAGTCAGCAAACCAACGTCGCCGACAACAAGTAATCCGTATTCATTGCTCGGTACGTAAAGCTCGGCTCTGTCACCGCTTTCAAATTCAAAGGTAACGTAGCAGGAATAGATATCCGAGTAATGGTTACCGCGTCCATGGGATGCCGTACGCTTATCAACGATTTTAGCTTCGACAGTCAGGCGGGGGGATCTGTCGTTTTGCTTTTTCTCCTTGATCATTCTCACAAAAACGAAAGCAAATATTCCCCCTACGAGCAAGAAAACAAGAGGAACTAATATAAAAGGAATAATAAACAAAAATCCCATTCTTACTCTCCTTTCATAATACCGTTCATATCTTCTATCAGCCTTCCAAGGCAACCCTCAAGAAGCACGCCGTCACGCCTCGGTTCATCCGCGCCGTACTCGAGCGAATAATCGATCACATCGGCTGTGAAGCGCGAGGCGTATTCCGCGCCCTTTTGCAGAGCCGTACGGTCGCAAGGCGCACCCGACTTCAGAATATATCCGAGGAGTACCGAAGCGAAAAGATCGCCGGTACCGGGATAGTCGTTCCTTCTCGCGCGCTCCGAATGCATCGCGCCAAGACAGTAAGTTCCGACTCCGCCATTAAAATGAATACCCGTTATGATGCACTCGGCATCGGTAAATTGCTTTAGCTTCTCCGCTATCAAGTCTACGACCGCCCAAGCCTCATCGGCCGAGAGGGATGAAAGGTCGGGATACGCCGTATCCGTCATCAGGCACGCCTCGGTGAGATTCGGTGTAATGATATCGGCTCTTGCGCAGAGGCGGCGCATCTCGGCAATAAGCTCGGGGTAGCATGCCGAATAAAGCTTTCCGTCGTCTCCCATAACGGGATCGACAAAAATCACGGTATCCTCACCTGCCGTACAGTCGATAAAATTCTCCACAGTCTTGACCTGTTTTTCACTTCCGAGGAAGCCCGTATAGATTGCGTCAAGCTTGAGATCGAGCCGTGAAAAATGCTTTCCGATCGCCTCAATGGAATCATCAAGATCACGGAAATACATATCGGTAAATCCACCCGTATGCGTGGACAGAAGCGCTGTCGGAACCGGTATTGTCTGAACTCCCGCCGCAGAGAGCGCGGGAATTATCACCGTCAGTGCGCATCTGCCAAAGCAGGAAAGATCGTGTAATGCCGCAACGCGCGGCAGTTTGCGTTGTTTATCTGTTCTCATTGCTGTACTCTTGAAAATTATTCTGTTGGGGTCTCTTCCTCTTTGACGATTCCGAAATATCTGTCAAGGATCTCTCTGGCCGCCCAGGAAGCATTGTATCCGTTTGCGCCGCGCTCGATCACGCAGGCAACAACGATCTCGGGATCTTTGAGAGGTGCGAAAGAAACGAATACGGCGTTGTTGCTCGCATTTGAGCTCGTCTGCGCGGTACCCGTCTTGCCTCCCGCACCGATCTCTGCGGGGAAGTCGCCGAACGCCTTACGAAGATCGCTCGAGGAAGAAAGCACGCCGTGCATTCCCTCTATGATCGCGTCGTATGCCGCGTCCTCGATCTCAACCTTGGCAAGTATCTCCGGCTCTGTCACGTGCACGGTCTCGCCCGAAAAGGTCTTGACCTCCTTGAGAAGATGTGCGGAATAGCGCGTACCGCCGTTGACCATCATCGAAATATAATTCGAGATCTGGAGCGGCGTATGCTCGCTGTAACCAACCCCAATGGAGCTTCGAAGAGTATCACCCGGCATCCAGGCCTTATCGTTTATCGGAATATTGAGTGTCTGCTTATATGCAGCGTCACCGAGCACTCCAATGTTCTCGGCGAGCTCGATTCCCGTATGCTGCTCCATTCCGAAGAGGGAAAAATACCTGTTTATACGGTCGATACCCATGATCCTGCCGAGCTCATAATAGAAATAGTTGCAGGAAACAGTAATCGCACGCGAGACGTTTATCGGTCCGTGCGAGGAATTATAGTCTGTATAAAGCCAACACTCGGGCTGATAGTCTTCATAAAAGGTGTAAATACCCTTCGTATCTATCTTATGCGAGCTTGTAAAGAGCGTACCGTCAAGATAGAGCGGCTCGGCAAGTGCCGCAACCGACATACCTATCTTCGCGGTCGAACCGGGTCGGTACTGACCCATCAGCGCACGGTTGGTATAGACCATTCGCGGATCGTTTACAAGATCTGCAAAATCCTTATTAAAGGTAGAGAGGTCGAAAGTGGGATAAGATCCGATTGCGAGAATCTCTCCGCCCGTGGCACTCTGAACGATGATCGCACCCGCATCGCAGTCCTCTCCGTCAAGATCGCCTTCAATCGTCGCGGAACGGTCAACGATGTACTGAATGTTATCGGCAAGCGCGTCCTCGGATGCCATTTGCAGATTGATATCTATTGTAAGATATATATCGTTTCCCGCGATAGGCTCTTTGGTTATCTCCCGGCTGACGATATTACCCGCCTCGTCCTCAACTATCTTCATCTCCCCGTCCATACCTCTGAGATATTCCTCAAAGGCGAGCTCGCAGCCGCTGATTCCGACCTTTGCTGTGATCGGGTAGCCGAGAGAGGTATAGTATTCTGCGTCCTCGGCAAGAATGCCGCTTATTCTGCCGAGAATATGCGATGCATATCCCGGATAATGGTATACCCGCGAATAATCGATCTTGATATCAACGCCGCGCACTCCAAGCTCTCGGACAGCCGTAACCAACGCGATATCAAAGCCCTCTCCGAAAATATACGGCTCAACCGCAGAGAAACGCATTGCGTCCATTTCATATCTGACTCTGATAAGCTCGGTCATCTCCTCGGACGTAAACAGAACCTCGTCTTCATTGATCATGCGGTATCTGTGTGCGATCGCGTTTGCAATATCCGAGGCGGACGCATCCTCAGAGAGCCCGTATTCACCCTTGATCCTCTCGAGTCTTGCCTTTACGGTCGCGCTCTTGAGCACGTCAACGTCATAGGTAATATCGGGATAATCCCCCTTGAACGGGCATTGCTTTTCCGCACGGTATTCGGTTCCTTCAAGAAGATCTATTATTACAAGGATATCTCTGTTCTGTTCCTCGTAAGTTTTTGACATAGCAGAGTAGTCGTAAATCAAAGAATAGGTATATTTATTGCTTACAAGAATCTTCCCGTTTCTGTCATATATTTCACCGCGCATCGCCTGTATAACTGCGGTGCGGGTCGTATATCCGTCGCCGACGACCTCTTCCTTGCCTCCGTAGAGGCTTTGTATGCGGAAGGCGGAAACGATATATACAAGACAAACGATCACAAAGAAAGCGGATATGATGATATATCTGTAAAGATACTCTCGCCGTCCGTATTCGTTTACCGCTTCTTTGCCTGTTTCATTTTGATGGACGTTCATACCGCGCCTCCTTTCGTTGGTATTTTTATTCCATTTCGATCTTCTTATGGAAGGGACGAACCGTCATTCTTACAATAAAATACATCGGAATAGAGCATAACAGCGTAAGAAAATATTCGGGTATAACGATCTCCGTGAAGATCAGATAGAGATTGATATCGTTTTCGGCAAACATCGAATGAATGATGCTGAGCGAGGATCGGAAAGCCGCTCCTATCAGAATATACAGCATCCATGATATAAAATTTCTGTTCAGAAATACTCGGCTGACCACTCCGAAGAAGTATCCGCAGAGCATATAAAAGAGAGGGAAAAAGAGTATATGCGCTCCGCCGCCGAAGGCCTCCGCTAACACGCCTGCGGATATTCCCGCTACAGCCCCGCTCCTCTCTCCGTCATAAACCGCAAGTCCGATCACCGATATCAGAAGCAGATCCGGCGTTGCGGGAATAAATACGATTGCAGAAAACAACGAGCTTTGAAGCACTCCCGAAAGGAATATCAGTACCGAAAACAGCAGTATTCTGCCCACTGTCTGCGAGGAAAACAGCCCGTGATGCTTTTGTTCCTTGAATTCCATATCATTCCTCCCGCTCGGAGATGATCTGATACTCTGTAATTATCATGAGCTTCGAGATCGACTCAAGATCCGCCGAGGGCTCGATAAGTGCCGTCAGCATGCGCGAGTTTTCATCCATCGTGATCTCGGTCACCTTGCCGATCACTATACCTCTCGGATAGACCTCGCCGATGCCGGAGGTCAGGACCTTGTCGCCGACGCGAATATCCGAATCGGGCTCGATATATACCATTCGGCAGATCCCCTCTGTGCGAAGCTCGTACGTTCCCTCCACAATTCCGAGGACTCCCGAACGCTCGATGTATGCGCCTACAGCCGACGCAGTCTCGGTTATCAGCACCGCCTTCGACCAGGTTGCCCCGACCTCCGTAATATGGCCGACGAGACCCGTATCGGTTATTATAGGCATATTTACCTTGATCCCGTGCAGAGTTCCCTTTGAGAGGGTATATACCGTGCGGTAATTCGTTGACTCGCGTCCAACGACTGTCGCATCCTCAAAGAGGAAATCCACGTGCTCCTCCTTGATGCCGAGGAAGGAAGAAAGGAATTCGTTCTCTTCCCCGATAAGCTCGGCGTCGTAGACAAGATTTTTGTATCCTTCAAGCTCATCGCGCAGGGCATTGTTTTCTTCGCGCAGCTCATCAAGCGTTCTGAAATACAACGAAAAGCCCGAAATACCCTCGCCGATCTTTGTAAACGCCCAACGGAATGGCGTTGAGACGGTAACAAGCGCAGAACGGACATAGGAACCCTGCCCCATCGCGCAGAGTACTCCCGGCACGATCGATAAAAGCAGAGCGACAGCGAGCGATATTAAGAAAAATCTACTCTTGATCAGTTTCAGAATGAATCCCATATCCGTTTTCCTTGAATCATTTTTTATCTTGCGCGGTATTTTGCCACGCCGTTGTAATTTCCTTCAATAATGCGTCCGATTCCGAGAGCAACGCTGTCAAGCGGTCTCTTGGCAACCGTAACGCGGACGCCGGTGCGCTCCGTTATAAGTGCAGGCAGACCTCCGAGAAGCGCGCCGCCTCCCGCAAGCATGATACCAAAATCAAATATATCGGCTGAAAGCTCGGGGGGAGTATTCTCGAGCGCAAGCTTGATAGTATCTATGATCTGATCAACCGATTCGCGCATAGCCTCCCTGACCTGCGCCGAGGTCACGGTCATTACCGCGGGAAGTCCCGTGCGCAGATTTCTTCCGCGGATCTCTCTCTCACCGCGATCCATTGAGGGATGAACCGATCCGATATCCTTCTTGAGTGCCTCGGCAGTTCCATCGCCTATCAATATCTTATGCTCGCGTTTCATATACTGCACGATCGACTCGTCGAGTATATTACCCGCGGTACGCAGGCTGTGCGAAATTACGATACCGCCAAGGCTGATGACCGCAACCTCGGTCGTTCCGCCGCCGATATCAACTATCATCGATCCGCGCGCGCCCGCAATCTTGAGTCCCGAACCGATGGCGGAAGCTATCGGTTCCTCTATAAGCGCAACACTCTTAGCCCCCGCCTCAAATGTCGCGTCCTCTACCGCACGGCGTTCAACCTCGGTAACGCCGTAGGGTATGCAGATCATGACCGTCGGACGCGAAAGCACTCCGCCCGCCGAAACTTTTGAAAAGAAGGAATGGAGCATATTTGCGGTCTTATCAAAATCCGCTATTACTCCGTCCTTGAGCGGTCTTTGCGCAACGATATTACCGGGAGTCTTGCCTATCATGCGCTTTGCGTCGCCGCCAACTGCAACGACTCTCTTGCGAACCTGATCGACCGCCACGACGGACGGCTCACGCAGGACTATTCCCTTTCCCTTCATGTATACCAGGGTATTTGCCGTACCCAGGTCTATTCCCAGATGCTTTGACATCTTCTATTCTCCGTTAATCTATTTCTTTGATGCGGATACCATACTCTTCATCAAGAAGATTTTTCACCGCATGGATCGGAAGTCCAACGACCGAATACCAATCGCCCGTCACTCCCGCAATATACAGTGCCGCGCGTCCCTGAACGGCGTAACCGCCTGCCTTATCATAAGGCTCGTCGGTTGAAATATAATCCTCGATCTCCTCCGCGCTCATTTCGTCGAAGGTGACGTACGCGGTCTCGAGAGTTGTCGCAAATTTCCCCTTGTAAGCAATGCAAACGCCCGTATGCACTGCGCTTCCGCAGCCGCAGAGCATTGTCAGCATGCGTCTTGCGTCCTCCTTGTCCTCGGGCTTGCCGAGGATCTCGCCAAAGCACTCAACCAGAGTGTCCGCCGCGAGAATGACCGAATCCGAAAGCTCGGGATGCGCATCGAGAAGTGCCTTTGCCTTTCTGCGTGCAAGGAGAGTGACCGCATCGGCAGCCTCAATACCCTCGGGCAGAGTTTCGTCGGCATCTACGGGCATGACCTCAAAATTCAAGCCAACGCTATTTAGGATCTCCTTACGTCTGGGCGACTGTGATGCAAGAATCAGCTTCATCTCAGTTTACCCCCGTTGATCCAAAGCCGCCCGTACCGCGCTCCGTTTCATCAAGCTCGTCCGCCTCAATGAAGGACGCCTGAAGAACCGGCATAAACATAAGCTGAGCGATTCTGTCACCGTCGCACACCTTAAAAGGCTCGCTGCCCTTGTTGATAAGTGTCGCGCGAAGCTCACCGCGATAGTCCGAGTCGATAATTCCGATCCCATTTGCAAGAGTAACGCCGTGCTTCGCGCCGAGACCGCTTCTTCCCGCCATGACGGCAACGATATCGTCGCGTTCCGTTGAGATAGCAATACCCGTGGGGATCATTGCTCTCTCGCCGGGATTGATGATGACCTCGCCGCCCTCAAGAGCCGCACGGATATCAACCGCCGCAGAGCCGTCGGTCGCGTATTCGGGGATCTTAGCCCCGCGTGTCAATTTTATTTTAACGTCTATTTTCATTTTTCGATACCTCAACGGTTTATTTAAATACAGTTATTTAATATTATATCATATATCTTAAGTCTAATCAAGAGGATAAATATTAAATTGAGCTATCATTATGAAAAAAATCTGCCGGCAAAAGATCTGCCGGCAGATTTTCAATATATTTTATTTACTATTAAGCTTCTCAAGATCGGCATTAAGAGTCTTTAATAGTCTGTTGATCGCATTAGCCTTCTGCTTGAAAACAGCACTCGAATTCTTCATATTGTTTCCGACAATGGTACGGAAAATCTGGTGAGGCTTTTCGATAGCGTTGCAGTAAAGAACACCCGCATCGATCCATACGTTCTGAGTAATGAGATCAAGCATACGAACCGACTGCGGGTCGTTTGCGTATCTTCCCTTGAGAGCCTGCTCATAGTAAGCGGGAGTAATTGTATTGAAGCTGGTCGAAGCCATGACCTCAAGAACCGCGCCGATCATCTCGAGCTCTTCTTCGCTGAAATTGAAATTCGGAACCGAATATGCGGAGAAGGAGTCGTGGATAGCAGAGCGATAGGTCTGCTGATTTGTATCAAGGCGGGGCAGAGGAACGATTCCGTAATCATCCATACCTACAAGATCGTTCTCGACCTCGATCAGACGAAGAGTTACCATTGCAGCCTCTTCGTTTGCAAAGCTCTGAGCGATATCGTCCTGCTCATAGTCGCCGCTGGTGTGAGCTACTCTCATGGTACCGGCAGCTTCCCAGAAGAGCTGTGTCATAAGCTCAGCCGCCTTAACCGTACGGTCAAGATCCAGAGAATAAGTATAATAGCCCTCGTCGTTTCTTGTGAGAATGGGAAGCTCGCAGGATGCCCAATATCCGTCAACGCCTATCATATTATGATTGCTCATAAATCCGAATACGTCGCCATCATCGGTCTCGCCGTTTCCGTTCGTGTCCTTATAAAGCTGTTCCGTGAGGATAAACTGCTTTTCAAGAGTCCACTCACCGCTCTCGACGGTATCGTAAAGGAGCTCGATATTGGCATTCCGGAACATTGTGATATTGAAGAAGGTTACGAAAATAAAACGGTAGTAGGAAAGAAGGACCGCACCCGAGCAGATATACTGAGAGTCTCCCACAAGCATAGCCTCGTTAAGGCCCTGCGACCAATAGGGCTTGGAAAGATCGAGGTTCGGTACGTCCTTCAGGTCATAGTAAAGACCGCTTGAGGTGGTGGAAGCTGCTACGTATGCGGCATTGACGACAAGATCAACGTCCTCGGCACCCGAATCGATAAGGAGCTGAAGCTGATTGCGAACGGCATAGTTATCCGTACCCTCAACGCCTCTGAGTGTGATATTGATACCAAGGCGGTCGTTCGCCTCTTCGTTTCTCTTATAAACGGCATCGTTTACAATAGTACCATTCTCCTCGGTACAGATCTCGTCCGCGACCCAATCACGGTTACGCGCCAGAATAACGATATCCTCGCCCTTGAAATCGAGCTCGGGAACGTCATCCGTGACGATGGTAACATCGGGATCCTCTTCGGGCAGAGTAGTTGCGGCTGCCTCGTTTGATACGGTAGTGTCAGCAGTATCCGAGCCCGCTCCCTCTCCCGATTCGGCACAAGCCGCAAACATTGAAAGCAGAGTAACAAGCACCAAAAATGCGGAAATCAGTCTTGCGATCTTTCTTGTGTTCATTGCGATACTCCTTTATGGTAGTGATAATGGGACATAGTATCCAATGAATAATTATACCAAATATTCGCTTATTTGTCAACAGGTAAAAGAATATTCGGCTTTTTCTTGACAATCCAATTTCGTTATGCTATAATTAACAAAAATAACCACTCCGGAGGTAAGTCATGCACGCTACAGATAAAGATATTGCTCACGTCGCCGCGCTATACGAAGGCAGACGCGCATTTTTCGGTGAGCTCCACGACCACGCCGCTACCGGCGGTACTGCCGACGGCAAGCGAAATCTCGATCATTGGAAGGGCGCGATGGAGGCTTTCGGCATGGATTTTGCCGCCATCCTCGACCATAAGCAGGTACGCCACATGTATCTTCCCGAATGGGAGGACGGTGTTTTCATCGGCGGTACCGAGCCCGGCACGGGCATCATCGACATCGAATGCGAAAAGAATTCCGTCCATTACAACATGATCTTCCCGGGTCCCAAATCAACAGAGGAGTTACTCCATTCCTTCCCTGAGTATCAGTTTGAGGGAGGCGAGGAAGGTCATTTCATATACCCAAAATTCAAACGCGAACGCTTCATCGAGCTGATCGAAAAGGTACTTTCTCTCGGCGGCTTCTTCGTTCATCCGCACCCCAAGCAGCTTATGATCTCGGATAATCCCCTCGACTACTGGTTCCGCGACTACACGGGCATCGAGGTAATCTACCGCTCGCTCGAATCGAAGCATACCGAAAACAATTACAAGCTCTACTGCGACATTCTTGCCGAGGGCAAGCGGCTTTATTGCTGTGCGGGCGGTGACGGACACGCCTGCTGCTCCGACCGCGCGCTGACCACGATCTACTCGGCAGAGCGCAAGAACGTCGCGTACATATCCCACCTCCGCGAGGGCGACTTCGTCTGCGGTCCCGTCGGGATCAAGATGTGCGTCGGCGATACGCGCATGGGCGGACACCTTCCCTTTGAGGGCGAAAGACTCGTTCTTTCAGTCTCTGACTTCCATAAGAGCGTAAAGAACCCCGAGCACAGCTACCGCCTCGATCTGATCAGTGACAAGGGCTTGGTCGAAAGCGTCGAATTCTCCTGCGAGGAAGGCGTCACTATCGCGATCGACTGCGATCCTTCGGTCTCCTTCTACCGCGCCGAGGTCTTTGACGTCAACCGCGATCTCCGTCTCGCGCTCGGAAATCCGATCTGGAACGATAAGTAAGTGCAGAGGGCAGAGCATAAATAGTGCAAAATGCAGAATGCAAAATGCAAAATTGAGGTAGCTTTTCGAGCGTTGATCGAAAAGCATACTGCAATAATTCTGTTTTGACTTAATAATCCTTTGTTAGACTTAAACCTATAACAATTTAAAAAATCGAGATGTAATGAAGATCAAGCTTCAAAACATCTCGATTTTGTTATTCATTTTTTTGCAAAACTTCAGATTATATCAATGCAATAAGCTATCACGCAGAAACAAAATTATCAGTATAATAATTTCCTCGCAAAGCGACGGAAATTTTCCTTAATTTTGCATTTTGCATTTTGCATTCTGCACTTTTATGCTTTGCACTCTGCACTCTGCACTTTTTTGTGCTCTGCACTCAAACGAATGTCTGTCCTTCGCCCGCTTTATTCTTCCTTGCTCTCCTCCGTCGTCTCCTCCGTCGTCTCTTCCTTCATCGCCTGCTTTTCCTTCTTCGGCAGCTTGATCTTCACTCCCGCGCCGATAAGAGCGGTGAATTGATAAAGCACAAAAGTACCGACTATGGAAAGAATGAGCCTGACGATATCCCACGTGGGGTTTTCAAGCTGAGTTTCGCCCTGTATGATCGGCCAGACGATGTTTCCGAAAATCGAAACAAGCATGGCAAGAGAAACGTAAACGGTATAAATGATCTTTCCACTGCGGTCGCGCACGCAAACCCGCGCATAGATCGCGATCGCTATCGGACAGATGATGCAGGAGATGATCGCGGTATGCAGATGTCCCGAAAGAAACGCGCTGAAATATGCAGCGGTGATAATTACTGCAAGCCCGAAGAAAAGCGGAACGTACCATACGTCAGCCTTCTTTTCTCCCTTTCCGGCAAGTCCGAGAAACGCCCACATTTCAGCCCATACGTAAAGCAGAACGAGCACCATCCAGACTTCAATATTGACAAAAAGCCAAAATACCATCGGCAGAATGATCATCGCTGAATTGTAGAATGAGAGCAGTATGCGCTCCCTCTCGCTCGCAAGGACCTTTCTGGTGTAGATCATTGAAAGCGCAGGCAAAGCAATAAAGAACCATATTCCCATGCTGATCATCGTATAAATATGATTCGTCATCGAGTTGTCATCGGTAATCAGCGCGTTGACACAAATAGCGATAACAACAAATATCGCTGAGATCAAAGCAAATACCGCAGGCATCCACCACTTCTTATACTTCATATCGCACCTCCGAAAAGAATTGTGATAAATCTATTATATCACACATAGATATGCTTGTCAATATGAAAATGACAAAAGGTGATGAGTCACAATTAATGACTCATCACCTTTTTTATATCACTGATCACTTATTCTTCGGCTTTTTGATCCTTGTCAGCTGCTTATGCATCTTAAGGAGCTCTTCCTTGGTGAAGGTAACTCCCATCATGCCCATCATGGAAGAGAGACGGAGCACGCTGAAGCCGCCGAGCATTTCCATCATGCCGCCCATATTGCCGCCCTTAAGGTCAACGTCAAAGCCGCCCGACTTCTTGCCGCCCTTTTCCTGCTTCTTCTTGGCGTCCATCTTCTTCTTGATCTTCAGACCAACGCCCAGGAACCACATCTTACCGCGCTTCGACTGCATAATGTCAGAGATCTTGTCGTTGATGGAGAATCTGCCTTCCTTTTCAACAACGTCGAACCAGTTGAGGACCGCGCCGACTTCACGGAGAACGTAGTCCATATTTCTCTCTGCAACCTTGCGGATCTTACCCTCGTCGGTAAACTTGCCCGCCTTTGCAACGATGGTGGTCTCACCCTCGTTCTTGACGTCGAAGTAGAAGAAATGATCGGGAGCGGTCTTCTTGCCGATGCTCACACCGTTGACGAAGAGCTCAACCTCGGGAAGGTTCGAGTAAACGGTAACCTTGGTAACGTCCTCAACGCGGTCAATGTATCTCTTCGAGCAGAGGTGAACGAAGGGATCGACCTCGGGAGATACAAGCCATGCCTTATAAGCATAGAAGGAGTCCTTCTTGTACTTACGGTCCATGGTAACGAGACCCTTGTGGTTCTGTCCGTTCTCGCCGCCCTCCGCTCTTGCATCTGCGCCGAAGTCGAACATGTTCCATACGTGGGTCGCCCACATGAACTTACGGGTAAAGAGCTGCTTGATGAGCTCCTCGTGATAGTAGGACTGATATTCCTCGGTGTAGTCGCCCTGACGGGGCTCGGAGGTATGCCAGTTGAGAGCCTCGCATCCGTACTCGGAGCAGCCGATCGGGATGGTGGGATGCATTGCGTGGAACTTATCAAACCAGGGGCCGTTCATAGTGGTATCGCCTCCGTACCAACCGAAATAGTGGTTGTAGGAAACAACGTCGGGGATCCGGAGATAGGGATCGTCCATCTTGCACATCGAAACAGCCGCGATGGTAGTCAGACGGGTCTTGTCCATTTCATGGCAGAGATCGTTGAGGATGCGGTGGTTCTCAAGAAGATCCTCGTCCGCGCCGCCGATACCGATCTCGTTGGAGAGACCCCAGACTACGATCGAGGGATGGTTATAGTTCTGCGAAACGAGCTCCTTCATCTGCGAGATGGTATTCTCGCGTCCGCCGGGCATGTGCTTCGAGATATAGGGGATCTCCGCCCAGATAACGAGACCGCGCTCGTCGCAGAGATCGTAGAAATACTGGTCGTGCTGATAGTGAGCAAGACGGATGGTGGTTGCGCCAACCTCGCAGATGAGGTCGATGTCCTCCTCGTGATGCTCGGGAAGAAGCGCATTACCCACGCCCCATCTGTCCTGGTGACGGGATACGCCGCGCAGAGGATATTCCTCACCGTTGAGGATAAAGCCGTTATCGGGATCGATCTTGAAGGTACGGCAACCAAAACGGCTGCATACGTTATCAACAACCGTTACGCCTTCAACGATCTCAGCTTCACAGCAATAGAGATAGGGATCCTTGCGGCCGTTCCAAAGATGAACATTCTTGATTTCGAGGCTCACCTTGGTATCGGTGGTCTCGGTCTTTGCGATCTCATTGTCTTCCTTATCGTAGATAGTGTAAACGATCTTCTGACCCTCTGCGAGATCCTTTACGTATACCTCAACCTCTACCTTTGCGTCCTTGCCCTCGATCGCGGGAGTGATCTTGATGCCGGGCGCGCCATAGTAATCAAGGTCAAAGTGAGCCTTATTTACGCAGACGAGGTTTACGTTACGGTAAAGACCGCCGTAGAAGGTAAAGTCTGCCATCTGGGGATAAACGGTCTCATTGGGAGCATTATCAACGATAACGGCGATCTCGGTTTCATCCTTGATCTCCTCGGTGATATTCACTCTCCAGGTCGAATAACCGCCGTCATGGTGAGCAAGCTTCTTACCGCCTACGTAAACGTCAGCGGAGGAATTTGCGCCGCGGAATTCGAGATAATAAAGGTCAGCCTCGGGGAGAGAGGATTTCTCAAGAGTCATTTTGTAGAGGCAGGAGCCTCTGAAATAGTCGTTGCCGCCGTCGAAGCCGTCTTCGGCGTTCCAGCTGTGGGGAAGGCTTATCATCTCGCCCTCGCGGAGAACGATATCGGTCGTGTTCTTGACAAAAAGCCAATCCGAATTAAGATTAATGATGTTTCTCACGGTATTTCTCCTGATTTATAGATACGAATTGATTATACAAAACAAATATGAATTGAGTATAAACTCAAAGATAATTTCGGTGTCCGACCGAATGATCGGACACCGGAAAATTCGTCAAAAATTATTCTGCGTTGTGTCTTGCAGAGAGCTCCTCTGTCATCTTCGAAAGTGTCTTCTTATCTACGTTGTAAATAAGAGCAACACCTACGAACTGGCAGATCGCGCTGAACATGTAAAGTCCGCCAACGAGCCAGCAAAGTCTGCCTGCGGTTTCAACAGACTGACCGATGGTGCCGAGCGCAGACTCGTAACCGATAAGGGAGGTACCCATAATAGCAATAACTGCTGCGGGACCGATACCCTGAGCAAGCTTTCTGAAGAAGGAGTGGATAGCGTAAACAACGCTTTCCTCTCTCTTGCCTGTCTTCCACTCGGAGTAGTCGATCGCGTCACCCATCATAGCCCAGGATACGCAGTTATAGAAGCCCATGCCGAGGCCGAAGAATACAAGGCCGATCATGTAAACGATAAGCTGAATGTTCTTGGGGCAGATCGGGAATACGCAAAGGATAGCGCCGCCGATAAGACCTGCGATAGAACCGATGCTTGCAACTTCCTTCTTACCGAACTTCTTTACAAGCTTGGTAGCAAGAGGCATAAAGAGGAACATGGGGAGGAATCCAACCATCTGCACAAGGCCGGAGAGCGAAGCCTGTCCGAAATGTGTAGCGAACATGATGGTATTAGCGGTGGATGCAGACTGCATACCGAGGAACATACCCATAGCCGCAATGGTACATCCGACTGCGGGACGGTTCTTCATAAACGCGCCCATAGACTTGAAAAGGTTGACCTTTTCGCCGCCTTCCTGGTTGAGCATAGCGTATTCATTGCCGCGGATGGTGATGGTCTTGATCATGAACATAAATGCGATGAAGCCGAGAACACCCATGATAAGAGCAGCAAAGAATACCTTCTCACCGAGAAGGATCTCGAGCTGGCTGCCTGTCAGAGGGCTGAGGACCTTATCGCCGATCTCGTAAGCCTCGCCTGTTAAGGGATTGCTATGGAAGTTTTCGGGAGCAAAAGCGCTTTCTGCACCCTCGGGGATCTCGATCTTATCAAGGAAGGCGGTGGTTCCGTCGTAAGTAACCTTCTGCCAGATAAGCATAGGAAGAATGATACCGGGGATCATTCCGCCGACTGCGCCGCCGATGGATCTGAAAACGGAAAGCTGCGCTCTCTCGCCCGCATCCTCGGTAACTATGTTGAGCATGGTGCCGTAGGGCACGTTAGCCATGGTGTAAGCTGCGTCCCAGATAACATAGCCGAGAATGAAAAGTACTGCCTTGAGAACGGTACCCGCATTCGGGAAAGGAAGGAAAACTGCAGCGCCGCCTATGAGAAGTCCGAGCGCGCCGATAAGTATGTAAGTCTTGTACTTGCCGAGCTTGTACTTTCTCTTGTCGCTATCGATGAGAGACCCGATAAGCGGATCGTTGATCGCGTCCCATGCCTGAACGAGCAGGAGAAGGAGCGAGAAGAGCCCTGTTTCCATCATCATGAAAACAAGCCAGAAGGTCTGAACCGTACCCTTGAGCGAGAAGCTCATGTTACAGCCAAAGTCGCCTGCGGCATAAGCGAGCTTATCGCGTATACCGAACTTGCGATAGCCCTTAGCATCAAGCTGCGGAGTCTTTTGCTTTTTCATTTTTAAAAATCCTCTTTCTGAGTTTTTATGCGGTCAATTGTCGTTTTTTCAAAAAATTGCGCGAAAAAACGCGGCAAAAACCGTTACATTAAGTATATAGGATTTCTGAAAACTTCGGGAGTATTTTTTTCGCCTGTTTTTGTATTATTTTAATTATTTAGCGAATATTATGTTGTAATTGCTCAAAACATATGTTATAATAATAATGGATATTTAGATGATTTGTTCATTCGCGCACCCATCATAAAAATGAAAGAGGCGCCCAGATGTTTGACGCAAACGAATTACGCTTTCTCTGCGAGGTGTTTGAAAAATGCAGAGTGCAGGTCTCGGTTCACAGCCCCGACGATCCGATATCGAACGTTGCCAACGAGCAATTCCGCACATTTCTTACCCTCCCGCAGACGGATTCCGTCACGATCGGTGAGTTTATCGGCGAGCTTGCGCCGCAGACTCTCTATAAAACGACAAACCGCTTTTCCCTTTGCTATAATTATCTCAGCTTCAACGTAGAAGGCGAAACGCGCATCCTTATCGTAGGACCCTATCTTTCCGCTCCGCTTTCGTCTTCCGACATACTCGAGATCGCGGAAAAGAACGGAGCCCCCATCGGCTCAATAAAATATGTCAATGAATTTTATGCGGGAATACAGGTGCTCCCGCCCGATGATCATCTTTTCATATTCCTCGGTGCTTTCTGCGAGCATCTTTGGGGCACAAATAATTACTCCGTCGCAGATCTGACCGAAACTCAGGAGGCCGCGCTTATCCCCGAGGCGGGCGAGGGCGAGAAACGTGACGACTTTGACTCGGTGCTCATTAATATGAAGTTGATGGAGAAGCGATACCGTTTTGAAAACGAGATAATGGATGCGGTGGCACAGGGACAGATCCACAAGGAGGCTCAGCTGTTTTCAGCCTTCTCGGAACAGCATTTTGAAAAGCGTGTTGCCGACCCTCTGCGGAACGCAAAAAATTACTCGATCATTATGAATACTCTTCTCCGCAAGGCGGCGGAAAAGGGCGGCGTGCATCCTATGCACCTTGATAACCTCTCATCCTCCTTCGCGGTCAGGATCGAGTCTTTGGCATCGCACACCGATCATTTTGAACTCATGCTCGAAATGTTCCGCGCATATTGCCGTCTCGTCCGCAAGCATACGATGCAGGGCCTGTCTCCAATCGTACGAAAAACGGTTCTGATGATCGAATCCGATCTTTCGGCAAATCTCACGCTTGCAACTCTTGCCGAGGCGCAGAACGTAAGCTCGGGCTATCTTGCCACGATCTTCAAAAAGGAGACCGAAAAGACCGTCTCGGAATATATCCGGAAAAAAAGAATCAAGCAGGCAAAGCACCTGCTTGCAACAACGCATCTTCAGGTCCAGACCATAGCACTCCACTGCGGCATCATGGACGTTCAGTACTTTACCAAGATCTTCAAAAAAGAGACGGGAAAAACGCCCAAGGAATACCGCGAATATATAACTCAAACACAAAATATTTAAGGAGAACAAAGCATGCAGGCTTTTTTAACCGAGGATTTTCTTCTCTCAACCGATTCGGCAAAGCAGCTTTATCATAAGTTTGCCGAAGATCAGCCGATCATCGACTATCATTGCCACGTTTCGCCCAAGGAGATCTACGAGGACAATCGTTTTTCCGACATGACGGAGATCTGGCTCGGCGGCGATCACTATAAGTGGCGTCTGATGCGCTCGAACGGTATTGACGAATACTACATCACAGGCGGTGCTCCCGCTTATGAAAAATTCCTCAAATTCGCCGAGACACTTCCGAAGGCTATCGGCAATCCCATGTACCATTGGTGTCATCTTGAGCTGAAGCGTTACTTCGGCTACGACGGAATCCTGAATGCCGAGACCGCACCCGCAGTATGGGAGCTTTGCAACAAGAAGCTCGCCGAGCCCTCTATGAGCGCGCGCGGCATCATAAAGCAGAGCGGGGTTGCCTTCATCGGCACGACAGACGATCCGATCGACAGCCTTGAATACCACAAGCTGATCGCGGCAGATGAGTCCTTCGATACCGTTGTTGCGCCCTCTTTCCGCCCCGATAAGGCACTCAATATCGACAAAGCGGGCTGGCTTGAATATATCGGCAAGCTCTCCGAGGTCTGCGGCTATAAGATCGATTCACTCGAGTCGCTCAAAAAGGCTCTTTCGGACAGGATCGAGTATTTCGCATCCTGCGGATGTCGCGCAAGCGACCACGGACTTGATTTTATGGTCTACGCCGAAAGAAGTGAGGATGAGATAAACGACGTCATCCGCCGCGCTCTTGCAGGAGAGAAAATTTCTCCCTTTGAAGCCGGTCCTCTCAAAACCGAGCTTCTCGTTCATTGCGCGAAGGAATACGTCCGCGTCGGCTTTGCAATGCAGCTTCATTACAACTGCCTGCGTAACCCGAACTCGGCAATGTTTCGGGAGATCGGTCCCGACACGGGCTTTGACTGCATAGGTCCCGATAACGGAAGCCGCAGACTTTCGATGCTTCTTGACAGACTTTACCGCGAGGAAAGCCTGCCGAGAACGATCATCTACAGCCTTGACGCATCCGACAACGCCTTTATCGACACCATAATCGGTGCGTTCCAGGGCACCGAAGTTGCAGGAAAACTCCAGCACGGAAGCGCTTGGTGGTTCAACGATAACAAGCAGGGTATGCGCGATCAGCTCATCAGCCTCGCGAATCTCTCGCTCCTCGGCAACTTCATCGGTATGCTGACCGACTCGCGCTCCTTCCTCTCCTACACCCGCCACGAATATTTCCGCCGCATCCTCTGCTGCCTCGTCGGCGAGTGGGTTGAGAACGGTGAATACCCGAACGACGAGAGTACGCTCTCCGAGATCATCCGCGGTATCTGCTATGAAAACGCAAAAAGATATTTTGAATTATAATAAGATTTTCAATAAATCGGAGGTAGAAAAATGCCAATGCAAATGACATTCCGCTGGTACGGCGAGGGTAACGACCGTATCAAACTCTCGGATATCAAGCAGATTCCCGGCGTTACAGGCATCGTATGGGCTCTGCATCACAAGATGCCGGGCGAGATCTGGGAGATCGATGAAATCGCAGAGGTCAAGCGTCAGCTCGACGAATACGGCTTCAATATGGACGTCGTTGAGTCGGTCAACGTCCACGACGACATCAAGATCGGACTTCCCTCCCGCGACGCCTACATCGAAAACTACAAGCAGACCATCCGTAACCTCTCGCAGTTCGGAGTCAAGGTCATCTGCTACAACTTCATGCCCATCTTTGACTGGACAAGATCTAATCTCTTCCATCCCGTCGGCGACGGCTCGACCGCTCTCTTCTATGAAAAGAATATGATCCAGGACGACTACAACGCTATGGCGAAGTACATCCTTGATTTCACCGAAAAATACAATATGTCCTTCCCCGGTTGGGAGCCCGAGAGAATGGCAAAGCTCGACGAGCTCTTCAAGGCTTACGCTGACGTTGACCACGAAAAGCTCTGGGCAAACCTCAAGTACTTCCTCGAGGCGATCATGCCCACCTGCCGCGAATGCGACATCAAGATGGCTATCCATATGGACGATCCGCCCTGGGATATCTTCGGTCTGCCCCGTCTTCTCATCAACGAGGAAAACATCGACCGCTTCCTCCGTATGGTTGACGACGAGTACAACTGTCTGACTCTCTGCTCGGGCAGCCTTGGCGCAGATCTCTCGAACAACGTAGCCGATATAGTCCGCAAGCATTGCGACCGTATAGCTTTCGCTCACATCCGTAACGTAAAGCATTTTGAAAACGGCGACTTCTCCGAGGCAAGCCACCGCGATTGCGACGGCGACACGGGTATCCTTGAGATCCTCAAGGCTTACCACGATTGCGGCTTCGAGGGCTACATCCGTCCCGACCACGGTCGTCATCTCTGGGGCGAGGGCCCCGGCACAGTCCGTCCCGGCTATGGTCTGTACGACCGCGCGCTCGGCATTATGTATATGCTCGGCGTTTGGGATTCCCTTGAAAAATTCGATAAATAATAAAGAGGTAAATAGAAATGATCAATCTTCCCATCAATATTGATTACACCGGCAAGGTAGTTGTCGTTACAGGCGCGGGTGGACTCATCTGCGGCGCTATGGCACGCGCTTTCGCTCAGTCGGGCGCAAAGGTTGCGGCTCTCGACCTCAACGAAGAGGCTGTAAAGAAGCTCGCTGACGAGCTCAAGGCAGAGGGTTTTGTCTGCGAGGGCTACAAGGCAAACGTACTTGATCCCGTAATGCTCGAAGAGGTACATCAGGCTGTTATCGCCGACCTCGGCAAGTGCGACATCCTCGTCAACGGCGCTGGCGGTAACAATCCCCGTGCAACCACCGATAATGAATATCAGCACGAGGCAAAAGAGGGCGGCAAGTCCTTCTTCGACCTCGATCCCTCGGGCGTTGACTTCGTATTCAAGCTCAACTTCCAGGGCACCCTCCTCCCCACCCAGGCATTTGCAAAGGATCTCGTCCAGAAGAAGGGCGGATGCATCCTCAACATCTCCTCGATGAACGCATACACTCCCCTCACCAAGATCCCCGCATATTCCGCGGCTAAGGCTGGTATCTCGAACTTCACGCAGTGGCTCGCTACCCACTTCGCAGGCACCGGCATCCGTTGTAACGCAATCGCTCCCGGCTTCCTCGTTTCCGCGCAGAACCGCGCTCTTCTCTTCAACGAAGACGGCACTCCCACCGCAAGAAGCGCGAAGATCTTAAACGGCACACCCACAGGCAGATACGTTGACGCTTCCGAGCTTCTCGGCGCAACTCTCTTCCTCTGCGACGACCGTGCGGCTTCGGCTATCACAGGCGTAGTTCTCCCCATCGACTGCGGATTCGCGGCTTACTCGGGTGTATAAGGAGGCAATATAATGGAAAAATTTGTTCCCGTTGTCGTGATCAAGGAGCTTTCCGAGACCGACCGTATACTTACCGCTCTCAAGCACAGCGGTATCAACACCGCGGAGATCACCTTCCGTACCGCTTGCGCGGCTGAGGCGATTGCATACGCTTGCAAGAACTATCCCGAAATGTCCATCGGTGCGGGCACCGTTATCAACGCCGAGCAGTGCGAGGCGGCTCTCGCGGCAGGCGCACAGTTCATCGTTTCCCCCGGCCTCTCGGTTGCAGTCGCAAAGATCTGCATCGAAAAGGGCATCCCCTACTATCCCGGTTGTGTAACTCCCACCGAGATCATGGCGGCTCTCGAGCTCGGCATCACCACCGTTAAATTCTTCCCCGCGAACGTTTACGGCGGACTTTCCGCACTCAAAGCTCTCTCGGGCCCCTTCCCGCAGGTAAAATTCATCCCTACGGGCGGAGTTGACCGTTCCAACATCGACGAATTCCTCGCTTTCGACAAGATCGTTGCCATCGGCGGCAGCTTCTTCGTCAAGGAAGCACTTGAAAAAATGGAGGCTGACAAATGAGCAAGGTTATAACTTTCGGCGAGATCATGCTTCGTCTCGCTCCCAACGGATATTATAGATTCTTCCAAAACGACCAGATGCAGGCTACCTTCGGCGGCGGCGAGGCAAACGTTGCCGTTTCTCTTGCCAACTTCGGCATTGAGAGCGCGTACGTAACCAAGCTCCCGAAGCACGCTATCGGTCAGGCGGCTGTTGATTCGCTCCGCTACTTCGGCGTTGACACCTCGAAGGTTGTTCGCGGCGGTGATCGCGTCGGCATCTACTACCTTGAAAAGGGCGCGTCCCAGAGAGGTTCCGTATGTATCTACGATCGTGCACATTCCGCGATCGCAGAGGCACAGCCCTCCGATTTCGATTGGGATCAGATCTTCGACGGCGCCGATTGGTTCCACTTCACGGGCATCACTCCCGCTCTCGGCGGCAATCTCGTTGACATCTGCCTCGAGGCTTGTAAAGCCGCAAAGGCACGCGGCGTAAAGATCTCCTGCGACCTAAACTACCGCGGCAAGCTCTGGACAAGAGCCGAGGCGCGCGAGGCTATGACCAAGCTTTGCGAATACGTTGACGTCTGCATCTCGAACGAGGAGGACGCAAAGGACGTATTCGGCATCGAGGCTGAGGGCACCGACATTTACGGCGGCAAGCTCAACCACGAGGGTTACAAGTCTGTTGCAAAACAGCTCGCCGACAAGTTCGGATTCGAAAAGGTTGCCATCACTCTCCGCACCTCGATCTCTGCCTCCGATAATGACTGGGCAGGCATGCTTTACGACGGCGAGAGCTACTGCTTCTCGAAGTCCTACCACCTCCACATCGTTGACCGCGTTGGCGGCGGCGACTCTTTCGGCGCAGGTCTTATCTACTCCCTCCTCTCGGGCAAGTCCACTCAGGCTGCCATCGAATTCGCAGTTGCGGCATCCGCGCTCAAGCACTCGATCGAAGGCGACTTCAACCGTGTAAGCGTCTCCGAGGTCGAAAAGCTCGCGGGCGGCGATGGAAGCGGACGCGTTCAGAGATAATTAGACCAAATAAAAAATGCAAGTCTTTCACGACTTGCATTTTTTATTTAGTCAATTAGAAGACGTATAGCCATCAAATTCACTCAAAGAACGCTCAACGTCGTTAACCGTTTCTTGAGTTGCAAAGAAGGTGGCTTTATCATCGTCCTTGATATCGGCAGGCAGCTCTGCAAAGACCACGCTAACTCTCACGCTTTCGGCAACGCCCTCTATATCAAGCGTTCCGAATTCGCCTCCCTCTTGGCTGTTGAAAAGCAATGAATAGATCGGGATCTGCTCGCCGCCTATCTTTGCGGTAAATCTGATACCGCTCATTCCGTCGCCCTGATAAGCCTCAACGCTTATCAGATCGCTGTATGCCATTGGATACTTAAACGTGCAATAGGAGGTTGAAACCACCATCTGATCGCCCTCCTCCTCGATCGATTCGATCTTCAGCTCGGGAAGATCAAACTCGCCGACAGTACCAAAGTTGCTTTCAGCCGAACTGATTTGATTAGGGTTTTCGGGACGATCGTTATCCACTTGGAGACCGAGCATGATGATTATCACCACAAGCAAAATCGCCATAACACCGATAGCTGCCAAAACAAAATATTTTGCCATAATACTATCGGAAAATTTCATATCATTCTTTTTCATATTCATTTTGACTCTCCGTTTTTCTTTCAAAAATACATACTATCGACAAAGAATATCCGCGATCAGCTTCGATGCTCCAACCTCGATATCTCCGTGCGCGCGGTGCATAGTTTCGTAAACCTTCTCGTCCTTCAGAACACGGCTTATGACGCTATATATCTCGCTCTCGCGTGTTCCGATCACCTTAACGGTTCCGCTCAGAATCTCCTCGCGCCTCTCGCTCAGATCTCTGAGGATAAAGGTTGGCTTTCCAAGTGCAGCCGCCTCCTCCTGAAGCCCTCCGCTGTCTGTCAGAACAAGATATGATTTATTCAGAATATTATGAAAATCAACAACGCCGAGGGGCTCGGTCAACATTATCCGATCATGTCCCCCAAGCATCTGCCGCGCAACAGAACCGATCTCGGGGTTCATATGCACGGGATATATAAGCTTAACGTCGGGATGATCATCCGCAATCCTTCTGACGGCATTAAAAACGTTTTTCATTGGCTCGCCGATGTTTTCGCGTCTGTGAGTAGTAAGCAAGATCAATCGCGAACCGCGAGCCCATTCAAGCTCGGGGCAGGAATGATCGACTCTTACGGTGCTTCCGAGCGCGTCAAGGACGGTATTTCCCGTCACGTATATTTTCTCGGGCGACTTTCCCTCGGATATCAACGCGTACCTTGCAGACTTTGTGGGCGCAAAATCAATATCAGATATCAAAGACACCGACCTTCTGTTGAACTCCTCGGGATAGGGTGAGAAGATCGAATAGGTTCTGAGTCCCGCCTCAACATGTCCGACGGGTATCTTCATATAAAAGCAAGAAAGTGCCGCCGCAAACGCTGTCGTAGTATCGCCGTGTACGAGAACGATATCGGGACGCTCGCGTTCAAGGACGGGTCTTATTGCTTGCATAATGCTCTCGGTAATATCAAAAAGACTCTGTTCGCTCTTCATGACCGAAAGATCATAGTCCGGAGATACACCGAAGGCTTCAAGCACGGAATCCAACATTTCTCTGTGCTGTCCGCTGACGCAGACGATCGTTTTGACGTCGGGTCTCGTTTTCAATTCCTTGACAAGAGGACACATTTTTATCGCATCGGGACGTGTCCCGAATACGGCCATGATCTTTTTCATATTGTATCCCTCCTTGTTTTCCATATAAAGGCATGGGGATTCGTATTATCGAATCCCCGTCGGTTGAATTATTATTAATTTCGATCAATTCTTCGGAACGTAGAAGAGCTCAACCACGTTCTTCTTAAGAGACTCAACATCGGGGAAAAACTCCATATGCTGTTCGCCGACAACGTTATCACCCTCGATAGTCTTTATCTCGGTAAACTTATAGTCTATGATCGTTTGTGCCAGAGAAGTCAGCTGATTTGTGCTGCAATCCGACACCATATAATCTGCCATCTTAAGCACAGCGTTCAGAACGAAATTCTCATCGCTGTTCTTGCATTCAACGCTCTTTTTGTAAAGCGCATTGAGATATTGACGCTGACGAACCATTCTTGTGCTGTTCGTGCTGTCGTCAAGTCCTTTTCTCGAACGGATATAAGTCAGAGCCTTATCGCCCATCAACGTAACCGTCTCGCCCTTGACCAGATCTTCGTCAATACCCGTGAAATCATCAAGCACCGTAATTTCTACGCCGCCCACGAGGTCGTTATATGCCGGAACAGAGTCCATGGTCACCGAAACGTAATGGTCAATGGTGATATTATAGAGCAAAGAGGAAACGGCTTCCGCGGTATTACGACAGCTCACTTCCTTGCCGTTGCCGTAAGTATGAGCAAGCGCAAGCTGTTTATTTACCATACCGATCTTCTCACCCGCAAGACCCAATACCGTAATATCCGCCATTGTATCTCGGTTTATATGAAGCGCGGTAACCGTCTTATCGTTATCATCGATAACAAGAAGCATGACGAAATCAGCCTGCCTGTCATTGGTATAACCCGTATCAACTTCGACTTCGTCGAATTTGTCGAGACCCAATACAAGCAGAGTTCGAACGCCCTCTTTAAGCCCGTACTCTTTTCCGTTATATTCAAGCACAGACTGCGGCCCTGCCGTACCCTCGGGAAAACGGGCTGAATCCCTGTTTTCCCAAAGATTTACGATCAGCAAAACGGTAGACAAGAGAAAAATAAACAAAAAGACTACAGCTGCTATATGCAAGTAACGCTTTTCAAGTTCTCTTGATCTGCCCATCTTCAATTACTCCGCAGATAATCAGTTTTCTCTCTTCTTGAGATTGTAGGTAATTGCTCCGAGAGCGGATACAGATACTACCATAAGTACAACGTAGATCCACATATTGGAGGAATCACCGGTAGCGGGACCATCGGGATTGGTGTTGTACACGAGAGCGAAGGGGGAGAGATCATTAACGGTGAAGGTAATGGTCTGCGCTTCATCATCCATAGTATCCTCTACCATTTCCCAACCATTCTCACCAAGGTGAATAACGCCTACGATGTTGCCCCATACTTCGGGCTTAAGAGTAATGATAAAGCCGTCATGAGCCTCATGGTGTGTGCAATCAAAAACACTGATATCAAAAAGCGCACCAATAGCAAGATCCTTATGAGAAATGCCGTGGCTTTCCTCAAACTTCTTCATTTCATCGAAAAGCTGATTGTTGATAACCTGAGAATTGATAATATCGTTATATGCCTGCTCAAGACGTGCACGAGTAGCATCATCAAGGGTATGACGCTCAGACCAAGGAGTAATAACGAGCTTACCGGTACATTCGGGAGAAAGAGGGGTATAGCTTACAAGCTTGGGTGCGGGAACGCCGGAGGGGCTGGCGATGAACTCACCAAGTGCTGCGAAAGCGGGTACGCTCAAAGCAACTACAAGTACGACTGTCATGAAAAATGCAAAGATTCTCTTCATTTTCATTCTTCCTTTCTAATGTAGAAAAATTATTAATTTACTGATTTATATTCGAAATACAAAGGATATCCCTTGTGAATTCGCTGATGTGATCCAAGCACTCACTTCCGAAGCGCTTTTCGATGATCTGTGCCGCCCTTCCGATCTGAGGAGGCCTTGATGTGATATTGTGGCAATCCGAACCGATAACGTGGATCAAGCCCTGAGAAAGCATTCCGAGTGCACGCCTGCGCGAAAACCTTCCCGTGAAGAATCCTGCGTTGGCTTGCATCAGCACGCCGCTTTCAAGAAGTCTATACAATGCGTTCGGATCCTGATATGAAGCATATCTTTCGATATGCGCCAAGACTACCGTAACTCTGCTCGATCTGGAAAGAGTGGCAACCTCTTTAATTGTCATTTCCGACCATTTCTCAAACGGCATTTCAAGCAGAAGCACGCGGCTTCCTTCGATACAAAGGAGCTCAAGGTCTTCCATATGACGGATGCCGTCATAATATCTGACCTCTGCGCCGAGAAGTATCTGCGGCACCGGACAGGTCTCGGTCTCGCAAAGCCTTTCAAAAGCCTCTTTTCGCCTTTCGAGAAAGCCCGAAACAGACATTCTGCCGGGATAAAAATGCGGAGTGGCAACGACCGTTTTGACTCCTTGCTCTCTCAGCATAGTAAGCAGAGCCGAGCTTTCGCGCACGTCCGCGCTGCCGTCATCGATACCCGGAAGGATATGACTATGAAAATCGATCATTTAGATGCGGTTTCCTCTGATGAATATTTATAATACTTATAATACTTATACTTCTTATACTTACCGTACGAAGCTCCGTCATGCGTAGCGCCGTTGATTACACAACCGAGAACCTTTACGTTCGAAAGCTTGAGCTGTCTGAAGCAACGCTCAACCTCTCCCTTTTCCGTATAGCCCTCACGAACAACGACCACAAGTCCTGTAATATGCTCGGAGATAGCCATTGCGTCGGTAACTATATTCACGGGAGGAAGGTCAACGATAATATAATCGAATTCCTCGGACATAGTTTTGAGAAGCGCACCCATTCTGCGCGAGCCGATAAGCTCGGAGGGGTCGGGAGGAAGCTCTCCCGAGGGCATGATATACCAATTGTCAATAACCGACGATCTGAGAGAGTCGAGCGGTCTGATCTCGGTCTTCATAAGATAGTTTGTAAGACCGTAATCGCCGCTTATTTCCATCTTCTTGGCGATACTGGGGATTCGGAGGTCTCCGTCTATCAGGAGCACCTTCTTTCCGCTTTCCGCCAATACGTATGAGAGGTTTACGGCTGTTGTACTCTTACCCTCGCCTCGCATCGAGCTTGTAATGCCGATGATGGGGCATTTAACGCCCTCGGGAAGGGTAAAGCGGAGGTTTGTTCTGAGAACCTTGTACTGCTCCGTGGAGGTGAAGTCAAGGTTTTTATGCAATACAGTCTTAGGAGCACCCGACGAAAACGGAGTCGGCTTGCGACTTTTTTTCAAAAATCCCATTTTATTCTACCAACTTTCATTTTGCCTTTTTCTTGCTTTGATAATAATATCCGTAAGACTTGGAATCGCTTCCGTTGAGATCGGGAATCTTAGCAAGAATCGGGTAATCGTAATTCTGAAGAATATATTCTTCGCTTCTGATAGTGTCGTCAAGCATATCAAAAACTATGAGTACGAGCACGGAAATGATCGCACCGACAAGCAAGCCGACAACGGTAAATCCGGTTACGCTCGGAGCTACCTTTTTGAGGTTGACCGCTCCCGAGTCAACGACCTCCATGGAGCTTCCCTCAATAATTTCTCCGATTCGCTCGGGCAGAACGATAGCGATCGCATTTGCGATATCGGCAGCCTCGTAAGGATCGGTGGTTGTTACGGTTATACGCATTACCTCGGTACCGTTGACCGATTCAGCAACGACCATATCCTGAAGCTCTTCAAAATCATAAGAAACTTTTGCCTTTTCGATAACCTTATTGTATGTCGTGCGGTTATCAAGCATTACAATATATGTATCGACAAGGCTTCTTGCTCCGTTGATCTCCGAGATACTGAAAATATCTCCGACCGAGAAGGTTCCGTTATTAACATAGAGCATAACCGAGGAGGAATACTTGGGTGTAATACCGAACGCGGCAATGGAAAATCCCAATATACCCGCCAAAATGGCACATATAGCGATCACCCAAGCTCTTTTCCAAAGAGATTTGATTATTTGCAATAAATCAACAGAATAATAATCTCTGTTATTTTGTTTTTTATCCATAAATACTTTATCTCCGAGAATTTAACCCTGAAATTGATTGACAATGCAGCCATTTTGTGTGAATAATCACGCAAATCAGCAAATATAAACACGTCTACTTATACGTCCATTATATTATACCATATGTCAACACAAATTGCAATACTTTTAGAAAAAAAGATTTATTTTAATAATTATTTCGGCTCCCCGATGGCAGGGGAGCCGTTTTTTGTTATTCGGCATAGCTGACCGCGCGGTCTCTGCCCGTTCCGACGTAGTGCGCGTAGATCATTTTAGTATCTCTGTTGACGGTTATTAAACAATAGCTCGTGCCCGCATCTTCGTCGTAAATATACCTGCCGCTCTGAGGATCGTAATAGCACTTTTCATAATAGATCGGATCGCCGTTTTCATCAAAATCTCCCCATTTCTCCGCGAATGACGATGAAGAAGTCGCGCATTCGTTTTCGCGTCCCGCGCAAATATTCGGCACGCAAAAACGCCAGAGCCACGGGGTAACGCTCGAGGACGAGCTGATCTTTTCATACCTGAAATTATGCGAGTGGCCGTGAATATTGCAGATGATCTCCGCTCTCTCTTTATCCGAGAAATCGTATCTTATTCTATATTCCCTTCCCCCCAAAGCATAATTCAAGGAGCCGCTTGCGCCATCCTTATACGCTTCAAACAGCGCGAGCATCCTTCCGATTTCACGAGTATAATTCAAGGGAATGTGCGAATTGATAATAATTCCCCATTCGGAAGCATCATTTTTATCCGAAAAATCCAACGCCTCCGAGGCAATCCACGAAAGCTGAACCGAGCTTACTCCCACAGAGGGCGCATCCTGACCGGGCAGGAAGAAATGCTCGATATACACGTCCGAGGTGTTCAGAAATATCATTCTGATCTTGTCCTCCGGGAAATCAATATATCCATATCCGCCCTTCGGATTCTTCGGATCTACAGTCAGCCCCCGGCTGTTCGAATCAATATATTTATAAAGCTCTTCATTTGTCGTTGGACGCTCGGCATCAGCCAAATAATTGATCTCATGATTGCCTCTGATCCATGCCACGGGCAGATCGCCGAGATCCGAAAAGCACTCGTTGATATACTCAAAATCGGAAAAAATCTGTTCTATTGAGTAATTATGCCCCGAAGCGGTATAGTCGCCCAGCAAAGCTACCGTGCTTATATTTGTCAATTTCTGCATAAGAGACAAAGTTTTTACCGCAAATTCGCAGGATTTTTTAGTCGGGATCTGTTTATACCCTGTGCCGACGTTATCGACGTGCATATCGGAAAGCGCAGCGAAGGAAAAAGAATTATCCCCTCTGACGGCATTTATCGCCGCGGCAACTCGCTCCGCCTCGGTCAGAGCACGGCTCTTCGTCCGCTCTTCTGCCATGACAAGATCGCAGTAAATACATCTTTGCTGCTTTACGCTGAATTCGTCGTTGCTGAGCTCCTCTGAAACCATCCACTCGCTCGCAAGATGTCCGGTCGCTTCAAGTGTTTCGCTGATGATTATCGCCGTGCATTTTGAACAAATGCGATGCTTGACTCCGTCTGTCGTGCAGGTTGCTTTAATTTCGGTGATCCATCTGCCCGGATTATGTCCGCGTGCCGAAAGCTCACGGTTTTGCACCTCGCCGCACGAGCATACGCGTTCTTCAAGTCCATTTTCAACGCATCCCGCACTCTTGATCACTGTCCAAGCGCCGTAGGAATGACCCTTTGCCGCGATCCTTTCCGAATCAAGGACTTCCGAGCATCGCTTACATGTTTTTTGACGCAAGCCGTCCGTGGTACAGGTCTCCTCGGCAACCGTTACCCATCCGCTTGAGATATGTCCGAGCGCAGAAATATCTCGTTCCTGTTTATCTCCGCACGGGCATACGCGTTCTTCAAGTCCCTTTTCAACGCATCCCGCGCTCTTGATCACTGTCCAAGCACCGTAGGAATGACCCTTTGCCGCGATCCTTTCCGAATCAATGACTTCCGAGCATCGCTTACATGTTTTTTGACGCAAGCCGTCCGTGGTACAGGTCTCCTCGGCAACCGTTACCCATCCGCTTGAGATATGTCCGAGCGC
>JAFQPI010000020.1 GCA_017411805.1 Clostridia bacterium
CATCCACCGCGTCTGCGGTCCCCCTTCCCCGCCGGGGAAGGTAAAGTGGATAGCGGTCTCATTTCGCTTGTACAGCGAATATCATTCCGATATATAATTTTTCATAGCAAAAAGGAATATTTTATTGAAAAAGTTTGCAAAGGCTTTATTGTAAGTGCAAATTGATTCAAATAAAATATTCCTCTTTGACTTTTTATAGGTGAAAACTTAACAATATCCGCTGAAATGCGATAAGGTTCGGTCTAACCATTTTACCTTCCCCGGTGGGGAAGGGGGACCACACGGAAGTGTGGTGGATGAGGTGAAGCGACGGATGCACTTTGTTAGCATTAACTTCAGTTCGAGCGGTATATTACACAAATCCATAATGAAGCAGCCATCGTACATTTTTTATAATTCCGAAAATTCCCGCTTGCGGAAATTCACCTTTAACTCTGCCGCAGGCAGACATTAACTCAGCGTAGCCGATCTTAACTCACGCGAAAAGGATTTAATAGAAAATGCCCCCGCTGTCGCATTCGCGGCAGCGGGGATGTTTTTAAGGCTTTTGTATTATTTTTTCGCTGTAAAATACGTGTTTATGATCTGTACCGTTCTCGGTCGGGGTCTCATAATGTTCTATAATCTCAACTTTCATACAGAGATAGCCTTCATCGTCTAACATAAAGTAGGGGCTGAACGCATCGGCATTCTCTCCCATCTGTTGCTTGATTGAGGCTGCAGCCTCGTCCAGCTTCTCTTTTGTAAGAATGTCGAGAAAATATAATACCTCGTCTCCGTATCCGTCAACCGTATTACTTGCTAACCGACCTATTTCATCTAAGTATAAACATACATTTATTGTTGCGTTCGTCCGGTATCCGAAAAGCTCGGAAAGATTATAGGTATAGCGAAATTTTTTATTATTATAAGTTGACGTCTGCTCTTGAACCTTTACGAAGGTCAGCTTGGAAAGATCGCTTATGCCGTAATACTCGGCAATGGCATTTTTTGCATCTTCGCTAAACTTTTTCTGTTTCCCGGTCAGAACATCCTCCCCCGCAACAGACATACAAGATTCCTTATCTGAACCGCTTTCGCTCCCGGTGTCCTCGGAGGCACAAGAAACAGAAAATATCATTATCAAGGACAATAAAAGTATCAACGCGTTTCTTACAGTTTTCATTTTGCACACCTCCGTTTTTTATCAATTTTAGTATATCATACCCAATACCAAATGTCAACACGTTTTGAATAATAATGAAAAAATCCGCGCATTTTGCGCGGATTTTTACCTTTAACTCTGCCGCAGGCAGATCTTAACTCGGTGTAGCCGATCTTAACTCACGCGAAGCGTGACCTTAACTTGCGCGAAGCGCAAGCTTAACTCACGCGAAGCGTGATCAGTATTCCTTCCGTCCGTCGAAAGCACACGCCAGCGTGTGCGCATCGGCAAACTCAAGCTCACCGCCGACGGGAATGCCGTTTGCGATCCTCGTGACCTTGATCCCCGCGGGCTTGAGAAGTCGGGAGATATACATCGCGGTCGCCTCGCCCTCGGTGGTCGGGTTGGTCGCGATAATGACCTCGCGGATATCCTCCGAAGCAACTCTTTCGATCAGCTCGCGGAGCTTGATATCGTCCGGCGTGATATTCTGCATCGGTGAGAGCATTCCGTGGAGCACGTGGTAGACTCCGCCGTACTCGCGGACCTTCTCGATCGCCATCAGCGAGCGCGTGTCTGCAACAACGCAGATCGTCGAGCGGTCGCGCGTGGTATCAGAGCAGATCGGGCAGACCTCAAGGTCGGTCAGATTCTGACAAACGGGACAGCAATGAATGTTTCTCTTGGCTTCAAGAATAGCCTCGGCGAATCTCTCAGCCTCAGCCTCGGTCATATCAACGACCGAAAAGGCAAGACGCATCGCCGTGCGCTTGCCGACTCCCCCGAGCTTGCCGAACTGTTCGGCAAGAAGCTCGAGCGACTTTATACTTTCGGACATGATCAGAACGCTCCGTCGGGAATACCGTACTTAGCGGCAAGTGCCGACATCTCGGACGCGGACGCATCTTGAACTCTCTTGATACCCTCGTTGACAGCCGCAACGATGATGTCCTCGAGAGTCTCGGGATCGTCGGGATCGATGATCTCGGGCTCGATCTTGATCTCGGTCACGCGGAGTGTACCGTCGATCTTGAGATTTACCGCGCCGCCTCCTGCGGCAACGTCGTACTCACGGGACTCGAGATCAGCCGCGAGGGTCTCTCTCTCCTCCTGGAACTTCTGTACCTGGCGCATCATAGCGTCCATATTCTGGGGTCCGCCCCCTACTCCCTTGGGAAGTCTGACTTTCATTGTTATATTCCTTCCTTTAATAATATGTCTGATTAATTGTTTTCCTCTGCCAGAGCTTCAAGCTCATCTGCAAGGATCTTTGCATCCGTAGGTGCCTCGCCCTTCTTTACAAGCTCGAAGATGACGTCCTTCTCCGTGATCGGCTTGTCGAGCACGACCGAAGCCGCCGAGCAGAACGCGCGGAACTTATCTGGCAGAGAAAGCATCGTCTTGGTCAGCGACTGCGAATAGCAGATGACGATCTTGTTATTTTCATCGAAATAAGCGTTTTCGGTCTTGAGAAGTGCCGAAATCATCGGCGCGGTCGATTCAAAGGACTCGAGGATCTCAGCCCACTGCCTGATCGGGCGCAGTACTCGCTCCTTCTTCGCCAAAGGCGCGGCGATCGCGGGCCTCGGCTCGGCTCTCCTTACGGGAGCGGGCGTGGGTGCAGGAGCGGACTTCGGTGCAGGTGTCGATGTCTTTCTGACCGGCGCGGCATCCTCGGGAACGTATGGAACAAAATCATCGTCCGCGGGCGGGATGTCGTATTCCGCGAAGGGAGGCGGCTCGCCGAAATCGTCAAAGACGGGAGCTTCGGTCTGCGGCGCAGGCTGAGGTACGGGCTGAGGCGCGGGTGCCGCGGGGATCCCCATAGCGATCTTGGCCTCGAGAGCCGAGATACGCGCGAGAAGTGCCTCGGGCGTCGTTCCGAGCTTTTCGTCCGAGAGACGGACGAGAGTAAGCTCCGCGACGGTCCTTCTCGATGCGCCGGGACGCTGCATCGATGAATATGCATCGTCAAGCAGACGGCAATGGTACGAGAGCATTTCTCTCGTGAAAGCCGCCGCATCAGCGGCAAGTCGCTCGCTTTCGCTGTCGGTAAGGTCAAGATATTTCGATGCGCTTCCTCTCGCGGTCTTCATAACGAGCATATCGCGGTAATACTCGATAAGCTCCTGCCAGAAAACCCCAAGATCCGATGCGGATGCATCGATCTCGGCAACGATCTCAAAGAGACGGGCGCAGTTTTTTTGCGTAATGGCGCGGACGGTCTCGCTCATCGCCTCGCGTCCGCGGACACCGATGGTCTCGCTGACAGTTGCGGCGTTGACCTCGCATCCCGCGGCGGCGCAGAGCTCGAAAAGGCTGATCGCGTCGCGCATTCCTCCCGTAGCGAGTCGCGCAAGCATCAGCGCGGCATCGTCGGTGAGGGTGATATTTTCTTCGCCCGCAATATATTTCAGTCTCGAAACGAGAACGGGCGTTGCAATTCTTCTGAAATCAAATCTCTGACAGCGCGAGATGACGGTCGCGGGGAGCTTCTGCATCTCGGTTGTCGCAAGGATGAAAACAACGTGCTCGGGCGGCTCCTCGAGGGTCTTGAGGAGCGCGTTGAACGCCGAGGTAGTAAGCATATGTACCTCGTCGATGATGTAAACGCGCCGTCTGACGTTCGACGGAGTATAAACGACCTCGTCGAGGATCGTGCGGATATCGTCGACCTTGTTGTTCGACGCCGCGTCCATCTCGAGAACGTCTGTCGTGGTGCCGTCAAGGATCGCGCGGCAGGACGCGCACTCACCGCAGGGATTTCCGCCAATCGGATGCTCGCAGTTGACGGCGCGCGACAAGATCTTAGCGCAGGTCGTCTTACCCGTTCCGCGCGATCCGCAGAAAAGATAGGCATGGCAAAAAAGACCGCGCTCGGTCTCATATTTCAGAATATCGGTAATATGCTCCTGACCGCAGACGGAATCGAAGTCCAACGGTCTCCACTTGCGATATAAGGCTTGATGCATGCGCTTGTCCTTTCTTTGAATGCATAATGCAAAATGCAAAATGCAAAATTATCCAATCAAGGTAGATTTCCGCGCAAGCGCGGAAATCAATAATTAAAAACCAATCTATACTTTGCAAACAGCCAAAACAGAATTATCCATTTCATTTAGCATTTTGCCTTCTGCATTTTGCATTTCTTATTTTGCAGCCAATATTTTTTCTTCGGTTTGATCGTGCAGAAATTGCGCAAGACGAGGCGCACCGCAGACGGAATCAAACTCCATTGGTCGCCATTTACGATATAAAGCCTGATGCATGCGCTTGTCCTTTCTTTGAATGCATAATGCAAAATGCAAAATGCAAAATTATCCAATCAAGGTAGATTTCCGCACAAGCGCGGAAATCAATAATTAAAAACCAATCTATACTTTGCAAACAGCCAAAACAGAATTATCCATTTCATTCAGCATTTTGCCTTCTGCATTTTGCATTTCTTATTTTGCAGCCAAAATTTTTTGCAAAAATTTTGGCTGCAAAATAAGACCATACACCCCTCAATCGAACTTCACTTTTGCGCGTTAGTCCCTTTCTCTGCTCGGGGCAGGCGGACTTACGGCACATCGAGCTAACTGCTTAATGCTGCTTGGTTCCCCACCTGACATGGTTCACAGCGCACGATTGCGCAAGACCCACCCTTCAACACAGAGAAAGAGTCGCAGACCGCATCCGATCCGCCCTCAAAAGGGGAATGAACCCCCGCTATAGCGGATTTCGGGTACAGGACACCGCTAACTCCCCGGCTGGTATGGCCTTATTTCACAGCCAACGCCGTAAAATAAATGATTTACCTTATTATTATAACAGATTTCAATCAATAATGCAAGAGGTTAGAAAGATTTTAACGAAAAGTTTATAAAGTTCCGCTCCGGCTTGACATCCCGCGCCAAATATGATAACATAGAAAAAGATATTTTCAAAAGCCCTGAAAATCATGTAACCCAAGCGGGTCATTTTACTTCTTGATAAGTGAAGGGGCGTTTTCACCGATTGAAACAACGCTAAGCAAATCAATTGAATCCGTTTTTTCGGTGGCTTCGCCGACGAAAAAACACAGATAAGACGAGCAAAGCGAGTCCGCGCGCCGAGGGGAGCCGCCAAAATCATTGATTTTGGCAGGCGGCGATATGCGCGCGTATCAATTGAAAAACGCAGTTTTTCAATTAGAAAAAGGAAGGGAGGTCAGAGCATGGACGATAAAAAAATCATCGAGCTCTTCATGGCGCGCAATGAAGAGGCGATACGCGAAACAGAAAAGAAATATGGCGGACTCTGCCGCTCGATCGCGGGAAACATTCTCGCTCTGCGCGAGGACGTGGAGGAATGCGTAAGCGACGTTATGCTCTCCCTCTGGAACGCGATCCCGCCGGATCGCCCGGAGGATCTGAAGGCTTACGTCGCACGCGCGATCCGTAACCGTGCGCACGATATTTCTCGCGAGGCAAACGCCTGGAAACGAGGAGGGAGAGTCCGGATTGTCGGAGACGAGCTTCTCTCGATGCTCGACGACGGCAGCGACCTTGCCGCAGACTATGAGGCAAAACGAGCGGGCGAGATCATCAGCCGCGTGCTCGACACAGTCAACAAAGACGACAGAAGAATGTTCATCCTGCGATATTGGCTCGGGTTGAACATAGATCAGATCGCACTGCATATGAGATCGGGCGAGAGCCGTGTCAAGGTCTCGCTCCACAGAACGCGAAAGAAGATCGCGGAAGAGCTCGGAAAGGAAGGAATCACGGTATGAGTACAAATATTAAACCCGGAAACAGACGCCTGCTTGAGGCTGTCGAATATATTGACGAGGGTATGATCCTCGACGCACTCTCGGTGCTGAGGCTGCCCAAAGAAGAATGCGCCGAACCCATCCAAACTTGGAAGACACCCTTCAAGCATTGGAAGAAATTCACCGCCCTTGCGGCGTGCCTCATCTTGCTTTCCACAGCTTCCCCGCTGACAAGATATATCTCACAGGTCGTTAGCAATTTCAGAGCCGGCGCGGGAAGCGAAAGCATTGAAACTACCGAAGAAAGATTGGAGTCGGTCGAAACTACCGAGTATAAAACCGAAATCGAAGAATTCGATGTTGAAATTGATTTCAAGTCGGTACCGATACAATTAACCGAGAACGAAATCAAAGAAATAATATATGCAAAAATAAAAAAGTATGAAAATGAAAGATACCTGACTTACAGTTACTCGGTAAGATGCTTTGGGAAATTTGATGACGTATATGCTGTATACGTTGATAGTAGCAACGAAATGGACCTGAACATTGAAACTATTGATATAGTTAACGGTATAAAATTTAGTTATTTAGCAGGAACCTGCCTGTCAATATATAAAGACGGAAAGTTTTATTTATTGCCGGAGGCGTTTGACAAAGGTATAATTGATGCAAATTCTTTACAACAATTATATGATACATTTATAAGTAATTATCAATATACTTTTAAAGATTACGATAAAATAAAAACATTAAAATAAAGGAAGATAATATAGTATTTAATGAAACACACGCTATTTGTCAATATTGCTATTTATTAGTTCCGTTAGAATATTTCAATTAAAATATTTTGCATAAGCAAATGCCCTTTTCCCCCCCGCGCGTCACGGACGCGCGGGGGATTTCTTTCAAGTATTTTTCCTGTATTTTGCATTTTGCCTTTTGCATTTTGCATTTTCATCTTCCGCTTTGCCATTATGCCGAAAAATATTGTGCACAATACAAAAAAATCTTGCAATCAGCACAAAGATGTGCTATAATAGACTTGACTATATATACTTTTCCGCCCGTCGGGCGGAATTGCTTTCATCAACTTGTTTGAATTTTTTGCAATAAACAGAAAGGATCACACAAATGAACTCCGAAAAAGTAACAGAGATGACCACCGCAAACCCCGCTCCCGCATTCAACGTGCAGGAAAATTACGCTAAGGTTCAAGCCGTCATGACCGAGATCGAAAAGGTCATCGTCGGTAAGCGTTCCGAGATCGTTCTTCTCCTGACCGCTATGCTCTCGGGCTCCCACGTTCTCATCGAGGACGTTCCCGGAACGGGTAAGACCACCCTCGCCGCAACCATCGCAAAGGTTACGGGTCTCGATTTCAAACGCGCACAGTTCACCCCCGACATCATGGCGTCCGATATCACCGGCTTTAATATCTATAACCGCCGCTCAGAGGAATTCGAGTTCCGTCAGGGTCTTGTTATGTGTAATCTTCTGCTCGCCGACGAGATCAACCGTGCCTCCCCGAAGACTCAGTCCGCGCTACTCGAGGCAATGGAGGAATCCAAGGTCACCGTTGACGGCGTAACCTACCCCGTTCCCGATCCCTTCATGGTTATTGCTACCCAGAACCCGACAGGCTACGTCGGTACCTATCCCCTTCCCGAGGCACAGCTCGACCGTTTTGCACTCAAGATCAGAATGGGATATCCCTCTCCCGAGGAAGAGCTCAATATCCTTCTCGCGCGCCGCGGACACAATCCCCTTGACGACGTTAATGCCGTTATCAGCCGCGACGAGCTCCGCGACCTCCGCGCGGGCGTATCCACCATCACAATCGACGAGGAGCTCTACCGCTACATCGTCCTCCTCATCGGTGCGACCCGCCGCCATCCCTCTCTCGCGCTCGGCGCATCTCCCCGTGCATCGGTCGCTCTCATGAGACTCGCACAGGCTTACGCTTTCATCAGAGGAAGAGATTACGTCCTTCCCGATGACGTTGCCGCTGTCTTCCGTCCCGCTATCGGACACAGACTCATGCTCCGCCAGGACGCTAAGCTCAAGGGCATTTCTCCCGACGAAATCCTCGGCGAGATCCTCCGTACCACCGCAGTTCCCTATAAGGGAAAGAGAAAATAATCATCCCACGTTTTGCCGAAAATGTCAAATAAAAAGAACAAAAAGGCAAAAATGACGGAAAACGTTCATGAAAAGGATCGCTTTTCCATCTCTCTGACCTACCGATTCTGGCTCTGGGCGGCTATCTGGATAGGATGCCTGATCTTCACGCAGGCACTCCGCGCTCCCGCCTCGAGTATCCTGTTCGGTTTTGTCTCCGTGATACCCTGGGCATCGCTCGTCTACGCGCTTGTCGCAAAAGCAACGCTCAAGATCTATATGTTATCGGATACAACCGTCACAGAGAAAAACAAGCCCTTTACGTACGAATTCCGCCTTATCAATGAATCAATTCTTCCCTATCCCTTCATTGATGCCTATATCAAGCTTCCCAGACGCAGCAGCGTGCGCACTACGGAACGCTGCGTCCGCGTCGGCATGGCTCCCATGTCGAACTACACCGTTAAGGGAACGGTGAAATTCCGCTTCCGCGGAACCTATGAGATCGGCGTAACGTCATTCTACGTCTATGACTTCTTCCGTATCTTCCGCGTCCGCTCTCAGATGAACACCTTCAGCACCATCTACGTCCTTCCCCGCAAGCTCACTCTCGATGCCGGAGACGCTTTTTCCGTCTCCGACTCGGCTCTGCGCACGATCAAGGCACCCTACGTTTACGATAAGCTCGAGGTCTCCGATATCCGTGACTACATGCCCGGAGACTCGCTCAAGAGCATCCATTGGAAGCTCTCCTCGAAGTCCGAGGAATTCATCGTAAACGACTATAACACGGGCTCCGCAGACGTTTCCTATATTTTCTGCGATATGTCCGCGCACTTCCCCGACGACGCTCCCGAACGCCCCTTCGTCAATCCCTTCGCCGATTCCTCCGAGCCTCTCCCGGAGAATAAAGCCGCAAAGGAAGCTGAACCCGCTGAAGACGCCGAGGCAGAAGAGCCCGAGGAAGTCAAGGAAGCTCCCGCCGATACCAAGGACGGCAAAAATAAAAATAAAAAGAAGAAAAAGAAGAAGAACGAATTCGACGAGCCTCAAAAGCCCGATATCCACACCCTCATAAACGACGAGGCATACGAGGATATGAACGAATTCTGCGCGGACGGCGCAATTGAACTCACAATTGCGGTTATCCTCCGCGAGCTCAGAAGCGGACGCGACGTATCTCTTATGTGGTACGACGACCGCTCCGAGATCGGCGCATTCTGCTACGATCTTCATACCGTTGAGGACTTTGACCTGGTATTCAGGCTCTTTGCTTCCGCGCCGACGGTTCATTCAAGCAAAAAGATCTCGCGTCTTGCCGCCTCCGCGGGCGACACCAAGGACTCCAAGGTCATGGTCGTTCTTCCCGTTCTCGACGACGAGGTCGTTGACGACGTATGCGAGATCCCGCGTATCACCGAGATCATCGCCTACTCCGCCGAGGAGCGATACCTCTATCCCGAGCTTCGCCGCAGCTTTATCGAGCATTGCCGCGAGCAGTTTTCCGCAAGAGGCATAAAGCTGATTGACGGTAAACTCGACGAGGAGAAGATCCTCGCTTCCGAAAGCGCCCTCAAGGACGGTGAGGAAGAGGTCGGCGGCAGCGTCGGAATCGACACGATCAAGGGAAGGAGGTAAGCACATGCCAAACGAAAAAATGAAGAAAAAAGCCTCTCTTACCCCCGAGCTCTCTCTTTCCGAGAAAAAAGACGCCCAAAAGGCTCTGAAAAAGAGAAAGAAATTCGAAAAGAAGGAGCTCAAAAGGCTGAAGAAGGAGCACAAACGCCGCTCCGCCATTCTTCCGCCCTCCAAAAGACCGATAATCTGCCCTCCCGATTGCTCTGATGCGGCAAACAAGCACGTTGTGATCGGTATCGCCCTGCGCGTGCTCATCATCCTCGTTGCCGTTATCGGTGTCGCTATGTTTGTCAGCGAAGCGTTCGGCTTTGATATGACACAGGGATATCTCACGGAAAAGAAAATCGAAGACTATGCCGGCGTAACGGCAGGAACCGGATTTTCCTTTATCGCGCGTTGGGCTCTGCTCTTCGTAGGCGCACTTGCGCTCTGTTCGCTCTGGAAATACGGCAAATTCATCGGCATCCCCGTGATAATTGCCGCAATTCTGATCCCCACTCTGCCGAATCCCATCCAGTACATTTATGAAGCGGTTCTGACCGCCTACAACGGCGCGCTCGGACACATGAAGTACATGGGCTTCTTCGCCATGGAGATCAATCAGATCTCCGTGACTCACACGATGGGCACGCCCGAGGAGCTCGTCCGCACGGCTGTCGCATTATTCACTCTGCTGACCGCACTCATCTTCGTTCCCTCTCTCATCAAGCGCACGAGAATAATCCTCCCCGGAATCTTCTCCGCGGCGCTTATGATACTCATCTTCGTTTATAACCTCTCGCGCTCGAACTGGGCGCTCGCCCTCATAGCGGCATCCTTCTGCGGACTGATCGTAATGTACGTCTACGACCGCATCTATATCGCCGCGCCCAAGCCGAACGAGACCGATGAAACGGGTAACATCTTCGGCGAGGTCGAGGAGCCCGCGCTCCCCGAGCGACTTCTGAACAAGAAAGCCGAAAAGGAAGCCAAAGCAGAGGCTAAAAAAGCAAAGAAAGCCGAAAAGAAGGCGCGCAAGGAAGGCAAACGCATCACGGTCGATCAGGAGATCAGCGAATACTTTGCCGACTCCAAACCCGCGCGTGCGAAAAAGGTCAAGCTCACTCCCGAGCAGAAGAAGGAAGCCGAGCTCGCAAAGAAAGAAGCCCGCGCCGAGATGCGCGAGCAAAAGCTTGAGGAACGCCGAGCTCTCGCGGCTCTTCATAAGCACCGCCTCAATATCCTTCTCCGCCGCGCCTCTATCGGAGGCTTTGCGGGTGCAGGCATCATGCTTCTCTCTCTGGTCATTCTGGCAGTTCCCGCCATGTCCACCAAGGGCAGCTTCGAGACCATCCCCGCTATCGACGAAAAGCTCGAGTATTACCGCGAGTACGTGACCGCGCTCCTTATGGGCGATGATCCCGCGCTCGACCTGCTCGCATTCGAGGGTGATGCCAATAATTTCTCGCCCCGCACCACAATGGCGTCTCCGAGGTATTATACCTACGAGCCCCTGATGACCGTTGAATCCAACTTCTCTTCAAATATCTATCTACGCGGATGGATAGCTACCGATTACGTTGACGGCGTATGGATGACGGCTGACCCCAAGAGCGAAGCCCTCGAGAAATACCGCTCACTCTTTGCCACGAACGATGACGCATCCGAATCGATCTATTATAACTTCTTTAAGGTCATGACCGACGACGGCGTATTTGAGGATGACCGCGACGTCACCGAACTTATCAAGCGACTTGATAAATACGGTTACACGATCGCGCAGGTCAACATCAAGCGCGAGGAGGATTTCTCCGACGTTATCCTTTATATGCCCTCCTACCATATCAGAAAATACTGCCCCTACGGCACAAGCTCCACGGGCAACGCCACGAACTTCCTCCGCCAATACGGCTTATCCGAGGCAAGTGAGATCAGCTACGCGAACTACTTTGACGGTCTCTACACCAGCTACCGTGTAACCAAAAACGGCACGGACGGCTATGCGGCTGTCGCAATGCTGACCAATATGAGATACGACAACTTCCACTACAACGTCGCAAATCTCATAGCGGAATACAATCAGACCCGTCTCGCTCTTACAAACGGCAAAACCGTCGTTGAAAAGAACGCAAGCGACGAGCGTCTCGGAAAGTTCTCTGTCACTCTCTATGACGGAACCGTTGTAGAGTACGAGGTCATCTCGGTTGCCGAGGACGGCACTAAGATCCTGCATATCAAGCAGCCCGTCGGCACCGCCGTCTACACCATCGCTCCCGACGGAACTGTAAAGCGCGATATGATCGACACACCCATCGAATACGATCAGGACGGAAATCTTATCCAGTATTACGCCCCTAAACTTGACCGCACGATCGTTTATTTCGAGGCTCTCGATTCAACGGCGCAGTGGCAATTCAACCGCCAGGCTACCCTGCTCGATAAGTACACGCCCTTCGTATACGAAACTTATACCAAGAAATCAGGCTCCGCGATAATCTCCGATCTTTATCGCGAGATCATTGAGAACGCCGTCGTTAAGGAAGAACACAAGGATCCCGTCCCCGCCGACTTCTCTCTTGCGGCTAACAAATCCGAGTATAAGTACAATAAGAACAAGGAGACCTACAGCTTCGTCTCCGCCGTTACAGACCGTAACGTATACGTTCAACGTCACGAGCTCGTAATGGAGATAATCAATTATCTCTGCGACGACGAAAAATTCACCTACACCCTCTATCCTACCGTTCCGGGCGAGGAAAACACACTCGACGGAATTGAGACCTTCCTTACTGTAACTCACGAGGGCTACTGCGTTCAGTTTGCCTCCTCTCTCGCGCTCCTTCTCCGTGAAGCGGGCATTCCCGCGCGCTACGTTGAGGGATATATTGCCTCCGGCATGCGCAATAACAGAGGAGAAGAGGCTGTCAGCAGATTCAAGACCACCGTCCGCGATGCCGATGCACACGCATGGGTCGAGGTATGGTTTGACGGAATCGGATGGGTCCAGTACGAGGCAACTCCCGAATACTACGACGCAATGTACGTAAACCGCTCCGGCTCTCAGGGCAGCGTCACTCGTCCCATCACCCCTCCCGACGATTCAGAGGAAGACCCGGAGGAGGAACCCGATGATGAATTCGGAGGACTTACCGATTACGAGATCGAGCAGATGCTCGAGGAGCAGAGACGCGAGGCTCTCCGCGCTCTTATCAAGAAGATCATAATCATCTCCGCCATCTCTCTCGCCGTGATCACCGCGATCACCGTCTTCTTCGCGATCGTTCTCAAGCGCGCAAAGAAGAGCCGCCGCGAGCGCGAGGAGATACTCAGCGAGCTTCACAATACCGATGTGAAGAAGGGTATCGTTCCGGATCGTGAAAAGGTACGCAGAACCGGCGAAATGATAATGAATCTGCTTCGTGAATGCGGATTTACGCCTCAAAACGGTGAATTCAGCTCTGATTTTGCCGCGCGCGTTGCCGCTGAATGCGAGCGTGAGCTTGCAGTTGCAGCTCCCGAGGAAAATCTTACCGAATTCGAAGCTCCGCGCCATCCTCTGCGCGAGGCTGAGGTCGTAAGGATCTTTGAAGCGATTGCCGCCGAGGAATTCGGAAACGGTGCGCCCGCCCGTGAACTTCCCGGTATGGCAAGACTCTATTACAGACTCCACTCCACGCTTTACCGCAGAAAGGTTAATCCTTGGAGACGAATGGTTCTCTATCTCTTCAAGAGAGAGAGCTGATAAAAACCACCGATACGTCGCGTGCGACGTATCGGTGGTTTTTGCAACGCAATTAAGTTGGAGCAAAAATTTACATTCTTACCTTGAAATTCTCTGAGTAATATGATATCATATAAGATAACTTAAATACCCGCAAAGGAAACAGAACATGAAAAAAATACTCACAATACTCATGATTCTCATGTCCGCCGTCATCCTCCTCTCTTCCTGCAAAGGTGAAAACGGCGAAGTAACGACCGAGGCTCCCGGCTCATCCGAGGTCACAGAGCCCGCAGCCGATGATCTTGCCATCATTACGGGCGGCACAACCGAATACAAGCTCATTCGTCCCGAGTCGGCTTCCACCTCTCTTACGAATGCATTTGTAGCTCTCCGCAATACCATTAATGATAAATACGGCGTAAAGATCGACCTCAAGGACGATTTCGTCATGCCCGGCGCACAGCCCGCAGAATACGAGATCATCATCGGTCATACCGAGCGTGAGGAATCCGCCGCCGCTATTTCCGATATCGGATACAACGACAGCATTATCACCGTTATCGGCAAGAAGCTCATCATCTCGGGCGGTAACGAAGAAGCAGTTGTCCGCGCGGTCGAGATCTTTATCGAAAAATATCTTATCGGCAGCGAGCTTAAGGTAAGCTCCACGCTTTGCGACGTGACACGCGCTGAATATCCGAAGGCAAATCTCACCATCAGCGGTGTTCCGATCTCGGATTACGTAATAGTCTACGGCTCAAACTACTCGAGCATGGCAAAAGAGGTCGCTCACAGACTCGGTAAGCTCACCGGAACCATCTTCGAGGTTCATAGCGAAAAGGAAGAGGTTGCCGAGCATGAGATCTCCATCGGGGCTTCCTCCCGCTTTACAGATAAAACGAACTACAAGTCATCCGATGATTTCGGCATTTTCACAAATGCAACCGGCGGCCATATCTTTATTAACGCCGCCAACAAGACAGCCGTTTCAATGGCTTGCGCCGAGCTTTGCGACATCCTCACGGATAATGACAAGAGCGAATTTGCTCTTTCCGATCTCGAAATGAAATACGAGCTCCCCGCTTCGCGCGATTACGTAAACGATATCGAATCCCTCCCCCTCCATTGGGCGTTGGATTTCAAGACACCCGAATGGATGCTTGATTACGATGAAAAGTACGCCGCTTCGATGAATCCCTCGGGAAGACTTATGTCCTGCGCGCACCGCGGCGACATGGTATATTATCCCGAAAACTCGATTGAAGGCATCATCAGCGCGATCATGATGGGCTGCGATATGGTCGAGATCGACCCCAGACTCACCAAGGACGGCGTATTCATTCTCCTTCACGACGCTACCTTGACCAGAACCACCAACGTCGAAGAAATGGCGGGCAAAAACGGACTTCCCTCCTCCTATAGCGTTGCCGATTGGACCTACGAGCAGCTCATGCAGCTCAATCTCAAGACGGGCACGGGCGGATCTTCCGCAATCTTAACACCCTATAAGATCCCCACTCTCGAGGAAGCTATCAAGGTCTGCGCGAACCGCATATTTATCCGCCTTGACGTTAAGGGTCCCGACGGAAGCGATCTTCCCTTCTGGGATTTCGAGCGCGATATCTGGCCTCTGATGGAAAAGTACAAGAGCTACTCCAACATCATCTATACCTGGCACAGCTGGTTCAAGTCGAACAGCTATAAGCTTACCGACACCTACCGTGAGAAGGCTCTCGCGCTCAGTGGGAAGGCGGGCATAGTCTTCATCGGCGACCAGAATACTCTTGCGAACAACAACAAGATTATCAGGGCGCACGACTTCAACCCCGGCATCCGTCTCTTCGTCAACTTCGCTGACGTCAACTATAAGACATACCTCAAGGACAATAAGACCAAGCTCGACGCCTATAAGACCAAGCTCCGTACTTATGCCGACGTCCACAACGGAAACAACGAATCAAAAGAATTCTATGCCGAGCTCTACGATGCGGGCATCAACTATATGCTCGTAAACAAGGCACTCCTTCTCTGCACCTATATCGCGGATAACTTCGAGGCTACTCCCAAAAATTAATTCAGAAAGGTTTTCATTATAATGAAAAAGCTTACAGCTTTACTTCTCGCACTGATAATGCTGATGGGTGCATTTACGGCATGCGCCAACGAACCTGCAAACACAAATACAAATCCCGTCACCAACCCCGCCACCGAGCCCGAAACAGAACCCGAATCCGAAGCTGCGACCGAGCCCGACACCACCGTAAGGATCGGCAGAACTCCGCTTTCCGAGTACGTCGTCGTTTACGGCGAGGGCTATGAGGAGACCGCCAAAGAGCTTGCGGCTCGATTTGAGGCTATCTGCGGCAGTGCGCTTGCAGTAAAGCCCGAGTCCGAAGCCAAGAGCGAGCATGAGATCGCGATTTTCGCTCCCGCGCGCGGCGCATCTGCCGAAGGTCTCGGCATGGATGATTTCAAGATCACCAAAAAGGACGGCACGCTCAATATCGTCGGAGGATCAGTTTATGCTACCGATACCGCCTGCGCAAAGCTTCTCGATCTTTTCTCTGCCGAGAAGTACGCCTATGAGCTTTCCGACGTTACCGTCTCCTACACCCTTCCCGATAGGCAGGAATACATAAACGATTTATCAAAACTCGCGCTCCATTGGGAATTCTACTTTGAGACTCCAGAATGGATGCTCGATTTTGACGAAAAATACGCGGCGTTCAACGATCCCGACGGCAGACTCATGTCATGCCACCACCGCGGCGAGATGGTATACTACCCCGAAAACTCGATCGAAGGTCTCATCAGCGCCGTCATGATGGGCGCAGATATGGTCGAGATCGACCCCAGAGTTACCAAGGACGGCGTCTTCGTTCTCCTTCACGATGCTACCCTCAGCCGAACCACCGACTTTGCCGAAAAGGCGGGTAAGAACGGTCTTCCCGAATCTCCCAACCTCGCCGACTGGACCTACGATCAGCTTATGCAGCTCAACCTCAAGATGGGTCAGGGCGGCGACGGCGCGGCTGTCACCCCCTATAAGATCCCCACGCTCGACGAAGCTATCAAGATCTGCGCGAACAATCTCTTCGTCCGTCTCGACGTAAAAGAAGACGCAAACGGCAAGATCTTCTGGGAATTCGACCGCGATATCTGGCCCCTCCTTGAAAAGCACAAGGCTTACACCACCGTCATTTGTACCTGGCATTCGGCATTCGTTTCAAGCGGATATAAGTTCACACGCGAGCTGCGCGAGAGAACGGAAAAGGTATGCGGCAAGCCCATCCTCAACTTTATGAAGAATGCAAGCGACGGCAAGATGCTCACCCGTGAGATCACCTCGTACGATCTCTGCTACGCCATGAGACTCACCTGTAATTTCTCGAATTACAGCTATAAGACCTTCCTCCAGACTCAGGCAAAGCAGCTCTCCTCCTGCAAGGGTACCGTCCGCGTCTATGCCGACGTTCACAACACCAACCCCGCATACCCGGAAAACTGCGAATCTCCCGAGTTCTTCATGGAGCTCTACGAGGCAGGCATCAATCTCCAACTCACCAACCACGGATTTATGATGTGTAAGCTCATCGCGGAGAAGTTCAGCGCGACGGAATACTGAGGTTAAAGGCAAAATGCAGAATGCAAAATGCAAAATGCAAAATTGAGGAAATTTCCATCGCTCCGTTCGGAAATTATTTTACAGATAATTTTGTTTCTGCGTGATATCCTATTGCATTGTTCTAAACTTATATTTTGCTAAATAAAGAATCGAGATGTTTTGAAGTTTGATCTTCATTACATCTCGATTTTATCTATTTGCTTATTAAAGTTTTCAAATGTATAAATGGTAATCATGACAGAACAAAATTATTGTATTAGCTTTTTGAGCAACGCGAAAAAAGTTCCCTCAATTTTGCATTTTGCATTCTGCATTCTGCATTTATCAGCTTGCATTTTGCCTTTACACAATCCGTATCTTCGCCACTCTCACCACGTAATTCCTACCATACATATAAGGCAGGGTCTTGATGACGCTCTTGCCGTCACGGAGTTCGTGCTCGAGGGGTGAGGAATCATCGAGCCATTCGGCAGAGACGATACTCTCACCTTCGGGAAGTGCGAAGATATCCTCGTATCTGCCCTCGTCTTTGGCTCTTGCGGCGTTGGGATCGGCGGACATCGGAAGCCCGAAGCAGAAGAGATAGAGATTATTTTCGTATCGGAGCAGGAAATCGCGTCCGCCGCGGCTCTCGACCTCGATCCCCGAGGGGCGAGGCAGACGGATCGCCTCGTCAAAGAGCGAGACCCATTTTCCGACCATTCCGTAGAAAGCCGCGTCGATATCCGAGAGATATCCGTTTGCCATCGGTCCGACGTTGAGGAGCATATTCGCGCCATAGCGGCGGCAATCCGCGATCTCCTCTATGATCGTAGCGGGAGATTTATATAGCAGATCGCCCGATGCGTGTCCCCAATGCGTTCCGAAGACCTCGCACATTTCGGATGCGATATACTTTGGCGAGCCCTCGAGATTGATCGGTGTCGGGCGGCCTCTCTCAAAGGTAACGCTGTCAAGCTCGATGTGTCCGAGCGCGCCGAGGTCGCTAAGGCCGGTGTTGTTTACGATAATCGCCTCGGGCTGATAGGAGCGGATCATCGAATACATCGCGTCCTCCTCCCAATCGGCATCCTTGCGGCTCCATTTTCCGTCAAACCAGATGCCTCCGATCTTTCCGTAGCGCGTGCAAAGGAGCTCTACGCTCTTGCGCAGAAAATCGAGATATGCGGGGAAATCCGAATCGAATCTCTCGTCGTACCAATCAAGGTAGGTGTGGTAGAAGAAGGGCACGATCCCGTGCTCGCGGCAGGCGGTAACGAACTCGGCAACAAGATCTCTTTCTATATAATTAACCGTGCTGTAATCGTTAAGTCCTTGGGTATCGTAGAGTGAAAAGCCGTCGTGATGCCTTGCAGTCAGCGTGATATAGCGGCAACCCGCTGCCTTTGCGGTCCTTACGAGCTTATCCGCCCAATCGGTCTCGGGGCAAAAGGCGGGAGCGAGCTTTTTGTACTCCTCCTTCGGGATCTTATGCTGATGCATGACCCATTCGCCCTGCGCGAGAGTGCTGTAAACGCCGAAATGGACGAACATACCAAGCCCCATATTTTCAAAATCCTTGACGTATTGACGGACGATCATTTCCGCTGCCTCCGATCCTTATTTTGCAAGGCTGATAAGGTGGTCTCCAACCATCTTCAGATACTTGATCTTCGCGTCGCGGATGACGGGATCGGTCGCGCGGACGTTGATCTCGTAAATGAAGGGACCCTCATATCCGATCTCGGCGAGGATGGGCATGAGATTGTTCCACTTGACGGTGCCGTCGTAGGGAACCATATGGAGGTCGTCCTTGCCGACGTTATCGTCAACGTGAGTCGCGCGGAGTCTCTTTCCGAGATAGCGCAGAGCCGCGCTCTGATCTCCGGGGTAGGTGCGGTTTGCGTGGCCGAAGTCCCAGCAAACTCCGACCTGATCGGGCGCGTTATATGAGTCAACGAAGGCGCAAAGCTCGTCGGCGGTGACTGCAAATCGGCGCGCACCGGGAGCGTTGTCACACATATTTTCAAAGGCAATACCGACTCCGCTCTTTGCCGCAAGCTCAACGAATTCGTCGTAGACCTTGTGGTTGAACTTCATGCAGTCATCAAAGCCGTGGGGCAGACCCTCGCTGTCAAAAACGGGATGCGCAACAGCCCACTTGACTCCGCAGATCTCGCTTACGCGGATGCAACGGCGGACAAGCTCGCGGAAGCGGTCGTTCAGCTCCGCCTCGGGACCGTATGCGTCCTTGCTTGCGCGTCTTGTCGGGTAGGGCAGATGCGACTGCACGATCGGCAGACCGAGCTTTTCGGATTCGTTTCTGATGCTGTACGCGATCGCCTCCCATTCGTCGTCAAGGCAGAGCTCGACCTCGTCGCGCTGTACGGGACACATGCAGAGATCCATTACCTCAAAGCCGTATTCCTTTGTTCGGCGCATGGATTTTATGTACGCATCGCGATCCTCCTTATTCTTATCCATAAGCATGATCGTCATAGTTCCGAGCTTCATCATTTTCATTTCCTCCGTGGATGTTTTTTATTGATACTATTTTATCACATCACGCCCGTAAAATCAATATTTTCCGCCAAATACGCAAAATATGACCGTTTTTTTCGCGTTTTTTGCGCATTTGCGGTTATTTTCCAAATAAATGCGCCATTACTTGATTATTGCGGAAATATATGTTATAATTCATAACGTAATAATTATTAAAAAGGAAGAAACCGATATGAAGATAGTTTGTGTTGCCGACCATTTTATGAAGGAAGAATTCTACCGCGACTGCATGGCGATGTTCCCGGATATAGAGCTACTCGGAGTGCCCTACTTCGGCTCGAACTCGAGAAACGATATGCGCGCGGTCGCAGATAAGCTCGAGAAGGAGGGCGCGTACTCCTTCCCCGCTCCCGCGGAGCTTTACGAGCTCGTCCGTGACGCCGACGTCCTTATGGTCCATCTCTGCCCCGTGCCCCGCGAGGTTATGGAAGCCGCTCCAAATCTCAAATACATCCTCACAAACCGCGGCGGTCTTGAAAATATCGACCTCGACGCCGCCCGTGAGCTCGGCATCCCTGTGCTCTACAATCCCGCTCACAACGGAAATGCCGTTGCCGAGCTGACCGTCTGCCTTATGGTCTGCGAAACAAGAAACGTCGCGCGCGCTCACTATTCGCTCAAGAACGGCGAATGGCGCGAGAATTTCCCCAACGTAGGCAGAGTTTTCGAGCTCCGAGGCAAAACCATCGGTCTCGTCGGCTTCGGCACTATCGGACGCATGGTCTCCGAAAAGCTTCAGCCCTGGAACGTCCGCATCCTTGCGACAGACCCCAACGTATCCCCCGATGACCCCGATCTTGCAAAGTGGAACGTGACCCTCGTTGATCCCGACACACTCTTCTCGCAGTCGGATATCGTTTCCGTCCACGCAAGAACGCTGACCAAGGAGCGCATCATCGGTCAGCACGAGCTCGATCTGATGAAGCCAACCGCCACCTTTATCAACACCGCCCGCGCCTACCTCGTCGATTACGATTATCTGGCAGAAATCCTCAGGGAAAAACGCATCACGGGCGCGGCACTCGAAGTCTTCCCGAAGGAACCCCTACCCGAGGATTCGCCCTTCATAAGCCTTGACAACGTAACTCTGACCAACCATCGCGGCGGTGACACGGTAAACTGCTATTCCGACAGCCCGGAATACCTCATCCGCGCAATGCTCGCGCTGATCGAGAACGGAACGAGACCGAAGTTTTATATTGAATAATATCGCCCCCAAAGAGCGCAAAAAGAAGGCAAAATGCTCCCTCTTTTTGCGCTCTTTTTTACGTAAACTTCCCCCAATTTAAACAATTCGAAATATATTGTTTGAAATTTAATCGAACATATTGACATTGTGTACAAAATATGCTAAAATAAAATAAATCTCGATCCGAGACAAATTTTTTGTACGAAAGGACAAAATCATGAAAAAGACACTATCCATCATCATGGCTCTCTGCATGGTTCTCTCCGTTTGCTTCTTCTCGGTAGCGGCAGCGCCCGAAGGAACAGCTATCACAAGCGAGACCGAGTTCCTTGCAATGGATCCCTCAGGTACCTACTACCTCGCAAATGACATTACCATCAATACTCCCTATGCTTCCGCGTTTACCGGAACATTCGACGGCAACGGCAAGACCGTTACCATCTCCCAGCCTATGTTCGTAAACTTCGGCGGCACCATTAAGAACCTCGTAATCGAAGGTTCTGTTACCTCCCTCGCAGCAGACGCTGAGATCGCGGCTCTCGCAGACAACGGTGCTCGCGGAGCAGTTGCTTCAAGAGTTAACAGCGGCACAGAAGTTGTTTTCGAGAACATCGTAAACAATGCTGCAATTTCCGCTACCGGTTCTCTTTCAGACGATGACTGTGCAGGCGGTATCGTTGGTAAGGTTGAAAACGCAGAAGCCACCGTTACCTTCACAAACTGTGTAAACAACGGCACTATCACCGGTCTCAACCAAGTCGGCGGTCTCGCAGGCTACATCAAGGCTGCTGCTTCCGCTCTCTTTGAGAAGTGCGTAAACAACGGCGAGATCAAGGAAACCAAGTCAGGCGCGTATTCGGGCGGTATCATTTGCCGTTCCGACTGTAATACCAAGTACATTGATTGTGTAAACAACGGTAAGATCTCCTCCGGCAAGGACCAGGCAGGCGGTATACTCGCATACGCAGGCAAGGCCTCTCACGAGTTCTTCAACTGCGCTAACTACGGCGAGATCGCTCCCACCGTCGGTAAAGCAGGTGGTATCGTTGGAAGCATCAACAGCAACGACGCTGACGGCAAAAACGGCGAATACATCAAGATCGAAAACTGCGTAAACTACGGTAAGATCACGAGCGTTTCGATTGAAGGAACCGACGCTTACGCAGGCGGTATCATCGCTCAGGCTCAGAAGAACCTCAACACCGTTATCACCAACTGTGCAAACTACGGTGAGATCGCAGGCGCACACGACTCCGGCGCTATCATGGGTCACACCACTCAGGCTGTTCTTAAGATCTCCTACTGCGAGAACTTCGCAAAGGTAAGCTCCAATGACAGCTATGCAGGCGGTATGGTCGGCTACGGCTGGGGTACCAAGACTGCAACCTACTCCGCATCCAACGGCGACTATGCAAATATTGTTGAGTACTGCATCAACCACGGTGAAATCACAGGCGCATCCAGAGCAGGCGGTATCATCGCTTCCACCGGTGCATCCGATTCTCGCGGTATCACTCTCGTTCAGTACAACATCAACCTCGGCAACGTTACCTCCAACGGTACCAAAACTAACGCATCCTCTAACTGCGCAGGCGGTATCGTAGGTTACGCATACGGCTCCGGTCAGGTTGCTCATCCCGTAATCAACGCTAACGTTTCTGTCGGTAATGTAGAGCAGAAGAACTCTACCATCGGTAACGCTTCCTACTTCCTCGGCTACGTAAACAACGTTAACGCAACCGTTACCAACAACACTGCTCTCGGTACCATCACCAACGCAGCTCCCAACACCGCCGTTCTCGGATGGAACAACGGTCAGGTCTTTGCTGCTGAAAACATGGTTGGAAACAGCATTCCCGCTTCCAACACTCTGCCTCACACATATGAGTCTACCAAGATTGACGGCGTTGCAACTCCCGTTACCGACAAGGTTTACACCGTTGGCGCAACCGACGAGTCTGACCTTACCTCCGGTAAGATCGTTTACGAGTACAACCAGGCATGTAAGGCTGCAGGCGCAGAGTCTGACATACTCTACATGAACCTTGATGGCACCTTTGCTCCCACACTCGTTCCCAACGTGGACGATAATGGTCTTGTTCTCAACGCTGTTGTAACTGCTCCCGACGGAACGTTCACCAACCCCGAGCCTGCTCCCGAGACCACCGAGCCTGCTCCCGAGACTACCGAGCCTGCTCCCGAGACTACCGAGCCTGCTCCCGAGACCACCGAGCCCGCTCCCGAAACCACCGAGCCCGGATCCTCCACTCCCACAGGCGACTCCGCACTCATCTTCGCAGTTATCGCTGTTATCTCCGTCCTCGGAGTTGCAGTTGTTGCAAAGAAGAGAGAGAACTAATTTATAGTTTCAATATCGTCTCCCGCGCTTAAGCGCGGGAGACTTTTTGTAATAATGCACAAATTTACAAAAAACATTTTGGCTGTTCTGCCAAAATATTTTTTATTTTGTTAATTATTTGTTCAATTCGCTTGACAACGATGCTAAACTGTGCTAAAATAAAATGTCTTAAAATGACAAAATTATTTTTGGAAAGGAAAACACTATGAAAAAGAAACTATCCATCATCATGGCTCTCTGCATGGTTCTCTCCGTTTGCTTCTTCTCGGTAGCGGCAGAAGAAGTAGCCGTGGGCTCCGTTGCAGCAGACTACAAGCCCGCTGAGGGTGCTATCGCCATCACCGATGCTGCAGGATTCGCGGCAATGGCTGCTGACGGTAACTACTACCTCGCAAATGACATTACGGTAGATGCAACATGGAACAAGACCTCCGACACCTATAAGGAAAACACCCCCTTTACCGGTGTTCTTGACGGTAACGGTAAGACTATTACCGCATCCGCTCCTCTCTTCATCTATCTCAACGGTACCGTAAAGAATCTCACCATCGAAGGTACCATCACGGTTGAGAAGCTTTACGGCGCGGCTATTACAATGTGGTCGAACGCTGAGTTCACAGTTGAAAATGTTTACAACAAGGCAAACGTTACCGGCGGCTCCACCTCCGGTGCTATGCTCGGCTACGGTGCTTCCGGCTGTAAGGCTACCTTCACCGGATGCCGCAACGACGGCGTTATCACCGGCGGCGGACAGACCGGCGGTATCGCAGGCTACATTCAGGGCACCGAGGTCACCATTACCGACTGTGTAAATAACGGCGACATCAACCCCTCCTCCTACGGCGCAGGCATTATCGGCCGCTTCGGAAAAGACAAATCTGACAACACCTATACCATCACTATCAAGAACTGTGTAAACAACGGTAAGGTCACCTCCGGAGGCGACCAGAACTCCGGTATCCTCGGTTACGCTATCGGTACTATCGTTATCGACAACTGCGTAAACAACGGCGATATCACCACCACCGGAAAGAACGCAGGCGGTATCCTCGGTCACCTTTCCAGCTACAAGAACGATGACAAGACCTACAGAAGATACAGCTCCTCTCTTATCACCAACTGCGTAAATAACGGTACTATCACCGGCGTTACCGCAGTAGGCGGTATCGCTGGCAGAAACGGTAACAACCACGACTCCTTCGAGGGCAGCAACGGCTACAAGGTAGTAAACTGCATCAATAACGGCGACGTTATCGTAAACGCAGGAAGCGGCTCCGTTAACGCGGCAGGTATCGTAGGCTACGGTTGGGGCGGCGACGGCACAAACGGCAACGGTATCTACAACTGCGTAAACAATGGCGACGTTACCATTAAGGGTGGCACCGGCACGATCTACGTCGGCGGTATTATGGGTTACGTAAACTGCACCACCTATATTGTTGAAAACTGCATTAACGCAGGTGCTGTCTCCAGTGAGGTTGCACCCAAGACTGCAGCTCTCATCGTTTACAACAAGAGCGCTAACGCAGTAGGAATTTCCAACTGCTACTCCGTCGCATCCGGTAATATTCCCGTATGCCTCAAGGGTGATCCCGCAGAACTCTACGAGGGTGTATCTACAGTTGCTACCGCTGAGCAGATCGCAAACGGTACCGTTGCAGGTCTCATCAACGAGGCTGTTGGCAAGACCGTTTACTATCAGGCTATAGGAACCGACAAGGCTCCCGTTCTCACCGCAGCAGAGGATGGCTCCAACGCCATCGTAAAGAACGCTGACGGTACCTTCGGCAACCCCGCCCCGGAAGCCGAGACCACCGAGCCTGCTCCCGAGACCACCGAGCCCGCTCCCGAGACCACTGAGCCTGCTCCCGAGACTACCGAGCCTGCTCCCGAAACCACCGAGCCCGGCTCCTCCACTCCCACAGGTGACTCCGCACTCATCTTCGCAGTTATCGCTGTTATCTCCGTCCTCGGAGTTGCAGTCGTTGCAAAGAAGAGAGAGAACTAATTTATAGTTTCAATATCGTCTCCCGCGCTTAAGCGCGGGAGACTTTTTGTAATAATGCACAAATTTACAAAAAATATTTTGGCTGTTCTGCCAAAATATTTTTTATTTTGTTAATTATTTGTTCAATTCGCTTGACAACGATGCTAAACTATGCTAAAATAAAATGTCTTTAAATGACAATATTATTTCTGGAAAGGAAAACACTATGAAAAAGACACTATCCATCATCATGGCTCTCTGCATGGTTCTCTCCGTTTGCTTCTTCTCTGTTACTGCAGTTGAATCAAACGTTGGATCCGTAGCAGGCGACTACAAACCCGCTGAGGGTGCTATCGCCATCACCGACGCTGCAGGCTTTGCGGCAATGGCTGCTGACGGTAACTACTACCTCGAAAACGACATCACCATCGATGCCTCCTATGCTTCCGTATTCACCGGAACGTTCGACGGCAACGGCAAAACCGTAACGGTTTCTGCTCCTATGTTCACAGACGTAGCAGGTACCGTTAAGAACCTCGTTATCAACGGCGCAATTGCTTACGCCGGTCCCGATGCTCTTACCGAAGCTGATCTTTATGCAAGCGCAATGGGCGCTGTTGCAAAAATCGTCACAAGCGGAAGCGAGATCGTTTTTGAAAACATCAAGAACAATGCAACCGTATCTTCCTGCATTGAAACATTCGCAGACGTCGACGGCGACGGTGTCTACAATAAAGACAAAGGCGACATACCTTTTGACGAGTGTGTAGGCTCTATCGTAGGTAAGGTTGAAAACGAAGCAGGTAACGTTAAGTTCATCAACTGCGAAAACAACGCAACTATCACAGGTAACAACCAGCTCGGCGGTATCGCAGGTTGGATAAAGAGCGCTGCTTCCGTTCTCTACGACACCTGTATCAACAAGGGCGAAGTAAAAAACAACGTTGACAATGCATATTCCGGCGGTATCGTATGCCGTTCCGACGCATACCTCAACACTTACAAGAACTGCGAAAACTACGCTAACGTAGTATCCGGTAAGGATCAGGCAGGCGGTATCCTCGCTTACTCCAGCAAGGGATCTACCGTAATTGATAACTGCGTAAACTACGCAGATCTCACCTCTACCGCAGGTCTTGCCGCAGGTATCGCTGCCAATATCAACTGCAGCGACGTAGACGGCGAACTCGGCTACTATATTTCTGTAACCAACTGCGTAAACTACGGTAAGATCAACAGCGCAGACGTTGCTTCCGGTATCGTAGGTAAGACTCAGAAGAACCACAACTCCGTTATTTCCAAGTGCGTAAACTATGCTGACTTAACCGGCGTTTCCAACTCCGGTGGTATCGTTGGCCACACCACTCAGTCTTTCCTCGAGGTTACATACTGCGAGAACCGTGGTAACGTTACAGTTACCGGCGGTCAGTACGCAGGAGGTATCTGCGGATACGCATGGGGCACAAAGTCTTCTACAATTTCTGCCGCAAACGGCGATATCGTTAACAAGATCGAATTCTGCATCAACAGCGGTGATATCATTGCCGATACCCGTGCAGGCGGTATTTGCTCCTCTTACGGTACATCCAACTCCCTCGGTATTTGGGTAACCAATTACTGTATCAACACCGGTAACGTAACTTCCTTGGGCAAAAAGGATAACAACTCCGGTAACTGCGCGGGCGGCGTCGTAGGTTATGCTTACGCTTCCGGCAACAAAGCACACGCTATCGTTACCAACTGCATTACAACAGGTAATGTAGATCAGCAGAACGCAACTGTAGGTCAGTCCGCATATTTCCTTGCTTACACAAACAGCAAGAACGAGCTCACTTACGTCAACAACAACACAGCTCTCGGTACCCTCACCTCTGCTTCCGGCGATGTATTCTCTATCGGTTGGAACAACAAATACAACTTCAAGGAAGCTGTAGGCAACTCTCTTCCCGCAGGCTGTACTTATCCCGCAGCTTACGAAAGCCAGGCTGTTTCCACCAGAACATTTGAGTTCGGCACCACCGACGAGGCTGCACTTAAGAGCGGTGCAACAGTTTACGCTCTCAACCAGGCTTATAAGGCTGCTACCGGTTCGACCGAGGATCTCGTTTACATGGCCCTCGACGGAACCTTCGCTCCCACCTTCGTTGCCGAAGTTGATAACAGCGGCATTATTCTGAATGCAGTCGTTCCCAATGCAGACGGAACGTTCAGCAACCCCGAGCCCGCTCCCGAGACCACCGAGCCCGCTCCCGAGACCACCGAGCCCGCTCCCGAGACCACCGAGCCTGCTCCCGAAACCACCGAGCCCGCTCCCGAGACTACCGAGCCTGCTCCCGAGACCACCGAGCCTGCTCCCGAAACCACCGAGCCCGGCTCCTCCACTCCCACAGGCGACTCCGCACTCATCTTCGCAGTTATCGCTGTTATCTCCGTCCTCGGAGTTGCAGTTGTTGCAAAGAAGAGAGAGAACTAATATTAATATTGAAAAAACCTGCCCTCGGGCAGGTTTTTTTCAATAAGATTTGAGGATAAATCTTGTTGACTTTGCAACAGAGTTGTGATATAATTAAGCTAACATATTATGCAAGGAGAAAAATTTATGAACAACCTTGATCCCAAATACGAGGCGCTGTTTACACCCTGGAAGATCGGTAACGTAGAGATCAAAAACCGTATCGTTATGTGTCCCATGGGCGGCACCTCCCTTTTCGGTTGGTTCGAGCTCGGCGGCTGTCATTTTGATAAGGAAGCGGCTAAGCTCTTCCTCGAGCGCGCACAGAACAACGTAGGTCTCATCATCCCCGGCATCGCACCCCTCCGCGACACTTTCTGGGGCAAATGGCTCTGGCAGAACCCCAAAATGTTCAAAGAGCTCAAAGAATTCATGGACGAGATCCACAAGACCGGCGCAAAGCTCTTCATTCAGCTTACCGCAGGAATGGGACGCTCATGGGCTATCACCGAGCTCGTAGCACCCCTCCACAAGAATAAATTCACCCGTGCGATCCTCAAGCCCATCCTTGACACCTCGCACGAGCTTGCTTCCCCCTCTCCTCAGCCCTCGCGTTGGGCACACGACATCATCTGCCCCGAGATCACTGTCGAGCAGATCCACGAGATCATCGAAGCTTTTGCCAAGACCGCAAAGCTCTGCATGGACGCGGGCGTTGACGGTGTCGAGGTTCACGCTGTCCACGAGGGTTACCTCCTTGACCAGTTCGCCATCGAATTCTTCAACAAGCGTACCGACAATTACGGCGGTAGCTTTGAGAACAGATACCGCTTCGCCGTCGAGGTCGTAGAGGCGATCAAGAAGGAATGCGGAGCGGACTTCCCCGTATCCCTCCGCTATTCCGTCGAGTCCAAGATGAAGGGCTTCTGCGAGGGCGCGATGCCCGGCGAGGATTACGTTGAGGTCGGACGTAATATGGAAGAATCCGAGCGTGCGGCAAAGTACCTGCAGGATGCGGGCTACGATATGCTCAACGCTGACAACGGTACCTACGACTCCTGGTACTGGGCTCATCCGCCTATGTACATGCCCGAAAACTGCAACCTCGAGGACGTCGCTCACATCAAGAAGTTCGTCGATATTCCCGTCGTTTGCGCGGGACGTATGGATCCCGAGACGGGTGCCGCCGCTATCGCGGAGGGCAAGATCGACGGTATGGGCGTTGCGCGTCAGTTCCTCGTCGACCCCGAATGGATCACCAAGATCATTGATAACCGCATCGAGGATATCAAGCCCTGCATCTGCTGCCACGCGGGATGCTTCAACTTCTCCTCCTCGAAGGGTCACGCCAACACTCAGGACCTCACCGACACGATGGGTCTTGCGCGTTGCGCACTCAACCCCGAAACGATGCAGTCGAAGAAATACAATATCAAGCCTGCCGCAAAGGCGAAGAAGATCGCCGTCATCGGCGGCGGTATCGGCGGTATGGAAGCCGCAATCGTTTGCGCAAAGCGCGGCCACAGCGTAACCCTCTACGAAAAGTCGGGCGAGCTCGGCGGCGTATTCATCGCGGCGGCATCTCCCTCCTTCAAGGAAAAGGACCGCGCCCTCATCGCGTGGTACAAGAGAGAGATCGCGCGTTACTCCTCTATCACCGTTAAGCTTAACACCGAGGTTACCGACGTCAAGTCTCTCGGCGCGGACGAGGTCATCGTAGCTACGGGTGCTAAGGCAAAGAGAATCCCGATCCCCGGAGTTGAAAAATCGATCGAAGCGGTCGATTTTCTCCTCGGCAAGAAGGAAGTCGGCGAGAACGTAGTCGTTATCGGCGGCGGTCTGACGGGTTGTGAGATCGCATACGAGCTCTTCCTCAAGGGTAAGAAGCCCGTGATCGTCGAGATGATGGATGACCTTATCGTCACCCCTGGCATCTGCCTTGCAAACACCTCCTATCTCCGCGATTGCTTCAAGACCAACAAGGTTCCCGTACATCTTGAGACCGGCGTTAAGGAGATCCGTGATGGCTCGGTAGTCGTTGCGGGTAAGGACGGCAAGACATTTGAGATCGCAGCGGATTCGGTCATTCTCTCGGTCGGCTACAATCCCGCTCCCATCGAGACCAAGGGCGTTCACGTCATCGGCGACGCACAGAAGGTCGGCAACCTCAGAAGCGTTATCTGGGGAGCATGGGACGTGGCAACAAAGCTGTAAGCTTTGTTGCAATGAAATCCGCCTACGGCGGGTGAAATCGCGCTGCGCGCGGTGAAATCTTCGCCTTCGGCGAAGGTTAAGGAAGATTTTCTCGCGTTGCGAGAAAATCAATTAATAAGAATTTGAAAGGATATAATTATGTATCTTAATGAAGAACAGCAGGCGATACTGAACGGCTCGCAGGGCGAGACTATGGCGAAGGTCATGAAGACCCTCGTTATGTTCGGTGACGCATTTGGAGCCGAAAAGATGGTTCCCGTTACATCAAAGCACAATCACCTTGTTACTTCCTTCGGTCTGAAGGTTATGGCGCCCGTTTACGACCTAATGCAGCAGCTTCTCGACGCGGGTGTAAAGTCCGGTCAGACCTTCTCGGTCGACCCCAGACCTCTCGATAAGAACGTACCCGCAAACTTCCTGCAGAATTTCGTGTTCAACAAGCTTATGTACACCAAGCAGGATTTCTACGAGGAGCAGCTCAAGAAGCTCGGTCTCCTCTCTGACGACGCTTTCACCTGCGCTTGCTACCTCGATCAGGTCGGCAACAAGCCCGAGAAGGGCGATATCCTCTCCTGGGCAGAGTCCTCCGCCGTTGTTTACGCAAACTCGGTGCTCGGCGCGCGTTGCAACCGTAACTCGGGCATCATGGACATCATGGGCTCGATCGTCGGCTACGTTCCCTACTTTGGTCTTCTCACCGACGAGGGAAGACGCGCTACCTGGATCGTCAAGATCGAGACTACGAAGAAGCCCGAGGCACAGCTTCTCGGCTCCGCAATCGGTATGAAGGTCATGGAGGACGTTCCCTACGTCATCGGACTCGACAAGTGGATTGGACAGGAGCTCGACGACTCGGCTTGCACCTACCTCAAGGACTTCGGCGCGGCTACCGCATCGAACGGCGCGGTCGGTCTCTATCACATCGACAACCTCACCCCCGAAGCTAAGGAGCTCGGCAAGTCTCTTATCGCGGACGGCGCACGCGAATACGTCATCACGGATGCAGAACTCGAAAGAGTCAAAGCAAATTATCCCGTTGTATGGAAGAATCCCGACGCAACTCCCAAGCTCTGCTTTATGGGTTGCCCGCATATGTCACTACAGCAGCTCAAGGATTGGACCGACAAGGTTGAAGCCGCTCTCAAGGAAGCGGGAAACAAGACCGTTCTCATCCCCACGGTATTTACAGCTCCTCCCAAGGTTCTTGAAGAATTTGGCAAGACCGAATACGCCGCACGTCTCAAGGCTACAGGCGTGATTACCTCCTATATCTGTCCCCTTATGTACATGAACAACCCGCTCTGCAAGAAGATGCCCGTTATCACATCGTCGAATAAGCTCCGCACGTATACCTCGGCACGCTACTACACCGACGACGAAATTCTTGCGGCAATCACGAAGGGAGGCAAATGAAAATGAGAGAATTCAAAGGACGCGTTGTAACACCCGGCACGACCACCGCTGAAGCCGTTGTAACCACACAGGGCTTCAACACCCTCGCCTCGATGCAGATGGCTCTGCAGTTTGGCGACAAACAGACCAAGTGCGGCGACCAGAACAACCCCGAGCTCAACGGTAAACCCCTCTGCGGCAAGGCTCTCTGCCTGCCCCAGACGATCGGCTCGACCACGGGAGGTCTCGTACTCTACTGCGCATGCTCAATGAAGCGTCAGCCCGCTTGTATGCTCTTTTCCGAGCATATCGACTCGCTCGCAGCCGCAGGTGCGGTCCTCGCTTCGGTTTGGTGCGAGGACATCAACATGCCCGTAATCGACTGCCTCGGCGAGGAATTTCTGAACTTTGTCAAGGACGGCATGACCGTCACCGTCAAGGAAGACGGAGTAGTTGTTGTCGACTGATAAGGTCAAAAGTAAGAGCTGTCTCATTGGTTTCGATGAGACAGCTCCTGTATTGTAATTATGTTTAGCTTTTCTGTTTTTCAATCAGTCTAATAATGTCCTCCTCATCCACAGCCCTACGACGGTCCCCGAAAATGCGCTTGCGCGTTTTTGGGGTTCGGGCGTGTGGCTGTGGATGAGGAGGACACTATTCTGCCCAATATCACACAGAAGCGAATTATTCAATATAATTTATTTAGCATCATATAAATTTTCGGAGGCTCATTTTGATAAGTCTACTTTCCAAAATCTTTATCCGCAACCGCGAGGACACTTCGTCACCCGCTGTCAGAAGCGCATTCGGCACCCTCTGCGGCATTATGGGAATCATCCTCAACATAGTTCTCTTCGGCATCAAGATGCTCGCGGGCATCTTAAGCGGAGCGATCTCGATCATGGCTGACGCCTTCAACAACCTCACCGACGCGGGCTCATCCGTCATCACCTTGATCGGCTTCCGTATGTCGGGTCAGAAGCCCGACCGCGACCACCCCTTCGGCCACGGAAGGATCGAATACGTCTCGGGGCTTATCGTCTCGATGCTCATAATCCTCGTCGGCTTTGAGCTCGGAAAGACGTCGCTTGAGAAGATCATCACGCCCGAGCCCGTCGAATTCAGCATTGTCGCCGTGATCATCCTCGTCTGCTCGATCCTCGGCAAGGCTTACATGGCTCTCTATAATTTCCGAATCGGAAAAATGATATCCTCTGCGGCTATGCGCGCGACAGCGCAAGACAGCCTCAACGACTGCATCGCAACCGGCGCGGTACTCATCTGCCTTCTGATCTCGCATTTCCTCAATTTCAACATCGACGCATACTGCGGTCTCGCGGTATCCGCCTTCATCCTCTTTTCGGGTCTGCGATCTGTTAAGGAAACTATGGATCCCCTTCTCGGCACACCCCCGAGCGAGGAATTTATCAAGCAAATCGAGGAGATCGTTTATTCCTACGAAGGCGTTGAAGGCATCCACGACCTCATCGTCCACGATTACGGACCCGCGCGCACAATGATATCTCTCCACGCGGAGGTATCCTGCGATGCAGATCTGCTCGAGACTCACGATATGATAGACAATATCGAAAAGGAACTCTGCGAGACGCTGAACTGTGACGCCGTCATTCATATGGACCCGATCGCAACCAACGACGAGCTGACGAATTCGGTCCGCGCCAAGGTAGCGTCCCTCGTCACCTGCATCGACCCCGCGCTTACCATCCACGATTTCCGTATGGTCACGGGTCCCACGCACACAAACGTCATCTTCGACGTGGTTGTGCCCTTCGACCTCAAGAGAAGCGACGACGAGATCCGCTCAAGCGTTGAAAAGATCGTAAAGTCCATCGACGAATGCTATTTCTCGGTTATAAACATTGATAAGTCTTACGTTTGAAACCAATTATATTATGCACAACATATCAAAAACCCCTTGACAATCAAGGGGTTTTGATGTATAATTGAAATATATTTAAAAAAGGAGCTAAATCATGAAAAAACTATTAGCAATCGTCATTACTGTTGCCATGCTTCTTTCCTTCGCTGTTGTCGGCACCTCTGCTGCAGCAGATAAGTGGGACGGTACCATAGCAACTTCTTTTGAAAGCGGCGCTGGAACAGAGGCTGATCCCTACGTGATCAAGACCGCTTCCCAGCTTGCATACCTTGCAGCTAAGGTTCAGGCAGGCGATCCCGCTACGGGCGAGCACTACGTTCTCGTTTCCGATCTTGACCTTGCAAAGCTCGAGTGGACTCCCATCGGAATCTACATCAAGTCGGGCAATGAGGCTAACTGTTCCTTCGCGGGAAGCTTCGACGGTCAGGGTCACACCATCTCCGGCATGAGCGTTACCACCACCGATTCCTCGATCTTCTGCGGACTCTTCGGCAACGTTGAAACCGAAGGTTATCTCAAGAACATCGTTTTCGAGGATTGCAATGTAACCGCTGATTCCAACTCCGCGGGCGCACTCGGCGGACGTGTTGCCGCAAAGGAGATTTCCTCCATCATCGTTAAGGAAAACGTTAAGATCAACGGTACCTCGAGCGTTGGCGGCGTTGTCGGAAGACTCAAGGGCGCGGACGCAAAGTACCTTGTAAGCTATGCGACCGTTGAGACCACCAAGGCTGACTCCGGCTGCTTCGGCGGCGGCATTTCGGGTACTGTCGGCGCAGGTGCTAAGCTCAGCTATTCCGCAAACTACGGTTCCGTAAGCGGCATTGGCGCGTTCCACGGCGGTATCACGGGTATCACCGGCGGCGACAGCGGCCCCGGCTGTCTCTACAACTGCGTAAACTTCGGTTCCGTTGCATACAACGGTGAGAAGTCCTGGTTCGTAGGCGGCATTTCCGGATGCTTTGCTCACACCAAGAATCTTGATTACGTCAACGAAAACTGCCTCAACCTCGGCAATCTCTCGGCTACATTTGATGGTGCATACGTTGGCGAGATCACCGGTCAGACAAGAACAGAAGCAAATATCAGCATCACATCCTGCTACTCGATCGATATCGAAAACAGAAGCTTCGTAGGCAATGAAAAATATCCCTACACCGCAACCGATCTTGTCAACAAGACCGAGGCTGAGATCAAGACTCTCGCCGATGCTATAGTTGCAATCATCAATACCAATATCGTAGTTCCCACCGAGCCTGCTCCCGAAACCACCGAGCCTGCTCCCGAAACCACCGAGCCTGCTCCCGAAACCACTGAGCCTGCTCCCGAGACCACCGAGCCCGCTCCCGAGACCACTGAGCCCGCTCCCGAGACTACTGCTCCTTCGCAGGGCCCCGAGACCGGCGACTCCTTCGTGATCTTCGCTATTGTCTCTGTAATCTCCGTACTCGGAGTTGCTATCATCGCAAAGAGACGCGAAAACAACTAAGAAATAATAAGAAAAAGGTTGCCACATCTTTGTGACAACCTTTTTCTTATGCTTTTCCTTCCTCGATCAGCTCAATAAGGCTTGCGATAAGTCCTTCGGTTATGTATAAGATAATCCCGACAGCATTTGTCGGGATTTTTCAGTTAGACTTCAAATATGATTTTGAATACTCAATCGCTTCTTCCGCGGAAATCTTTGACTTGTCCGTTAAAGACAAAAAAGCTCTCGGGTAATTATGAAATGCCTTGATATAGAGACTGACGCTGTTTATATAGCCTTTTTTCTTTTGAAGAAGGATATCTATGCAGGATGATAAAATTCGTTGCATCTCGGGAAGCAGAGCCTCATACTCCGCCGAAAAAACCGATTCATCCGGGGATTCTTTAAGCGATTCCGCCAGTGCATCGGTGTCAATATTATTTGTATCCTTCAAAAGATTTACGATCCTTTCAGCTTGGTATGGCGATATACTTTTCATTCCGATGCAATGCGTCAGAAATTTCATAGACGAAAGGGTGTAGATCAAGTCTTTACGATGGCGTTTGAATATCAGCTTTTTGAAGTCTTGATTTTTCAAGGAAATCGCTAAACGATAAAGAACAGATGCCAATACATTTGATTTTGTCATAGCTTTTCTCCTTACTTTATTCTATTTTTATTATATCATATAATCAACAAAAATACAATACGCAATAGAGTGTTTATTTGCAATAACCCGAAGTTGCGCGGGCTCCTTCCACCGCTTTCGCGGTCCCCCTCCCTCCCGGAGGGAGGCTTATTGGCTACTGCAAATACGTTAGGATATTCAGACGATCACCGTTTTAACTTAATCCATAAAAAGCAAATAGGAATATTTTATTGAAAAAGTTTGCTAGAACTCTATTACGAGTGCAAATTGATTCAGATAAAACATTCCTTTTTGTTATGCAAAATTATAAACGAGAGTAAAGAATGGCGCAGAAACAATATAGTCCGCACAAACCAAGCCTCCCTCCGGGAGGGAGGGGGACCGCGAAAGCGGTGGAAGGAGAGCGCGCAACTTCCGATTAGTGCAAACGCTCCCTCGCCGCAGGCGAATAAAACTTATATTTTTCCTTCCTCGATCAGCTCAATAAGGCTTGCGATAAGCCCCTCGGTGTGATGGCAGAGGCAGAGATCTGCGACCTCCTTTACGCAATCAAGGGCATTCGTGGGGCAAACGGCAACGTCAGCAGCCGCGAGCATCGTAAGATCGTTCTCGTAGTCGCCGCAAGCATAGACCTTTACGGGCTTGCCGACCTTCTTCTCAACGTACTCACGGAGTGCGGGAAGCATGGTCGCCTTTGTCGTACCCGGTGCCTGAAACTCGAGATAAGCCGCGCCCGATTTGCTCGTTTCAAAGCGTCCCGGCCATTTTTTCTCTGCGGCACGGCGGAATTCGTCTGTCTGCTCGATCGAGCCGCGAACAACCGTCTTGTACCAATCCGCGATCGAGTCCCATTCCTCCTCGGGAAGCGTGAAGACCTTTGCGGGCGCAACTCCATTAAGATCGCGGTCAACCTCGGGGCAACGCGCGCGCTGCAGAGGTGAGGAAAGGAATCCCTCCTCGACCGAAATTCTCGCGCCGAGATTCGGGTATTCGCTCACCATAAACTCGATCAGCTCTCTGACGTGCTCGCGGTCCATAAGTCTTCCGTCGATCATTTTGTCGGTGAGCAAATCGCAAAGCATCGCGCCGTTACAGCCGACAACGGGTGCGTTGACGAGATCTGCGGCGTCCTGCCATTTATGCTTGAGGTTGAGATTCGTTCTGCCCGTAGCGACCGTGAAATGACCGCCCTGCGCCTTCAGCCTCTCGACAGCCTCAAGATTGCGCGCAATCGGCGAGCCATGCTTGCCGAAAAAAGTACCGTCAAGGTCGGTTACGATCAGAATGTTGCTTAAATCTGCCATAGTCAGTCTTCCTGTCTGAAAATTTCAATGAGGTGCGCCATATTTTCGGGTAGCGGAGCCTCGAAGCTCATACGCTCTCCCGTGCGCGGATGATCGAGCTCAAGCCTGTAGGCGTGGAGAGCCTGACCCGAAATGTATTTTGAATGAAGCTTTACCGCGCGACATTTGTCACCGCCGTATACGGTGTCTCCGAGGACGGGATGACCGATGCTCGACATATGAACGCGGATCTGATGCGTCCGTCCCGTTTCAAGCTTACATTCAATAAGCGAAATTCCGTGGAATCTTTCCTTGACGGTAAAATGCGTGACCGCCTCGCGTCCGCCCGCAACGATCGCCATTTTCTTGCGATCCACGGGATGGCGTCCGATCGGTGCGTCAACCCTGCCCGTATCTTCCTTCGGAGAACCGACACAGAGTGCCATATAGCGTCTATACGCCGTGTGAAGCGCGATCTGCTCGGAGAGCGAGCGATGCGCCACGTCGTTCTTGGCAACAACGAGAAGACCCGAGGTGTCCTTGTCGATGCGGTGGACGATTCCCGGCCGCTGAACTCCTCCGATCCCCGAAAGCGATTCGCCGCAATGGTAAAGCAGAGCCGAAACGAGCGTACCCGTCATATTTCCGGGCGCGGGATGGACGACCATTCCCTTCGGCTTGTTGATAACGATGATGTCCGCGTCCTCGTAGATCACGTCGAGTGGGATATTCTCGGGTACTACCTCGTCGGGAAGCGGCTCGGGGCGCACGACCACTATGGTCTCGCCCTCGCGGAGGATATAGTTCTTCTTGACGTTTTTGCCGCCGACGGTGACACGACCGTCATCGCAGAGCTTCGCCGCCGCAGAGCGCGAAAGAGGCTCGTCCTCCTCTGTGCTCTTGCGCGCAAGAAAGCTATCGACCCTCTCGCCTGCAATAGCGGCATAGACGCTCGTCAGTTCGCCGCTCATTCCTCGGTCTCCTTTGCTTCCTTCTCTGCCTTTTCCTTTTTATAAGCCTTCACCGTATCGATGATAAGCCACGCGGACAGCATAAAGGTGCCGACGCAAACGCAGGAATCGGCAATATTGAAGACCCATTTCCAAAGAGTCGGGAATGCGCAGAAGTCGATAAAATCTATGACGTAGCCGAGGAGCACGCGGTCGATCATGTTTCCGATGCCGCCGCCCACGATGAGGATCAGCGAGGTCATGACCCATCGGCTTTTCGGCTTATATTTGCAAATGTAAAAGATCAACGCGGCGATCATAACTGTTGAAAGGATGAGAAAGACCCAACGGTGATCGTCAAGCATTCCGAATGCCGCGCCGTCGTTTTCAACGTATGTGAAGCGAAGTACACCGTCGATGAGATAATAGGACGGCTTGCCCTGCAGAAGAGCCACGACCAGCCACTTCGAGAGCTGATCAACAAATATTATCAGAATTAAGAGAATTATCCAAAGCATTTTGCTTTTCCTTATAGGGACGGGGTCGGCTCAGATCACAATGAACCGACCCCGATCGTTTATTTTATTCAGAGACTTGCGAGGATCTTCTTACATCTTGAGCAGATGAAGCCTTCTCCGTCGGATTCGCCCTCAGTCGAGTAGCACCAGCAGCGGTCGCAACGCTCGCCGTCAGCGTTCTCAACGAGAACGGCGATCTTTGCTTCCTCGGGAACGTACGCGCCCTCGGGAGCGGTTCCGTTAACTACGTGTGCGCCGCTTGTAATGAATACGGTCTTGAGCTCTTCCTCGGTGAACTTGGAGAGAAGCTCGAGAACGCCCTTATCGGCGGTGTAAACAGTGACCTTAGCGTCAAGCGACTTACCGATCTTCTTCTCGGCACGCGCGATCTCAAGCGCCTTCATGACGTCATCGCGGAGGGTGAAGAGATTCTCCCATCTCTCTGCGCCGTCAAATGCGTACTTGCCCTCAGCCTTGGGCATTTCGGAAAGATAAACGCTTGTCTTGTCGTCGCTCGATGCGTGAGGCATAGCCTGCCAGATCTCCTCAGCGGTGAAGGTGAGGATGGGCGCGGTCATCTTGACCATTGCCGAGATGATGTAGTAGAGCGCGGTCTGCGCGGAGCGGCGAGCCTGCGAGGTGGGATTTTCAACGTAAACGCGGTCCTTGGTGATGTCGATGTAGAGCTTCGACATATCAACCGTGCAGAAGTTGTTGATCGCGTGGTAAACGAGGTGGAAGGAATAGTTATCGTATGCTCTGCGTACCTCCGCGATGAGAGCCTCGAGTCTCGAGAGAGCCCAGCGGTCGATATCGAGCATATCCTCGAGCGCGACGCAATCGGTATCGGGATTGAAATCGCCGAGGTTAGCCATAATGATTCTCGAGGTGTTACGGATCTTACGGTAGGTCTCGGAGAGCTGCTTGAAGATATTGTCGGAGACGCGGACGTCAACCTGATAGTCGCTCGATGCGACCCAGAGACGGACAAGGTCTGCGCCGTACTTCTTAACGATGTCGTCGGGGTTGATTACGTTGCCGAGGGACTTATGCATAGCCTTGCCCTCGCCGTCAACTACCCAACCGTGGGTCAGAACCTGCTTGAAGGGAGCCTCTGTCTTGCCCGAACCGATAGCGGTCAGGAGGGACGCCTGGAACCAACCGCGGTACTGGTCCGCACCCTCAAGGTAAACATCAGCGGGCCACTCAACGTCCGAGCTGTCGTCGATTACCGAGAAATGAGTCGAACCCGAGTCGAACCAACCGTCAAGGGTGTTGGTCTCCTTAGAGAAATGCTTCTTGCCGCAAACGGGGCATACGTAGTCCTCGCCAAGGATCTCCGCGGGCTCCATGTCGAACCAAGCGTTCGAGCCCTTCTCTGCAAATACCTTCGAGACCTTATCAATGGTCTCGTCGTTGCAGATAGCCGCGCCGCAATCGTCGCAGTAGAATACGGGAATGGGAAGACCCCAATGACGCTGACGGGAGATGCACCAGTCCGCTCTCTCACGGATCATCTGAACCATTCTCTCGCCGCCCCAGGCAGGGAGCCAGGTTACGGGCTCGCAAGCCGCAACAGCCGCATCCTTGAAGCCTGCAACCGAGCAGAACCACTGAGGAGTTGCGCGGAAGATGATGGGATTCTTACATCTCCAGCAGTGAGGATAGGAATGGACGGTCTCCTCGGATGCGAAGAGCGCGCCCGATTCCTGCATATCGGCAAGAATGACCTCGTTCGACTTTGCATAGTAGAGTCCCGCGTACTTGCCCGCTTCCTCGGTCTGATAACCGCGGTCGTCAACGGGAACGATGATATCGATATTATATCTGCGGCAGGTATTGTAGTCGTCAGCACCGAAGCCGGGAGCGGTATGAACGCAGCCTGTACCGCTGTCCATGGTAACGTAATCGGCATTAACTACGATAGAATCACGGTCGAGGAAGGGATGACGGGCGGTCATATACTCGAACTCGCGTCCGGGCATAGTAAGAACGGTCTCGTACTCCTCGATGCCGCCCGCAGCCATAGTCTTAGCCGCGAGAGCTTCCGCTACGATGTAGCAGTTCCCGTCAGCCGCACGGAGAACGACGTAGTTCTCGATGGGGTTGAGAGCGATCGCAAGGTTGCCGGGGAGAGTCCATGTGGTAGTAGTCCAGATGATGAAGTAGGTCTTGTCGAGATCGATTCCCGAAAGCTTGCCCTTATCGTCGTTTACCTTGAACTTGACGAAGATAGAGGTGCACTTATCGTCAGCGTACTCGATCTCAGCCTCAGCGAGAGCGGTCTCGTCGTGGGGGCACCAATAAACAGGCTTGAGACCCTTGTAGATGTATCCGCGCTTGAACATCTCGCCGAAAACGCGAACTTCGCGAGCCTCGAACTCGGGCGCCATGGTGATATAAGGATGTTCCCAATCGGCTGAAACGCCAAGTCTCTGGAACTGGAGCGACTGCTTATCAACGAAGTCCTGCGCGAACTTGTGGCAAGCCGAACGGAACTCGGAGATCGACATTCTCTTGCGATCGAGCTTGTTCTTCTTGATGATAGCAGACTCGATGGGCATACCGTGGTTGTCCCAACCGGGAACAAAGGGAACGCGGTAGCCTTCCATGATCTTGGATTTATTGATGATATCCTTGAGGATCTTGTTGAGGGCGTGACCCATATGGATATTTCCGTTCGAGAAGGGAGGGCCATCGTGAAGCGCAAACTGCGGCTTGCCCTCTGCGTTATCGAGCAGACGGTTGTAAAGATCCTTTTCCTGCCAGTACTTAAGCATCTCGGGCTCGCGCTGAGGCAGATTTGCCCTCATCGCAAAGCTTGTCTGGGGCAGATTGAGTGTACTTGTGTAGTCCTTGGACATAGTTTATATATCTCCTTAAAAATTATATGTTTGAGTAATTTATTTTTTGAGCCTTGCGCGGATCGCATCGAGCGCGCTCTTCATATCTGTAAAGCTCGTTGGAGCGGGCTTTTCCTCGGCGGGCTTAACCTCTTCTTCCTCATGCTCAACAACGGGAAGCTCCTCGTCCTCCGTCTCGGCATACATCTTTGCCAAACGCGCGGAAAGATCCTCCTCGTTGATCGGCTCAGCAGGCTCGATCTCCTCAGGCTCGCTGTCAAGCCCCGCGGAACGGATAAGATCGTCTGCAATATCCTCGCCGTCATCCTTTTCGGGCTCGGATTCGGGAATTACCTCGATCTCCTCGGGATCCTCGGGCTCACCATCGGGCTCTTTCTCGGGTTCAGCCTCGGGAACTTCTTCTATCTCCTCGACAGCCTCGGGGTCAGCCTCGGGCTCTGCAATCTCCTCCCCGATGATCTCGGGTTCGGGGATCACCTCCTCTGCGGCAGTAGGCTCTTCCTCTGCTTCCTCAATATTATTATCGGCAAGAAGAAGCTCAAGAACGTCGTCTTTTTCCTCTTCTTCGTGTACGATTTCAACGATCTCGCCTTCGGGATAGACAGCGGGGATCGTCATGGGCGCACTCTCAAGCTTTCCGCCGAGAGCACGAACTTCCGCAAGCGCAGACTCGGACGCGCTCTTCGCCAAAGCCGCGGAATCCTCCGCCTTCTTTGCGGAAATAGCGGCGTCATTTGCAACGCAGAGAGCGTCGTTTACAGAGATCCTTACCGAGTCGATCTGTAACGAAAGCGACGAGATCAGCTTCTCGATACCCGAAAGATCAACTGCGGGAGTTGATTTTGCAGCCTCCTCGCGGAGTCTTGCGACCTCTGCCTTGAGATCGGCGTTTTCTTTATATAATCTGCCCGATACCGCAAAAAGCTCGGAGAGTGCGGCATCTGCCTTGGCGGCGGGGTAGCTATCCCCCTTAAGCGAATATTTCTGTTTGAAATTCTCCGGAATTTTCATAAATGCCTCCATTCTGCCCAAATAGGCCTGTTACATGGGTATACACCCGAGAAGTACTTGAAGCATGCCGAGAAGCAGAGTCGTAATGAAGAATGAAACGTCCAAGGGAGTCCCCTGAAACAGCCCAAATCTCTCAAGCAGCTTGCGCACCGGCAATATAAACGGCTCTGTAAAATAATAAAGCAACATGGCAAATCTGCTCTCCTCGCCCATCATAAAGATGGAAAGCACGGCTCGAACAAGCATCGCCACAAGCACAGCGCCCAGAATCAGGTCAACGAAATTGACCGTCAGTACCAAAAAAAGTTCCAAAAATTATTCCGCCTTTCGGAATATTAATAAGTGTATCCGCCGATACCGCTGAAGCCGGCAAAACCGTAGCCTTCATCCTCACCGCCGTTGCGGTCATCGCTCTCGATTACCTCCTCTGCGATCTCCATCGAATTGGGCGAGAGCATATATGTGGTCTCGGAAACGGGCTGGATCTGTCCGCCGATAGCGTATACAACGCCGGTCAGGAAGCAAACGAGATCGTGTGCGACCTCCTTGGTCGCGTTTTCCATATGAATGAGAACGGGATGGTTTGCCATGAGGGCATTTGCGATAGTCTGACCGTCTGCAAAAGTCGTCGGGCGGATAAGCTTCATCTGCACGGGTGCGGACTGTGCCATTCCGAAAGAGGGTCTTGCGGGTGCCGCAGGCTTTTCGTGCGCGGGCTTTTCCTCAGCCGCGGGAGCTGCGTAATCATCTTCCTGTCCGTAGTATGCGGGATCGTAATCGTCATCGCGAACCGACTTGTTCTGCTTGTTAAAAATATTAAGAGCTGCCATTTTTGTTCCTCCGTTTATTTTCGGTAATTTATTTATCAATTATTGTTTTTCAAATTCATTATGTCCGCCGTAGTTCTTCCGAAGACACTGCTTCCGAGGCGGACTATCGTTGCTCCCGCGGCAATAGCGGGACGAAAGCTTTCGCTCATTCCCATAGAAAATATGGGATCTGTATTATTATGGAGCGTATTTTTCCAGACGTCAACAGAGAGATCGTAGGTTTCCTTGAAATATTTATAATACTCCTTCGGGTCTCCGCACTTCGGAGCCATGGTCATAAAGCCGCAAAGCTCGATATGCCCAAAGCTTCCGAGCTCTGCGCAAAACGCGCGCAGATCCTCCGGTAGGACTCCGCTCTTGGACTCCTCTCTGCCAATATTTATCTCAACAAGCACGCGGACCGTCATATTCCGCTTTGCCGCCTGCTTTTCAAGCTCCTCGGCAAGCGCGATCGACTCGAGAGAATGTATCAGCGAGACCTTATCTATGATCTGCTTTACCTTGTTGCGCTGAAGATGGCCGATAAAATGTATCTCGACCCTGTGCTTCATTCCCTCGTAATGCTCAAGGAGAGTATCGGTGCGATTCTCGCCGATGACGTCGAGTCCTCGGTACTCGCAGAGCGCATCAAGCTCGCCGCAATCGGCATATTTTGCCGCAACGACCAAGCGGACTCCCGCTCCTTCTCTTCCCAATTCGCGCTCAGCAGAGCGTATATCCTCAAGCGCGGTATCGTAACGCTCGAGAAGAGCCTTATATTTATTCTGTTCGCTCATATCAGTCAAGTGCCTTTCCGTGATAAAGATCCTTGCCCGTGAGTATCACTTGCTCAAGATCGTCAAGGTGGTAAAAATACCTCAGCGTGCGTCCCATAGGCACGGGGATTCCGCCGTTATCATATATCTTCTTCTCCCATCCGCGCTCCTCGGCAAGAGCATGGAGAGATGCGTAATCATCAAATTTTCCGTAGTCGGAGAAGCCGAGTGAAGTATAAGTCAGCGGCTTTCCGGGCTCGGCGTCGGCATAATCCGCGGCGATAACGTATCCGTTTCCCTCGTAGATCACCTCGATACGCCTGAAAAGAACGTATCCGCCGTTCAGCGTATAAACTCCCGTCATTCCGTCATAGTATCGCAGAGCCGTCAGCGGAATGCGGTATCCGTTGTAGCGGGCAAGCTCAACGCTCACGTCCTGAACACGAAGATAGTTGAAATCTACCGGCATTTCCTTTGTGGAAAATACCAAAAGAGCCTCCGAGCGATCGCCGTCTCCGTCGTGGTCGTCAAAATCGAGCGCAAGCCTCTCAAGAGTCATTTCAAGCTCTCTCGCGCCGTTATCGTAAAAAATGACGTTGTAGTTCTCGCCCACGGCAAAGCCCACGGCATCCGATGAAGAAAAGGGAATGCAAAGATACCATTTCGGATCGTCGAGCATTTTTCCGACGGCACCGCTTACGTCCCCCGGCTCAGATAAGATCAGTTCGGAAAAACCGCCAACCGTTATATCCTTGAGCAAGGAGGGATCAAAAGCCGCCTCGTATCCGTCGCAATCGCGGAAGAAATAGCCAACGCTTTCCGAAATAACGCTGCCTGTCTTTTTTCCGTAAGCCGCGATCAGAGTGCTTCTCTCCGCCTCGAGCGCAGTTATCCGATCCTTAGCCGCTTCCGCTCCCGTCTCAAGAAGATTGATCCTGTTGAGAGCGATGAGAAAGCTGTCCGAAAGTGCCGCGGCATCGCGGTATTCGCCGCGCGCGATGAGCTTCATTATCTCACCGTAATGCGAATTGGCGTCCGAAAGTGCCTCGGGAAGTCCCGTCTGAATGACCCCGGTGCCCATGCTCGCCCTGATCAGCGAAAGCTCACGGTCGATATTCTCAATACGAAGCTTGACATCGTCCGAGATCGAAGCATAGATATCGCAAACAGTCTCACCGATTCCAACTCTTGCGCCGTCATCGAGCTTATAATCCGGTGTACCGGGGTTGTTGTCAAAAATCAGCTTTTCGCTTCGGAAAATATATCCCGATCCGCGGCGATATTCGCTCTCGGTGACGTCATATGCGGGAACTGTAGTCACGTCCGACCACAAGCTATCGTATAGATGATAACCAAAATAAACCACGAGCCCTACCGAGGCAAACGCAACAGCCAATGCCAGAATAGCCGAGAAAAGATATGAAAAATCAAATCCTATACGCTTTCCACCCGTCTTTTCTTCGCGTTCGCTCTCGGCATTATTCAATTTTGCAAGATTCGAGAGCCGAAGCTCGGCGAGTTGATTCTTATCTTTTCCGTTTTTTTTCATAAATAAACCGTTTGTTTTAGTTTTTGATCCACTCGCGGACTCTCGCCGCGAGGGCATCCGTCGGATCGGGCATCGAATCCGTCAGCCCGACCGTTTCAATATAATTCTTCGCCGAAAACCAGGTGACCTGCCTTTTGGCATATTTGCGTGTCGCAATGCAAAGCCTCTCGCGGGCTTCGGAGATATCCACCTCACCGCGAACGCAGCCAAGCATCTCCTTATATCCGATCGCCTGCGCGGCAGTCGGATTCTTCTCGAAAATGCCCATATCGAGCAGCTTTTTCGTCTCGTCGAGCAGACCCGCGGCGATCATCTCGTCGCATCGCTTCTCGATACGCGCGTACCTCTCATCCATATCGGTACGGCGAAGCTCAAAGGCAAGAAAATCGTATTTTGCGGGCGACGGAATGGCGTCAAGCTCGCTCTTTTTTCTGCCCGTGGTCTCATATATCTCAAGCGCGCGGATAACGCGGCGGACGTTGTTTTCGTGGATCTTTTCCGCGCTCTCGGGGTCGACCTCGCGGAGTCTCTCGTGAAGCGCGTGTGCTCCAAACTCCTCGGCTTCCGCGGCAATACGCTCGCGAACGTCGCTTCTGCCGCCGCATTCGTCAAAGGGACGCTCAAAAAGCAGGGTGTCGAGGTAAAGCCCCGTGCCTCCGCAGATGACGGGAAGTTTTCCGCGCGAAATTATGTCCTTTATCGCGCGTTCGGCATCCTCGCAATACTCGGCGCAGGAATACGAGCGGAAGGGATCGACGAAATCCACCATATGATGTGGAACTCGCGCCTGCTCCTCGGGCGTCGGCTTAGCGGTTCCGATGTCCATCACGCGATAGATCTGCATCGAGTCACAGCATACTATCTCGCCGCCGAGAATCTCGGCAAGCCTTATCGCAAGGCTCGTCTTTCCCGATGCAGTATGACCCGCAACGGCAATTATCCTGTTTTTCATTATTTTTTGATCGGCATATTTGCCGCAACCGAAAAATCATCGGGATAGAGACGTTCTCTGCCTCCGATCCTCTTCTTCGGCATTGAGACAAGCTCTGTCGGAACGTATGGACCGTAGGGCTCCTCGAAATATGCGCAACCCTCGCCGATCAGCTCGCCCTTTTCGGCGCAATCGGGAATCAGCGAGAAATAGGGCTCTCCGAATGTGCAGGCAACTCCGAGCTCAAGCGGAACGCCCTGCCACCACCAGGAGACCACGCCGCTCTCGCCGCGGCTGATCTGTCCGAAAAATCCTCCGGTCAAAACAGTCAGGGATTTAAGCAGCCGCCTCATGGCAAATTTCCATTCCTCGATCTCGTAAAGCGCATCGGGCATACGTATCGAGATTCGATTCGTACGCAGTCCCTCGCGCTTGACCTCTGCGCGCTCACAATCGCCCACGTGAACGTGAGTCACGGGTCTTTGCGCGTACCAGACGGGCGCAGGCGTGTTTTCCAAGAATTCAATAAACTCCGATCTGTCCGAATACTCGCGATCGGGAGGCATCTTCTCTCCGAATTTTGAGGGAAGTGCCGCGGGAAGCTCACGCTCGAGGAGCGCTACGATCTCGCCGTAAAGCTCACGGAAGGATTTTCCGTCGAACCATACCGAAAGCGTCAGCATCGGGGTGTATTCGTTGAGCGCGGGCGGAATGAGCTTTTCGGTGCAAAAGACCGTCTCCTCACCGCTCATCTCAAGTGCCCCCTCAAGGGCATCCGCCGCCTTCAGAGCGAATTTTTTCGCATATCCGAGCGCACTCTCGCCCTCGAAATCCGAAAGGCTGAACGCGGTCAGGTACTTGATTCCTCCGACCGAAAGCAGTATATTCGCGGGGATCTCATCAAAGCTCACCTCTCGCTTTTCGATAAGCTCAAGGCGGCAGTCATTTATCTTCGGCAGTCTCCATTCATCATCGGGAGAAAGCTTCGACCATATCTTAAAATCAATAGTTTGGCTCATTTTTATTCCTTACTCTTTACATTCTCTGACCGATCAATCAGTACCTATGTTATCCCAATCTATATCGTCAGAGTCAATATATCCGCTGTTCTCGGCATCCTTGATTCTCTTCGCTTCCTCGGCGGTCACCTTGGTAAAATCGGGATCCCAAGCCAAAACCAGTTTCTTGATAAACTCATAAGCAAACGCCTTGTCTTCTTCGGGCAAAACGTCCATTAAGCGAGCAGCTTCAATTACAATATCCGACATAATAGGCACCTCCTTATTTATATATATCTCCGCGATTGCCGATGTCAATCACAAAAATTATCTCTACGGTTTGTTCGTTTTCGTGTCTGTATATTATTCTCCAAGAACCGACTCTGAGCCTCTTTCTTCCATCGTTATAACCTTGCATAGGTTTTATGTCTCCGACAGGAGGCTTAAGTGCAAGACCCGCAACAGCATCACGAATTCTTTGAATAGATTTCTTATCGAGTTTGGATAAGAACTTCAGCGCGTCTTTTGAGTACTTTATATTTATCCCATTCATTAGAAACCTCTCTGAACAATATTCAGTATCCATTCATTCAAGAATCTTATCAATTTGTTCGATGTAAAAATCCGCAAACGATTGATTGCCGTCTTCAAATCTCTTTAATGCACTTAAGAATCGCTCTAAATATATAAACATTTCCTTTTGCATACGATATTCTTCCGAAAGGCAAAAATCCGGAAAGCATTTTTGATTTATTTCCATAAACCTGATTTGAAACGCTCTGACAAAATACTCGTTGATAACGGCATATTCAGTGTTATAAAAGTGAGGTATTTTTCGGTGTTCTTTAAAAAAATCACTATACAAAACCAGTCTGTTCTTATGTTTCTCAACCGTATGATTAACAAAACAATGAGCGTATTCGTGTGCTAAACTTTTTGCGAAAGAAGCAATATCCCAATCGTATACTCCGTTTTTGTCACAATACGGCATACAGCGAACAGTATATGAAGTTTTCTTGCGATTTTCTTCGAGAGTAAATCCGTAATTTCCGGCAATCGGACTGATAATCAATTTGAAATCATCAGGCTTTTCTCGAAAGTAGTTTTCGATAAAACCAACCCACTTTTCCAAATCACAGGTATTAATATGATTCAATATTTCCTCGTAAAAGGAATGTTGACTTTGAAAGAAAGCTTCAAAGCAAGTGTTCTCGGCAAATGATTTTACTGCGATCCCCCATTCATAATACTCATTTTGAGCATCGGTCAATATAGCCTCAAGTCGAAAAATCGCCCGAAGGGGTTTGATGTGAAAGAATGAGTGCTTTGTGATGAGTTGCTGTGTTAGCAAAACTGCTTCATGATTTCTAAATCGCCCAAACCATTTTTCTATCGAATCAACATAGATCTTATTGTTCAAATACTGATAAGTCTTTTCTTGCCGATCTGCCAGATACAGCAGTACCTGAACGAGTTCAACCCGCGAAGAAATTTCAGCAAGCATAATAAAACCTCACGCCAAATAATTACAAATCTATTCTTTTGCTTAATAAACATCATGTCTGCGATGCTGATGCTATATAAGATTTTACCGATTGGTAAGATTGCGCAAACCAATCGGTAACCATCAAAATAAGTCGCTGTGCGTACCCGTTCGAGCCAAGAACAATATCAATTGATCTCCATCTATTTGATATACGAGCAACCAATCCGGTTGGATGTGACATTCTCGATAACCGCCGTAATCACCGGTAAGCAAATGGTCGCGATATTTTGCTTCAAGTGTTTCACCGTTGGCAAGAGTAGTAATTACCTTCTTTATTTTATCAAGATCATAGCCACGTTTTTGCGCTAATTTTAAGTCTTTCTTGAATTGATTGGATGGGACAATCTCATACTTCACCTAAAATGTCCTCCATCATACTGTCTACATTGTCATATTTCTTGTATTTCTCGGGAGAACGGATTATTTCCTGTGCTTCTTTCATTGCTTCAAGGGTAATCTTGTTAGGAACTTCTCTGGTAATAGAAAACGGAATTCCACCCTCATAAAGCATTTGACGAAGAAAAATATTTACAGCAGTAGAAAGATCCATTCCAAGATCAGCAAGCATTATCTGTGCTTTTGCTTTGGTTTCAGCATCAAGGCTGATGTTCGTAGATACTTTAGACATAATATCAACTCCTTTCGATAATAGTATATCATATCATATCCAACTTGTCAACATATTATGTTGTAATTTTTACACAAATCATATATTTATGCGCGTTTTATGTTTGATTTTCAATATATAAACATCGCGTCGCCGAAGGAGAAGAATCTGTATTTTTCATCTACGGCAGTCTTGTAGACCTCGAGCATCTTCTCTCGCTCGTAGAAAGCCGAGACGAGCATCAGAAGCGTCGATTTGGGAAGGTGGAAATTCGTTATCAGCGCGTCGGTCGCCTTGAAGCGATAGCCGGGGTAAATGAAGATACCCGTGTCGCCGTCCCTCGGGTGGACGATCCCGTTCTCGTCCGAAACGCTTTCAAGAGTACGGCAAGAGGTCGTGCCGACGCATACTGTTCTTCCGCCCGCGGCGCGGCGGCTGTTGATAATGCTTGCACTTTCCTCGCTTACCGAAATATATTCGGTGTGCATAACGTGCTCGCCGATGTTCTCCTCCTTGACGGGTCGGAAGGTTCCGAGTCCGACGTGGAGCATTACGGGAACGACTGCAACGCCCTTCGCCTTGATGCGCTCAAGAAGCTCGGGAGTAAAATGCAATCCCGCAGTCGGAGCGGCGGCAGAGCCCTCGCGGCGTGCATATACTGTCTGGTAGCGGGACTTATCCTCGAGCTTCGCCGTGATGTAGGGAGGCAGGGGCATAACGCCTACTTCCGACAACATATCGTATACGTTTGCATAACAACTTTTGTCGTATCCGAGTCTGACGAGTCGGTTGCCCTCTTCAACGATGTCCTCGACGGTTGCCGTAAGAACGCCGTTTCCGAAGACCATTTTCATTCCGATGCGCGCGCGTTTTCCGGGCTTGACGAGAGTTTCCCAGAGGTCATCACCGCGCTGACGGAGCAGAAGAAGCTCGACCATAGCCTCGGGTCTGCCCTCGGCATGTCCGTAAAGACGGGCGGGAATGACCTTTGAATCGTTGATGACGAGCGTGTCGCCCTCGCGCAGATGATCGATTATATCGTAAAAATGCTTGTGCTCAAGCTTGCCGCTCTCGCGGTCAACGCAGAGCAGACGAGAGGAATCTCGGGGCTCGGCGGGGTGCTGAGCTATCTGCTCCTCGGGCAGAAAATAATCAAAATCCGACGTGCAAAGGCTCGTTTCGGGCTTTGCATTTATAATAACATCACTCATTTTTAATCTCACATTAAGTATAATTAGCCTATTATAATATATTATATAATAAATCTGCAAAAAAAGCAATAACAATTTTGAGAAAGGAGAGAATTTTGAGTAAATTTTCTTTGTTTTTCGGCGCGGCGACAGCACTCGTCACTCCATTTGAGCAGAACGGTGCGCTCGACCTCGGATCATTCCGCAAATTATTGAGATTTCAGCTCGACTCCGGCATCGACGCGCTCCTCGTCTGCGGCACTACGGGTGAGACCCCGACGCTATCCGATGACGAATGCCAAATTCTACTTTGCGAAGCGGTCAAGACGGCGCAAAAGAGCGTTCCCGTCATTATGGGAGTCGGCTCTAACTGCACCGCCCACGCGGTAGAAAAGGCAAGGAATGCAGAAAATAACGGAGCCGACGCGCTCCTCGCGGTCACTCCGTACTATAACAAATGCACCCCCGAGGGGCTCGTCCGCCACTACCGTGAAATTGCCTCCGCGACGTCATTACCCATCATCGCTTACACAGTTCCCTCTCGCACGGGAATGACGATCCCGCCCTCTGTCTGGGGCGAGCTTTTCGCCATTCCGAACATAATAGGCATCAAGGACGCAACGGGAGACATCGCCTACGGAGCGCAATTTTTGTCTTATCTGGGAGGCGAATCATGCCTCTGGTCGGGCAACGACAACGCCACTCTTCCCCTGCTTTCGCTCGGCTCGGACGGCGTGATTTCGGTGCTTTCAAACATCAAACCCAAGGAAACGTCCGCGCTCTGCCACGCCTTCGCGGAGGGCAAAATCAGCGAATCCCAAGCTCTCGCCGCCTCGCTCTTACCCCTCGCAGACACCCTTTTCTGCGAGGTAAATCCCATCCCTGTCAAAGCCGCACTCTCCCTCCTCGGCATCTGTAAACCGTATTGCAGAATGCCGCTGACGACGGCGAAGGAATCTACGTTCAAACGATTGAAAAAGTTATTGGCATAATCTTTTTGCCGTCTTCCCCCCTCACGGATGCTCAAAAAGCAACAAAATAATTATTATCCGATAATTATTGACAAACCGCTTTCCATATGCTATAATTGAGTCGTATAAGGAGGTATGGCTATGAAATGGTATAAGCTATTGACCCGCTTTTTCATTTGGGCTTTCGCCGTCGCGCTACTTACCTGCGGCACTTACGGAATATTCAATTCCTCGGATATACTGATCAATACCGATCCGTTTGCCGGCATAAATAATCCGACTATCGAAAAGATCGTGATCATCACGGGCATAATGATGATATGTGTGGCGCTCCTTGCGATCATCTCGGGAATCGCCTTGCTGAAGCGCAAAAGATCCGCGCCCAAGCTCCTTACGAGAACTCTTGTATTGTGGACGGCGGTATCGGCGTTTTATTTCTTCACGACCATGATCCATTTTGCAACTCACAGCGGCAAGCCTACCTTTACGCTTCTGCTTTTCGGAATACTTTTCTTTATCCTCTCGATGGCTCCGTCCGTGACGGCATTGATCCTCAACATAGCATATTTCAAAAACAGAACTCAACTTTTCAATAAATAACAAAAAATCGGGGACGTCCCCGATTTTTTGTTATTCTATATCAATTTCCGGATACGCCCTTGAATTTTGCATACTCTGCGGCGATGAACTTTTCCATCTGAGGCAGGACCATATTCATGCCCTCGTCATTGAGATGGCTTACGTCATCGGGCTTGATGCAGTACTTCGCGCGGAATTTCGCATCGTTCATATTAACGCCCGTGAGCTCGGTATCCGCCGCGTAGAGGCAGACGATTCTCGGATCATTACGGTGCTCAGCGAGATCGCGCATAGCGTTCGCATAATCAACGTTCGAGAGACCCGTATCGGAAACCTTACCCGTATGATACCAGGGGGTGATCAGAATGATCAACGCATTCGGGTAGGTCTTAAGCATACCGTCCAGCATAATGTTGATGCTTCCCATAAAGGTCTTGGAATCGCGAGATTCGAAGTCTCCGAGCGGGACCTTATGCGAGCGGTCGTTTCTTCCGCCCTCAAGGAGAATGATGTCCGCATCACCCTTCGCCATCTTTGTATAACGAAGAACCATGGGATTCTTTTCGGGATTGAAATCCGACATAGTGCTTCCGCCGATGCCGTAATTCACGTAATCCATTCCGTACTTGTTGCCAAGCTTGTTGACCCAGGTAGCTTCCTTACCGAGCGAAGAGCCGCCGAAATAGCTGTCGCCCATTGCGTACATGGTAATGCCCATAAGGAGATTATTCAAATCATCCTGCGACTTAAGTACGCTATACTCGTTCGGAACAAAGAGGTCCTTGCTGTCTGTAATTGCATTGACGTATTCGATGAAAGCGCTGACGGCGATCGAGGTCAGATAATCGGTAGAACCGATTATAATGAGCTTATTTCCGCTTACGCAGATCTTATATTCGCCGGTCTTGAGAGTTGCAAGAACTTCTGCGCTTTCCTTTCTGTTAGTCGCGCCGATGAGAATCTCGGGAGCCTCGGAAACGTACGTCTCGCCATCCTTGACATCCTTTACCCAGTCCTCCTTTGGCTTGATATCGACGCCTGTCTTAGCCTGAATAGCTCCGCGAAGCTCGGCCATCGCATCAAGAACGAAGCTCTGACATTCGGAGGCGCGAACGATAATATACTCGCTGGCACCCTCGGCTACGATTGAAAGTCCTGTGGGAAGAGGAGTAGTGGTCTCCTCGGGAGTGGTCTCTGCGGGTGCGCCTGTCGTGATCTCGGGTGCTTCCGTGGTCTCAGGGCCCTTACATGCGATAAGCGCGGGGAGAAGCGTGCAAACAGCTAAAAATAACGCAATTAATCTCTTCATAACGTGTAATCCTTCCTATACTTTTTTATTTTCATCAAGTCTTGCCTTGATAGCTTTCATATCGTTCAGCATATCCTCCTTGCGGCGCGGATCACGGAGAAGTGCCGCGGGATGGAAAACTGCGGTCATTGCGAAATCGCCCTTCTCTACCCAGGTACCGTGCTCCTGCGTGATCTTGTAGTCGGGCTTGATCAGTCTCATAGCCGCGATCCTGCCGAGACATACGATCACCTTTGGTCTGATGAGTCTTACCTGCTCGCGAAGATAGTCTATGCAAGCGTCCTCCTCCGCGGGAAGGGGATCGCGATTCTTTGGCGGACGGCATTTGAGTATGTTTGCGATATAGACGTCCTCGCGCTTGATGTCAACGGCGTAAAGAAAACGGTCGAGAAGCTGACCCGCGCGTCCGACAAAGGGAGTCCCCGAAAGATCCTCCTGCTCGCCCGGCGCTTCGCCGACGAACATCAATTCAGCCTGCCTGTTGCCCGTGCCGAAAACGCAATTCGTTCTCGTCTCGCATAGCGGACATTTTTGGCACGCGCGGCACTTTTCCTCAAGCGCCTGCCATCTTGCATCTATGTTATCCATATCTGAGACCTCCGATGAATTCATATTATATTATATCAATCATCTAAGGTTTTGTCAAGAGTTTCAACAAAATTCCGTAAGTCGGGCGACTGCGTTTTCCTCCGCAATCACGCGCCCGTGTTCCTTTATGTATCCTTCGATATTCTCGCAATCGCGGCGGTATCCGAACTCGGATATTACAGCCGCGCCGAGCGGAAGCGACTCATCGCGGTCAAATTCAGGCAGGATCAGAGCGTATGCGCCCGCCGCAATCTCATAAGCCGCGCTTCCCTTGCCGTATCCGCGAAAGCTCAGTATCCTGCAAAGCCGTATCATATCCTCAAGATTTTCGAAAATGCAGACCGATGCATCCCTCATCCCGCCCTTTCCGCACTCAAGCGCAACACGCGTAATGAACATCTCGCAGCCACCTCCCCTCGAAGGAAACACCTGAACAAGCAGTCTGCCGCTGTCGGTATCGAATCCGCAATCGCGGCGCGCCACGTCAAGCACAGGCTTGAAGCCGCGCCTCATAGCCGTATTTCCGTCACATTCAATATTGTACTTTTTCATATCCTCCGCGCTCAGCATGATCTTGAGCTTTGAGTTGCTGATAAGTATAAGTTCCATAATTACCTCACAAAAAATGTTACACTAATATTATAATCTATTTCCGAGCGGAATGTAACCCCTAAAAAGGTGGGAAAGAGGTAAGAAAAAGGAATAAGATCAAAAAGACCTTGACAAATATATATTGTATATGTTAAAATATGCTATATAATAAAACTTATGGAGGATAACCATTATGAAAAAGCATTTTCGAATGCTCGCACTGATACTTTGTTTATTGACAATTCTTCCTCTCGCTGTCTCTTGCGCGCAGACTCAGGATCCCGCGCAGACCACCGAGACCCCCACAGCATCCACGACAGCTCCCGCGGGAACCGAGGAGGACACCTCGCATCTATACGATGAAGAAGGATACCTCAAAAGCGATCTTCCCGAGCTCAATTACGGCGGAGAGACCGTAACCGTCCTTTATTGGAGTGACGTTGAGATGCAGGAATACGAGGCTGAGGAGCTCAATTCCGTACTCGTAAACGATGCTATCTACAAGCGTAACGCGAACGTGCAGGAAAAGCTCAATATCGAATTTGCATGGCTCAGCACCCCCGGAAATAACAACAAAACGGGTGAATTCGTCAACTACGTCGCCAATATCTACAAAGGCGGAGATACCCCCCTCGACCTTATTTCCTCATATTCCAGAACTACCGCAATGTGCGCTATCGAAGGCTATTGCGCGGATATGGCGGACCTTCCCTACCTCAATTTTGACATGCCCTGGTGGCCGGAAAGCCTTCTTGACGTCGTTTCTATCGGCGACAGCATTTATTTTGCATCGGGAGACGCTTCCATCAACGTGCTCCATCTGATGTATGCGGTGTACTGCAACAACGACCTTCTTAAGAATAAACAGCTTGAGAGCCCCATCGCTCTCGTCAATAGCCATGAATGGACGATCGACAAGCTCCTTCAGATGACCGCTGACGCATACGAGGATCTCGACGCAAGCAACAAGAAGGACGACGGCGACTTCTATGGCTTTGTCGGCGCGAACTACGGTCTCGACGCATTCTACACCGGCTCCGATCTCCGCCTTGTTGAGCAGGATGAAGACAAACTCCTCATCATCTCCGAGGACTTCTACAGCGACAAGGCTGTCGACCTCTGCTCCAAGCTCGGCGCATGGATCAAATCGGACGATTGCTATATCGCAGGCACGCATCAGGACACATTCGTTTCTCAGAGAGCTCTCTTTATCCAGGACCGTTGCCATCTCGCTGACAGGCGGCTTGTCGGTCAGGTCGACTTCTCATACAGCATTCTTCCCACTCCTCTCTACAACAAGGATCAGGAAAACTTTATTTCCGTCGTCGGTAACCCCTTCTCGCTCTACGGCATCTTCTCCCAAAGCGAGGATCTCGATCGTGCCGCAGCAGTTCTTGAGTGTTGGGCAAGCGAGGCTTACAGAACCACAACTCCCGCACAGTTCGAGATGAACATGAAGCTCCGCTACTCCGAGACCTCCGACGAGGCGGATATGTACAATATCATCCGTACCACAGTATGCTTCGACCTCGGCAGACTCTTCAATAACAAGCTCAATAAGATCACTGATATCTTCTACAACGCCGCATGCGATAACAAAAACTGGGCAACCGTCGGATCGGGTCAGCAAAAGCTTCTTGATAAGTTCATCAAGAACGTGGCAACGTCTTTTGAGAAACTGCAGTGATAAAAATGCAAAAGGCAGAATGCAAAATGCAAAATAAGGTAGCTTTTATCACGTTGCTCTAAAAGCATACACAATTATTTTGGTTCCGCCTTAATAATCCTTTGTTAACATTAAACCTGTAATAAGTAAATAGAAAAATAGAGATGCAATGAAGTTCAAACTTCAAAACATCTCTATTTTCTTTATCAATATTTTTTTGCAATACATCAGCCTTGAACAATGCAATAGAATATCAAGCATAAACAAAATTTTTAGCTAATAATTTCCGAGCAAAGCGGAGGAAATTTACCTCAATTCTGCATTTTGCATTTAGCATTTTGCATTAACTTAAAACAGCTTATACTTACCCTCCGCCGTTTCTCTGTCCTCGATTCCTTCTGTAAAGTCGGGGAATTCGACGGGTGCGTTGCCCATCTTGATCGAGAGCTCGGAAAGGGGAGTTACTGCCATCATAATTGCGGCATCGTAAATGTCTATCGGCATCGGGCTTCCGTCGCGTACTGCGGAAAGGAAAGCATCGAGGACGAGGAAGTCCATACCGCCGTGACCCTTCTTGACGCCCGCGTCAAGATAGTCGCGCCAGAGCTTCGGCATATGCTTTTCCTCATATTCGGAATAGTTACCCCAGAAATTCTTCCACTTGAAGTGATCTGCCTCGACGTTGTTTTCATCCGTGTAGACCGACATATTGTCCTGCGAGAACCATCCCTTTGTACCGTGGATCTCAAGTCCGCGGGAATAGGGGCGCGGAAGAGTGGTATCGAGCGAGAGGCGGACGGTCTGTCCCTCGGATGTCGTCAGGATCGTCGTTACAACGTCACCCTGCGCCCACTTTCCGTCGGCGTAGGTCTGATCGCGGTCGGGATGATTCTTGATATAGGTGTCAAGTCCCGCGCTCTTGGATGCAAAGGCAGAGAGGCGGACGAAGCGGTTGCCGTGGCCGATACCGAGAAGGACGTTGAGCGGACCAAGCTCGTGGGTCGGATAGTTTTCGCAATTGCGGCTGCGGTAATTGCGGTGGCGGTAATGACGGTTTTCAAGACCCATCGAGACCTCCTCGCGCAGGTCGTGGTGATATCCGCCGCAAACGTGGATAAGCTCGCCGAAGACGTCGGCATTCTTCATCGCATAAAGGGTCTGCTCGACTCGTCCGTAACAGCAGTTTTCAAGCATCATCGCGGGTGTGCCCGTCTCGCGGTAGGTCTCGCAAAGAAGAACGCAGTCCTCAATTGTGTATGCGCCGCCGACCTCGAATGCCACCGGTTTGCCCGCTTTCATCGAAGCAACGACAGCGGGAACGTGATTCTCCCAAGCCGAGAAAACGAAAACAACGTCGACCTCGGGCGCGGCGATAAGCTTCTCGTAATCAAGGTAGATCGCGGGATCGTGCCCATGCTCAGCAAGCTTTGCCTTCATAGAGTCGCATCTGTCGGCGTATTCGTCGCAGATAGCGGTGATATTGCAGTCCTCGCGCTCGGCAAGAAGCCCCGTCATGGATCTTCCCCGGCAACCGAGACCGATTATACCAAGTCTGAACTTTTCCATAGCTTATACTCCAAGATACATTAAAATGAGCTCAACGGTTGCCATAAGCGCATCTGCGTGAGTGCGCTCCATACCGTGAGAAGCGTGAACACCGGGACCGATCAGCGCACCGGGAACGTCGTGTCCCGCACGCCACATAGCTCCGACGTCGGAGCCGTAGTAGGGGTAGAGGTCGACGCAGTAAGGAAGCTCGGCAGCCTTTGCCATATCGATCAGCTTTGAGGTCAGCTCATAGTCGTAAGGGCCGCCCGCATCCTTCGCGCAGATCGAAAGAGTGTGCTCGTCGCACTTAAGATCCTTACCGATACAGCCCATATCAACGGCAAGCATCGACTCGAGATTTTCGGGAACGAACGCCGCGCCGTGGCCGACCTCCTCGTACATCGAAACGAGAAATTTGATATCCTTTTCGGGGACAATGCCCGCGTCCTTCATGATCTTGAAGGCAGTGAGGATACAAGCAACGCTCGCCTTGTCGTCGATGAAGCGCGACTTGAGATATCCGCTTTCGGTGACTACGGTCTTGGGATCGAAGCATATGTAGTCGCCGTTCTCTATGCCGAGCGCGCGTGTGTCAGCCGCGCTCTTTACGTTCTCGTCGAGGCGAACGTACATATTGTCGGCGTCGCGCGAGCGGCTTCTCGCGTCGGAATATACGTGAACCGAGGGGGAACGGGAGAGGATGGTACCCGTGTAACGCTTGCCCTCGCGGGTGATTACGAAGCAGTATTCGCCGTCAAGAGAGTTGCAAAGAACTCCGCCAACGGGAGCGAAATTGAGGTCGCCCGAGCCGTCGATCGAGCGCACCATCGCGCCGAGAGTGTCGCAATGAGCGGCAAGACCGAGCGCGGAATCGTGATTTTTACCCTCGTAGGTCATAAAGAAGCAGCTCTTCTTCGTCGCCTCGAGTCCGAGCCCCTGCTCGGATGCGATCTCACCGAGAAGCGACGCGATCTCGCGCGAATATCCGCTCGGAGACGGCACGTCCATCAGCCTCTTGACCGTGTCAAAACAATATGATAAGTATTTTTCTCTGTCGAATTTCATTGTATTTTCCTTTCTTTTGAGAAAAGTGTGTTTTCAAAAATCGGAAATTTTCGCCTCGGCGAAAATTCACCTTCAACTTCGCCCGACGGGCGAATCTTAACTCGCGCCGTGCGCGATCTTAACTTGCCAAAGGCAATCTTAACTCGGGCGAAGCCCGACCTTAACTCACGCGAAGCGTGATAACTTTCTTATAATATGTCCCGCCATAATCAGCCCAACCGCTCCCGGCACAAATGACAGGCTTCCCGGCGTATTTCTGCCGTTCTCGGATTCAAGCCCTTGCGCCTTTATCGGCTCCTCGTCCGACCATACGACATCAAGCTTTTTAATGCCCTTTTCCTTCATCTTCTTGCGCATTATCTTCGCAAGCGGGCAGACGCTCGTTTTGCTGATGTCGGAAATACGGAATCTTTCGGGATAGAGCTTGTTTCCCGCACCCATCGATGCAATCACGGGAACGCCCACAGCATCCGCACGGCAGATAAGCTCGACCTTCGCCGCAACCGTATCGACCGCGTCGGCAATGAAATCGAACTGCGAGAGGTCGATCTCGTCGGCGTTTTCGGGCAGATAAAAGAGATTTATGGGGTGAACTTTACATTCGGGATTGATCGAAAGGATACGCTCCGCCATGACCTCTGCCTTCGGTCTGCCGACGGTATTTTGCGTCGCTATGATCTGACGGTTTACGTTCGAGGGCGACACGGTATCGCCGTCAATGACTGTCAATTCACCAACACCCGCGCGTGCCAAAGCCTCCGAGAGATGTCCGCCAACGCCGCCGAGCCCGAAGACCGCAACGTGCGAGTTTTTCAGTCTGTTCACGCCATCCTCGCCGAGCAAAGCCCGCGTCCGTGTATCGTCAAGTTGCATTTTGTCACCTCGATCGTCATTTGCCATTTCTGTTTTTTAATTGCACAAACGGCGATCTCCTCATCCACCGCCCTACGGCGGTCCCCCTTCCCCGCTGGGGAAGGCTAATAGATAACTGCGAACATCAGTTACAGAGTGATAGTAATTACACAACCAAACTAATGTATGTGTTAAAAATTGTGTAAATCAAAGTTTAGAAAAATGAGCGATGCTATAATTAGCCTTCCCCAGCGGGGAAGGGGGACCGCCGAGCCGGGTTCCCGAAAACGTGTTTGCACGTTTTTGGGGTTCGGGCGTGGGGCGGTGGATGAGGAGATCATTATTGTTGCCAATTATACTCAGAATACAAATTATAATAGATTATTGTTATAATTTTATCATAATTCCCCGAAATATGCAATAGAAAAATCCAAAAGACCGCGGCAATCTGCAAAAAAATCTTTACAAGAGGAAAAAAATAGTGTATAATTATTCTGTATAAATATAAAATAAGAATTTGAGGTGATACCTTATGCAAAATATCGATATGACCGAACGACGCCTTGACGGGCGCGAGGTCTACTCGGGCAAGATACTTCACGTAATGGTCGACCGCGTTGAGCTTCCCGACGGTAAGGAGGCAACGCGCGAGTACGTCGGTCATCCCGGTGCCGTCTGCGTCGTTCCGATAAACGACAGGGGCGAGGTGCTTTGCGTCCGTCAATACCGATACACTCACGGTCGCGTCTTCCTCGAGATCCCCGCGGGCAAGCTCGAGCCGGGTGAGACCGATCGCCCCGCCGCCGCTCTCCGTGAGCTCCGTGAGGAAACGGGCGCGCGATGCGAGACCCTGACCTACATCGGCGACTTCATTCCCTCCCCCGCGATACTCGGCGAGGTGATATCAATGTATATCGCCGAGGGGCTTTCGATGGGTGATACTGATCCTGACGATGACGAATTCATCGACGTTGAGGCGATCCCTCTCGACAAGCTTGCCGAAATGTGCGTCTCGGGCGAGATCGCGGACGGCAAGACGATTGCGGCGGTGCTGAAGGCGAAATATATTTTGGAGAAGAGAAAATAACTTTCAAAGAGTGAAGGAGCAAAAATCTCCCCTCAAGGGGAGATTTTACTCCTTCCAAAACGTCGACGGGGCGTCGCCGTTTTGAAGCGCAGGGGAAATTCCGACCTCTGCGGAGGTCGGCTAAAGAAACTTTTTGAAAAAAGTTTCTTTAGAATTTTCAAAAACTTTTCCGCTGCCATTGTCTTTAGTTTTTAATAATTTGATATAAGGAGTCCAAAAATGAAACTCAATTACAAACGCACACTCTTCGTCGGATTCGCATTCTTTCTGATCTGTGCCTTCTGGCAGGCATATGACACCATCGTTCCGAAGATCCTGACCGACCGCTTCGGTATGTCGCAGTTCTGGTCGGGTGCGATCATGGCGATCGACAACATTCTCGCACTCTTCCTGCTCCCCCTCTTCGGTATCCTCTCGGATAAGACAAAATCCAAGCTCGGACGCCGTACACCCTTCATCATCGTCGGCACTCTGATCGCGGCTGTCGCGCTCATCTCGCTCTCATTTGTAGACTCGATGCAGCTTGACCGCCTCGGCAACATCGCTGACATCAACTCCGAGGAAGCGCGCACAATCCTTTACGATTACGATTACGCATCTCCTCTGACCACTCCCGAGGGCGAGGAATACGACCTCTCCGAGTTCAAGCGTGAGGATTTCGTCAAGATCCCCGCGACTCTCGAGAACGGCAAGGCTAATCCCGACTACACCAACTACGTCGTTCCCGCGCGCTCGGCTTATATCGCCGAGGAGATCGTCGGCAAGGATCCCTCCGCGCTGATAACCTTCATAGCCGTCCTCTTCGTGCTTCTGCTTTCAATGGCTACCTTCCGTACGCCCGCGGTAGCTCTGATGCCCGACGTTACCCCGAGACCCCTGCGTTCGAAGGCTAACGCCGTCATCAACCTCATGGGCACCATCGGCGGAAGCCTTATCCTCGGACTCGGTATGATCCTCGCCACGGGCTCGACCAAGAACACCTATATGCCCTACACGGGTTACTTCTGCATCGTTGCGGGCATTATGCTCGTAAGCCTCGTGATCTTCCTCTCCACCGTCCGCGAGCGCAAGTTCGTTGCAGAAATGGAAGAAATCAGCCGCGAGAACGGTATAGTCGAAGGCAACGACGAGGACGATGCTTCGGGAAGCCGCAAGCTTTCGGCATCCGAGAGGCTCTCGCTCATTCTCCTTCTTGCATCCGTCGTTCTCTGGTTCTTCGGCTACAACGCCGTAACGAGCAAATACTCGGTCTATGCGGGACGTGTTCTTCAGCTTGACTACAATTCCACCCTTCTCGTAGCGAACATCGCGGCTCTGATCGCTTACCTCCCCGTTGGTATGATCGCAACCAAGGTTGGAAGAAAGAAGACCATCCTCGCGGGCGTTATCATGCTCTCGGGCGCATTCCTGCCCGCATCCTTCCTTGATGCGGGCACTCCCCTTCCCGTTATGATGATCCTCTTCGCCATCGCGGGTATCGGATGGGCAACCATCAACGTCAACTCCTTCCCCATGGTCGTTGAGCTCGCTCGCGGCGGTAACGTCGGTAAGTACACCGGCTTCTACTACACCGCAAGTATGGCGGCTCAGACCCTCACCCCCGTCGTCTCCGGTTACCTCATGGACTCCTTTGGTCTGAAGATCCTCTTCCCCTACGCCGCGATCTTTGCCGCAGGTGCATTCGTCACAATGCTCTTCGTCCGTCACGGCGATTCCAAGCCCACCAAATAATTGAGGTATAATAATGATTATCGTTTATATTCTTATCGCGCTCGTCGCACTCACCGCGCTCTATATCTTCCTTCTCCGTCCCCGTACCGAGCATAAGACCTCGGTCGAGCCCCTCAAGGTTGACTACGCTCACCGCGGGCTCCACGGCGATTTTGCCGTGGAGAACACGATGCAGGCTTTCTATGCCGCTGAGCGCGAAGGCTACGGAATCGAGCTCGACGTCCGTCTTTCCTCCGACAACAAGGTAGTCGTTTTCCACGACGATACCCTCCAGCGTCTCTGCGACCGCACCGAGCGCGTCGACTCGAAGACCGCCTCGGAGCTTTCCTGGATCGACATCAAGGGCACGTACGAGAAGATACCGCTTTTTGAGGACGTTCTTGCCACCATCGACCCCACAACTCCCCTCTGCATTGAGCTCAAGGGCAACGACACGCGCCTCTGTGTCGAGCTTGCCAAGCTCCTTGACAAGGAAGACAGATACTATTCGGTCAAGTCCTTCAACCCGATGCTCATCTCGTGGTACCGCAAGAACCGCCCGAGAGTCGTTCGCGGCGTGCTTGTTTCCAATTTCCTCGCAAAGGGTCACAAGGGCAATATCTTCACACGATTTATCGCAACTACAATGGTCCTCAACTGCATCGCACAGCCCGACTACGTATCCTACGACTGCCGTCACCCCAAGCTTCTTCCCCTCGTGCTTTGCAAGAAGATCTATAACGTAATGACATTCACCTGGACCGTCAACACCCCCGAGCTCTACGGCGAGGCAAAGGCGCGCGGCGACGTTCCCGTTTTTGAAGGCTTCGAGCCCAAGAGATATTGATATGAGAGACAATTACGACTCTCTGAAGACCGAGGGCAGAAACCCTCGGACAATGGACATTGATAAGCTTTCCTCGCTCGAAATGGTGCGCCTCATAAACCAAGAGAACCGCGCCGTTGAGGACGGAATCGACGAGGCACTTCCCGAGATCGCGGCGGCTATCGATATGATCAGCGAAGCGATTGAAAATGGCGGTCACGTCATTTACGTCGGCTGCGGCACCTCGGGCAGACTCGGAATCGTTGACGCCTCCGAATGTCCTCCGACCTTCGGCGTTGACTACGACCTCTTCCGCGGCGTTATCGCGGGGGGCAAAGAAGCAGTTTTCCGCGCTACCGAGAACGCCGAGGACAGCGAGGAAAAGGGTATGGTCGCGATTGAAACCGACGGCGCAGCCGCAGGCGACGTCGTTGTCGGACTTTCGGCATCGGGACGCGCCCCCTTCGTCATCGGTGCGCTCCAAAAGGCAAAAGAGCTCGGTTGCAAGACGATCGCCGTCACCTGCAATCCCGGTTCGCTTATGGAAAATCACTGCGATATTGCCGTTTCGGTATACGTCGGTCCCGAGGTCATTTCGGGCTCAACGCGACTCAAGGCGGGCACGGCGCAGAAGCTGATACTTAATATGTTCTCGACCTGCGCGATGATCAAGACGGGAAAGGTCCGCTCGAACCTTATGGTAAACGTCCGCCCGACCAACGAAAAGCTCGTCGAGCGCGCAACTCGTATCATTATGCAGCTTGCGGACGTAGATCGGGAGCACGCCGCCGAATTGCTTGCAAAATACGGAGACGTACCCACCGCGCTGGATGCTTACGCAAGTGGAAAGTGAAAAGTGGAAAGTGAAAAGTTGTGGTGAATTTCCTCGCTTTGCTCGGAAATTATCATTAAAACAAAATACAACAGCAGCGGAAAGTTTTCGTCCACCTTTTTCAAAAGGTGGTGGAGTTTGAGGCAAAGCCTCATTTCAATGCGGAGGCTTCAGCCTTCGCCACTACGCTTCAAAACGGTGAAGCTCCGCTTCTCCGTTTTGGACAGAGTCAATACTTCCCGAATGTAGGGAAGTATTGATTCTCTGTCACCCCTTATTATTCAAATCCAAACAACCATTTTTACGGTAAAAAACAATGTTTGAACTGACAAACGAACAAAGAAAATGCTTTGCAATACCTCCCGTGCTTGACACCTGGGAAAAAGTCGAGGTAAAGGCGGGACCTTATGATCATTGCGTTACTTACGCCTATCTCGACGGCAGGCGGATCGTCAAGGTGATTAAGATCTCCGAAACGCGCGGTCAAGAAATGTATCACGAATACGGAGTCGATCAGATGCTCTCCGAGGACGGCACAAAAATCCTGCCGAAAACCGAAAAAGGCAAACCGCAGAATTTTACCGCACCCAACCTGCTCAAGAAAACGCCCCTCGGTATGACGCTCTCATTTTGCCGCGGATACGTTGACGTGATCAATAATACCGCGGATCAATACTATTATCGCTCGAATTACGAGGCAGCAGAAGTATACACTCTTGATGATCTATCAAAATGGGTAGATGATTGGTGCCGGGGTACGGGAGAAAAAGAACTCGCCGAGATCAACGAATTTGCAAATCGTCCGAAGATCCATCAAAAATTCAGCGAAGGCGACTTTTTCAGGTACAGAATCAAGCGGGGTCTCTACGGCTACGGGCGGATAATGGTCGATTACGCCAAAATGAGAAAGGACGGCGTTCCATTCTGGGAAATATTTATGGGAAAACCGCTTTGCGTGGCTGTTTATCATATCGTAACAGATGACCCGAACGTAACCCCCGAACACCTCGTTAAACTAAAAATGCTGCCGTCGCAAATGATAATGGACAACGTTTTCTTTTACGGAGAATGCGAAGTTATCGGAAATATACCGCTCTCGCCCACGGAAGATAATTTCACTATCCATTACGGAAACAGCATCAACGCACGTAAACCGCATTACCTCTATTATCAATGCGGAAAAAAGTTCGTGTCTCGCTTTGGCAAGAAGGAGCTATACGGCGACTTTATGAACAGCAGCATTGGATGGGACTTAAAAGTCGGGCTCCCGATACTGCTTGAGTGCATCAAGCAAAACTCCAACGATCCGTATTGGAGTATGATAAAGCAGTGGCGCGCAAATGAGGATCTGCGAAATCCGAAGTTCAAAAAGGAACTGAAGGAGATCAAGAAGCAAATGGGAGTAAAATGAGCCGATACGAATTTTTTAAAAGCACATTTTCCCAGTGCGAACAATGATGTAATTATGATACGATTACGCAGAAAAACAATTAATGAGCACTTATTCTTCGGACAAACTGATTGCCGCAGCCGAAGAATATTTTATCAACAATAACAAATAGTACGATCGGCAAAGCTTTCCGTTGTTCTGCCATCCAAAGTACAGAACGCTGAACAATAGTCTCGCGCTCTCAAGCTCCCCTTCCCGGTTTACGGGAAGGGGGCGGGGGATGGGTCCCTATTTGCAGAGACAAAAATATCAGGATATCGACAAAATCCCTATGCGGGCGCGCAATTACCTGTTTGCACCCGCAGTAAGCACAAGCGTAAGCAAATATATAATAAAATTGAAAATTTCCGCCTCAGCGGAAATTCACCTTAAACTTTCCGCATAGCGGAAACATTAACTCGCGCCGCGCGCGATATTAACTTGTGCGCAGCGCAATCTTAACTCGGCGCAAGCCGACATTAACTCAAAATGAAAACAGAATTCCAATCAAAAATCGAAGAAATAACCTCAGCGTCTATCCCAATGCACATGCCGGGGCACAAGAGGAATACCGAAATGCTCGGCTCCGAGCTTCCCTACCCGATAGACCTCACCGAGATCGACGGTGCGGACGACCTGCACGATCCCGAGGAAGGCGGCATAATCGGCTCGCTCTGCGAAAAATATGCATCGCTTTATAAAGCAAGATCGGCGCATCCGCTCGTAAACGGCTCGACCTGCGGAATCCTCGCGGGAATCCGCACGCTGACTCGCCCGGGCGACTCGGTAATAGTCGCGCGCAACTGCCACAAATCGGTCTGGCACGCCATCGAGCTCTGCCGACTCGATCCCATCTGCATCCTCCCGCCAATCATAGAGGAACACGGCATCTGCGGCGCGATCACCCCTGACGCCGTCGAGGAAGCCTTTGAGCGTTCGGGCGGCGCGGTCTGCGTGATCCTCACATCGCCGACCTACGAGGGCGTGATCTCGGATGTAGGCGCGATCGCGGAAATCTGCCGTAAACACAACGCCGCGCTCTTCGTCGATGCCGCGCACGGCGCGCACCTCGGTTTTTCAGAGCATTTTCCCGAATTTCCGAGAGGTGCTGATATCGCGGTCACAAGTCTGCACAAGACCCTCCCCGCTCTGACGGGAACGGCTCTCGGTCTCGTTTTCAATGAAAAATATTCCGCTCGCTTTGCCCGCAATCTCGGCGTTTTTGAAACGAGCAGTCCTTCCTATATATTGATGAACTCGATCGCAAAATGCGCCGACATCCTCTCGGACAGGAGCGATCTGTTTAATACTTATCGAGCGATTCTCGACGATTTTTACGCTTCAACACAGCCGAAGAAGCTGAAGCTCATCAAGACCGACGACGTCGGAAAGATCTCGATCTCGACGAGAAATACGACCTTCACAGGATCGTCTCTCGCAAAAGCTCTGCGCGAAAGATTCGGCATCGAACCCGAAATGGTTCATTCTGACTATCTGCTCTGTATGACCTCGATCTGCGACACCGCGGAAAATCTTGCCGCACTCTCTCGTGCCATAATAACGCTTGACTCGGAAGCAGAGTATTTGGACGGCAAGAGCTATCCCTCCTTCATCACCGAATTGCCGCCCGCAGAGATTCCTCTCGCGGAAGCTGTATGGAGCAATATTCCCGACGGCGGCGAAATCTCGAACGCCTACGTCTGGGTCTATCCTCCCGGTGTTCCTCTGCTCTTACCCGGCGAAAGGATCACCGACGAGATAAAAAAGCACCTCGAGATGCTTAAAAATTCGGGGATTTCGCCAAAAATCATCAAAACCTCTTGACAAACGCACAAAAATCATTTATACTATATAGTGCATATTTAATATTTGAAAGGTGGAATTTTACTATGAAGAGAATTCGTACTATCAATACCCGTGACCTCCGCGCTTCCGTTAAGAACGGCGGATGCGGCGAGTGCCAGACCTCCTGCCAGTCCGCTTGCAAGACCTCTTGCGGCGTTGCTAACCAGGCTTGCGAGAAGAAGGCTAAGTAAGTAAGTAAAATAAGCCGCCGCAGATAGCGGCGGCTTATTAATCTGATGAGGTAAATAATGATCCATTCCTATAAACTTAACGGTTACAATATCGTTCTTGACGTCGGATCGGGTGCGGTCCACGCGGTCGATGATCTTGCATACGACGTCATCAATCTCTACGAAACCAAGCCTGCGGACGAGATAGTCAAGGTCTGCCTTGAAAAATTCGCTTCCGATGGCATCACCGAGCAGGATATCCTCGACACGATCTCGGACGTAGAGGAGCTCAAAGCTGACGGCAAGCTCTACGCGGAGGACATCTACGCTCCCCTCGTCGGCAAGCTCAAGAACAATTCGAATATCGTCAAGGCACTCTGCCTGCACGTTGCCCACACCTGCAACCTCAATTGCGAATACTGCTTCGCGGCACAGGGTCGTTTCCATGGGGAACGCGCTCTGATGTCATTTGAGGTCGGCAAGCGTGCGCTCGATTTTCTCGTTGAAAACTCGGGAACACGCCACAACCTTGAGGTCGACTTCTTCGGCGGCGAGCCGCTGATGAACTGGCAGGTCGTCAAGGATCTCGTTGCCTACGCGCGCTCGATCGAGGAGGCCGCGGGCAAGCATTTCCGCTTCACTCTGACGACGAACGGCGTGATGATCGACGACGATGTTATCGACTTTGCCAACCGCGAGATGGACAACGTCGTTCTCTCCCTCGACGGCAGACGACACGTGCACGACAATCTCCGCAAGACGGTAAACGGCAAGGGCTCGTACGATCTGATTCTTCCGAAGTTCAAGGAATTTGTCACCCGCCGCGGCGACAAGGGCTACTATATGCGCGGCACCTACACCAAGTTCAACACCGATTTCTGCTCCGATATCATACATATGGCAGACGAGGGCTTTACCGAGCTTTCGATGGAGCCCGTAGTATGTCCTCCCGGCGACCCATACGCGCTCGGCGACGAGGATCTGCCCGTACTTTACGAGCAGTACGAAAAGCTCGCGCTCGAGATGATGGACCGCAAGAAGAAGGGCAAACCGATCACCTTCTATCATTATATGCTCGACCTTGAGGGCGGTCCCTGCATCTACAAGAGAATTTCGGGCTGCGGCTCGGGCACCGAATATATGGCTGTCACTCCTTGGGGCGACCTTTACCCCTGCCATCAGTTCGTCGGCGACGAGAAATATCTCCTCGGCGACATCTGGAAGGGCGTGACGAACGACGCGATCCGCGACGAATTCCGCTCCTGCTCGGCATATTCGAGAGAAGAATGCCGCGATTGCTGGGCAAGACTTTACTGCTCGGGCGGCTGCGCGGCGAACTCCTACCACGCGACCGGAAGCGTAAACGGCGTCTACGAGTACGGATGTAAGCTTTTCAAGAAGCGAATCGAGTGCGCGATCATGCTCAAGGTAGCTGAGGCGTGCGAGGAAGAAGAATAAAGTGGCTAGTGACTAGTGAAAGGTAAATTTCCGCCCTGATCGGGCAGAAATTTTCATTTTAAATAAAAAAGAACAAAAGTTTGATCAAACTTTTCAAAGTTTGCGGATTCTTAAGGCAGCGCCTTAAGTCGCCGTCCGCAGACGGCGAAACACTCCCTTGCGCTTCAAAACGGCGCCGCCCCCGGCGACGTTTTGGAAGGAGTAAAATCTCCCTTGATGGGAGATTTTTGCTCCTTCACTCCCTTCGTAAACCGAATGTAGGAGTTAAAAGCGCAAACTTCTCGGTTTTGTTTTCTGAATCACGCATAATAAAACGACACGCTATTCGGTCAATTCCAATAGTGTGTCGTTTTTTTATAAAAAAATTAATCATTCTTTCGCGTAGTTTTCTGCCTATCGATCGTTTTATTCATCGCTCTCTCTATCAATAAACAGTTCTTCCATCGGAACGTTCAAAATCTTGGCGATTGCAAATATTTCTCTGTCCGTTGCACTCCTTAACTGTCCTTCGAGCTTCGAATAGCTTGTAGGATTTATATCGCAGCCCATCACTTGAATCTTTGCAATAAAATCTCTCTGCTTTATTCCGCGCTCTTTTCTCAAACGCTCAATATTTTTGCCGACCATATTGTAGGTTCCGTATGACTTTTTCCTGATCTTCATATACACCTCCGGCTTTTTTTATAATTATATTCCTAAAATCTCTTGACAAAATTCTGTTTTGGAATTATAATATAAATAATTCCGTTTTGGAATAATAATTTGACAAAAAAGGAACAGTACAATGAAAAAGTTCATCAAGCCGACACTAATTCTTCTTTTAACAGCGATCACATTGCTAATGTATTCCTGCAGCATTAGCGACGAAAAAGACGAGCGCACAGAAGATATCGACCGCGTAGATAAAATCACATCAGCCGACAACGGATGGCTCGAATCTCCCGATACAAGTACGCCGGAGAACTCGACCGAAGCTAAGGATACCGAAGCGCCCGATACGACCAAAGAAGCAACGACAGAAGAAGTAACAACCCGCGTACCCGAAACCGAAGCGCCGAGTTTTATATTTGTAACCAGAAATAACGGATATAGCGTATCTGAATACCAAGGTAAAGACAAACAAATCGTTATACCCTCTTATTACGAAGGATATCCCGTTGTGGGAATTGAAAGTAACGCTTTTAAAAATTCTGCTATTACCTCCGTAAGTATTCCCGATACAATTACTTATATCGGTGATTACGCTTTTTACGGTAGCCAAATCTCTTCTGTCACCATACATAAAAATGTATCATACATGGGCAAAGGTGTATTTGAAAATTGTAAACAGCTTACTTCTGTTGACTATAATGCAATAAACTGTGAAGCAGGATGGATAACAGAAAACAATCCATTGGGATGGAACACTTATAAATACTTATATTATTTGTCATCCGAACCGATCTTTATGTCATGCAATAAATTAACAGATATTAATGTAGGTAATAGTGTAGAAATCATTCCGCCATGTTTATTCTATGGTTGCACAAATGTCAAAAATATTACTATATCATATAATGTTGAAAAAATCTATTACGGAGCATTCGGAGGGTGTAAAAATATTGACAAAGTCGATTTCTTGGCTACAAATGCTGTTGCCGAATATAACTACACAGGTTACGGATACCCAGACACCGTCAATATTTTTGATGGTAATATTGCTACTCTAAACTTTGGCTCCAGTGTTTATAAAATAAACAAAAACATATTCTATGGCAGTAGCACAAAAGAAATCTATGTATCAGACAATGTGTGTTATATAGATGACTATGCTTTTAACGGTTGCAATCCAGAAAAGCTTGTTCTCGGTAATCGTATTGACGATGCCGGTTGTATACCATATTCAGTTAAAACCCTAGTATTAAAAGGTTTTACAGAAATTGACGGATATGATATTCCCAATAGCGATACACTGACCACTCTCATTCTTGAAAATGTTGAACATATAAAAGGCGTGGTCTTTAGTGACTGCCCCGGACTTGAGAATCTTTCTATCCCTGATTCAATACTTAGCATTGAATCCTTGAAAGAATGCAAACTCATTGAATACAACATATATGAAAACGGTTATTACTTAGGCAACGAATCCAATCCTTATGCTTATTATGTAGGACCCATAGAAAGCAACAATTCTTACAAATTGCATCCCTCAACTAAATGCATCGGAAGATTGGCATTTAACAATCAAACGGCACTTACTTCTTTTGATATTCCCCAAGGAATACGTAGTATTGATTGCGGAGCATTTCAAGGATGCAGTAATTTAAAAAATGTCACTCTTCCTGATAGCATCTGTTATATAGGCTCTTACGCTTTCAATAACTGTTATGCATTGACAAGCATCGAACTTCCAACCAATATCGATACTATCTATGAATATACCTTTAAAAACGCTCCTCTATCAAGTATTGTTATTCCCGAAGGAGTAGTTACAATCGAAAATGACGCATTTAAAGAATGTAAGTCATTAACACAAATCACATTACCCGAAACCATCCGATTCATTGACCGCGACGCATTCAAAAATTGCAATCTTATACGAGTAGATTTTAAGACCTGGGCACCGTGGTGTTATATGGAAGAATGCGGAATTACTCCGTCAAATACATGTCAGCTTTATATTAACAATGAGTCCGTAGGGGATACCATAGTTATTCCCGAGGGAGTTACAGCTATCAGAGAATATGCGTTTGAAGATTTTTCAAACATCACTACTGTAAGCATTCCAAAATCTTTACAAAGTATCGGTTCATATGCCTTTTACAATTGCACTAAACTAACCAAAATCAATTACAACGGAACGAAAGCAGAATGGAACAGCATTACAAAAAGAGATATATTCGAATACTGGGATACTTGGAATAAAAACACCGGCGAATACATAATCTACTGCACAGACGGTCGTATTGCTAAATAAAAAACCGGAGGAGAAAAATGTACTGTTCAAACTGTGGATCACAAGTAAATGATGATGCTGCATTCTGTCCTTCATGCGGTCAGCATCTCCAAAAACCTCAAATAGCACCGGAAGTATCCCATAAGGCGACTGCTGAACAGCCTCCGCTTCAAGCACCAAAGGAGCCGAACTCCGTATCCACGAAAAAATGCCCGAATTGCGGCGCTGTCAATGAAAAAAGCGAAATATTCTGCGTTAACTGTAAAGCAGAACTTGATAAGCTCTGCATCGTGAGACAGTCGGGAAAGAAGATTGCTCGTGTAACCTGCCCCGGCTGCGGCGAGGTATACACAGCAGAAAAAAACAAAGTGTTTATCGTACTTATGTTGGTTTTCGGCATATTCTTTATAGAATTATGGCCAATAGCTCTTACCATGATAATACTTGCGATCGTGCATGCAACCGGAGGACTCCAGGGAGTCTACATAAAGCAATGTCCTCATTGCAGGGCAAAATACAGCGACGTCCGGCACTACCTTAAAAAATCTGTACAATCAAAAGCAAAGGAAAATAGCCTTATTTTGCTTACAAACATCAGTGCCGAAGAGTTAGCAACACCACTGAATGAAAGAGAAAAGCTTGAGGTAAAACAGCGAAACCTTTATCACATTTTGACGTCTGCATCGGTATTGCTCTTTATGCTCCTCCATTTTATACGATCTGATTTGGAAATTGACGTATATATATCTTCGATTCCCGATACGATGCTAATAGGGGATATACTATTAAACTTTGCCGGTCCTTTCCAAGCAATCACTTTTTTTGCTGCAGCAATATCGCTTATTACTGCTTTCATTCTTAATCAGATATCTATTGCAAGATATAAAAAGATAGCTCTGGTTTCCGGAATGATTTCAGCATCACTTCAAGTGCTGTATGCGATATCGGTATTTGCAATATCAGAATTCACAGCTTCTGCATACGTGTGGGGCGAAACTGTTTATTTCCGCGGAGAATGCGAGACAACCCTTCCCGGCATTCTTATCATTCTAAGCGCTGCCATTATGGCAATATCTGTTTATGCTGCGTACAAAAAGGAAGTTAAACTTCAGCGGCTTATACTGAGAGCAAAAAACAATCTATAAATAAAGAAAGAATCCGCCGCGGCGGATTCTTTCTTTATTATTCTTTATTCATCAGCGAAGCGACAACGCAGTATTGAATGACACTCCAAAGCTCAGGAAGATATTCTTCCGGCACTGCGCCCGTCTCCTCCCCGGTCTACGGGTAGCAAAGCGTTGCCGCTGTATTGGATAACAGCCGAAGTTCAGAATGTCAAACAATGAAGTCCGCGCTCTCTACTCCCCTCCCGGTTTACGGGAGGGGGTGGGGGTGGGCACCGATTTGAAATAGGCAAAATTATAGGATATCGGCAAAATTCATGTAGCTGAACAAGACTCGACCGCTCGCGAGGCATCCCCCTCCTTGTTCAAAGGAGGGGGAGCGAGGGGGTAGTTACCTCTTGAAGGCGCGCGAGATTTTGCCACCCAAGGCAAATCAAAAGCGAAATATAATAAAATGAGAAAATCCGCCGAAACAAGGCGGATTTTTCCTTTACGTTCCGCAAAGCGGAACATATCGCGTCGGCGCAAGCCGACATATCGTGTGTAAGCATATCGCGCCGAAGGCATATCGTGCGCCCTGCGGGCGCGGGGTGAAGGAGCAAAAATCTCCCGCAAGGGGAGATTTTACTCCTTCCAAGCGGACACCGAGGACGGCGTCCGCTTGAAGTACCGAGAGTATTTCGCGCTCTGCGGAGCGCGACTCAAGGCTCTGCCTTGAGAATCAGTACGGCTCTGGCGGTTTTCCAAAGGAAAACGGCGGTGTTCAGCCGCCGAGACAGAGTCGTAGCTTGCCGTAGGCAAGCATAAGCTTCTTGAAAAAACTTGACTAAAACTTTTCCTCTTTTAATAAATTGCTTGACAAGCTTCGCTTCGCGTGATACAATTATCCTGACAGAAAATCACTTCTTCAGGGGAGGTTATTATGGAAAACAAGGTTCGTTTTGCCGTGATCGGCACAGAGGGCATTGGCCGCAGCCACATTGAAGGTATTCTCAGAAACGAAAACGCCGCTCTCGCCGCGCTTTGCGACGTTGACGAAGCGGGCGTCCGTGCTCGCGCCGAAAAGCACGGTCTCGATACATATTACACGGATTACAGGGATATGCTCCGCGCGGGAGGCTTCGACTGCGTTGTCGTCTGCTCGCCCGACTCATTCCATAAGGATCAATGCGTTGATTCGCTGAACGCGGGCTACCACGTCCTCTGCGAAAAACCGCTTGCAATGCGCCTCGATGAATGCGAGGCTATCATCGAAGCCGCGCGTGCCTCGGGCAAAAAATTCATGGTCGGTCAGGTCTGCCGCAAGACTCCCGCCTTCGCGCTGATGAAGGAGATGGTCGAACGCGGCGACATTGGCGAGCTTTTCTACGTCGAATCCGAATACGCGCACGACTACTCGATCCTCGGCCGCGGCGAATGGCGCAAGGATCCCTCATATATCCGTCATCCCGTTGTCGGCGGCGGATGCCACGCGATGGATCTTCTCCGCTGGATCGCGGGTGACCCCACCGAGGTCTTCGCCTACGCAAACCACAAGGTCCTCGGCGATTGGCCCGTTGACGACTGCACGATCTCCGTCCTCAAATACCCGAACGGCGTCATCGGCAAAGTCCTGACCTCGATCGGATGTAAGCGTCCCTACACGATGCGCACACAGCTCTTCGGCTCGAAGGGCACCATCCTCGGCGACAATAAGTCACCCTATATCACGCTCTTCACCCCCTGCGTGGACGAAAAGGGCACGCCGGGCTTCAAGGAAGAACAGATCCCGATCGACGTAAATCACCACAATATGGCGGCTGAGATCTCGGATATGTGCGACATCATCCTCGGCAAAATGCCCCTCGAGATCGACGTCATTGAGGGCGCGAACACCGTTGCCGTCTGCCTCGCGGCTGTTGAATCGGCGACGTGCGGACTTCCCGTAAAACCAAAATACTTCTGTTAAAGGTAGGCCAAAGACATGTTAAGAGTTGGATTTTCCGAATTTGATATCACCCCTCCCGTTGGCAAATTGATCCCCGGCGGATTTGCCCCCTGTCTCACAAGCGAACCCGCGCGCGGAAAACTCCTTGCGACCGCCGCCGCATTCTCGGTCGACGGCAATGACCTCATTCTCGTCTCCGCGGACACTCTTTCGATATGGCCCGAGACCTGCGACCGCATCAGAAACAGCATCTCAGAGGCAACGGGCGTACCCTTTGACCGCATCCTCGTTGCCGCAACGCATACGCACACGGGCGGTCAGACCGATTATCAGCTCTGGCTCTGCCCTCCCGACTACGAGGTTTCGTCTCTGACGGAAAAGGGCATCGTCACAGCCGCGACAGATGCTTACAAGAATCTTTCCGCCGCCTCGATCGGCACAGGAGCTGGCGAAGAGAAACGCTACAGCTTCTGCCGCGACATCCGTATGACCGACGGCTCTATAAAGATGAACCCGAACCGCGCGCACCGCGAGCTTATGGTCGCGCCGGTTGACGTTCCCGATTACTCGGTAAACGTAATGCGTATCGACTCGGACGCGGGTGACGTACGCGGATTTATCGTCAACTACGCGAACCACCCCGACTGCCACGCAAAGAATAAAAAGAGCTTCAGCGCAGACTATCCGGGTGCACTCCGCCGCGGACTCAAGCGAGTTTACGGCGAGGACGTCTTCGTTCTCTTCTTCAACGGTACGTGCGGCGATATCAACTGCATCGACTGGCTCGGCACGACCTCGGATTCCTACTACGGCGGAACGAAAAACGCGCCCGAGGCTATCGGTGCGGGTCTCTGCTCTACCGTCGTTGAGATCAATGCGGATATCAAAGCTACCGATAATGCTCCCCATATAGCGACAATTTCAAGAAATATCACCCTTTCGCGCCGTTACAAGACACAATCAGACTTTGAATGGGCGCAAGAGATCGCAAAGGATATGGACTCGTACGACTCGAAATCGAGAGCCTTTGCGACCGAGTATCTTGAGTCCGATGATGACGTCTCCCCCGAGATCCCCTTCGAGATCCACACCATCCGCCTCGGCGACTGGGCGATCGTAGGTCTCCCCTCCGAGATCTTCACCGAGATCGGACGCAGGATCAAGGAAGGCTCACCCTTCAAGAACACCGTCGTTTTCGAGCTTGCAAACGGCACTCACGGCTATATTTCGACCAAAATTCTTCAGGAAAGCACCGCTTACGAGGCAAAAGTCAGCAAATATAACGCCTGCACGGCGAAGGACAGCGCAGACCGCATCGTTAAAGCCGCGCTCGCACAGTTAAAGGAGCTCGGAAATGTATAAGATCTTCAAATATACCGATCATCCGACCGTTGATTTTGCCGCAGAGGAGCTTAAAAAGTATCTCCGAATGATGATGCCGCGCTGCGGCGAGATCACTATCTGCCGCGAGGAACGCGACTCGGACGGCTTCGTGCTCGCTCTCTGCCGTGACATCGGTATCTCTCTGCCCGAGACCGACGAGCCCGAGCTTGACGACGTCGTTGTGATAAACACGAACGAGCGCGGCGGTATAATTGCGGGAAGCAATCCGCGTGCGCTTCTGATCGCGGTATACGAATATCTGCGCGCGAACGGTTGCCGTTGGCTCTATCCCGGTATCGACGGCGAATACGTGCCCGTGACCGACTTGAGACCGGTGAATCACCGCAAAATGGCTGACCTTCGCGTCCGTGCACAATGCAACGAGGGCGCGGAATATCAGTTCTCGATGATCGAGACGATCGATTTCACCCCCAAGATCGGGCTCAATTCCTATATGCTCGAGTTCGACAACCCCAAAACCTACTATAATTCCTATTACGACCACAAATACAACCTCGCAAACCGCGCCCCCGAGCCGATATCCTCCGAGCAGGTGCTTCAATGGAAGCGCGCCTGCGAGGCTGAGATCGCCAAGCGTTCTCTGATCTTTCAGGATATGGGACACGGCTGGACCGCCGAGCCCTTCGGCATCGACACGACAGAGGGCTGGGCAAAGGATGCCTCCAATCCCATTCCCGAGGAGAGCCGCGATTTCGTTGCTCTCTGCGAGGGCGCACGCGCGCTCTATCACGGCGTTGCGCTGAACACGAATTTCTGTATGTCGAACCCCCGCGCACGCAGTATCGTGGCAAAATATTTTGCCGACTACGCCGCCATCAGCCCGCAGGTAAATTACCTCCACATCTGGCTTGCTGACAACCGAAATAATCATTGCGAATGCGATGAATGCAGGAAAAAGACGGTCTCCGACTGGTACGTTATGCTCTTAAACGAAATCGACGAGGAGCTGACCGCGCGAGGTCTTACGACCCGCGTTGCCTATATCGCGTACTACGACACCGCCTTCCCGCCAGTGACCGAAAAGCTCCGCAATCCCGACCGCTTCGCGCTCCTTCTCGCGGCTATCACGCGCGATTACACCGAAACTCCGAAGATGACGGGTGAATCGAAGGAATTGCCGCGCTTCAATCTCAACAAAAACGTCTTCCCCTCCGACCTCGGCGACTACATTCGCTATTCCGAGGAGTGGCAGAAAACCGCGTTCACGCCAAAATTCTGCTATGAATACCACTTCTGGATCCATCAGTACTACGATCTCGGCGGTATCCGCATTGCCGAGAGACTTTACTGTGACGTACGCGCCTACCGCGACGCCGGCTTCTTCGGCATCATTCAGGACGGCTCACAGCGATCCTTCTTCCCGAACGGCTTCCCATTCTACGTCTACTCGCGCGCGATGTACGACAAGAACGTGTCATTCGAAGAGCTGAAAGAGGACTATTTCAGCCACGCTTACGGCGAAAACTGGCGTGAGTTCGCCGATTATCTCGAGAAGATCTCGGATATTTTCGATGTAAAATACCTCGAGGTGGCGCACAGATCATCCGCACCGCGCGTGCTCGTATCCGTGGAAAAGGCAGAGGCTATGAGGGCACTGAGACCGCTCTGTGAGGCCATGAAAATAAAGGTCAAATCAATGAAGAAGAGTTGCCAAAAACGCATTCACAGCCTCTCTCTGCGCCTTCTCGAGCTCCACGCCGCCTTCTGCATCGACCTCGCGGACTCTATGATACTTACGGCTGAAGGTAAGGCAGACGAGGCATTTGACGCCTTCAACGCCGCCTTTGATTCCATCGGCCGCCACGAGCCAGAGATCGAGCGTTATTTTGACCATTACCTTGCCTACAGCGCGCTCAGGCGCAGTCTGCATCCGGGCAAAACGAGAATTGAAACCGAGGAGGTCGGATAATTAATGAAACATTTCATCATCGGACGCGCCGAAAACGGTTTTTACCGCTATCAGGGTTGGCCGACCGTCTGCATCGACGAAAATGGCGTTCTCTACGCCGTTTGCTCGGGTAACAGACTCGGACACCTCTGCGTTTACGGCAAAAATTATCTTTACAAAAGCTTTGACGGCGGCGAAAGCTGGACTCCGCCAATGATAATCAACGATACCTACCTTGACGACCGCGACGCGGGTATCACCTACCTCGGTGACGGCAGGATGCTTATGACCTATTTCTGCCACCCCTGGCAGTTCTACGCAAACCGCCGCGAGTGGGTCAAGGGCTACACAGATGCCGTAAGCTTCCCGATGGCTTCGGGTCTGCTTGACGGCTACGCAAATCTCCCCGAGGAGCTCAACAAATACGGTTCCTTCGTCCGTCTCTCGCGCGATTACGGCAATACCTGGGAGGAAGCTGTCAAGGTTCCCGTAACTGCACCCCACGGTCCCATCAAGCTCCAAAACGGTAAGCTCTTTTACCTCGGCAAGGAATTTCATTCAAAAGATCCCGAGCTCGAGGAGGGCGCGATCTATGCCTTTGAAAGCGACGACGACGGCGCGACCTGGCAGAAGCTCTGCAAGATCGATTTTCCCGAAGGACTCGGCAAAAACAATATGCACGAACCCCACGCACTTGAGCTTCCCGATGGTACGATCATCGGCTCGATCCGCGCGCAGGGCGAAGGCGTTCCGCACAGATTCTCGATCTATAACTGCTTCTCGAACGACGGAGGAAAGTCGTTCTCGCCTCCCGAGTGCCTCGCTGTCAGCGGCTCGCCACCTCATCTGCTTCTCCATTCGTCGGGCGCGGTCATCCTCACCTACGGACGCCGCGAGGCTCCCTTTGGCGAGCGCGTGATGATCAGCCGCGACGGCGGAAAGACATGGGGCGAGGAACACGTGATTTCCGAAGCCCGGTGCAACGACCTCGGCTACCCCGCTACCGCGGAGTTGCCCGATGGCTCGCTCATCACCGTCTACTATGAGCGCTATAAGGACGATAGATTCACATCCATCCTCGGCGTTAAGTGGATAATTGAGGAATTTGAATAAAAATAAAAAATGAGTTGACAAAGCAACTCGTTTGTGATATAATAATAACGGAGAGCACCGATGACGGCTGCTTCCCCATTAATTGGCTATAAATAACCGCCTAAGGTTCGAAGCGTAGGCGGTTATTTCTTTTTATTATAAAGATCGTTGATGTAAGCTAAAATGACGAAGATCAAGGTTATTATCCCTATCACTTCCATAAGCGTAAATACCATTCAACATCACCTCCCCTCATCGGGAAGGCAAAAAGAAATTATTATGCGTTCCCGAAAAAAGGACGCAACCGCCACCGTTTATGGTGCTCTCCAAATATCTTGCGATACCGTGATTATTATATCACATTTGTCGGAATATGTCAACTTTAAAAAAGCACGCGGAATTGCATTTTGCAATTCCGCGTGTTTTTTATATGCTCTTAATGGCTTCAAGCACATTCTCCGCAATCATATCGGCTTCGTAGTCTGCCCAAGTGCTTCGGAATTTGCCAAGGCTGTCTTTTCCTCCACCGGTCAAAACAAGAATTCCCTTGCAACCGGCGTTGTGCGCCAGAACGATCTCGTTCTTTCCCATATCGCCGATAACGTAGGACTGCGACACGTCAATAGAGTACTTTTCCGCACACTGATCGATAAAGCCTGTTTTAGGCTTTTTACAGTTGCAGTTATCACTGCTTTGATGCGGGCAGAAAAGGAATTCATCTATCAACAATTCATCAGAATTGAACTCATTCAAAATGCGATCATGCTCACGCAAATAGACGTCAAGCGGCAAAATTCCCTTGCTTATCTTACTTTGATTTGTGATGATAATATTCAAATACCCTTTATTTTTTGCTAAAGCAAGTGCTTCTTTGGCAAAAGGATATGGAGCAAAACTGTCAATACTTGCAGTTGCCTCGCCGCCGAGAGTTCCTTGAAGATCGTAAAAAATTGCTTTTTTCATTTTAATTTTTCAACCGATATTACCCAATCTCCCGCGTCGGGTTTAGCAGGGAGTGTATATGTTCCGTCGGTAACCGCAACGGTGAAGGCTTCTCCGTATTCGCCCGTAATGCAGTTGAACCACTGCACCTCGTACTCGCCGTTTGCCATCGAGGTGAGCGTACCGAGCTTATCGTTGTTTAACTTGCCATAAAAATAGCCGATATAGATCTCGTTTCCGATGTGCGACACTGAATACTTGCAAGAGCCGGGCTGATAGAAATAGGATTTATTGAAGCAGGGCACAAGGCGCCACCATTCATATTTCTGAAGATAATCTTTGATATAAGTTATCTGCTCACCGGACTCCAGATACAGTCCCTCTATCCAGTTCAGTCCTTTATCAAAGGTCTCGCCGTATGAGTCGATTATCGTTCTGGTTTCGTAGTCGGGATATCCGTTTTGCGCCCAGAAAATGCTCCATATGGGCTGTGCTCCGTAGCCGTATCCGAACTGACCGTTCATATACGCACCCCACGCTTGGATACGGACACCATATCCGCTTCCGCCGCTTTCGTCCCAATGGTCATACGGACCCTCGTAGTTTACAACGGGCTTACAGCCGTAATTATTGTAAAACTCCTTTGCCCACTCCCAATTTATTCCGTTGAAAGCATAGTTATACTGTGCCGCGTACCAAGAGTGATTTTCCGAATCATCAAAGCGTGAATTTTCAACACGGGTATAAATCGAATTTTCCTGATGACATGTGGACGGATGATCGTACGGATCATATTTTGCGACCCAGTCCATTACGTAGAACCACGGATTTGTCTCGGGCGTCGCCTCGCAGTCGCCGCGGTCAACACCGTAATAGTCGTTGTCGCCCTCCTGCGTGGTCGCCCACATAACGGGATATGCGCTGTACCTTGCCACCCAATAGCGAGAGAGCTTTTCAAGCTGCTCGTCAGTAATCTTTCCGCCGAAATATGCACTCATTAAGGTCGTCGGATATCCAAACTGAGTATTTGAATGAACAAGTCCGTAATCAGCAATTATTTTAAAATATCGATCATATTGCTCGAACTTTTCCAGCATAAAGTCATTTACACCAAGGGTGAAGATATTTTCGGCTCCGTTCTGGAACCATATCTGATCGTTGACATCCCACCAATAAAGGGGCTGCGACTGAATAACGGTATAGCCTTGCTCTACACGGTAGTTAATAATGTAATCAAACTGCGAGGTGATACCGTATTGATCCGCAAGCTCTTTTGTTATTCCCGCGAACTTCTGCGTTTCGACCGAGCCGTAGCTGTCGATCTCTTCGATCGCAAGCGTCCAATGAGTGTCGCCAAGATAGAAGAAGGGGGTGCCGTCATCATACACAAAATAGTTTTTACCCGGCTCGGTCTTGACAAATCCGTGCTTGTAGATATCGAGATCGCCCGAGTATTCCTTACAGATCACGCTGCCGCCGCGATGATGAAGACCGCTGTTCGCGGTATCGGTGCATACGGTATAGAAGCTCCACTCGCCTACCTCTGTGGGCGCAAAACGAACCTTCCAGGTCGTTCCTCCGTCCCAGAATGCGGGGATCTTGAGTGCAGTACCGCTTGTCTTATTATAGAAAACAACGTCGGTGTCAACAGTATAAACCGGATTTTCGTATTCCTTTGAGCTCTCAAATTCGATCTCGCAGGCTACCCATTTTTCGGTTTCTGCCTTGAGTAATTCGCCCACGGGTGTAATATTTTCCACTATAGCTTCGTCCTTTTTCGCATTTTCGGAGGAATACGCCGAGTCAATCAGATCAAGACTTTCGGGAATGCGTATCTCGCCTCCCTCGGCAGCGACTATATAATCGTTAATAAATCTCTCTGCGGCAACAACCGTGAGATTATCGTTATAGCCGATGATAACGATCTTGTTTCCAACAGCGCGGATAGCATACTCACCCGCAGAAAGAGTGAGATAGACGTCGCGGCTCTCACGGCGGTTCGTCTCGCCAACGAGTATTTCGGGCTCGTCGCTGATATATTCACCCGCCACGGGCTTGCCCTGCACCCAGTCATCCGTATCCTTGACAGAGACACCGAGCTTGTCCTCGATCGTTGATCTTATGCTTTTGATCGCCGAAAAAAGTGTTGAGGTGCATTTTTCGGGACGAACGAGAGTATATAAAAGCTCTCCGTTTTCAATTAATTTAAGATAAGTCTCTTCTTTTTCGGTTTCGGGAGAGGTCGTTTCCTGAGGAAGAGTCTCCTCGGGAACGTCCGTACATCCAAAAATCGGAATCATCATAAGAAGAGCGAGAATAAAGCTTATGAATTTTTTCATGATAACACCTTTCTGATCGTCTCAACAACGCCAAGATTTGTCCATACCGACATAAGCGAAAGCGCGGCGGTCATAATGCCGCTGAGGGGCTTTGCGTACCCCTCGCTCTTCTCGGTCAGGTTCATAAGAACCGCCGCCGAGATCATCGCGACGATCACGCTGACGTCGTAGATATATCTCATATTGACGCCGCCGATACAAAAGTCCGAAAAAGCAACGCCGAGGGCAAGCAGAGCGGTCGCGGCAACCACAAAGCTCTTTGCGAGATCCCTCTCTCCTCGCATCTTCTCGATCAGGGAAAGGCGCGGATAGAGAAGAATTCCGAGCGGCAGACCGTACGCGAATATACCGCAATAACGGTCAGTATAGAAAGCTCTTGAGCCCTGCGGGAGCACGGTAACCCTGTGCATCTCGAGGTAGGGGAATAGGTCGCTCGACCATATAGGACAGAGGAAATAGGAGAAAAAAGAAGAGAAAAGGTACTTGAAATCAACCGTATTGAGCGAAACGTCGCTGACCGTAAGCTGATAATTTGCGCCGAAATCAAGCGGCGAGCCGAAGCGCGCGTTATTATACCACATAACAGCCGCCGCGCCCGCGATCAAGGGCAGAGCAAAAGCACCAATTGTCAAAAGTCCGTCTTTCAAGGTATCCTTGCGGATCTTGAAGATAAATTCGATAAATAGCGGGAATACGGCAACACACATCAAAGCAACCGTCGGGCGCGACCAGACGGTCAGCGTCAGCGAAAATGCCGCAAGGACGAGCATTATCATTCTCGCCCACAGCTTCTCTTCCCTCATCGAACGCACAGCGAGTGCGATAAATGCCATTGAGAAGACCTGTGCCGAGAGAACGGCAACGTAATACATATCCGAGCAAAGCACGCCGAGATAAACTCCGCTTGCCGATACCACTCCCGCAAGTCCGAGCAAAAACAGCCAGAGATTCGGAGTTTGGATGAACCTGAGCACAACCTCGCGGTAGGCAAGCGCAGTCATTATTACCGCCGCGATCGCAAGGATGAGACACACCATCGGCACGTTCGGGAGCTTGCCCGTCAGCGCGTGGATCGGCGCGTGAACGGTTATTATCGGCGCGATGCCGAAATATGAAAAATACTTTCCTTCAAAATAGGCGTAATCCCAATAGTACCGCGCGCCGGATTCCTTTCGTGCAACGGGATCATAAGGGTTCTTAAGCTCCTCAAGCCTCGGGTCTACCGGCAGATCAAGCTCGATCTGTCCCTTCTTCCACGCGTCGAACTGCCTGCCGAAAATATCTGCGGGAATAGCACCGCCAACCTCGTATTCGTAAAGCTCGGTCTCCTTGCCCATCGTCGGGAAACACGCCGCGGCAAGTATCAGCACAACGAGTAAAAAGAGGATATTGTTATATAATTTTTTCGGGCAGAAATGCGCACCGAGGATTGTTTTGATCATTTTCATTATTAACTCCGCTTATGTTACCGTATCACGACAGAAATGTAGGATTATTCGTTCTTTCGAGAAGATAGTCAACCGAGACATTAAAATAATCGGCAAAAGCAATAAGCGTACGATAATCCGCCTCGCGTTCGCCCGACTCATATCTGCTGATGCTGTTCTGATTCATGCCGAGATCGATCGCAAGCTTGAGCTGCGTGATCCCCCGACTTTTTCTCAATTCTTTTAATCTCATACTTATTACCTGAAATAAATAAACTCGCAAGGAAGATCCTTACGAGTTTATTATACCATTATGGGATTTAAATAATATCCCAATTCGGGATATATCGTTTTTGATTCACTATTCTTGACTTCTTTTTACGGTTGTGTTATAATAGTTAAGTTAAGCACAATGAAAGGAGGCTGAAAAATGATAATACATTCGCTTTTGCATGCGATCGAGCACACCCTGCCGATAATTCCTTTTTTATACCTGACGTACCTCCTGATGGAATTTCTTGAGAGAAGAGCCGGCGGGGCAATGGAGCGCATCGTTGCGGGCGCGGGAAGATTTGGACCTCTGCTCGGCGCTCTGCTCGGAGTCGTACCTCAGTGCGGCTTCTCCGCAGTCGGCGCGGGACTTTATGCGGGCAGAGTAATTACAACGGGAACGCTGCTTGCAATCTTCCTCTCGACCTCGGACGAAATGCTCCCGCTGCTTATCTCCTCAGGTGCACCGATTACTCTGATGCTCAAGATCCTTGCCTCCAAGGCAGTAATTGCCGCTATTGCGGGCTTTGCCGTTGACGGCATCGCAAGAATAGTCAGGCGGGGCAAAAAAGAGGAGGTTCGCATCGTCGAAATGTGCTCTGCGGGACATTGCAACTGCGGTAGACAGGGCATCTGGCTTGCCTCTATCGTTCATACGCTCAAAATCACGGCAAGCGTCTTTGCCGTCAGCCTTGCGCTTGAGATCGTCCTCGAGCTTCTCGGCGAGAATTTTCTTGCGGGAATTCTAACGGGAAAGCCCGTTATCGGATGTCTCTTTGCCGCTCTCGTCGGACTTCTGCCTAACTGCGCGTCATCGGTTGCGATCACACAACTCTACCTTAGCGGCGTAATAACCTCGGGCGCGATGCTCTCGGGTCTCCTCGTCGGCGCAGGTATTGGAATCATCGTCCTTCTCCGAGCAAACAGACCGCTCAAGGATACCCTCCGCATCATCGCAATCCTCTTCACCATCGGCATTGCCGCAGGACTTCTCTTTGATCTGCTCTCGATAGGTATGATTATTGGGATATAAATTGTAGTAGCGCATTCCATATATGCCCGATGCAAACGAATAAAGTTCAGATACAAAACAGGGGTGCTGATTCACTAACAAATAAGTGAATCGGCACCCTTTATTATTTAATTATCAGTTAAGCTTCTCTCCGTAAACGAGAATTTCTCTGGTATTGATGGTATTGTACTTCGACTCCTCGTCGTTACGTCCGACGATAACGCCGATTCGGATATACTGACCGCTGACGCCGCCCATGTCGAAGAGGCAGGTGACCTTCGCGGTATTGCCGTTCCAGGGGTCCTTCGGGGAGGTTCCGCAGTTGACAAGATCGGTTCCGGTTACCTGATTCCAGCAAGCTGTGGGCACCACAGTCCAATTCACACCGTCATCGCTGACGTAAACAGCCGCAACTCCGGGGAATCCCTCAAGGCTTCCCGAGGCAAATCCCATAGCGTCAAACTTATGCTTAGAGCCGAAATTCAGCGTGATAAGTCCGGTATAAGGCGCATTTGCGTCGACCTCGCCCTTGATATTGTACTTGTTTTCGTCAAACTCGAAGCAAGCCATAAATGAATTGCCCCAATGTCCGTTGACAAGATTTTCAACCGCTGTGGTGTAGCCCTTGGCGGAGGAATCCATCTTCTCTATGCCTATAACGGAAACGCCATAGCCTATATCTGCAATATCGGCTTTCTGCGCATCTGACAGACCTGTTGCGGAATATTCCTTCGATGCAATAGCATTCTTTGTTCCGAGAATGCCCGAGAAGGACTTGCCGTTCGGATATGTACCGCCCTTGAGGACAGAGATGAGCTCCGACTTCGGGAAGGAGGTCAGATTCTTCATACCCGATGCGTCAACGTCGTAGGACTGCTCGACGAACTCAACGCCCTCGGATTTGAGCTTATACTGCTCGGGGATCGCGGGAGTCTCAAAGACAGCCTTGCGCGCCGCTTCCTTGAGAATAGCTGCAGCCTCATCGGTGAGGTTTGCGTTATAATCAACCGTTGTGGGATCCATACCCGTGATCTTTGCAAAGATCGTCATAGCCGCGAGATAGCTTCCCGTTGCATTCGGGTGGGTAAGGTCTTCATCGTAAAGATTGATATTCTTGTTGTTGGTGTAAACGTCATAGAACGCGAGACCTGCGTATGCTACGTCGATACCGAGCTCGGCACCGATAGCCTCGTAAGCCGCGGAGATCATCCATGTCATGCTCTCGTTGGTCCAGCCGTTTTCTGTCAGAACCTTATGTCCCGCCTTTCTGCCCCACGTACCGTAAAGAACGGGAGTCGCGCCGTCTGCAACGACCTTGGCAGCAAGATTACGGACGCCTGTATAGAACTTACCGGGATAGAGAGCGGGGCAGGTGCTCTGCTCCTGAAGGATAACGTAATCATAATTGCGCGCCTTGAGTGCGCCTTCAACCTGCTTACCTACCTCATCATCAGCCTTTGCGGAATCAATGAGATACCATCCGCCCTTGGTGATTCTGATTACGGTTGCGGTATATCCCGCCGCCTTGAGGATCTTGGCAAAGATCTGCTCGGGCATATCGTTATAATGCGTATAGCTGTTTCCGATAAAGAGGAAGTGATAGGTCTTGTCCTTGTCGAGCACACCCGACTCGGGAGCAGACGTTGTTTCATCTTTCGGAGGCTCGGCAGTAGTAGAATCCGGAGTTGCTTCGGTCGTATTATCGGGAGCCGCTTCGGTCGTATTATCGGGAGCAGGCGCGCTTGTTCCGTCAGAGGGCGCCGTAGTTGTCTCACCCACGCCTACACAGGCAACGCCCGAGATAAGCATTGATGCCAACAACAATATTGCAATCAGTTTCTTTTTCATTGTCATTCAATCCTTTCGAAAAAATCGTTACTATAATGATAACTCATTTTTCCCGATTTGTCAAGCTTTTTTATTCAATTTCATCAATTCATTCCAGGTTGCAGGCCCCGCGCTGCCGTCCGCCTCAAGCAAACGCTTTCTTTGAAACTCCAAAAGCGCCTCGTGCGTAGCAGGTCCGAAGCTTCCATCTGCCTTGAGCGACGCGCCGTGGAAATTGAGCATCGTCTGAAGAAGCCTGACCTCCTCGCCCGCGGCACCGCGGCGCAAAACCTTTCTCTCGTGTGTCAAAATCAATCTATTCACCTCACTTAATTCCTTTGAAAAATACTTTTCGGGATCGACGTATTCGCCGAAAATAGCGATGCCGAGATGCAGATGCGCGCCTGTGCTCCTGCCCGTACTGCCCATATATCCGAGAACTTCGCCCTTCTCTACCCGATCGCCCTTTTTCACCTTGAGCGTATCCTTTTTGAAATGGCAATAGAGGCTCACGGCGGTCTCGTCGTGCCTTATCTTACAAAAATATCCCGAGCGCGAATTATATCCCGCCTCTATAACCTCGCCCGCATCAAATGCAACGACCCAATCGGTTACCGCGTTTCCCTCATCCGTCACCGCGACGAGATCAACGCCCGAATGATGCTCGCGCTTACCGAAGATCACGCGCTCGCCAAAGGGATAAGTTATTTTGTATCCACCGTAATTCTTAAAAAACCTCGAACTCATGCCGTACCTCCTTCAAATTCTTGATTTCCGCGCGGAGTGCCGCTATCTCCGATCGAAGCTGATGCAAAAGATCGGGCGCTCGCTTTACAGGCTCTCTTCCGCCCGGCTCGGCTGTATCAACGATCCTTACCTCGCCCTTCTGACTGATAAGCCTCTCTCCGCTCGCGCCGATACCGTCGATCACGTATTCCGCGCTTCCCGCGGCTGACATAACTTCGTCGGGAATAATAAGCTTGTCGCCATTCAGGATAAGCTCGACAGCATCCGTTCCGTCGGCGGGGAAAAAGGTGACCCTCTTCTGCAAGCCCTCCCATTCGGGCGAAAGATCAAAGCACAATACGCAAGAGCCAAAGCTTCCTCGCGTTCCCGCGACAGCCCAGATCGGCTCAAGCCATATACCGCACGCCTTAATATATACCGTTTTCATTAAAACCTCCATCTTTTTTATTATTTGCGCCATCCGAGAATGATTCTATCATGAAAACCAAAATCGTGACTGACAGAAATGTGTCGGAAAAGCGCAAGACACGGAGCTATGAAAGATTATTTGCTTTGACGGACAAAAAACTCGGAAATCTTTGAAGCGATCTTCATTGATTTCCGAGTAATTTTATTATGTTTTAATGTGTTTTGGCAATGCAGAATCAAACAATCATTAAGTATAGCGATGTTGCATTATCTCTGCACTGTTTCGTTCACCGATCGCTGATAGCTAAAACTCAGTCCTTCTTGCGAATAACGACAGCCGCGCCGACGATCGCAATGATTGCGATACCTGCAACGAATCCGCCGCATCCGCCTTCTTCTGTTGCGGGAGCGGTAGACTGCTCGGGTGCATCAGTTACTTCGGTAGCCTCTGTGGGAGCATCGGTGATTTCGGGAGCCTTTGTGGTCTCCTCGGGCTTGGTAGTCTCTTCAGGCTTTGTGGTCTCTTCTTCCTTGGTGGTCTCTTCCTGAGTGAAATCGGTCACAAGGAGACCCTTGTATACGTTGATATCCTTGTACTCAGCAACAAGGCCCTTGTTGTGGAGGTAGAAGCCTACGCAGAGCTGGAAGCCGGTCTCGTGAGGATAAAGAGTACCGTCGGTAGCCTTGGTGGTGCTTGTCATATCGATAACGTTGTAGGATATCCACTTGCCCTCGGTGTTGAGGTAGTAAATGGTAGCCTGATAGCCGAGCATCTCAACGCGGAAGGAAGCATAACCGTCAGCATCGTTAGCAAGGTCGGAAACGGCAACGTACTCCTTACCGGGAGTATTGACATTGGTGATCTTTGTGGAACCGTGCTCGGTTGCAAAATTACCGGTCTGGAAATTTCCGTAGATATTGAAGGAGTTGTTGAGAGGATGGAGAGTGGGAACCGCAAAGCTGAAGCCGGAGTTCTGAGAGCCGGTCTTGACCTTCCACTCGGTGGTATATTTGGTTGTGGGGTTGATCTCGAGGCCCTCAATAATAGAACCGTAGTAGGTGCCTGCGGCATCGCTGCCGTCCTGCTCGAACTTGACGTAGCTCTTGTTTGCGGGATCGGTGGTTACAGCGAACTTTGCGCTGTTACCTGCGACGAAACGGGGCGAGAAGCCTGTATCCTTTCTCGAGAAATCAGCAGTAAAGAGGAGATCGCCGTCCTTAGCGGTATCGTAACCGGTTACGGATGCGCCTTCAACGTAGTAGTCGGGGTAGGTGGGGTTCGTAACTGTATTGCCCTCGTATACAACGGCATCCTTGATGGTGATAGAGGAATTGGGGTTATAGAGGTATGCGGAGAGTCCAAGGTTGGGAGCAACCGCGAGAAGTCCGGTGTTGAATGCATCGTACTCGTCGATGTAAACCTTGTTGATGAATACCTTAACGTTCGAGCCGGTAACAACGAAATCGATGTCAACGAAGCCCTCGGCATCAACTGTGGAGAGATACTTTGCATCTGTAACGTAAACATCACCGTAGTAAAGAGAACCGAGTGCCTTACCTCCTGCACCGTAGCTCATTACGTGACGGATGTTGGGACAACCGTAGTAGCCTACAAGAGATTTGTAACCAAGGTCAAGGAGATACTTAGCTTCTGTGTTGGTAGGCATGTTGATGAACACGCCTGCGTTGCCGGAGGCAAGCTTGCCGTCGGTATCGGTGTAAGCAACTGCCATCTTCATCGAGAAGGTGTAGTTCTTACCTTCGCCGTAGGTAAGGCCGCTGATCGCGCCGCCCCAGAATGCACGGCCTGCTGCGGTACCAACGTAAGTGACGGTAGCGGACTTGCCGTCTTCCGAAACGGTGGTGGCGAGAGTTCCGTCTCCCTTAAGGATACAGAAATCTGCGGGAGCATACTTGTCATCGCCCTTGAAATTGACCTCATAGAGAACGTCGCCATCCTTGGCGGATGCGGTAATTCCCATAGCAGCAACAAGCGCGAGGATCATAGCAAGCGTGAGAAGTGCACTGAATAATCTTTTCATCATCGTTTTTCCTTTCTTTTTTCGGCATTGCCGAATTATTATACAACAATCATACCATTTTTTTATTGATTTGTCAATAGTAATTGATCATTTCCCATTAACTTTACCTCAATTAATAAAAAATCTCGGATATTCCAAAGCATAAGCCTCAGAATATCCGAGTTTATTTGTAATTAATCTATCCGATCAACGGTGAAGAAATGAAGTATTTTCGTTCACCGTCCGAAAGCTTTTCAGTTCTCGCGTCTCTTAGCAATAACTGCTACGCCGAGAACGGCGATAAGAGCGATCATTACGAAGATGAGAGCGGAGTCACCCGTGGGAGTGGAGGAACCGGGCTCGGTAGTCTCGGGAGCGGGCTCTGTGGTCTCGGGAGCGGGCTCGGTAGTTTCGGGAGCGGGCTCTGTGGTCTCGGGAGCAGGCTCGGTGATCTCGGGATCAACGGGGTTGGTGTAAACACCGTTCTCGAAGAGTACTTCCTTGGAAGTAGGACGGTTTGTAGGAGCCTTGTCTTCGCCGATGGTCTGATAGAATACGGTCTCGCCGAGAGTCTGGTTAAGCAGGTAGGTTACCTCACCCGATGCGAGCTGTGCCTCGGTGAAAGTACCGGTAAGCTCAACGATAGAATCTGCGATCAGAGAATTGTTTGCACCTGCAATATAGAAATAATCAGCATATCCCTCAGCAAATACGTTACCGGAGATATTACCTTCTACGGGAGCAGACTTGTTGTCCCACACAACTGCGAGTGTCTGGGGAATGGTCTCGAATACGGTCGGCACGTAGTCTGTAGTTACATCTCCATTGGTATTGTGAACGGTAACCTTAGTGCCTTCAATGGTAACGGTACCATTGGCAACAGCGATGAAGTAATATGTCTTGCCCTCAGCGGTGAAAGAATAGAAGTTGCCTTCCTTAACTTCAGCGCCATTTTCGATAGCGGTAGCAGCCTTGTTACCCTTGAGAGTACCCATGATAACGTTATTCTTGACAATGATATCGGAAGCGTTACAGTATCCGATGATACCGCAAGCAACACCGTTTGCGGACTCAACGTTACCGGTGTTTACGCAGTTGGTAATATTTGCACCAATGCCTGCCGAACCATAGGAATAACCTACGATGGAAGCGAGTCTGCCGTTGGTATTGTAAACGTCACCTGCATTGTAGCAGTTCTTAACGATCTGAGTGACGCACCACTTGGAGTTGAAGCGTCCGACAATACCGCCTGCGCCTGCATCGGTAGCACCGGTTACCTTACCGTAGTTCTCGCAGTTGATAACCTCGGTGGGAGAGTTGGTAACAGCTATAATACCTCCTGCAGCCTTGCCGCCCTTAGCGATGAGCTCACCGTAGTTTTTGCAGTTGATGAAGGTGTAAAGACCACCTTTGTGGTCTGCGTTTCTGGAGCCGCCCTGGATACCGCCGGCTGCACCTGCGAAGGTGGCGGACTCGGTGTCGGGGATAACGGTGATCTTGCCGTAGTTCACACAGTTTTCAATGGTGCTGTTGTGTGCACAGTTGTATCCAATAATGCCTGCGCCCTGGTCCTTACCTATAAGGACGGTGCCCTTGTTTACGCAGTCCTTGACGGTGAGAGTTGCGGTTGCCTCAGCGGGGGTGTTATCGTTACCTACACGGCCGACAATACCTGCGCCGTAAGCGTCCTTGCCGTAAGCCTCAATCTTACCCTCGTTCACACAGTTTGTGATGATGAGAGAAGAGGGCTCGTTGGAGGTGCTGGTGCCTGCGCCGCCGTACCAACCGATGATACCGCCCATCTGGTTCTTTGCGTAGATCTCGCCGGTGTTGGTGCAGTTATCGATCACGCCTGTCAGAGTAGCGGCAACATTGGATACCTTACCGATGATACCGCCGGCAGCGAGATTCTGATTCTTTTCGGTTCCGAGAGCAGTTCTGCCTACCTTACCGCTGTTGGAGCAGTTGTAAGCGGATACGAATATCTCGGCGTAGCCTACGATACCGCCCGACTGACCGGTATAGGACTCAACTGTACCGGTGTTGGAGCTGTTCTTTACGGTGTTTACTTCGGGATAAGCCTCGGTGGGAGCATACTCACTTACACGGGCGAAGATACCGCCGCTGTAGCTTGTTGTGCTGTGGATAGTGCCGGAGTTTGTAAGCTCGTTTGCAAGAACGAGAACGGAATAGCCTGCCCAACCGGCAATACCGCCGGTCTGACCCGAGCCGGTAATATTTGCGCTGTTGGAGCATCCCTCAAAGGAAATGGTGGATTCGTATTTGCCAAAGTTAGCGGAGATACATGCGGAGTAACCGAAGATACCGCCTGTGGGTGCCTTCTTCGAGCCGGTGCTGTCAACGTCGCCGGAGTTTGCGCAATCCTTGAAGGAGAGAGCCGCGAATTCATAGCCGAAGCCTGCGATACCGCCAAGAGCGTTGTCCTCGCCCTTACAGTTGGGAACGCCTGCGTCAGCCTGACCGGTCTTCATAAGAGTACCTGCATCGTGTACCTTACCGGAGTTTGTGCATCCCTCGAAGGAAATGCTTGCGGACTGGTCGTAGCCAACTACGCCAACGATACCGCCTGCTGCACAGCTGTTGATTTCAGCGGTGTTTGCGCAGTTTACGAACTTTGCATTACCTGTAGCAACGCCGGAGATACCGCCTGTTGCGGGAAGCGCTGTGGTGTCGGTAAGATAAGTGTACTCAAAGCCGCCGACAGCACCGATAACGGGAGCGGTGTTCTTTACGTTTTCAACAGTACCGCCCTTAACGATCTTTGCAACCGCGCCGGCAAATCCGGAGCTTACGGTTACAGAGCCTGCAACGGTAAGGTTCTTGACAGTACCCTGTACCTCTTCGAACATGGGAACAGATGTGGTTACGGTATAGCCGTTACCGTCAAGAGTTCCGGTGAACGCAGAAGCGAAGGTAGCGTCAACGGTGATATTTCCTGTCAGATAATATGTACCTGCAGCGTCGGTGAGTTCCGACCAGGAGGAGATTGCGGTGCCTGCGGGAGTATAATCTGCAGGAACCTTTCCCACGTTGTCAACCTCGGGTGCCGCGAATGCAACAGAGGGAGCAAGCGGGAGGATCATTACTGCCACGAGAATGATAGCAATAAGCTTTTTCATGGTGTTTTTCCTTTCAAATTTTCGGCCTTGCCGAATTGATACACAATTATCATATCATTTTTTGAAGGATTTGTCAATAGTAATTAACATTTTATTATGATTTTTGTGCCAAATATTCAAAAAGCTCGGATATTCCAAAGCATAAGCCTCAGAATATCCGAGTTGATCATTTAGTTATTATTCCTCGATCGGAAAGCCGTCAGTCTCTCTTCTTGACGATGAGAGCGGTTCCGAGGATCGTAACGATCGCAACGCAGCCTGCGATCATTCCGCCGCAGCCCTTCTCCTCTGTGGGAGCCTGGGTGCCGGGAGCGGGAGTCTGCTCGGGCTCGGGAGCCTGGGTAGGAGCATCGGTAACCTCGGGAGCATCGGTGGGCTCATCGGTAACCTCGGGAGCCTTGGTGGTAACTTCCTCGGTAGTTTCGGGCTCGGTGGTAACGGGCTCGGTAATTACGGGGAATTCCTCGCCGGTAACGTCAGAAAGAGTACCCTTGTAAAGAGCAACGTCCTTCATTCCAAAGGTTGCCATATCGTGGTAGATATAAGTTCCGCATGCAACGTAAGGAGCACCTGCAAACTCTGCAGCAGTACCCTTGTACATCTCAAAGAGTACCCACTTGCCGGAGATATCCTTGTAGTATACGCTCCAGTCGTAACCATCAATAGATACAGCCATATCTGCGTATCCATCCGCATCAAAGCCGATTACCTTATCAAGGTCAACGAACTTGGTGTAGGAAGTTGTCTTTACGGTTGCGTCGCCCTTGATCTTGGTACCGCTGGCAGCGATAACCATATCGGTAGCGTCGGTTCCGTTAAAGTTTCCGTAGAAATTGTAAAGCTGTGCGAAATTATACTTCATGTTGGTCTCGTCGATATTAAAGAAGATACCTCCGCGAAGCTCGTTGGACTTAACCTTGTAAGTAAAGGTGTAAGCGGTATCTGCTGTGTACTTGAGAGAACCGATCGCGCCGCCCCACCAGGTAGCACCCTGACCTGCGTCCTTAAGGCTCTCGTTGGTAGGCTTATCAAAGTCGATCTGAGTTCCGCCGCCGGAAACGGTGATAACGGGCTCGGAACCTACAAGATAAAGCATCTTGGGAGCATAATCAATACCGTTGCTGAAGATAACGTCAACGAGCTTGGAGCCGACAGCTGCCTTCTCGTAAGCATCCATGGTGAGCTGCTTTGCGTTGAGGATCATTGCATCGGACCAGTCCTCTGCTACTGCACCCTCGCGAAGTGCGGGATAGGTGAAGCCTGCTGCGGCTGTGTAGAGATTGCCCTCGTAAACAACAGCATCCTTGACCATTACGGAACCGCCGTTGTAAACGTAGATAATAAGTGCAAGATCAGTGTAGTTGTTAGCAAAGGGAATATTGCTTTCGTCAAAGAACTGACCGTTGATGAACACTCTGTAGGTAAATCCATCAACCTCGATGGAAACCTTGCAGAAGCCGTTTTCATCGGGAGTGTAGCACTCGCCAACGTAGTTTGTTGCGTCACTTGCATAAAGACCTACGGTCTTGCTTCCCGCGCCGCGGGAGAGAGTATTCTTGGGAGTACCCTTCCAACCCTCGGGAGTGCCGTAGTAGCCTCTGAGAGCGTTGAAGGTATCAAGATACTTGCTGTTGCCTTCAAGAATTTCAGTATAGTTCTTTTCGTCAACGATGTCGCTTACGCCGTTGATGTACATACCGAAGTTCTGCATAGCTTCGTAGCCGGGAATCGTGTTATCAACGAGAAGCTCAACGGTATACTTATTGCCTTCAGCAATCTTGAAACCGTCGATCACGTCACCAAAGAAGTATCTCTTTCCGCTTTCGAAGATGGAAATGGTAGCCGAGGAGCCGTCCTCCGCGGTTTCCAGGTAAGTATTGTCCGCGCTTCCGTTAGTAGCGAACAGGTTGAACGAATACTTATCGTCGCCCTTGAAGTTGACCTTGTAGAGAACGTCGCCGTCAGCAGCGGAAACCGAAATTCCCATAGCAGCAACGAGAGCAAGGATCATAGTGAGCGAGAGAAGTGCGCTGATGATCTTCTTCATAATAATTCTTCCTTTCTGATTTTCGGCTTTGCCGAATGATATATAGTTATGATACCATTTTTTATTCGATTTGTCAATAGGAAATCAATAATTTAGGCAAAGATCGGGCATTTTTCTTGACAAAATAATTCTTTTATGCTAATATGAAAAAAATGATGCTTTTATGTAACCTTTCGGGAGCAAAATCTGTGTTTACTGTTGAACAAAAGGAGGTGCGCTCATGGATGACCAAAAAATAATCGAGCTTTATTTTGCCAGAGCCGAGCAGGCGATACGCGAGACTGAGATCAAATACGGCGGCTATTGCTTCCTTATCGCGCATAATATCCTCTCCTCCCGCGAGGACGCAGAGGAATGCGTAAACGATACTTATCTCAACGCCTGGAACAGTATACCGCCGAACAAGCCGAATCCGCTCAAGACCTTTCTCGGCAGAATCACGCGAAATCTCGCAATCAACCGCTATATCAAAAACCACGCGAAAATGCGATCGGGAGAGGCAGACCTTATACTTGAAGAGGTCTGCGAATTCATCCCCGACCCCGCATCCGCGACGTCTTTGTGCGACGAATATGCTCTCAAGGCGGCAATAAATTCCTTCCTATCTTCTCTTCCGAAGAAGGCAAGGATAATTTTCGTCCGCAGATATTGGTATCTCACGCCGATCTCAAGGATCGCGCGAGAGCTGTCGCTTAACGAAAACAGCGTAAAAGTCACGCTCCACCGAACCCGCATCGCCTTCAAGGCTCATCTCGAACAGGAGGGTATTGATCTATGAAAAACGAAGAAATGCTTCTAGCCATGAACCTGATCGACGACAAATTCATCGAGGAAGCCGCGCCGAAAAAGCGCAATATCGGATTCCGCATAGCAATGGTCGCCGCTCTTGCCGTCTTTCTCTCGCTGCTCGCGTATCTTTTCATTCCTTTCAGATCAAGCCCGCCGAGCGTCAGAGAGTACAAGGATAGTGAATATTACGAGATCATTCAAAAACTCAACGAATTCGCCTTTGAAAAACCGAAATACGCCAACAACCTCGACAGGCTCCTCTCCTCCATGATCCTTTCGCAAAACGCTCCCGATAAACCCGATCACGGCAACACCATGACCGAGGGCTCCGACACAGAGGGCAGCATATCCTTTGAAGACCCCGAAAGCTTCAGCAAGGATATTATACCGCCCGCCGTCAACACAGGCGACATTGCGCTGCTCGGCGACGGCTACCTTTATTACGATTACGACGAAAAAGGCTATCTGAGCATTTATTCGCTCGATGGGGAATCATCAAAGAGAGTGAAGCGTTACATTCTCAATTATGAAGCAAACGCCGGGGTCCCTCACAAGCTCCACCTTTCTTCCGATCAGAAAACGCTTTCTGTAGTAAGCTATTACCGAAGTAAAGAATGGATCGAGGTGTTAAACGCCGAGGGATATCCTTACGAAAAAGAAATAAGCGTATACTATTGCAGAGTGACCGCCCTTGACGTTTCGGATCCGAAAAACATCACCGAAAGATCCTCCGTCGTGCTGAGGGCTGACTATCTTACGAGCGCACAGGTCAACGGCAAAATCATTCTCGCAGCTTCTTACCGCCCAAAGGACATCGACTTTTCCGATCCCTCGACCTTCGTTCCGATGATCGCAACGGGCGGTGAATTTGAGCCGATACCCGCAAAATATATTTCCGCTCCCGAAAAACTCACGTCAACAAAATACACCGTTCTGCTCATGCTCGACGAAAACGATCTCGCACTTACAGATATCCGCGCGCTCTTATCCGAATCCTCGGATATCTGCGTAACAGCCGAGTCGATCTACACTACGCGCACCCTCACAGCCGAGCAAAAGTCGGGCGAGAACACAATCATCACGCCATACACCGTGATCACGCGTATTCCCTATTCAGAAAACGGATTCGGAAGGGTCGCGGCAAACACGCTTGAGGGACAGATCCTCTCGCATAATTTTCTGGCAGAAAGTGACGGAGTTCTTTACGCCGTCACAAAGACCTCTCTCGTCTCGCGCCACAACAAGCTGCCGATTTATTCGTGCTGCATGTGCATGCACCGAGAAACTCTAATCGCCACAAACGCGAATATTTACCGCCTCGACCCGCAAAGCATGGAGATCCTCTCCACCGCCGAGGATCTCTGCCGGATAGATCTACCGCTCGCCTCGGTGCTGTACGCCAACGGATACGCGCATCTGTCGCTTTCGTCAAGCGACGGTAAAAGCGAACAAAATCTTTCCGTAGATCTAAATACTTTTACCGTGCTTCCCGCAAAACCGAGTGAAAAGACCTCATCCGTGCCGTTTGACCTCGGCGGCGGATATATCTTCACGATTCGTACAGAGTACGAAAGCTTCAAAAATCCGAAGGAAACCGTGGTCGAGGTATTCATGACAGATGATTCGGGGCAATCCTCCGTCGCGTCGCTCGTCATTCCGAAAGCCGATTGCAGCTATTGGGATTGGATACGTATTGACGAATGTATCTGCATCGACCGCACGCTCGGGCTGATCGGCTTCGGCATCGAGCGCAAGCAATACGAGGGCGAGGAGCCCGATGGCTACGACGCCGACGGTTACCCCGAGTTTTCCGAGGACAGATACCTTCTTTTGCAGTTCAAGGACGGAAGCCTTTCACTCCTTCTCGACGTTCCGCTTGCCGGAAGCAATCATCTGAAACGCGCTTTTTACCGCGACGGCTACCTCTACGCCGCCACCCCGGACGATTTTATAGCGGTACCCGTAGAGTTAAAGTAAGGTGAGTTCCCGTTTAGACAAATTAATACACTTAATGAAAATTTCCGAGTCTTGCGGCTCGGAAATTTTCTTACTTTTTTATCGCAAACTTCGACATCGGCGAATCTTAACTCAAACCTTCTCCGTCCTTCCTACGGTCGCCTTATCCGATACCTTGACCTCTCCGCTGTATCTCACGACCCCGATCTCACAGCCATCTCCGATCTTGACGTTATTTCCCGTCACGGAAGGCGTATGTACGTTTTCAAGCTCGATAACGTCGCCCTCGATCGCACCGCTGACCCGAACGGCACCCGCGTGTCTGCCAAGCGAAAAGATACTGAAGAACGACCCGCTTCTGCGGTCCCTCACTATCGTAATTCTGCTTCCGCCGACACTTCCGATATCCATTCCGCGGTCGAATTTAACGGTGATCTCCTCGGCATTGACCAGCCCAGGACAATTTAGCACGCCGCTTACCCTGATCCTTTCAGCTTCGACGTCACCCGATACCGATGCGCCGCCCGAAACTTGAAGCTCATCGCATTTGATATTCTTTTTACACTTCATACTTCCGGAGCATTCGATCACACCGTCCGCAGTCAGCTCACCGCCGAAGGAGATAGATCCCGAAACCGAAACGTCTCCCGCCGTCAGATCGCCTGAAAAGCTACCGCTGCCGGATACACCGACTTCCCCGCGGCATTCGAGGGAATCGCCCTTAACAGATCCCGAAGCGTAAATACTCTCGCACCGAACTCTGCCGTCAAGCCGACCGCTGCCGCTGATCTTTATATTCTCATATTCGCCCGCAGGCACCGCACCGCTTCCCGAAATCTTCATATCCATAATTAATTCCTCCCATTTTTGATTTCTTCTGTAATATCCAGCTTCTTGCCCTCTCCGCCATCGATGATGACGGATTTTATTTCATTCAAATAAAATATCTTCTCGCCGTAGACCGTGTCCACGATCATAAACGCCCGCTTTTGCGACTCTGACGAAAAATTCCGCGCGAGCTCGTCAAGCGAAAGCTCATCCTTCTGCGATTTGATAAGCTCAACGCGCTCGCAGATCAGTTTCGTGGGGAAAAAGGTCTCCTGACCCGTGACCGTTGTCTTTTTGATGAACCAGTCCTCGGGGATCAACCCCTTTCGCTTCCATCGGTAGAGTGCCCCGTAGGAAATTCCATACCGCAAAAGCAGATCCTTTTTTGAAATCAACTCTTGTTCCATTCCTCGACCTCCGTAACATTGTTACGCGTGTATTATAGCATAACATTGTTACGGTGTCAATAGGTGTTGCAGTATTTTTTGCAATTTAGATGAGAATATTTTGTTGTTCAGAATACTGAACGAGAGAATCTGTACTCTTTAACTCCTCCCTCCGGTTCACGTAGCGAAGCGGCGACGCGGTATTGAATGACGGTCCGGGGGACCGTCAGATCCGCGGCGTGACCGAGCCGCAGCGAGACGGGAGCGGGAGGGAGGTCCCTCGTTGCCAAAACAAAATTATAGGATATCGGCAAAGACTCTGTACGAGCGTGCAATTACCTGCAGGCACCCGCAGAAAGCACGAAAACTCTATAGAAAAGCGGGCGCCCCGCGCGGGGG